>NZ_JBITFQ010000008.1:219925-366545 GCF_044456225.1 Streptomyces sp. NPDC050988 | reverse complement strand
CTCACAATGACGCCCTTGCCTCCGGCTCGGGGTTAGCACCACCTCTTCCCCCAGGGGACTTTCACCCCCAAGCAATCGCCCATGCTGGGCGCACATACGCCGAGGGCCGTCGCACCGAGTCGGTGCGACGGCCCTCGTTTCACGTGAAACACCTCACTGCGGATGTTTCACGTGAAACACCCCGTGGAGACAGCTATCCGGTTGATCATCCGAAGATGCCGCCATTGCCATTACCTCTGGTATTGCCTGGATCTTCGGATTCCGTGGGTGAGGACGTCACCCCGCCGTCTGTGCCGCCGGTCTCGGTTCCGCCCGTTTCGGTCCCGCCGGTGTCCTCGCACTCGAAGGTGCCAAAGGGGCCACAGGTCTCGCTCGCGGAGGGCGAGGGAGTGGTCTCCGTCTCGCTGGGCTCCGTACTGGGCTCGGGCTGCTCCTCTTCGGACTCGGTGGGCGTCGGGGTCACGCTCGGGGTCGGAAGGTCGTTGACCACCACACCGATGGGCTCGGCCTCCGGGAACTTCTCGGGCTCCGTGTCCTTGAGCGCCTGCTCCATGTAGTCGTGCCAGACCTCGGCCGGGAACGAGGCACCGTGGATGGTCTTCTGGCCACCCGTGCCGTACATCTCCAGGAACGGACGACTCTTCTTGGTCTCGTCGTCGTCCATGCGGTACATGCTGACCGCGGTCGACAGCTGCGGCGTGTACCCGACGAACCAGGCTGACTTGTTGCCGTCCGTCGTACCGGTCTTACCGGCCACCTCGCGGCCGTCGAGCTGGGCCGAGGTACCGGTTCCGTCCTCGACGACGGTCTTCAGGACGTCGGTGACATTGTCGGCGACCTGCTCGGTGAAGGCTTCCTTGGTCTCGGACTTGTGCTTCCAGACGCTACCCCCCTCGTACTCGACCTCCCTGACCGAGAACGGGTCGTTCTGCTTCCCGCTGGTCGCGAACGTCGCGTACGAGCCGGCCATGCGGATCGCGCTGGGGTCGGAGATGCCGATGGAGAAGGACGGGAAGGTGGTACCCGTCAGGCTGTTCGGCCTGAGTCCGGCGTTTTCTGCCGCCTTCTTCACCTTGTCCAGACCGACGTCCATACCGAGCTGTACGAAGGCGGAGTTCGCCGAGACCTTCATGGCTTCACGCAGGTCGATCTGATAGTTCGGCGGAGTGCCGTACGACGCGTCGTCGTCGTTGGTCTGGAGCCACTCCTTGCCCTTGTCGTTCTTCCAGATACTGCCGTCGTAAGTCTTGATCTTGAGTTTGTTCTTGCCGCTGTAGAAGCTGTCCGGCGAGACCTTGGTGCGTTCGTCCTGGGCCTGGGACTCCCCGAGGTCGGGGTCGCGCTTGCCGTCCTGCATGGCGGCGGCCAGAACGAACGGCTTGAACGTCGAGCCGACCGCGGCACCGGTCTCGTCCGCGTTGTTGGTGAAGTGCTTGGTCGCGGACTCACCGCCGTAGATGGCGACGATGGCACCGTCCTTGGGATCCACGGAGGCCCCGCCGAACTGGACGTGCGTGTCGGTCTTCGGCCGACGCTTCACGTCGAGGTTCTCTTTGCGGACCTTCTTGACGGCCTTCTCGAGCTCGTCGACCTTCGTCTTGTCGAAGGTCGTGTGGATCTCGTAGCCGCCCTGCCGGAGCTGCTCCTCGGTGATGTCGGTGTTGTTGATGACATAGCCCTTGGCGAGATCGACGAGATAGCCGATCTGACCGCCCAGCTCGGAGCTGGACCGCGGGTTCTGGAGCTTGGGCAGATCCTTGTACTCGGCTCGCTCCGAGGCCGACAGGTGCCCGTCCTTGACCATCTCGTTGAGGATCCAGTTCGTGCGATCCGTGGCCCTCTTGGTGTTGGCCTCGCGCGTGGCACCCGGATCGATCGCCGTCTGTCCCGCGGGGTCGTAGTACGTGGCTCCCTTCAGCACAGCCGCAAGGAAGGCGCACTCGTTCGCCTTGAGGTCAGTCGCGTCCTTGCCGAAGTACGAACGCGCCGCCGCCTGGAGGCCATAGGAGCTACGGCCGTAGTAGGCGGTGTTCAGGTACCCCGCCATGACCTCCTCCTTGGGCTCGGTGCGGCCCACCTTGATGGAGACGAGGAGTTCCTTGAACTTCCGGGACACCGTCTGCGACTGGTCGTTCAGCATCGCGTTCTTCACGTACTGCTGGGTGATCGTCGAGCCGCCCTGCGTCTCGCCGCCCTTGGCCATGTTGAAGAGCGCGCGGCCGATACCCACGGGGTCGATGCCCTTGTCGGTCTCGAACTTCTTGTTCTCCGCCGACATGACGGCGTACCGCATCGCCTTGGGGATCTGCTCGTACTTGATGTTCTGACGGTTGGTCTCACCGCCCGTGGACACCATCGGCTTGTTGTTGGCCCAGTAGTAGACGTTGTTCTGCGCCTTCGCGGCGGCAGCGACGTCCGGCACGCCCACCATGGCGTACGCGATGCCTGCCACGGCCATGAGGCTGCCGCAGAAGCCGATGAACGTACCCGTCACGAGCTTCCACGAGGGCACCCAACGTGCCCATCCGTACTTGCCCGCGCGCGGATAGTCGATGATCCGCTTCTTGTAGGGGTCGGGCCCACGCCCTCTGCCCCGCCCAGGGCCGTTCGGCCCACCGGGACCACCACGCCGGCCGCCACCACCGTGGCCGCCGTGCCCTGCACCGTCGGCGGCTCTGCGCCTGCCACCGCTGGTGCTGCCTCTCTGTGCCGCCCGTCGAGCCTCGGCACGGCTGCCGAACGGGCGATCCTCACCTCCCGAGTCATAGGAGTCGGAAGGAGACCCTGTGGCGCTCCGCGGCGCCGCACGGCGGCCGGAGGACGACCCGGTCTGGCCGCGTCGGGCCGCGGCACGTCCGCCGCCCTGCGGCTGCGGCGGTTTGCGACGGTGCTCGCTCATCGAACGATTACTCCTCGGGCAGGCGCACCTGAGCGCGCCTGGAAACGGCGGCTGGTTTCCGGTCCCCCCGAAGTACGGATGCGGTCGTTCTTACATTCATCCGTACCGCACCGAGGACGAGGACGTCCCCATGCGTCACTCGGTTCCCGGTGGTTTGCATGGCGCACAGACTACGCACCGTCAAAACCTCCCTAGCACCGAAGTTCATCCCAAATCAGGCAACTTGCTTCCTACGAATCAGTGATGTGACCCCGTTCACGATGCCCCCTCTTGTCGCCTGCGACGGACCGATCTATCGTTCAGATGTATCGAGTCGATACATCAGCTCGGCATAAAGACCGTCACGGCAAGACCGCGGCAGAGAGGAGGCGACGATGAGCCGGCGTTCCGGGATCCTTGAGTTCGCCGTCCTCGGCCTGCTCCGCGAGTCCCCGATGCACGGCTATGAGCTGCGCAAACGCCTCAATACGTCACTGGGTGTGTTCCGTGCGTTCAGTTACGGAACGCTTTACCCCTGCCTCAAGACGCTGGTCGCCAGCGGCTGGTTGATCGAGGAGCCGGGGAACACCACCGAGGACGCGCTCGCGGCGCCACTCTCAGGGCGTCGCGCCAAGATCGTCTATCGGTTGACGGCCGAAGGTAAGGAGCATTTCGAGGACCTGCTCTCACAGACGGGTCCCGACGCGTACGAGGACGAGCACTTCGCCGCTCGCTTCGCCTTCTTCGGCCAGACGTCACGGGACGTACGGATGCGGGTCCTCGAGGGCCGCCGCAGCCGTCTCGAGGAGCGCCTGGAGAAGATGCGTGCCTCTCTGGCACGCACTCGGGAGCGCCTCGACGACTACACCCTTGAGCTCCAGCGCCACGGAATGGAGTCCGTGGAGCGCGAAGTGCGCTGGCTGAACGAGCTCATCGAGAGCGAGCGGGCCGGACGGGACCAGCGGCGTCCCGGATCCGACGGCTCCGCTCAGCACGACAGCACATCTGGGGAGTCGGGCGGCCTGCCCCGGCCCGGGGACATTCCCGGGCCGGATCCGTCCGATGACACTGCCACGTGAAGTCCCCTCGGGGCTTCACCGAGTACACACAGGGAGCAACCGGAATGGGTTCGGTTCGCGTAGCCATCGTCGGCGTGGGCAACTGCGCCGCCTCGCTGGTGCAGGGCGTCGAGTACTACAAGGATGCCGACCCGGCGTCCAAGGTGCCCGGCCTGATGCACGTCCAGTTCGGCGACTACCACGTGGGTGACGTCGAGTTCGTCGCCGCCTTCGACGTCGACGCGAAGAAGGTCGGCCTCGACCTCTCGGACGCCATCGGTGCCAGCGAGAACAACACCATCAAGATCTGCGACGTCCCGAGCAAGGGCGTCACGGTCCAGCGCGGTCACACCTACGACGGTCTCGGCAAGTACTACCGCGAGACCATCGAGGAGTCCGCCGAGGCCCCGGTCGACGTCGTCCAGATCCTCAAGGACAAGCAGGTCGACGTCCTCGTCTGCTATCTGCCCGTCGGTTCCGAGGACGCGGCGAAGTTCTACGCCCAGGCCGCCATCGACGCCAAGGTCGCCTTCGTCAACGCTCTGCCGGTCTTCATCGCCGGCACCAAGGAGTGGGCGGACAAGTTCACCGAGGCGGGCGTCCCGATCGTCGGTGACGACATCAAGTCGCAGGTCGGCGCCACCATCACGCACCGTGTGATGGCGAAGCTGTTCGAGGACCGCGGTGTCCGTCTCGAGCGCACGATGCAGCTCAACGTCGGCGGCAACATGGACTTCAAGAACATGCTGGAGCGCGACCGCCTCGAGTCCAAGAAGATCTCGAAGACGCAGGCCGTCACCTCGCAGATCCCGGACCGCGACATGGGCGCGAAGAACGTCCACATCGGTCCCTCGGACTACGTGGCCTGGCTCGACGACCGCAAGTGGGCGTACGTCCGCCTCGAAGGCCGTGCCTTCGGTGACGTCCCGCTGAACCTGGAGTACAAGCTCGAGGTCTGGGACTCGCCGAACTCGGCCGGTGTCATCATCGACGCCCTGCGCGCCGCGAAGATCGCCAAGGACCGTGGCATCGGCGGCCCGATCCTCTCCGCGTCGAGCTACTTCATGAAGTCGCCGCCGGTCCAGTACTTCGACGACGAGGCCTACGACAACGTCGAGAAGTTCATCAAGGGCGAAGTCGAGCGCTAAGACGCTTGATGTGCCGCTCTGTTGAGGGTCCCCGGGTCGCAAGCCCGGGGACCCTCCTCGTATGTGAGGCTGTGCCCCATGGCTGTCGTGCGTGACCTGCGCGTCCTCCTGCGCTTCGGGAACTTCCGGCGTCTGCTCGCCGTCCGGCTGTTGTCACAGGGTGCCGACGGCGTCTATCAGGTCGCGCTCGCCACGTACGTCGTCTTCTCACCGGAGAAGCAGACCTCGGCGCCGGCGATCGCCTCCGCGATGGCGGTCCTGCTGCTCCCGTACTCCCTCGTCGGCCCCTTCGCCGGCGTCCTGCTGGACCGCTGGCGGCGCCGCCAGGTCTTCCTGTACGGGAACCTGCTGCGGGCGGCGCTGGCCGCCCTGACAGCCGTCCTCATGCTGAGCGGCGTGCCGGACTGGCTCTTCTACGTGTCCGCTCTGTGCGTGACCGCCGTCAACCGGTTCGTCCTGGCGGGCCTGTCCGCCGCACTGCCCCGTGTCGTCGACTCCGAGCGCTTGGTGATGGCCAACTCGCTGTCGCCCACGGCCGGAACGCTCGCCGCGACCGTCGGCGGCGGCCTCGCCTTCGTCGTCCGCCTGGTCGCCTCGGACTCCGATGCGGCGGTCGTTCTCGTCGGAGCGGCCCTCTACGTGTGTTCCGCGCTCGCCTCGCTGCGCCTGGCACCGGAACTTCTCGGTCCCGACCGGGAGTTGGTACATCCGCGGTTGAAGGCGGCACTGGTCGGCACGGCACGCGGCCTGACGTCAGGCGTACGTCATCTGGCCGAGCCCGCACGACGGGAGGCCGCCCGGGCCCTGGCCGCGATGACGCTGATGCGGTTCTGCTACGGCGCCCTGACGGTCATGGTGCTGATGCTGTGCCGGTACGCCTGGTCGTCGGGCTCGGACGACGACGGGCTCGCCCTCCTGGGCCTGGCCGTGGGGATCTCCGGAGCGGGCTTCTTCGCCGCGGCGGTCCTGACCCCGGCGGCGGTCGGCCGACTCGGGCCCAGCGGCTGGATCATCGCCTGTGCCGGATCCGCCGCGGTCCTGGAGCCGGCGCTCGGGCTGCCGTTCGCCGAAGTCCCCATACTGGTCGCGGCCTTCGTCCTCGGTCTGACCACCCAGGGCGCGAAGATCGCCACGGACACCGTGGTCCAGTCGTCCGTCGACGACGGCTTCCGTGGCCGGATCTTCGCCGTCTACGACGTTCTCTTCAACGTGGCTTTCGTCGGCGCCGCCGGGGTGGCCGCTCTGATGCTGCCTCCTGACGGCCGCTCAGTCCCGCTGGTGGTCACGGTGGCCGTTATCTACGGGGCGGTTGCTGCAGCTATGGCCCGCTTTGAACGGCAGTAAGTGTCACATCAATGCCACAGAGCCCCTGTGGGCTACAGAGTTGTCAGTGGCGGCCGGTAGCTTACGTGCGTCTTATTTCGCGCCACGCGCTCCTACGTCCAAGGGGGACCCTCAAAGTGACCACTCCGCCACCCCAAGGCCAGAACCCGTTCGCACAGGGGCAGCCGCCTCAGGGCCAGAACCCCTACGGGCAGCCCCCGAGTGGGAACCCGTACGGCCAGCCGCAGCCCGGAGACCCCCAGCAGTCCCCGTCCCCGTACTTCAACCAGGGAGCACCGGTTCCGCCGCCGGCCGCTCCGGCGCGTAGCGGCTTCAAGAAATACCTGCGCTTCATCATCCCGGTGGCCGCGCTGTCCATAGCCGCCGGCACCTATTTCTTCGGTGGCGACGACGCCACGAAGCTTCAGGCGGGCGACTGCCTGCGCAACACGGGCTCCGACTCCAACGCCACGGTCGAGAAGCTCGACTGCAGTGACTCGAAGGCCACCCACAAGGTTCTGGCGAAGAAGGACGGCTCCAGCCTGGCGCAGCTCGCCTGCCAGTCCGTCCAGGGCACCACTGCCGCTCTCTCCTGGCAGGAAGGGTCCGACTCCTTCGTGCTCTGCCTGGCGGACAACAAGTAGGAGCGGTACGGACGCGAGGGGCGTTGTTTCACGTGAAACAACGCCCCTCGGCATGTCCGGGTCCAGGAGAGCGGGTCATGTTTCACGTGAAACATGACCTCACCACACGTCCTCAGCTCTGTGCGGCCCACCACTCCTTGAGCGCCGACACCGCTGCGTCGTACTCCATCGGCCCGTTCTCCAGACGCAGTTCCAGCAGGAACTTGTAGGCCTGCCCGATGACCGGGCCGGGCGCGACTCCCAGGATCTCCATGATCTGGTTGCCGTCGAGATCGGGCCGGATCGAGTCCAGCTCCTCCTGCTCCTGAAGCTGAGCGATGCGCTCCTCCAGGCCGTCGTACGCACGGGACAGCGCGGTAGCTTTCCGCTTGTTGCGCGTCGTGCAGTCCGAGCGGGTCAGCTTGTGGAGGCGGTCGAGGAGCGGGCCCGCATCCCGCACGTACCGGCGGACCGCGGAGTCCGTCCACTCCCCGGTGCCGTAGCCGTGGAAGCGCAGGTGCAGCTCGACCAGACGCGAGACGTCCTTCACCAGCTCATTGGAGTACTTGAGCTCGGTCATCCGCTTCTTGGTCATCTTGGCGCCCACCACCTCGTGATGGTGGAAGGAGACCCGCCCGTCCGTCTCGAAGCGACGCGTGCGCGGCTTGCCGATGTCATGCAGCAGGGCGGCCAGGCGCAGGGTGAGGTCGGGACCGTCCTCCTCCAGTGCCATCGCCTGCTCCAGGACGATCAGCGTGTGGTCGTAGACGTCCTTGTGCCGGTGGTGCTCGTCCCGCTCCAGACGCAGCGCCGGCAGCTCGGGCAGCACCCGGTCGGCGAGCCCGGTGTCGACGAGCAGTGTCAGCCCCTTCCGCGGGTGCGCGGACAGGACCAGCTTGTTCAGCTCGTCGCGCACGCGCTCGGAGGAGACGATCTCGATGCGTTCGGCCATGGCCTTCATCGCCGCGACGACGTCCGGTGCCACCTCGAAGTCGAGCTGCGCGGCGAACCGCGCGGCCCTCATCATCCGCAGCGGGTCGTCGGAGAAGGAGGCCTCGGGTGTGCTCGGAGTCCGCAGAACACGCGCGGCAAGATCGTCGAGCCCGCCGTGCGGATCGATGAACTCCTTCTCGGGGAGCGCCACGGCCATCGCGTTCACCGTGAAGTCACGGCGCACCAGGTCCTGCTCGATCGAATCACCGTACGAGACCTCGGGCTTGCGCGAGGTTCGGTCGTACGCCTCCGAACGGTAGGTCGTCACCTCGATCTGGAAGCTCTGGCTGACGTCCCCGACGCGGGCGTCCTTCTGCCCGCCGACCGTGCCGAAGGCGATCCCGACCTCCCACACGGCGTCCGCCCAGGGCCGCATGATCTTCAGTACGTCCTCGGGCCGGGCGTCGGTCGTGAAGTCCAGGTCGTTGCCGAGCCGGCCGAGGAGGGCATCCCGGACCGAGCCGCCGACCAGGGCAAGGGAGAACCCGGCCTCCTGGAAACGGCGGGCGAGCTCATCGGCGACGGGGGACACCCGCAGCAGTTCGCTCACCGCGCGGCTCTGCACCTGGTTCAGGGCACTGGGATTGTCTTCGTTGGCGTTCGGCACAACAGAAAAGGGTACGTGGCCCGGACCCCCGCGGACGCCTCCATTAAATGTGCATCGAAGCCTTCTCCCATCCCTGCGGAGACCTCACCACTGATAGGCGGACATAGTGGGACAGCATGGTCTCGTTCCCGATCTTGTGGACCGGACCGCGGCACTTACCCTCAGCGCGCATCGTTACCATGCGTGGACGCACATTCCGACGACCACTGACGACGACGAGGGACGGGCGAGCGCGTGGCCGAGGCGGCAGACTTCCAGGGGATGACTCCCTCACCTGCCCGCCGCTGGCTGCGGCGCACCGGAGCGCTGCTGGCCGCGGCTCCCCTGCTGGCCGGCTTCTGCCAGCTGCCCGTGGCGCCGTCCGCGCACGCGGCCGAGCGAAGCGCCGCAGCGGAGGTCTCCGGCTCCCGTACGGTCGATGTCTCCCTGGACACGCTCAGCCCTCGCGTGCCCTCCGACGGGGACAAGCTCACCGTCTCTGGCAGGATCGTCAACAAGGGCAAGCAGACGATCACCGCCGCGCACGTCGGTCTCCGGGTGGGCCCGACCATGGACGGCCGCTCGGCGATCGACGACGCCGCACAGAGCAACCCGTACGCAGGCACGGACGTCGGCGGCAAGTACGTCGCGAAGTTCGCCAAGCTGGCGCCGGGTGTCCCGCAGACCTTCAGCATCTCCGTCCCCGTCGACAAGCTGCCCCTCTCCTCCGACGGCGTCTACCAGCTCGGTGTCACGCTCACCGGCCGGACCGCCGCCGCGGCGTACGACCAGATCCTCGGCATCGAGCGGACCTTCCTCCCGTGGCAGCCCGACGCCGCGGACACGAAGACCCGGACCACATACCTCTGGCCGCTCATCTCCACCTCCCACATGACGGCCGAGACGGGTTCGAACGAGCAGCAGACCCCCGTCTTCAAGGACGACGACCTGGCCGCGGAAATCGCCCCCGGCGGGCGCCTGCAGCAGCTCCTCGCGCTCGGCAAGAACCTCGAGGTCACGTGGGTCGTCGACCCGGATCTGCTGGCGTCCGTCGACGCGATGACCCGCAGCTACCGCGTCCAGGTGAACGGCTCCAGCACGACGACCACGGCGGGCACGCACCAGGCGGTGGCCAAGCAGTGGCTCTCCGAGCTGGAGAACACGGTCGAGAACGAGGAAGTCGTCGCCCTTCCCTTCGCCGACCCGGATCTGGCGTCACTGGCCCGCAACGGAAAGACCGCCACCGGGTCGCTCAGCCGTCTCAAGGACGCCACCACGGTGGCCGCGACGACGGTGGAGTCGATCCTCCACGTGACGCCCAGTACGGACTACGCCTGGCCCGCGAACGGCGCGATCGACCCCTCGATCGTCAAGGTCGCCACCTCGGCCGGCGCCGATACGGTGATCTCCCGCAGCGACAGCCTCAAGGAGACCGGAAGTCTGCCGTACACGCCTTCCGCGGCGCGTCCGATCGGCGGCGGCATCACCGCGGTGGTGTCGGACGCCCGTCTGTCGACGGCGTTCCAGGGCGACATGACGGTGGCGGGCAACTCCACGCTCGCCGTGCAGAGGTTCCTCGCCCAGAGCCTGATGTTCTCGCTGCAGGTCCCGGCCAAGCAGCGCAGCGTCGTGGTCGCACCGCAGCGCATGCCCACCGCCAGCCAGGCCCAGGCGATGGCGCAGGCGCTGACGGCGCTCCAGGACGGAAACTGGTCGCAGTCGGCGGACCTGTCCGCGGCCACCAAGGCCAAGCCGGACGCGGGCGCCACCACGCGGGTCCCGTCGGCTGCCTCGTACCCCTCGTCGCTGCGGAAGCAGGAGCTGCCGCAGACTGCCTTCGATCAGATCGAGCGCACGCAGGACGACCTCGACAGCTTCCAGGTGATCCTCGCGGACAAGTCCCGCGTGGTCACCCCTTTCGGACGGGCCATGGACCGGTCGATGTCCACCTCCTGGCGCGGCCGTAGCACCGATGCGACGCTCTACCGCGACGGTGTGGAGGCGTACCTCACCCGGCTCACCGAGAGCGTCGGACTGATCGACAAGTCCGAGGCGAAGCTGTCGGGCCGCAGCGCCACGATCCCCGTCACGGTGCAGAACAACCTCGTCCAGGGTGTCGACCGCCTGACGCTGCGCCTGACCTCGACCCAGCCGAGCCGCCTCAGCATCGGCGACGGCGCCTACGACGAACAGCCGGTCGCGGTCTCGGGCGGCCACAGCCAGTCGGTGAAGTTCACCACCAACGCCCACGCCAACGGCCGGGCGAGAGTCGTCGCCCAGCTGTTCACGGAGGACGGCCGGCCGTACGGTCCCGAAGTCGCCTTCGACGTGAAGGTCACCGAGATCACCGCGACGGTGATGCTGGTCATCGCCGGTGGTGTCCTGCTGCTCGTGCTCGCCGGATTCCGGATGTACACCCAGCGCAAGCGCGCGGCCGCCCGCCAGGCCACGCACGAGTCGGAGAACGCCCAAGCGGACGGCGAGGACGAGGACACTCCCGAAGCATCCGCAGCCGAGTCGGGGGCACACGAGCCGGAGCACCCGAGTGACCGTTCACCGGACACCGCATCGGAAATCACGGACCCGTCCGGCACTGGTGAGAGAGTGGACCGTTGAGCGATGTCGCGGCCGGTGGGCCCGGGGACGATGAGGTGGGGTAACCATGAACGCGCCGTACGACGGTGACCGCGGTCAGGGCGCGGGCGGCTCCGGCCACCACGACGACCCTCCGCAGGGCCCGCCGGAGCCCGGCGAGGTGCCTCAGCAACCCGCACCCGACGTGTACCTCCAGGACGCCTACGCCCAGGATCCCTACCGGGCGCAGGATCTCGCCGCCCAGGACCCTGTCACCGAGGCCCTCTACGACCGCGCCGCGCATCCCCCACCGCCGCCCGGCACCTACCAGCCGCAGCCCCCGCTCTACGCTCAGCCGCCCCAGTCCCCGTACGCCCCCGACCCGCGCGTGTGGGCCCAGACCCCTGCCCCCGAGCCGGAGGGCCCCACCCAGTACCTCCCGTACGGCGACGACCCCCGTACGACCCAGTTCGTGGGCGTCGACGACCTGGTGACCCAGGCCGGCGAGCAGCGCCACGAGCCGGACGCCTTCGCTCATCTCTTCCGGGACCAGCAGCAGGGTGGCGCCTATCCGCCCGCGGGTGGTCCGCCCAGCGTGCCCTCTCCCACGCCGGAACCGGCTCCGGCTGCCGAGCCGCCTTCGACGCCCCCGCCCGCACCCGCTCCGGCGGCCGCGAAGAAGTCCGGTGGCCGTGCGTCCGGCCTGCTGAAGTCCAGTGCGGTCATGGCGGCGGGCACCATGGTGTCCCGCCTCACGGGCTTCATCCGCTCCGCGCTGATCGTCGCGGCGCTGGGCGTGGGCCTCCTCGGCGACACCTTCCAGGTGGCCTACCAGTTGCCGACGATGATCTACATCCTGACCGTCGGTGGCGGCCTCAACTCCGTCTTCGTACCGCAGCTGGTGCGCGCGATGAAGGACGACGAGGACGGTGGTGAGGCGTTCGCCAACCGGCTGCTGACCCTCGTCGTCGTGGTTCTCGGCGCGCTCACCGCGCTCGCGGTGCTCGCCGCTCCGTTCCTGGTGCGCGTGCTGTCGACGCCGGTCGCCAGAGACGCGGCGGCCAACGACGTCGCTGTCACCTTCGCCCGCTACTTCCTGCCCACGATCTTCTTCATGGGCATCCACGTGGTGATGGGCCAGATCCTCAACGCGCGCGGAAGGTTCGGCGCGATGATGTGGACCCCGGTCCTCAACAACGTCGTCATCATCGTGACGCTCGGACTGTTCATCTGGGTGTACGGCACCGCGGAGAACTCCGGCATGGAAGCCGCGACCATTCCGCCGGAGGGCGAGCGGCTGCTCGGCATCGGCGTCCTGCTCGGCCTCGTCGTCCAGGCCCTCGCGATGATCCCGTACCTCCGGGAGACCGGATTCCGGCTGCGGCTGCGCTTCGACTGGAAGGGCCACGGGCTCGGCAAGGCCGCGATGCTCGCCAAGTGGACGGTGCTCTTCGTCCTCGCCAACCAGGCCGGCGCGATCGTCGTGACCCAGCTGTCCACAGCGGCGGGCAAGGACTCACCGGTCGACGGCACCGGCTTCGCGGCCTATGCCAACGCCCAGCTCATCTGGGGTCTCCCGCAGGCCATCATCACGGTCTCCCTGATGGCCGCCCTGCTGCCGCGGCTCTCGCGTTCGGCCCATGAGGGCGACAGCGGCGCGGTCCGCGACGACATCTCCCAGGGCCTGCGTACGACCGCCGTGGCGATCGTCCCGATCTCCTTCGGCTTCGTCGCGCTCGGCATCCCGGTGTGCACGCTGATGTTCGGCTCCTCCGGGACCAGCGAGGCGACGAACATGGGCTACATGCTGATGGCCTTCGGCCTGGGCCTGATCCCGTACTCCGTGCAGTACGTCGTGCTGCGCGCCTTCTACGCGTACGAGGACACCCGGACCCCCTTCTACAACACGGTCATCGTGGCCGCCGTCAACGCCGGGGCCTCGGCACTCTGTTTCTTCCTGCTTCCCCCACGCTGGGCGGTCGCGGGCATGGCCGCGTCGTACGGTCTTGCCTACGCGATCGGCGTCGGGGTCGCGTGGAGCCGGCTGCGCAAGCGTCTGGGCGGCGACCTGGACGGTGGCCGAGTCCTGCGCACATACGCACGGCTCGGTATCGCGTCGGTGCCGGCCGCGCTGCTCAGCGGTGCGGCCTGCTACGGAATCGGCCACACACTGGGACAGGGCGTCGGCGGCTCGTTCGCCTCCCTGCTCGGCGGTGGTGTCGTACTGCTCGGTGTCTTCTACGTCGCGGCGCGGCGGATGCGCATCGAGGAGCTGAACGGAATGGTCGGCATGGTCCGCGGGCGCCTTGGGCGCTGAGACAGGGGTAGGCGCACAACCATCGTGCGCGACCGCGTGTCGTGCATAGGGGCGGACTGTGGGCACAATTGGCTTTGGCGTCGGACAGCGCGCAATGGATGGGGAGGCAGGAACGACGGTGGTGGAACGGAGCACGGCTGCCGTCGACGTGGCAGACAACAGCGGCGACGAGCCGCTGACCGCGAAGGCGGACCAGTCCACGGCCGACGGGGTGGCCCAGAACCGGGAGCGGGACACGGACAGCTCGGAGAGCGAAGAGGAACAGGGGAGCGGGGGGAACGAGAGCCCTGGCAGGACCTCGCCGCCCGAGCTGCACAGCGGTCACAAACTCGCCAGACGCTACCGCCTGGAAGAGTGCGTCACCCGTGTGGACGGTTTCAGCAGTTGGCGTGCGGTGGACGAGAAACTCCGCCGCGCCGTCGGTGTGCACTTGCTGCCCGCCGACCATCCACGAGCGCGCTCCGTCCTGGCGGCGGCCCGTTCCTCCGCCCTGCTGGGCGATCCGCGGTTCGTCCAGGTGCTGGACGCGGTCGAGGAGAACGACCTCGTCTATGTGGTGCACGAGTGGCTGCCGGATGCCACGGAGCTGACAGCGCTCCTGGCCGCCGGCCCGCTGGAGGTGCACGAGGCGTACCAGATGGTCAGCCAGGTGTCCCAGGCGATGGCCGCCGCACACCGCGAGGGGCTGGCGCATCTGAAGCTGACCCCCGGCGCCGTGCTGCGCACCTCGTCCGGACAGTGGCGTATCCGCGGCCTGGCCGTGAACGCGGCGCTGCGCGGCATCAGCTCCGACACCCCACAGCGCACGGACACGGAGGCGATCGGCGCGCTGCTGTACGCCACGCTCACCCAGCGCTGGCCGTACGAGGACGACGCCTACGGCCTCTCCGGACTGCCCAAGGGCGTGGGCCTCATCGCCCCCGACCAGGTACGCGCAGGTGTGCACCGGGGCCTTTCGGAGCTCGCGATGCGCGCGCTCGTCAACGACGGCGCGACCGCTTCCCGCCAGGAGCCTCCATGCACCACGCCGGAGGAACTGGTGAAGGCGGTCGGCGAGATGCCTCGCATCCGGCCGCCGGAGCCCGCGTTCACGGCGCCGCCGGACTACCAGCGCACGACGTACCAGCAGGGCAACTACGGCCGCCCCGCGTCCCACCCGGGGGCCACCCAGCCGGTACCGACTCCCCTGCCTCCGCTGCAGACACGTACCGGCAAGGCACTCAAGTGGGCGGTGTCCGCCCTTCTGATCGCCGCACTCGGTCTCGGCAGCTGGCAGCTCGCGGACGCTCTCATGGACCGCGGGAAGTCCGACGACACGGGCAACACCAAGACGACGGACGGGAACGACAAGAGCGGCGACAACGCGAAGCCGGTCAAGCCGATCACCATTGAGGGCGCCGAGGAGTACGTCGCGAAGGGTGCGGCCCAGGCGGCGGGGGACGTGGCCAATACCTACGACGGCGACAGCTCGACGTACTGGCGGAGCAAGAGCTTCCTGGACGGTCCGGAGATGAACCCGGCATTCAAGCCCGGCGTCGGCATCGTCTACGACCTCGGCTCGAAGCAGGAGATCTCGGCCGCCTCGATAGGACTCCGGTTCAGCGGTAACCACACGACGGTCTCGCTGTACGCGACGGATTCCATGAGCTCCTCGACGTCGCTGAGCTCGATGCAGAAGCTCGGGACCCTGACCACGAGCGGGTCCACCGCGAAGGTGAAGACCGACAAGAAAGTGAAGACCCAGTACGTGCTCGTGTGGTTCACTGCGCTGCCGTACGCACCCGGTGACCAGTTCAGCGACGCCGGGTACAAGCAGGCCGTCACCGATGTGAAGTTCACCGGCTGAGCATCCACCGGAGGGGGAGGGGGTTCGATGGCGGACGGCGCCGGATTCAGCGAAGTGAGCGATCAGGACCTCCTCGCCCGTCATGTCGAGGGCGATCCCGACGCCTTCGGGGAGATCGTGCGGCGTCACCGTGATCGGCTCTGGGCGGTGGCGCTGCGGACGCTGGGCGACCGCGAGGAGGCCGCTGACGCCGTCCAGGACGCCCTCGTCTCCGCCTACCGGGCCGCCCACACCTTCCGGGGCCAGTCGGCCGTCACAACGTGGCTGCACCGGATCACGGTGAACGCCTGCCTGGACCGCGCCCGCAAGGCGGCTTCCAGGAAGACGTCCCCCGTGGACGACACGGAACGCCTCGAACAGCTCCTGGAGCCTCACGAGTCGGCCGCCGCTCCGGCCGAGCGCAACGATCTGCATCGCGAACTGCTGGAGGCACTGGGCACTCTGCCTCCCGACCAGCGGGCAGCCCTCGTCCTGGTGGACATGCAGGGCTACCCCGTAGCGGAGGCGGCCGGCCTGCTCGATGTGCCGACGGGCACGGTCAAGAGCCGCTGCGCGCGTGGCAGAGCCAGACTTCTCCCGCTGCTCAAACACCTGCGTACGGACAGCGGGAGCGACAGAGCGAGCAAGAAGTCGGGTGAGGGACGGAACCGCACGCAGGGGGCATCCGTCCCACCCGCAGCGGGAGAACACGATGGACCAAGCGATTCAGCTGCTGTGAAGGGCGGAGGTGGGCGAGCGTGACATCCACGACTGACAAAGCCGGGCACCCGGACGTCGAGGAGATCTCCGACCTCGCCGAAGGTCTGCTCCCTCCCACCCGCACGGCGGACGTGCGACGGCACCTGGACGACTGCACGCTCTGCGCCGACGTCTACGACTCGCTGGAGGAGATCCGAGGCCTGCTCGGCACGCTCCCGGGCCCTCCCCGCATGCCCGACGACGTCGCGGGACGCATCGACGCCGCTCTCGCCGCTGAGGCCCTGCTGAATGCCACGGTTCTCGAAGACGACGCCACAGGCGCCCTCGCGTCCGTCGGCGCTGCGCGCCCCCTGCCCGATGAGGGCGACGACGACGGCAGGCATGTTTCACGTGAAACATCGGCTGCGGGGGAACGCCCCGCGGGACGCCCCCGCGCGGCCACCGGCCCGGGCCGCGCTAACCGCCCGCGTCGTGCACGCCGCAGGACTGCGGTCCTGAGCGCCATGTTCACGGCCGCCGCGCTGGGACTCGGCGGACTGCTGTTCCAGTCGCTGGGCAACAACGCCTCTGACAATGATTCCCCGTCGGCCTCCCCCAATCAGAGCGACTCAGCGAATACCTTCGCCGAGGGCAAGCTCAAGGGCCAGGTCGCGGATCTTCTGAGTAAGGCCGACAAGAAGAGGGACGGCGGCCCTCGCACCTCCAACCCGTACGGCACCCAGTCCACTGAGGAGCCGCACATCTTCAACACGCCCTCGGCCTCGGTTCCCGGGTGCATCACACAGGGAATCGGTCGCGACGCGGAACCGCTCGCCTTCAAGGAAGGTTCCTACGAGGGCAAGGAGGCGTATCTCGTGGTCCTGCCCGACGCCTCCGACACCACGCGCGTCACGGCCTACGTCGTGGATTCCGCCTGTGTGGACAAGCCGTCGATCTCCGCCGGCAAGGTTCTGCTGGAGCACACCTACGCGCGGAGCTGAGCCGGTCCGGCTCCGCCGCGGACCGTCCTGAGCACCGCTGTGCCATCCCTGGCGTCCCCGCGCGGTGACGCGTCTTCGTGTGCCCGGACACAGTGGGAATGCGCGCCCCTTAGGATCCGTTGGGTGGGGTGAGGGTTCTGAGAGAAGCTCCCACCAGTCGTACGAAGCAGTCTCCAGAGACGAGGAATCAATCCGTGAGCGACGTCCGTAACGTGATCATCATCGGCTCCGGGCCCGCCGGCTACACGGCGGCGCTCTACACCGCGCGCGCGTCGCTTAAGCCGCTGGTGTTCGAGGGCGCCGTCACCGCAGGCGGTGCGCTCATGAACACCACTGAGGTGGAGAACTTCCCCGGCTTCCAGGACGGCGTCATGGGCCCCGAGCTCATGGACAACATGCGTGCGCAGGCCGAGCGCTTCGGTGCCGAGCTGGTACCGGACGACATTGTCGCGGTCGACCTCAGCGGTGAGATCAAGACGGTCACGGACACAGCGGGCACTGTGCACCGTGCGAAGGCGATCATCGTCACCACGGGTTCGCAGCACCGCAAGCTGGGTCTGCCCAAGGAGGACGCGCTATCCGGACGTGGCGTCTCCTGGTGCGCGACCTGTGACGGCTTCTTCTTCAAGGACCAGGACATCGCCGTGATCGGCGGCGGCGACACCGCCATGGAGGAAGCGACCTTCCTTTCCCGGTTCGCCAAGTCCGTGACAATCGTCCACCGCCGCGACACCCTGCGTGCCTCCAAGGCGATGCAGGAGCGTGCCTTCGCCGACCCGAAGATCAAGTTCGTCTGGGACAGCGAGGTCGCCGAGATCCAGGGCGACCAGAAGCTCTCCGGTCTGAAGCTGCGGAACCTGAAGACCGGCGAGACGTCCGAGCTGCCCGTCACCGGCCTGTTCATCGCGATCGGCCACGACCCGCGCACCGAGCTCTTCAAGGGCCAGCTCGACCTGGACGGGGAGGGCTACCTCAAGGTCGAGGCACCCTCGACCCGCACCAACCTGACGGGTGTCTTCGGCGCCGGCGACGTCGTCGACCACACCTACCGTCAGGCGATCACCGCGGCCGGCACCGGCTGCTCCGCCGCCCTCGATGCCGAGCGCTTCCTCTCCGCCCTCGCGGACGGCGAGGCCGCCGCGGAGCCCGAGAAGACCGCTGTCTGACCTCCTCCATCCCGCCCCACCGCACCAACCAGTTAAGGAGCCCGCCGTGGCCGGCACCCTCAAGCACGTGACCGACGATTCCTTCGAGCAGGACGTTCTCAAGAGCGACAAGCCCGTCCTGGTGGACTTCTGGGCCGCCTGGTGCGGGCCGTGCCGCCAGATCGCTCCGTCCCTTGAGGCAATCGCCGCCGAGTACGGCGACAAGATCGAGGTCGTCAAGCTCAACATCGACGAGAACCCGGGTACGGCCGCCAAGTACGGCGTCATGTCCATCCCGACCCTGAACGTCTACCAGGGTGGCGAGGTCGCCAAGACCATCGTTGGTGCCAAGCCGAAGGCCGCTATCGTGCGGGACCTCGAGGACTTCATCGCCGAGTAGTTCGACATACCGCCCTCTGCAGGCGGCGATGTTTCACGTGAAACACGGATGGGCCAACCCGGACGGGTTGGCCCATCCGCATGTATGGCCGATGGCGCAGACTCCGCGTCGACTGACTGGGAGCGCCCCTACAGCGGACGCAGTACCGGCTCCTTCTGTACCGCCCCCAGCAGACGGTCGAGTGCCAACTCCACGTCTTCCTTCCAGGAGAGCGTCGTACGCAGCTCCAGGCGCAGTCGCGGGTACGTCGGGTGCGGCCGGACGGTCTTGAATCCCACGGCCAGGAGATGATCGGCGGGCAGGACGCAGGCTGGCTCCTTCCAGCGGGCGTCCCCAAAGGCCTCGATCGCCTTGAAGCCCCGCCGGAGCAGATCCTTGGCGACCGTCTGCACCATCACACGTCCAAGTCCCTGCCCCTGAAAGCCCGGCGTGATGAAGGCCGTCATCAGCTGGACCGCGTCAGGGGAGACCGGGCTCGTGGGAAAGGCTGTCGCCCGCGGCACATAGGCGGGCGGCGCGTAGAGCACGAAGCCCGCCGGTACGTCATCCACGTACACGACCCGGCCGCAGGATCCCCATTCGAGCAGGACGGCGGAGATCCACGCCTCTTTCTCCAGCTCGGGTGTTCCTGCCTTTACCGCGGCCTGACCGCTGACTGGGTCCAACTCCCAGAAGACACACGCGCGACAGCGCTTGGGAAGGTCCTGAAGGTTGTCCAGCGTGAGCGGTGCGAGCCGGCGCCCCATGAAGGCAGTTCCTCACTTTCCTCGCTCGCAGCGTCGCGAGCGGCTGTCAGAGCGCTCCGTTCCCTGAGCAGGCTGCCGACGAACCCGCCGACCGCGCCGAGCCCCAGGCCCGCGCTCACCAGTCCGGTCCGGCTCACCGTTCGCATGGCCCCTCGCCTCCCCATAAAGGTGCTGCCAGGTGGATGCGCCATACCCGAACGCATCGTATCCACGATGCGATTCCATCGATACCGCCTGAAAGCAAAGAGCGGGCCGTGTTCCGGTACACACCGGACAGGGCCCGCTCCACTGGTCGGCCGGTCGAAATCGACCGGTCGACCCAGGCCTCAGGCTTCTGTCTCCTCGGAGTCGTCGTCCAGGAGGCTCTTCTGTAGAACCGGTCCCTCACCCGGGGCGAGCGAGCCGAGGATCCGCTCAAGGTCATCCATCGAGGCGAACTCGACGGTGATCTTGCCCTTCTTCTGACCGAGGTCGACCTTCACCCGAGTCTCGAAGCGGTCCGAGAGACGGGTCGCGAGGTCGCTCAGCGCCGGGGAGAGCCGCGCGCCGGCTCGCGGCCCCTTGGAGCGTGTGGCCGACTGCGGCCGTGAGCCCATGAGCGTGACGATCTCCTCGACCGCTCGCACCGAGAGCCCCTCGGCCACGATCCGGTGAGCCAGGCGGTCCTGCTCCTCCGAGTCGTCCACGGAGAGCAGGGCTCGCGCATGTCCGGCGGAGAGCACCCCGGCGGCCACGCGGCGCTGAACCGACGGCGACAGCTTCAGCAGACGCAGGGTGTTGGAGACCTGAGGACGCGACCGCCCGATCCGGTCGGCCAACTGGTCGTGCGTGCAGTTGAAGTCCTTGAGGAGCTGGTCGTAGGCGGCCGCCTCTTCCAGCGGGTTCAGCTGAGCACGGTGCAGGTTCTCCAGGAGCGCGTCCAGGAGAAGCTTCTCGTCATCCGTGGCCCGCACGATCGCCGGGATGGCGTCCAGCCCCGCCTCACGGCAGGCCCGCCAACGCCGCTCACCCATGATGAGCTCGTAGCGCGCCGGACCCAGCTGCCGTACGACGACCGGCTGGAGAAGGCCGACCTCCTTGATGGAGGTGACGAGTTCAGCGAGAGCGTCCTCGTCGAAGACCTCACGGGGCTGGCGCGGGTTCGGGGTGATGGAGTCGAGCGGCAGCTCGGCGAAGTATGCGCCGACGGGTGCCGACGGAGCCTCCCCGAATACGCTCGCCGACGGCTCCTCTGTTTCATGTGAAACATGGGCCGACGGAAGTGCGGCCACCTTGGCCGCCGCCACGCCGCGCTCAGCGGTGAGCACGGGCACGGCTCCCGGCGATGTGGACGCGCCGCCCACCGCGGGTGGTGCCGCCTTCTCTCCTGTCGGTGCAGCCGGGATCAGTGCGCCGAGACCACGGCCCAACCCCCTCCGTCGCTCGCTCACTGGATCCCCTCCACCATGCTCTGTTCGTTGTGTGCGCCCAGGTGGGCATGCTGCGCGTCGTACGCCACTCCGACTCCGCGCAGCGCGATCTCTCGTGCCGCCTCCAGGTAGGAGAGGGCACCGCTCGACCCCGGGTCGTAGGTCAACACCGTCTGACCGTAACTGGGGGCCTCGGAGATACGGACCGAGCGCGGAATGCTCGTCCGCAGCACCTCATCGCCGAAGTGACTGCGCACCTCGTCGGCGACCTGGGACGCGAGGCGGGTCCGGCCGTCGTACATGGTGAGCAGGATCGTCGATACATGCAGGTTGGGGTTGAGGTGGCCCCGCACCAGATCGACGTTGCGCAACAGCTGGCCCAGGCCCTCCAGCGCGTAGTACTCGCACTGGATCGGGATGAGCACCTCGGCACCGGCCACGAGAGCGTTGACCGTCAGGAGGCCCAGCGAGGGCGGGCAGTCGATGAGGATGTAGTCCAGCGGCTGCTCGTACGCCTGGATCGCCCGTTCCAGCCGGCTCTCTCGTGCCACCAACGACACCAGCTCGATCTCCGCACCGGCGAGATCGATCGTGGCAGGTGCGCAGAAGAGACCTTCGACATCAGGTACTGGCTGGACGACCTCGGAGAGTGGCTTGCTGTCGATCAGCACGTCGTAGATGGAAGGAACTTCGGCGTGATGGTCAATGCCCAGCGCGGTGGAGGCATTGCCCTGGGGATCGAGGTCGACCACCAGGACGCGCCCACCGTGCAGAGCGAGCGAAGCGGCAAGGTTGACCGTGGTCGTTGTCTTGCCCACCCCGCCCTTCTGGTTGGCGACCACCATCACGCGGGTTTGATCAGGCCGTGGCAGGCCCTCGCCGGCGCGGCCGAGAGCCTCCACCGCCAGTTGGGCAGCACGACCGATGGGAGTGTCGTCCATCGGGGGCGGTGTTTCACGTGAAACATCCTCCCCCATCGACTCGGTACGGGGACCGGGGACCGGATCGGTCATCGGTCCCGCGATGTTGGCGTCGGACCGCAAGGATTCACTCTCCTCGACTTCAGGCTCGCAATGAACAGAGCCTCCCATGTCTTCGGGGTCGTGAACCAGCGAGGCCCGTTGTTCTGTGGAGAAATCCACCTCTGTGGACAACTCCGTGCCCTCTTCGGGGGACGCGTGGCCGCCACGAGAGGGTCTTTTTCCGAAGGATCCCAGGGATCCAAGAGGGTTTCGGTCGCGGGGTTCGGCCGCGGCGCGTCCGCGACTGATGATGCCGTGCAGCAGTGAGCGACGTTTCACGTGAAACACGATGCACAGCGCGTGCGACCGTGACGGCGCGACACTCCGGCATGCGTAGGTTTGGCAGCTTGTGTGGAGTACGTCTCGTCGTCAGGACGGATCAGTCAACGAAACCAGTCAACAAGCCCCGCCCCGACAACACACGTCCCGAAATGGGTCGCTCCCCTCGGGAAACGGTCAGCGACGCCTCCGGGTTCGCCCCGTCCGGGCCGCCTTCGCCCGCTTGGCCGCGAAGCGCACGCCGCCCGGGCTCTCACCGACCTCGACGCGCACCACCGTGGCGAGAGGATCCACCACACCTTCACCGACGTGAAGCACGGAGATGTCCACGGCGCCCAGCTTGCTCAGGGCGGCCCCGGCGTTCTTGACCTCTTCCTCCGCGGTGTCGCCCTTGAGGAGAAGCATCTCGCCGTACGGACGCAGCAGCGGCACTCCCCAGGCCGCGAGGCGGTCCAGTGGCGCCACGGCCCGCGCCGTCACCACGTGGACCGGAGGCAGCTTGCCAAGGACCTCCTCGGCGCGCCCACGGACGACGGTGACGTGGTCGAGACCGAGCAGTTCGACGACCTCGGTGAGGAAGTTCGTCCGGCGCAGCAAGGGCTCAAGGAGCGTGATCTTCAGGTCCGGTCGGACGAGGGCGAGCGGGATACCGGGCAGTCCGGCACCGGAGCCGACATCGCACACCGTCACGTTCTCGGGAACGACCTCCGAGAGCACCGCACAGTTCAACAGGTGCCGTTCCCACAGGCGAGGCACTTCACGGGGGCCGATCAGACCCCGCTGTACTCCGGCGTCCGCCAGCAGTTCCGCGTAACGAACCGCGTCCGTGAAGCGATCGCCGAATACCGCCCGGGCCTGCTCGGGCGCAGGGGGAAGCTCCGCTGCCTCCGTCACGGGGAACCGTCCTTCCGTACCGCTTGAGCGCACTGCGCGCTGACTACCAGGACTATCAGGAACCATCGGGGACTATCAGGCTCACAAAGTTCGGCCCCGCCTGCGAACACAGACGGGGCCGGAGAACGACGTGCTGGTTCAGGCGGGGAGCACGACGACGAAGCGCTGCGGCTCCTCGCCCTCGGACTCACTGCGCAGGCCCGCGGCCTTGACCGCGTCGTGTACCACCTTGCGTTCGAAGGGGGTCATCGCCTTCATCTTCACGGGCTCACCGGAGCTCCTGACCTCGGCCGCGGCCTTCGCGCCCAGCTCGGAGAGTTCCTCGCGCTTCTTGGCGCGGTAGCCCGCGATGTCCAGCATCAGCCGGCTGCGGTCCCCGGTCTCCCGGTGCACGGCCAGCCGTGTGAGCTCCTGAAGGGCTTCCAGGACCTCACCGTCGCGGCCGACCAGCTTCTGCAGGTCACGGCCGCTGGAGTCGCTGATGATCGAGACCGCCGCGCGATCGGCCTCGACGTCCATGTCGATGTCGCCGTCGAGATCGGCGATGTCCAGCAGACCCTCGAGGTAGTCGGCCGCGATCTCGCCCTCCTGCTCCAGGCGGGTCAGGGTGTCGCCACCCTCAGGGGCAGCGGAGGTGGTGCCTTCCGTCACGGGATGGACTCCTTCTTACTTCTTGGACGGGGACTTGGGCCGCTGCGGGCCCTTGCGCTGTCCGGACTGGGCCTTGCTGCGGGTGCCACCGGACGCGGACTTGCCGCCCGTCGGCTTGGGGCCGGGCTTGGCGTCCTCAGGTTCGTCGGACTTGCTGAGTGAGGTCTTCGGCGCGGACTCGTCCGCCGCCTTCGGGCCGCCATGAGCAGCGCTCGACTGACGCTGGGACTTGCTCTGCCGCTTGGGCTGCTGGCGCTTGGGGGCGGCGGCGCCCGTCGCCGGGGTGCCGTCCTCGGTCTCGACCACTGTCGAGGCCTCGCTCTTCACCACCGTGCCGTCGGCCTGGGCCGCCAGGCCCGCCTTGCTCAGACCGTTGATGAACTTGCGCTCGAAGTCGTTGCGGTCGCGGCCCTTGGCCACGATGGCCTTGACGATGGCCTTCTCACCGCGGCCACGCGTCTTGCCGTGGTGCGTGACGCGCTTGTGCAGGCGCTCCAGGTAGGAGGCCTGAGCCTTGGAACCCGGCGTCGGGTTGTTGTGGATGACGTACATCTGCTGGCCCATGGTCCACACGTTGGTGGTCAGCCAGTAGACGAGGACACCGACGGGGAAGTTGATGCCGAAGACGGCGAACATGATCGGGAAGACGTACATCAGCATCTTCTGCTGCTGCATGAACGGCGTCTTCACCGTCGTGTCGACGTTCTTCGTCATCAGCTGGCGCTGCGTGTAGAACTGCGAGAACGACATCAGGACGATCATGATCGCCGTGACGACGCGCACGTCGGTGATCGAGGAGCCCAGTTCCTGGACCTTGGCGCTGCTGTCCGTGAACTTCGCGGCCAGCGGAGCTCCGAAGATGTGCGCCTTCTGCGCGCTCTCCAGCAGCCGGTCGTTGATCACGCCGATGGTGTCGTTCGACGCGATGCTGTTGAGCACGTGGTACAGGGCGAAGAAGAACGGGGACTGCGCCAGGATGGGAAGGCACGAGGAGAGCGGGTTGGTACCCGTCTCCTTGTACAGCTTCATCATCTCTTCGGACTGGCGCTGCTTGTCGTTCTTGTAGCGCTCCTGGATCTTCTTCATCTCGGGCTGGAGCGTCTGCATCGCCCGGGTCGCCTTGATCTGCTTCACGAAGAGCGGGATCAGGCAGATACGGATCAGGATCACCAGGGACACGATGGACAAGCCCCAGGCCCAGCCCGTGTCGGGGCCGAAGATGGCGCCGTACACCGAGTGGAACTGGACGATGACCCAGGAAACGGGTGTCGTGATGAAGCTGAAAATACTGGCAATCGTGTCCACTAATCAGGCTCCTTGAGCATGGGACGGGGTCTCGGCGGCCGGGCTCGAGGGATGGTTGGACATACCGTGCCCCTCGGTGGCCGGTTCGGCGGCGGAGGTCCCGCCCTTGCGTGCACGCCAGGCGTTACGCAGCATTTCGTGCCACCGCGGACGCTTGCGCGGCGGGACATGGTCCACACCGCCCAGCGACCACGGATTGCACCGCAGGATGCGCCAGGCGGTGAGTGCCGTTCCCTTGATCGCACCGTGACGGTCGATGGCTTGGTACCCGTAGTGGGAACACGACGGGTAGTACTTGCACACCGGCCCGAGCAACGGGCTGATGGTCCACTGGTACAGCTTGATGAGAGCCAGCAGCGGGTACTTCATCGCGCGCCCCCTCCCAGTAGCCGCTCCAGGGCGGCGTCCAGGTCTCGGGCCAGCTGTGCATGGTCGGCGTCACCCGCACCGGGCAGCGCTCGTACGACTACCAGGCTACCGGGGGTCAACAGAGCCACTCGGTCACGCATCAGATGGCGAAGCCGACGCTTCACCTTGTTGCGTACGACGGCCCCGCCCACGGCTTTGCTGACAACGAAACCCGCACGCGTCGGGGGAGCGCTCTCCCCAGGCGCGTGCGGGTCCGGTGCACCGCTACGTAGATGGACGACAAGGAGCGGGCGTCCGGCCCGGCGTCCTCGGCGTACCGCGGTCGCGAAGTCCTCGCGCCGCCTCAGCCGATGCTCGGTAGGCAGCACGACGTCATGACCTGTAAGTAATCAGGCGGACAGGCTGGCGCGACCCTTGCCACGACGGTTCGCGAGAATCGCGCGGCCGGCGCGGGTGCGCATCCGCAGGCGGAAGCCGTGGGTCTTGGCGCGACGACGGTTGTTCGGCTGGAAGGTGCGCTTGCTCACTCGGGGGCTCCAGAAGAAATCGGTAGTTTCGGGGTGCCGTCTTGGCTGTCACCGTGCGCCCACGAGTAGCTCGCTTACGCCCGAGTGCACCGCTTCCCGATCACTCTTCGCGATCTGTGCCCATCGGAGGCAGGCGGCAGCAGCCATCGACAACTCGACCTGGTTACGGTACGCGCGGCTACGCCATCCGGTCAAACCAGCGCTGCCCGGGAGACACTATCCACAGCCTGGGGACAACAACTTGAACCGCATGGGTCGCCCTGACTACCGTGGCTGGACTCCGGTTCGTTCCCTTCTCCCCGCTCCATCTGGTTCGTGCCGTCCGCCCCAGCTGCTTCGTTCCACCCGCCCACCCGAGCTTCAACCCAATCCGTCCCAGGAATCACACGTTCGTGGGACCCGTGAGAGAGCGTGCCCTGTGGCTGACGTACCTGCCGATCTTGCCGCAGTGTGGCCACGAGTATTGGAGCAACTTCTCGGTGAGGGGCGTGGGCAGGGTGTCGAGACGAAGGACGAGCACTGGATCAAGCGCTGCCAGCCGCTGGCACTCGTAGCGGACACCGCGCTGCTCGCGGTCCCCAACGAGTTCGCGAAGGGTGTTCTGGAAGGGCGCCTGGCACCGATCGTCAGCGAGACCCTGAGCCGCGAGTGCGGCCGCCCGATCCGTATCGCGATCACCGTCGACGACTCCGTCGGCGAGAGTCCGGCCCCGCCGGCCCCGCCCGCCCAGTCGCAGCAGCGCTACGACGAGCCCGAGCGCCCCTCCGCACAGGGCCGTGACGGATACAGGGGATACGGCCGCCACCGCGCGGACGACCACATGGACGACCACCCGCAGGGCCGTCCCGACCAGCAACAGCCCCGTGGGGACCAGCTCCCGACCGCCCGTCCTGCGTACCCCGACTATCAGCGCCCCGATCCCGGGGCCTGGCCGCGGCCCTCGCAGGACGACTACGGATGGCAGCAGCAGCGGCTCGGCTTCCCGGACCGGGACCCGTACGCGTCGCCCTCCCAGGACTACCGCCAGCAGCCGCCGGACCGCTCTCCCTACGACCAGCAGCGGTCCGACTACGAGCAACAGCGACCCGGGTACGACCAGCCGCGCTCCGACTACGACCAGCGCCCGGACCGCCGCGACCGCCGTCCCGAGCCGCCGTCGCAGCCCGGGACCGGGCATGTCCACCGCGGCGGACCCGTCGGCTCGAATCTACCCGCCTCCAGTGGTGCCCCGGGCCCGCTTGCCGCGCAGCCGGCGCCCGCGGCCGGTCCCGGCGAGCCCACCGCGCGTCTCAACCCGAAGTACCTCTTCGACACGTTCGTCATCGGCGCCTCGAACCGCTTCGCGCACGCCGCCGCGGTCGCCGTCGCCGAGGCGCCCGCCAAGGCGTACAACCCCCTCTTCATCTACGGGGAGTCGGGGCTCGGCAAGACGCACCTGCTGCACGCGATCGGGCACTACGCGCGCAGCCTCTACCCGGGCACGCGCGTGCGCTACGTAAGCTCGGAGGAGTTCACCAACGAGTTCATCAACTCCATCCGCGACGGCAAGGGCGACAGTTTCCGCAAGCGGTACCGCGAGATGGACATCCTGCTCGTCGACGACATCCAGTTCCTGGCGGACAAGGAATCGACGCAGGAGGAGTTCTTCCACACCTTCAACACGCTCCACAACGCGAACAAGCAGATCGTGCTCTCCAGCGACCGGCCGCCCAAGCAGCTGGTGACCCTGGAGGACCGGCTGCGGAACCGTTTCGAGTGGGGCCTGATCACCGACGTGCAGCCGCCCGAGCTGGAGACGCGTATCGCGATCCTCCGTAAGAAGGCGGTGCAGGAGCAGCTCAACGCCCCGCCCGAGGTGCTGGAGTTCATCGCGTCCCGCATCTCGCGGAACATCCGTGAACTGGAGGGCGCGCTGATCCGGGTGACGGCCTTCGCGTCGCTCAACCGGCAGCCGGTGGATCTCGGTCTGACCGAGATCGTCCTCAAGGACCTGATCCCCGGCGGCGAGGACTCGTCCCCGGAGATCACCGCGCCCGCCATCATGGCGGCGACCGCCGACTACTTCGGTCTCACCGTGGACGACCTGTGCGGCTCTTCGCGCAGCCGCGTGCTGGTCACCGCACGCCAGATCGCCATGTACCTGTGCCGTGAGCTGACCGACCTCTCCCTGCCGAAGATCGGCGCCCAGTTCGGCGGCCGCGACCACACGACCGTCATGCACGCGGACCGGAAGATCCGCGCGCTGATGGCCGAGCGCCGCTCCATCTACAACCAGGTCACCGAACTCACGAACCGCATCAAGAACGGCTGACAGCCACGGCGGTACCACGCCGAAGGCGCCCCGGGACACGCTCCCGAGGGCGCCTTTCGTCGTTCCGGCGCCCATCCACCGGCATTCCGGAGCGTGCCCAGACATCGTTCGGCATGCCTCCGAAGGCGGCTCCCGCTTCTCTCACACGCCTTCCAAGGGCTCTCGTACCGCCTTCGTTCGGCCCCCAGCCGCCCCCATCGGCCCTCGTACGCCCTTCCCGGCCGCGCCCGGAGTCGCTCCGCCGACACCCGAAGACCATCCGTTGTTCGAATACGGGCCCTGGTTACGGCCGCCCTCCACAGATTTGGGGACTTTCTCGCGTCCACACCCTGGGGACTGGGAGGTTGTCCAGATCGTGTCCACAGGGTGTGCTGCTGAAAGGGCATCAGACCAGGTCAACCGGTTGTGGATTCGTGGACGAACGATCTCCACAGACTGTGGACGACGAAAAGATCCACAGGGTGTGCAGAAAGTTGTCCACCGGCGGCCCCACAGGCTGGGGGCGGTTGTCCCCAGCGATCCGAGGCTTCTCCACACCGCTGTCCACTGTTCGGCAACGCGACGCGCCTTCTCACCGTGTCGAGTGAAAGGCGTCACACGAAGGTGCCGGGTTGGGCTGTGGGGAACGTGGGTAAACCTGGGGACGCCGCTGGGGAGAAGTGCCCCGAGTCTGTGTATCGAGTGTGCAGAACTTTTCCCCGTCCACAGCGGACCCCGGTTGTCCACCGCCTCCACCCACAGGGCCGGTGGACAAAAAACCGCCTCTGACCTGCGAATACGGGGTTATCCACGGTATCCACAGCCCCTACTACTACTCCCAACTAGAGAGAGTCTGGGAATCGATTCGAAGAGGGGGCTGTGCACAACTCGAGCCCGGCGCCTCAGCTGCCGCTCGGAACGACTTGACCCCGAGGGGCACCGACTGTCAGCGCGGTGCGTCAGACTGTTCCCCGGTGTCCTTCCCATGACCGGGCTGAGCGACACCGAGTCAGACGACGAAGGCAGCAGGGCGAGAGCGCCGGCAACAGACGGAGGCGGCAACGGTGAAGATCCGGGTGGAACGCGACGTACTCGCGGAGGCAGTGGCCTGGGCGGCACGCAGCCTCCCGGCCCGTCCGCCGGCGCCTGTGCTCGCCGGCCTTCTGCTGAAGGCCGAGGAAGGCGCGCTGAGCCTCTCCAGCTTCGACTACGAGGTCTCGGCACGGGTGTCCGTGGACGCCGAGATCGACGAGGAAGGCACGGTGCTCGTCTCCGGCCGCCTGCTCGCCGACATCTGCCGCGCTCTCCCCAACCGGCCGGTGGAGATTTCCACAGACGGTGTACGGGCGACGGTGGTCTGCGGCTCCTCGCGCTTCACCCTGCACACACTGCCTGTGGAGGAGTACCCGGCACTGCCGCAGATGCCGTCGGCGACCGGCACCGTCCCCGGTGAGGTCTTCGCCTCCGCCGCGGCCCAGGTGGCCATCGCCGCGGGCCGTGACGACACGCTGCCCGTCCTCACCGGTGTGCGCATCGAGATCGAGGGCGACACGGTCACGCTGGCGTCCACCGACCGCTACCGCTTCGCGGTCCGTGAGTTCCTGTGGAAGCCGGAGAACCCCGAGGCGTCCGCGGTGGCCCTGGTGCCCGCCAAGACGCTCCTGGACACCGCCAAGGCCCTCACAAGCGGCGACAGCGTCATCCTGGCGCTGTCCGGCTCCGGTGCGGGCGAGGGTCTGATCGGTTTCGAGGGCGCGGGACGGCGGACGACCACGCGTCTGCTGGAGGGCGACCTCCCGAAGTACCGCTCGCTGTTCCCGACGGAGTTCAACTCCATCGCCGTGATCGAGACCGCCCCCTTCGTGGAGGCCGTCAAGCGCGTGGCCCTGGTCGCCGAGCGGAACACCCCGGTGCGGCTCTCCTTCGAGCAGGGCGTGCTGATCCTGGAGGCCGGTTCCAGCGACGACGCACAGGCTGTGGAAAGGGTCGACGCCCAGTTGGAGGGCGACGACGTGTCGATCGCCTTCAACCCCACGTTCCTGCTCGACGGCCTGAGCGCCATCGACTCCCCGGTCGCGCAGCTCTCCTTCACGACGTCCACCAAGCCGGCGCTCCTCAGCGGCAAGCCCGCCCTGGACGCCGAGGCGGACGAGGCCTACAAGTATCTGATCATGCCGGTGCGGCTCAGCGGCTGACGAAGGCCGCAGGTGGGGGCGTACGTCTGAGCGGCTATGCCCACAGGTGTGCAGGAGCGTCCGGGTTTAGGCTCGGACGCAGGTACGAAAGTGCCCTCCTGCCACATCGCTAGTGAAGGAACAACCTGATGGAGCTCGGTCTCGTCGGCCTCGGCAAGATGGGCGGCAACATGCGCGAGCGCATTCGCCGCGCAGGCCACACCGTCATCGGATACGACCGCAATCCGGCCGTCGCCGATGTCCACAGCCTCGAGGAGCTTGTGGGCAAGCTCAAGGGTCCGCGTGTGGTGTGGGTGATGGTCCCGGCCGGTGCGGCGACCCAGTCGACGGTCGACGAACTCGCCGAGCTCCTGGAGCCCGGCGACGTCGTCGTGGACGGCGGCAACTCGCGCTGGACGGACGACGAGAAGCACGCCGGGGAGCTGGCGGCCAAGGGCATCGGCTTCGTCGACTGCGGCGTCTCGGGCGGCGTCTGGGGCCTGCAGAACGGCTATGCGCTGATGTACGGCGGCGACGCCGAGAACATCGCCAAGGTCCAGCCGGTCTTCGACGCCCTCAAGCCCGAGGGGGCGGCCGGCGTCGGCGCCGTCCACGCCGGCAAGGTGGGCGCGGGCCACTTCTCGAAGATGGTCCACAACGGCATCGAGTACGCGATGATGCAGGCCTACGCCGAGGGCTGGGAGCTCCTGGAGAAGGTCGACTCGGTCACCGACGTGCGCGAGGTCTTCCGCTCCTGGCAGGAGGGCACGGTCATCCGTTCCTGGCTGCTCGACCTCGCGGTCAACGCGCTGGACGAGGACGAGCACCTGGAGAAGCTGCGCGGTTACGCACAGGACTCCGGCGAGGGCCGGTGGACCGTGGAAGCCGCCATCGACCACGCGGTGCCGCTGCCCGCGATCACCGCGTCGCTGTTCGCGCGGTTCTCGTCCCGGCAGGACGACTCCCCGCAGATGAAGATGGTCGCGGCGCTGCGGAACCAGTTCGGCGGCCACGCGGTCGAGAAGAAGTGAACCCGCCGAAATGAATCCGTCGAGTAGCCGGAAAAAGTAATCCACAGGTCCGCACCGCGGATCCACAGCCCTGGGGGAGGTCGGCGAACGACCATGCACGTCACGCATCTGTCGCTGGTCGACTTCCGCTCGTACGCCCGGGTCGAGGTCCCGCTCGACCCGGGCGTCACCGCGTTCGTGGGGCCCAACGGACAGGGCAAGACCAATCTCGTCGAGGCGGTCGGCTATCTCGCCACCCTCGGCAGCCACCGCGTCTCGTCCGACGCGCCCCTCGTGCGGATGGGCGCCGACCGGGCGATCATCCGGGCCAACGTCCGGCAGGGCGAGCGTCAGCAGCTTGTGGAGCTGGAGCTGAACCCCGGCAAGGCCAACCGCGCCCGCATCAACAGGTCCTCGCAGGTCAGACCCCGTGACGTACTCGGCATCGTACGAACCGTGCTGTTCGCGCCCGAGGACCTCGCGCTGGTCAAGGGCGATCCGGGCGAGCGCCGGCGCTTCCTCGACGAGCTGATCACCGCGCGCTCCCCGCGCATGGCGGGTGTGCGCTCGGACTACGACCGCGTCCTGCGGCAGCGCAACACACTCCTGAAGTCGGCCGCACTGGCCCGTCGCCATGGCGGCCGCACGATGGACCTGTCCACGCTCGACGTGTGGGACCAGCACCTCGCGCGCGTGGGCGCCGAACTGCTCGCCCAGCGCCTCGACCTGGTCGCCGCGATCCAGCCACTGGCGGACAAGGCGTACGAGCAGCTGGCGCCTGGCGGCGGTCCCGTGGCCCTGGAGTACAAGCCCTCCTCGCCCGAGATCACCGGCCACGCGCGCGAGGAGCTGTACGAGCAGCTGATGGCCGCGATGGTCGAGACGCGGAAGTCGGAGATCGAGCGGGGCGTCACCCTGGTCGGACCGCATCGAGACGAACTACTGCTCAAACTTGGCGAGCTGCCCGCGAAGGGATATGCGTCACACGGCGAGTCCTGGTCGTACGCGCTGGCGCTGCGCCTGGCCTCGTACGACCTGTTGCGGGCCGAGGACAACGAACCGGTGCTGGTCCTCGACGACGTGTTCGCCGAGCTGGACACCCGTCGCCGCGAACGCCTCGCCGAGCTGGTCGCCCCGGGCGAGCAGGTGCTGGTGACGGCCGCGGTCGACGACGACGTACCGGGCGTACTGGCGGGGACGCGGTTCGCCGTGTCCGGGGGCACGGTGGAGCGCGTATGAGCGAGAACACACCGGAGCCGAAGCCCGAGCCGGCGAAGGGCCCCGAACCCTCCGGCGTCGACCTCGCGCGCGTGGCCCTGCGCGCCGCCAAGGAACAGGCACGCGCGCGTGGGGACGCGGCGCAGCAGAAGAAGCAGGCGCGGCGCGGCGGTCTGCGCTCGGGCGCGCGTGCCGACGGGCGCGACCCGATGGCGCTCGGCTCCGCCATCAACCGGCTGATCACCGAGCGCGGCTGGGAGGCCCCGGCCGCCGTCGGCGGTGTCATGGGCCGCTGGCCTGAGATCGTCGGCGACGACCTGGCCAACCACTGCGTACCGGAGAAGTACGACGAGGACGAGCGCGTGCTGATCGTGCGGTGCGACTCGACGGCCTGGGCGACCAACCTGCGGCTGCTCGCTCCGCAGCTGGTCGCACGCCTGAACGAGGACCTCGGGCACGGCACGGTGAGGCTGATCAAGGTGCTCGGCCCCAGTGGTCCCGTCCAGCGTTTCGGCCCCTTGCGCGCCCCTGGCAGCACGGGCCCCGGTGACACCTACGGGTGAGCCAGACCGGACGGTACGCCGTTCGTAGCGGGGGGTTGACACCTCGAAGCGCTGAGTGGCGCTCTGCGCCTCTTTGGGCCCGGGTCCGCATATGGGGAGTCGGTGGAGACCGGTTCAGGGCGGCACATGCGGACTCAGGTACCGGCAAACCCCCATCACTGTCGGCGCTACCGGTAGACTGGAGGCTAATCCCGCCCCACTTGTGGGACGCACCGAGCAACGCTGACTAAGGCTTACCAACGCAACACGCCGCAGCCGCTCCGGCCACCCGCCGGGAGCTTGGCTTGTGCTGTGCCAGAAAGGGCGCTTCGTGGCCGATTCCGGCAACCCCAACGAGAACATCCCGTCCATCGACGCCGGCGCGAACGGCGGGGCCACCACCTCGAACGGCGAGGTCACGGCCTCGTACGACGCCAGCGCCATCACCGTCCTCGAGGGTCTGGACGCGGTCCGCAAGCGACCCGGCATGTACATCGGCTCGACCGGTGAGCGTGGCCTGCATCACCTCGTGTACGAGGTGGTCGACAACTCCGTCGACGAGGCGCTGGCCGGGCACGCCGACACGATCGAGGTCACGATCCTCGCCGACGGCGGCGTCCGCGTCGTCGACAACGGCCGAGGCATCCCGGTGGGCATCGTCCCCTCCGAGGGCAAGCCCGCCGTGGAGGTCGTCCTGACCGTGCTGCACGCGGGCGGAAAGTTCGGTGGCGGCGGCTACGCGGTCTCCGGCGGTCTGCACGGCGTGGGCGTCTCCGTCGTGAACGCGCTGTCCACGAAGGTGGCCGTGGAGGTCAGGACCGACGGATACCGCTGGACGCAGGACTACAAGCTGGGCGTCCCGACCGCCCCGCTCGCCCAGCACGAGGTCATCGAGGAGACCGGCACCTCGGTCACCTTCTGGGCCGACGGGGACATCTTCGAGACCACCGACTACTCCTTCGAGACGCTCTCGCGGCGCTTCCAGGAGATGGCGTTCCTCAACAAGGGTTTGACCATCAAACTCACTGATGAGCGCGACTCGGCGAAGGCCACGGCGGGTGCCGACGAGGCCGGTGCGGACGAGATCCAAGAGGTCAAGACCGTCACGTACCACTACGAGGGCGGCATCGTCGACTTCGTGACGTACCTCAACTCCCGCAAGGGAGACGTGGTGCACCCCACCGTGATCGACATCGAGGCCGAGGACAAGGAGCGCATGCTCTCCCTCGAGGTCGCGATGCAGTGGAACAGCGGCTACAGCGAGGGCGTGTACTCCTTCGCCAACACCATCCACACGCACGAGGGCGGTACGCACGAAGAGGGCTTCAGGGCCGCTCTGACGGGTCTGATCAACCGGTACGCGCGCGACAAGAAGCTGCTGCGCGAGAAGGACGACAACCTCACGGGCGACGACATCCGCGAGGGTCTGACGGCGATCATCTCGATCAAGCTCGGGGAGCCGCAGTTCGAGGGCCAGACCAAGACCAAGCTGGGCAACACCGAGGCGAAGACCTTCGTCCAGAAGGTCGTCCACGAGCACATCAGCGACTGGCTGGACCGCAACCCGAACGAGGCCGCGGACATCATCCGCAAGTCCATCCAGGCGGCCACCGCGCGCGTGGCGGCCCGCAAGGCCCGTGACCTCACCCGTCGCAAGGGGCTCCTGGAGACGGCGTCCCTGCCCGGCAAGCTGAGCGACTGCCAGTCGAACGACCCCACCAAGTGCGAGATCTTCATCGTCGAGGGTGACTCCGCCGGCGGCTCGGCCAAGTCCGGCCGGAACCCGGAGTACCAGGCGATCCTCCCGATCCGGGGAAAGATCCTCAACGTCGAGAAGGCGCGGATCGACAAGATCCTGCAGAACCAGGAGATCCAGGCACTGATCTCCGCCTTCGGCACCGGAGTCCACGAGGACTTCGACATCGCGAAGCTCCGCTATCACAAGATCATCCTGATGGCGGACGCCGATGTCGACGGCCAGCACATCAACACCCTGCTGCTGACCTTCCTGTTCCGCTTCATGCGGCCGCTGGTCGAGGCCGGGCACGTGTTCCTGTCGCGCCCGCCGCTCTACAAGATCAAGTGGGGCCGGGACGACTTCGAGTACGCGTACTCGGACCGCGAGCGCGACGCCCTGATCGAGCTCGGCCGCCAGGCGGGCAAGCGCATCAGGGAGGACTCGATCCAGCGCTTCAAGGGTCTCGGTGAGATGAACGCCGAGGAGCTGCGCATCACGACCATGGACCAGGAGCACCGCGTCCTCGGTCAGGTCACGCTCGACGACGCGGCCCAGGCCGACGACCTGTTCTCGGTCCTGATGGGCGAGGACGTCGAGGCGCGCCGCGCGTTCATCCAGCGCAATGCCAAGGACGTCCGCTTCCTCGACATCTGAGTCGGTCTCAGCTGACCGCGCCAGAAAGGATCTTCACCAGCAATGACCGACGAGAACCTTCCGATCACCCCTGAAGAGGGCGAGATCGCCCTGCGCGTCGAGCCCGTCGGGCTCGAGACCGAGATGCAGCGCTCGTACCTCGACTACGCGATGTCCGTCATCGTGTCGCGCGCGCTGCCCGACGTACGGGACGGCCTCAAGCCCGTCCACCGACGCGTCCTGTACGCCATGTACGACGGCGGCTACCGGCCCGAGAAGGGCTTCTACAAGTGCGCCCGCGTCGTCGGCGACGTCATGGGCACCTACCACCCGCACGGCGACTCCTCGATCTACGACGCGCTGGTCCGCCTCGCGCAGCCGTGGTCGATGCGGATGCCGCTCGTGGACTCCAACGGCAACTTCGGCTCTCCCGGCAACGACCCGGCCGCCGCCATGCGGTACACCGAGTGCAAGCTGAAGCCGCTGTCCATGGAGATGGTCCGCGACATCGACGAGGAGACCGTCGACTTCACGGACAACTACGACGGCCGCAACCAGGAGCCGACGGTTCTGCCGGCGCGCTTCCCGAACCTGCTGATCAACGGCTCGGCGGGCATCGCGGTCGGCATGGCGACCAACATCCCGCCGCACAACCTGCGCGAGGTCGCGTCCGGCGCCCAGTGGTACCTGGAGAACCCGGAGGCCTCGCACGAGGAGCTTCTGGACGCCCTGATCGAGCGCATCAAGGGCCCCGATTTCCCGAGCGGCGCCCTTGTGGTGGGCCGCAAGGGCATCGAGGAGGCGTACCGCACGGGCCGTGGCTCCATCACGATGCGCGCGGTCGTCGACGTCGAGGAGATCCAGAACCGCCAGTGCCTGGTGGTCACCGAACTCCCCTACCAGGTCAACCCCGACAACCTCGCGCAGAAGATCGCCGACCTGGTGAAGGACGGCAAGGTCGGCGGCATCGCGGACGTCCGCGACGAGACGTCGTCCCGCACGGGCCAGCGCCTCGTCATCGTCCTGAAGCGGGACGCGGTCGCCAAGGTCGTCCTGAACAACCTCTACAAGCACACCGACCTGCAGACGAACTTCGGCGCGAACATGCTGGCGCTGGTGGACGGCGTACCGAGGACCCTGTCCCTGGACGCGTTCATCCGGCACTGGGTGACGCACCAGGTCGAGGTCATCGTCCGGCGTACGCGCTTCAGGCTGCGCAAGGCCGAGGAGCGCGCGCACATCCTGCGTGGCCTCCTGAAGGCCCTGGACGCTATCGACGAGGTCATCGCGCTGATCCGGCGCAGTGACACCGTGGAGATCGCGCGAGAGGGCCTCATGGGCCTCCTGGAGATCGACGAGATCCAGGCCAACGCGATCCTCGAGATGCAGCTGCGCCGGCTGGCCGCTCTGGAGCGTCAGAAGATCGTCTCCGAGCACGACGAACTCCAGGCGAAGATCCGCGAGTACAACGAGATCCTGGCCTCGCCCGTGCGTCAGCGCGGCATCATCAGCGAGGAACTGGCCGCGATCGTCGAGAAGTTCGGCGACGACCGCCGGTCCAAGCTGGTCCCCTTCGACGGCGACATGTCCATGGAGGACCTGATCGCCGAAGAGGACATCGTCGTCACCATCTCGCGCGGCGGCTACGTCAAGCGCACCAAGACGGACGACTACCGCTCCCAGAAGCGCGGCGGCAAGGGCGTACGCGGCACGAAGCTCAAGGAAGACGACATCGTCGACCACTTCTTCGTGTCGACGACGCACCACTGGCTGCTGTTCTTCACCAACAAGGGCCGCGTCTACCGCGCGAAGGCGTACGAACTCCCGGACGCCGGACGTGACGCGCGTGGACAGCACGTCGCCAACCTCCTGGCATTCCAGCCGGACGAGGCGATCGCCGAGATCCTCGCGATCCGCGACTACGAGGCGGCGCCCTATCTGGTGCTGGCCACGAAGGGCGGACTTGTGAAGAAGACGCCCCTGAAGGATTACGATTCACCGCGTTCGGGCGGCGTCATCGCGATCAACCTCCGTGAAACAGAGGACGGTTCCGACGACGAACTGATCGGTGCCGAACTCGTTTCGGCAGAGGATGATCTGCTTCTGATCAGCAGGAAGGCCCAATCGATCAGGTTCACGGCGACGGATGACGCGTTGCGTCCCATGGGCCGTGCGACCTCGGGTGTGAAGGGCATGAGCTTCCGCGAGGGAGACCAGCTGCTCTCGATGAATGTTGTTCGACCCGGTACGTTCGTGTTCACTGCCACAGACGGTGGGTACGCGAAGCGGACCGCTGTTGACGAGTACCGCGTCCAGGGTCGCGGTGGCCTGGGTATCAAGGCCGCCAAGATCGTCGAGGACCGTGGCTCGCTCGTCGGCGCGCTGGTGGTCGAGGGGACCGACGAGATCCTCGCCATCACGCTGTCGGGCGGTGTGATTCGTACGCGAGTCAACGAGGTCAGGGAGACGGGCCGTGACACCATGGGCGTCCAACTGATCAACCTGGGCAAGCGCGATGCCGTCGTCGGTATCGCTCGAAACGCCGAGGCCGGTCGCGAGGCCGAGGAAGTCGACGGCGCGGTCGACGACTCGGACGAGGTCGAAACGGTCGCCGGTACGGACGAGGGCGAGCCGTCCTCGGACGAGTAGCGCGAGGAGTGAGTCATCGTGAGCGGAGCCACGGGCGCCGGTTCGACCGGTACGGAAAAGGACGGCGGCCGTGGCCCCGCCACTGAGTCGACCGACTCCCATGACTCTCATGGATCCCAGGGGGGAACTGTGACGGACACCAGAGGCCCGCAGACGCCGCAGTACGCGGCGGGCGCGGCCCCAGGCTCGCCGGTGCCTCCGGGCCCGGCGCCTTCTCCGGGGCAGGGACCAGCCCCGGGCCCGGCGGCTCCGGTGGGGGGCCACACGCCGCCTCCCGTGGGCCAGCCTGCTCCCGTGGGCGCGGCGCCGCCGCCTCCGGGATCGCCGCTGCCGGGGGAACGGCAGCCGCAGCAGACCGCTCAGCCGTACCACCCGCCGCAGGCGTACCCGGCACAGCAGGCGGCCGCCGGCGCTGTCCGCAGGCCGCGCACCGGCGCCCGTACGACGCCGCGCACGCGCAAGGCGCGGCTGCGGGTGGCCAAGGCCGACCCGTGGTCGGTGATGAAGGTCAGCTTCCTGCTCTCCATCGCGCTCGGCATCTGCACGATCGTCGCGGCCGCGGTCCTGTGGATGGTCATGGACGCCATGGGCGTCTTCTCCACGGTGGGCGGCACGATCTCCGAGGCCACCGGCTCGAACGAGTCCAACGGCTTCGACCTTCAGTCCTTCCTGTCGCTGCCGCGTGTGCTCATCTTCACGTCGATCATCGCGGTCATCGACGTCGTCCTTGCCACCGCGCTCGCCACCCTCGGAGCGTTCATCTACAACCTCTCCGCGGGCTTCGTCGGCGGTATCGAGCTGACGCTCGCCGAAGACGAGTAAAACGTTGTCGTAACCGCTTCCTGCTTGGAGCGCATCCCTTGTCGGGGATGCGCTCTCACGCTGCCCGGGGATGCGCTGCCAGGCTGTCCGGGCAGGCTGGAGCGGGGCTCGGATACCGATTTTGGGACTGACCCCGTCGTGCGCTAATCTTCAGAGGTCAGCGCGCGGGACATACACCGCAGAGCGCGGCGGGGCTATAGCTCAGTTGGTTAGAGCGCATCCCTGATAAGGATGAGGCCACAGGTTCAAATCCTGTTAGCCCCACACTGCGAAGACCCCCAACCAGTCCTGGTTGGGGGTCTTGTCGTGTGCCCGGTGTGTACGCAAGTTCGCCCCGGACGTGAGGTGTGCAAGAGGTATTCGAGGAGACGTGAACGACGTCTACGTAGAGGCCGAATTACGTGAAGAGGGTCTACGTAGGGGCCTGTTCGTCGGTGCTCGGCCTACGTCCGGTCGGTGCAGGGAGCGGCGGAGTCCGCCGCGGGCTCCTCCTCGTCGGAGGTCTCGTCCGTGTCCGCCGGCGCGCGGTGGCGGCAGCTCGGCGAGGAGCCGTGGGCCTCGGCGCGGATGCGTTGCTTCATGGTGGGGGGCAGGGAACGGGCGTACGCCCATGCCCAGGCGGCCGTCGCCGGGAGCGTCACGGTCGCGGTGCTGTTGCGCGGGCTCGCCGGCTGCTGTACCGGTGTGGCCGCGCTCGCCGTCGTGACGAGTCCGAGCGTCGTGCACAGTGCGATGAAGGCGGTGATGACCGCGGTCCACAGCTTCATGACCCTGATCTTGGCCATGGCCCCTCACTTTCGGGTTGGGCGATTTGCGTACTTTCCTCATGATGTGTATGGCGGCCGTGAAGTGGTGGACCCGCACCCGTGGCGCGTCGATCTTCCGATGAACACCACCCGGATGGACCCAAGAATCCAGAAAAGCGATGAAGAGAAGTAAAAGTCACTGTGTGTGGTGACTTCTCACGTTGCGAAAGGAGCGCCGTCGTCCGGTTCTACTGCTGTGTGCCGTGCGGGAGTTGGCGGCCGACGCAGGTCACCGATCGGTATCGGCCGGTGTGTATAGTCGGGCGGCAGAAGTCCCCTACGCCAAGGAAAGACGAGGTCGCGCGGTGAAGAAGCTTCTCCTGGTCGCACTGGCCGCCATCGGCGGGCTCCTCGTGTACCGCCAGATCCAGGCGGATCGCGCCGAGCAGGATCTGTGGACGGAGGCGACCGACTCCGTGCCCACGGGTTCGTGAGTATCGACGACAGCCTTAGTACAGACCCCGGCCGCCTCGCGGTCGGGGTTTTGTGTTGCCGGAGCGGGGTCGGGGGCAGGGCCGGGACAGCGCGTTGTGGACGTCAGGCGTTGTGGACGTCAGGCGTCGAGGACGTCACAGGAAGCGCTTGCGTGGCTGAACAAGGGGTGGCGCGGCGGCCGGAGGGGCAGGATGGTCGAGGCTTCACGGACGTCCGGGACAGCGTCGGGACAGCGCCGACACCGGTCCGCGGACGCGCGGTGAGTGACGATCCGGTGCTACGGCGAGGGGTGGCGCGTGATGGGGCGGCGCACGGGACGGTGGCGCGGCCGTACGGTCCTGGCCGGGGCGGCGGCGCTCTTCGCGGCCGTGTCCTCGGCGGGACCGGCGACGGCGGCCGGCACTCCCCCTCCGTACCGCTTCGCCGCCGGCGCCGAGCGGATCGAGGGCGCGACGACGGCCAAGGATGCCGTACGGCTGACGCCCGGCACGATCTACCGGAGCACCCTCCGCGACAAGGGGAAGCTCTACTACGGGCTGCGGCTCGACGCCGTGTCCACCGACTATGTGTCGGTCACCGCCGTCCCCAAGGCGGGCACGAAGGCCGTGTACTCGGACGGCATCAAGGTGTCCATGCAGGACCCCGACGGCCACAAGTGCTTTTCCGGGGACGCCGGTGCCGCACGGTTCGGGCCCACCGAGACCCCGCGGCCGATCACCGCATGGGCCTCGCGCAGGGCCGGCCCCGGCACGTACACCTGCAAGAGCGCGGGGGCGTACTCCGTGCTCGTCGAGCGCATCGGCGGAGCCGGGTCCTCGCCGGACGACTGGGAGCTGGAGCTTCGGTACGTGTCGGAGCCCGCGCTGAAGAAGACCGCTTCGACGACCGCCCCCGAAGTGTGGGACTCCGCGTCCCCGCAAGCGGTCGACGGCCTTGCCAGGACTCGTAGGGGCGGTACGAGCTTCAACGAGGCGCGTTCCCTGGAACAGGGCGTCTGGAAGGACGAGATCCAGGCCGGGCAGACGCTCTTCTACCGCGTTCCCGTCGACTGGGGGCAACAGCTCTACGCCACAGCCGAACTGGGCTCGGCGAGCGGCGACGGGTTCCTGGGCAACGCCCTCGGCCTGTCGCTCTACAACCCGGTGCGCGCCTTCGTGGACGACGCGGGCACCGGATACGACGGCAGGGCGAAGTCGGCCGCGCTGGAGCCGCTGCCCCCGGTCGCCTACGAGAACCGGTACGACGTCGACGACCAGGTGAGCGGAATGCGGTTCGCGGGCTGGTACTACCTGGCCGTGAACCTCGGTGCGGAGATGGCGGGCAAGTTCGGCGACGGGCCGTTCGACCTGACCCTGCGCGTGCGGGTGAGCGGTACGGCCGGGGCACCGGCGGTGTACGACGGAACCGCCGTGCCGCCCGACGTGTTCGACGTGACCGCGGGGGACAGGGCCGAGGCGTCGAACGGCGCCGCTGCGGCCGGTGACGGGGGACCGGACGGGAACACCGCGATGAAGGCGGTGGCCGTGGGCGGGATCGGCGCGGGGACCGTGCTGGTGCTGGGGCTCGTCGTGTGGACCGTGGTCGCACGGAGGCGGGCGGTGGCGGTCGGAGCGGCGTTGTCCGGAGCGGGGGCGCCCGGAGGCGGGGGTCCAGGAGGCGGGGGTCCCGGAGAGGGGTCGGTGCCTGTGCCGTACGTCGAGGGTTCGGACGCGCGGTCGCGGGAGTACGGGCCGCCGCGAGCCTGGTAGCCGGCGTGGTCCACGTAGTCCGCGGGTGGCTCCTGGTCTGGCCGCCACGGGTGCTTCCCGGTCCGGCTCAGATCTGCGTCAGTGCCCAGAACCCGACCGCGAAGCAGGCCAGCGCGAGCATGAGCACCGGAACCGCCACCATCGCGGGCGGCCCGGGCCGCCGCTGCGCCCGCCTCGCGCGATGCCGCGCAACGGGCTGCGGCTGAGGTGGAACCCGAACGTCTTGAGCGGTGTATGAAGCAGTAGAGGCGAATTCGTACGGCTGGGGCGGCGACGCAGGGGTCGTGGCCGAGGAGTGAGCGGCCGAGGGGTGCGGAGTCCGGGGGGAGAGCACATGAGTGGGTTCGTACGGCAACGACGGGGAGTACGCGGGGTTCGGGAGCGCGAGCGACGTGGGGGGAGTGGAGGGCTGCTCGGGCTGGGGATGCGCCTTTCCCTGTGGGTGGGGCTGTGGCTGAGAGTGGGGCCCTGGCTGGTGGGGCTGTACGGGAGAGGTGGTGGTCCGGGGCGGAGGCGGGGGCGGCAGGGGGAAGTCTCCGGTGTCCGGCACCGCGGGGGACTGCGGGGGGACGGGCGCGGTCGAGGGCGGTGGTGGTACGTCGCCGGGAATCGGACGGGACGGTACGGCGCCGGTGTAGGGGTGGGGAGGAACAGCGTCTGCGGGAGGCATCGGCGGGACGGCACCCGTGCGCGTCTGGGGCCAGGCCGTATCTGTGTGGGCATCCGGAGACACGCCACCGGGGTGTGCCTCGGGAGACGTTCTCGGCTGGGGGGACACGGTGCCTGCGGGGGCCTCGGACGGAGCGGTGCTCCCGGATGGCGGCGCCGCACGGCCCTCCGTGGCTGTCCGAGCACCCGGAGGCGCGGCACCGGACTGCTGCGACGGTGTCGAGGCGCTCGGGCCGTGCCGCTGAGGCGCGGTGTCGTGAGCCTGGGCGCCCGCGGACGCGGTAGTGGTCGTCAGAGGGCCCTGCGGGCCGAACTCGGCCGGAAGCGGGCCGAGTTGGTCGAAGATCTCGATCAGCTCGTCGTCGGGGCCGGGCTCGGGGAGGAGTTCCCTGGCCGCGGCGAGCGCCTTGCGCGCCCCCGTGGCGGTGCGGAACCGCGCCTGTGGGTCCGGTTGGAGCAGAGAGGCCACGATCTGCCACAGCGGCTCGGGGATCCCCTTCGGGGCGCCCGGTGTGCCGTGGGTCGTGAAGTGGTCGACCAGCGCCTTGGCATCGGGCTTGGCGCCCTCCAGGAGATAGAGGGCGACCAGGCCCACGGCGAAGAGGTCGGCGGGGAAGTCGGGTTCCGAGCCGAGCAGCTGCTCGGGCGCGAAGTAACCGGGCGTCCCCACCACGTAGTTGGTCTCCGTCAGGCGGGGCTCGCCCAGCCGCATCGAGATGCCGAAGTCGGACAGGCGCAGCCGCGGACGGCCTGTTCCGGTCGCCTCGAGGAGGATGTTGGCGGGCTTGATGTCACGGTGCACGACTCCCTCCGCGTGCACCGCGGCGAGCCCCGCCAGCAGCTGGTCGAGCAGGGTGCAGACGAACGCCGGCGGCAGGGGACCGTAGTCGCCGATCAGGTGGACCAGCGAACCGCCACCGACGAGGTCCATGGTGAACAGGACCTTGTCGTCGTCGGCTGCCCAGCTGGCGGGCGCGAGCACATTGGGGTGGTCGATCCGCAGTGCCTGCTCCCGCACGAAGCGCAGCAGCGAGTGCGCGTCGCTCTGCTGGAGCACCTTGGCGGCCACATACCGGCGTCGCCGGTGGTCCCAGGCGCGCCAGACCGCACCGACTCCCCCGCGTCCGATCGGGTCGACCAGTTCGTACCGGCCGGCGAAGACCTCACCCATGGTCGTGCGTCGCTCCCCCTTCGGCGGTCGGTACGGCGGCCCTTCCGAGGTGCCCGGCTGCCTGGCCTCCGGTGACCGGCAGGCCCAACAGGACTGCGGCTACCGGGTGTTCGGCGGCCGGGCGATGTGCTCAGCTCTGGTGGGACTGGTAGTGGGCGACCGCGTCCGAGGTGCGGCCGGCTCCGTACACCCGGAGGAACTCTGCCAGTTCCGGGTGGGTCGGGGCGAGAGTGTCGGCCGCCTCGATGATGTCCCCCGCGGCAGCGACCGAACGCAGCAGTGACTGGATCTCGCGCACCACACGCTTCACCGTGGGTGCACCCCCCGAACTGGTCGTCGACTGCGTGGTGTTGCTGAGCACCGAGCCCCCTTGCGACTTCTTGATCTCGTCCATGCGCTCGGTGGCCTCGGCAGCGCTCACACTGCCGTCCGCCACCTGTCCCGCGAGGTCTTGCAGCAGTTGTACGCGCTGAACCACCGCGGGGTTCCCGATCTTGGCGCGCTGGCCGCTCATCAGCTGCGACAGCATGGGCGCCGACAGGCCGAGTACTCCGGCGAGGCGGGCCTGATTGAGCCCCAGGTCATCTATGAGCCTACGGAAGAGCGCCCCCAACGGCTCTCCGTACCAGTTCCGCTGCAGCTCCCGGGCTCTTGCGGTTGCTTCCTGCTGTGCGGCGTCCATTCGCGTCTCCCCATCGCTTCCCCAAGTACCGTGGTTCGCTGTAGCGAACCACGTCGAGCATCTTACGGAGAGTGGTCGTTCGCGGGGACCCCCAATCTTTTTGCGGGATACCCGGGGTGACCCGGTACTCTGGTCTGCGGCGCTGCTCAGAAGGGGATCCTTCAGTCAGATGCCTCCCTTACGGGGCCTTAGCTCAGTTGGTAGAGCGCTGTCTTTGCATGGCAGATGTCAGGGGTTCGACTCCCCTAGGCTCCACACGAAGAACCCCCTTTGACCAGCTTATTCGCAGGTCAGAGGGGGTTTTCTCGTGCCGTGGGGCGCGTCGGCAGGGAGGCGTGGATCCGTTTCCCGGGGGACTCCTGGAGTGTCTTGGCCGTCCTGCGGTGGCGTCGTGGGCGCCGCCTGACACAGTCCGTTGAATCTTTCGGTATCGCGTCCTTCAGAGGCGGTTCCGCGCTGCGGTGGGCTCGTCAACGGGTGTGCGGTGGCTGGGAATTGCCCGCCCGCCCTGTGGTGACGTGACCTCGTCAAGCTCGCTGGTCCTGCCCTCCTTGAGGGCCGGAGCGCCACAGGGGGTGTGCGCGGTGACGTGTGTCACAAGGTGAGGGTCGCGATGTTTGCGATTGTTTGCGCAAAGAGATGCCCGGTTCGAGGGTGCCGCGGTCGCTGTGCAGGTGGCCGAGGTGGCGTGAGGGTGGCGCGCAGAAGTCGTGAAGGCTTGCGTGAGCTGCTGTGAACGAAGAATCGTAATCAGAACACTGCGCTCCGTTAAGAAAGTCTGTGCGGGTGTTGCACACCTGGCCCGTTGCAAACGTCATCGTGAACGGAGGGCGTAAAAGAGGCGCCCTCCCGAGGCCGCCAGAAACGCCACGAGGCCTCGCCTTCTGTAAGGAGAGGCAAAACCGCACGTGAATCTGGACGTTGCCGACGATGTGATCCTGGCGGTGCTCGCCCTGCGGGTGTTCGGCCGTGACGTGCTCGGTCTGCTGCGCCGCGTGGCCGCGGCCGGAGTTCGGGCCGGCATCAGCGAGATGCGGCGCGAGGGCGGTACGGAGGGACAGACGTGAGCCAGGAACTTCCCCGAACCGCGACCGGCGCCCGGCCGATGCGGAAACTGCCGCTGGATTTCGAGGCATTCCACCGGATGTACCGGCCGATCTACGTCCACTGGGCGGAGATCCGGCTGGGCAGCAGGGCCGATGCCGAGGAGGCCGTCGACACGGCCTTCGAGAAGTTACTCAGGGCCTGGTCCACAGTCCTGACCAAGGAGAACCCGACGGCGTACGCCTGGCGCGTGCTCAGGCACACCACCATCGACTTCTCCAGGGCCCGGGACCGCCGTCCCGCCCTCATCGGCGAGGCCGCCTTCGAGACGGTGGCGCTCAGCCAGGCGGTCGACCCCATAGGCCAGTTCGAGGAGAGCCTCAGCCTCTACGAGGCGATCGGACAGCTGCCGCCGCGTCAGATGGACGTCATGCTCCTGCAGTTCGGCCAGGGGTTCACCGTGGAGGAGGTGGCGGCCGCACTCGGGATCACCCCGGCCGGCGTACGCTCCACCGTCCGGCACGCAAGGCGACGGCTGGAGCACGCGTACGGGGTCAAGAGGCGACTTGAGGCCACGCGGTGTGAGAGTGCCGCACCGGGCGAGGGCGGATGCGAGGGCGCCGCGCTGAGCGAGAGCGAAGAAGGGCATGCCGATGACATCGCACATTGACGAGCTGCTCGCCCGCGCCAGGCTGCGCCGCGAGCCCTACACCCGGGCCGACATCGACGCGGCCCTCGCCCGCCTGGCCGCCCGAGCGGCTGTTCGGCGGGACACATCCGAGGAACCCCGCTGCCCCCCGCCTCATACCCGCAACGCCTGCGGGTCGGCAGGCGCAGACGCGGCAGACGCAGACCCGTGCGACACAGATCCGTGCGACGCAGACGCGGTCGGCGAGCGCGTCCTCGGCAAGAACTCGGGTGCGAGGGGGGCAGCCGACGAGACCCCGGCCGACGAACACTCCCCGGACAGCGGACAGGCCCGCGAGGGATCGAGGCTCGAAAGCTCCGCCGCCGACGATCTCCAGACCCTCTGCGAGACCGTGATCACCCACACCGGAGCCCTCGCCGACCTCCGGATCTTTCTTGCCCGGGCGCTGCCCGAACCGTCCGGGGCCCGCGTTCTGGGGTGCATGCTGCAGCTCTCCGAGCGCGAGGAGTCCGCCCGATTCTGGTGGCAGTACGCCGCCGGGGCCGGCGACCCCGCCGCCAGTTACTGCCTCTATCTGCACCACCGGGCCCTGGGTGAGCACGGAGCAGCCGACTGGTGGCACACCCAGCACACCCAGACCGACGCCGTGGCCGACACAGAGACCGGACCCGAGGTCGAGATCACTACCACGCTGCGCATCCTCCGCGCGCTCAAGCCGGACGACTCGCCCGTGCCCGAACCGGTCAACGCCGTCCTGCACTACGTGCCCGCGGCCGTCGCCTATGTGGACGACGACCTGGACCTTCCCCTCCCCGACCCCGACTTCACCGACCGCGTCAGGGCACTCACGGCACTCACGGCCACGTCCTCCGCCTCTTCGACTCCAGCCGCACGGGTGGGCGGCGGTACGGCGGAAGCCCCCCGCCGCACCCGCAAGCGCAAGCCTCTGCCGGAACGCAGGCGCCCGCGCCGCACCGCGACCGGCTCCACGTAGAGCCCAGTTCCACGACAGGCCAGTTTTCGCAGCAGGCCGGTTTCACGACAGGCCGGTTTCACGTGAAACGGGACCGGGCTGGTTCCACGTGAAACGGGGTTGGTTCCACGTGAAACATCGTGGGGGCAGGAGACATCAGGCCTCCTGCCCCCACGATGTGAAGTCGTACGGCGTGATGTCCTACGGCCGTACGGCTGCGTCAGCCGCGGTCCTTGTGCTCCGCGGCCTCCGCCTCGGCCTGCTTGGCCTGGACCTCGGGGTCGAGCTCGTCCTGAGCGTTGCTGTCGACCGAGGTCAGGTGGCCGCCCTCCGGGACCTCCGTGGCGGCGGGCGGTTCGACCAGCCAGTCGGGGTTGGCCTGCTTGTCCCACCACTTCCAGGCGGCGAAGGCACCACCGGCCAGGATGCCGAGCACGGCGAGACCCTTGGCGAGGCGGCCGACCCTGGCCCGCCGCTCCTGCTTACGGACCAGCTTCTCCACCTGCTTGGCCGAGACTTGACCGCGCAGCGCCGCCAGCGCCGCCACACTGCGGGACGTGGCCTCGTCGCGGACGGGGCCGGCCGCGACCCTGGCCTGCTCGATCCTCGGCCGGGAGTAGTCCGCCGCCTGCCGCGCGGCCTTGCGGGTGCGGACAGCTGCCTCGTGGGCGGCCTGGTCGACCTTCGGCGGCACATGTGTCCGCGCCTGCTCCAGACGCGGGGCGAGATGGGCGTCGTACTGTGTGCGTGCCTGTTCAGCGGCCTGGAGCGCGGCGGCCGACACCTTCGGCGCGAGCCTGACGCGTGCTTCGTGCGCATACTGCGTGGCGCGGTCCCTGGTCGTGTCGGCGTAGGGCGCCACCACTTCCGCGGCGTGCCGCACGCTGTCCTTCGCCGACTCGGCCGCTGCGCGCACGCTGTCCTTGCGGGTCACGGGATCCTCCTCCTCGGTGGCGTACTTAGGGGCTTGGGGCCATCCCCCAGCAAGTCACAGTTCACCTTTCCACCCTTATCCGGATCATGCCTGCCGGAGAGCTCCGGGGCATGCGAGGTCGGGCATCCGGGTCATGAGAGACGACTCCGGGCGTACTCGGGGCAATAACTGATCAATACGGTGCAACGGGAGCTTGCCACGACAATGTCACGGATCCCTGGACTGCGCGCCGCTTTGGTGCGAAGCGGTTGAAGCGGCTCGGAGCGGCGGTGACGCAAGACGAGGGGCGCGGTCCGTGCGAGGATCGGGGAGTCACAAAGGACAACGGAAGGCAGATCGTGGCTGAGCAGCTTTACGCCACCCTGAAGACCAATCACGGCGACATCGAAGTGCGGCTCCTGCCGAACCACGCGCCCAAGACGGTCCGGAACTTCGTCGAACTCGCCAAGGGCGAGCGTGAGTGGACCAACCCGGCCACGGGTGCGAAGTCCACGGACAAGCTCTACGACGGCACGGTCTTCCACCGGGTGATCAGCGGATTCATGATTCAGGGCGGTGACCCGCTGGGCAACGGCACCGGCGGTCCCGGCTACGAGTTCGAGGACGAGTTCCACCCCGACCTCGGCTTCGACAAGCCGTACCTGCTGGCCATGGCGAACGCCGGCCCGGGCACCAACGGCTCCCAGTTCTTCATCACCGTCTCCCCGACGGCCTGGCTGACCCGCAAGCACACCATCTTCGGTGAGGTGAGCGACGGGGCCAGCCAGAAGGTCGTGGACGCCATCGCCTCCGCGCAGACCAACCCGCGCACCGACCGCCCGGTCAGCGACGTGGTCATCGAGTCGGTCGTCATCGAGACCCGCTGAACCGAGGGTCCCGGAGGGAATCGAGGCCCTCGGAGGAAACCGAGAGAGGTCTCCCGGAGGGAACCAAACGCCCCGCCCATCCGTAAGGATGAGCGGGGCGGTGCGTTGCGTACCAAATGCGTACAGAGGATGAGGGGATCCCGATGGACCAGGCGCCAGGCAGCCCGCAGGAACCACAGGGTGCCGCGAGCCTGCCCACCTGCTACCGGCACCCGGACCGGGAGACCGGCGTCCGCTGCACGCGCTGCGAGCGCCCCATCTGCCCCGAGTGCATGATCAGCGCCTCGGTCGGCTTCCAGTGCCCGGAATGCGTGCGGAACGGCTCCGGCACGGGCCATGCCCCCAACGCCGCCCAGCCCCGCACCCTCGCCGGCGGCACGGTCACCTCGGATCCCCGGCTGATCACCAAGATCCTCGTCGGGCTCAATCTCGCCGCCTTCCTGGTCCAGCAATCCGTGGGCGAACGCTTCACCGACAGCTTCGACCTCATCGGCCGGGCCTTCGTGCCGATCCTCGGAAGCGTCGAGGGCGTCGCCGAGGGGCAGTGGTACCGGATGGTCACGGCGATGTTCCTGCACGGCAGCTACATCCACATCGCCTTCAACATGCTCAGCCTGTGGTGGATCGGCGGCCCTCTGGAGCAGGCCCTCGGCCGTGCCCGCTTTATCGCCCTGTACGCGGTGTCCGGCCTCGCCGGCAGCGCGCTCACGTATCTGATCGCCGAGCCGAACCAGCCGTCGCTCGGCGCTTCCGGCGCGATCTTCGGCCTGTTCGGCGCGACCGCCATCCTCATGCGGCGGCTCAACTACGACATGCGCCCGGTGATCGCCCTCCTGGTGATCAACCTGATCTTCACCTTCGGGTGGAGCAACATCGCCTGGGAGGCCCACATCGGCGGCCTCGTCGGCGGTGTGGTGATCGGCTACGCCATGGTGCACGCGCCCCGCGAGCGGCGGGCCCTGATCCAGTACGGCGTGTGCGCGCTGGTGCTGATCGCGGTTGTGGTCATGACACTGGTGCGGACCGGCCAGCTCACCTGAGCCGAGCCGCCTGGTCCGGAGTAGCCGAGCCACCGGGGTCCGCAGAGCCGAGCCGCCGGGCCCACCCGAGCCGAAGAGCCCGGCCTGCCTGAGCCGAATCGCTCCGCCCGTCCGAAAGTCAAGCCCGACCCGCCCGAGAATCCCGTGCGAGCTCACGTTGTCCACAGACCGTGGCGGATCTTGTGCATGCTGTGCAGGAACAAGTGTGCCCCCTGTCCCTGACCTGGGTTTCCCCAGGCGGGACAGGGGGCGAACGCACTTGCGGATACCGGTAGGTCAGTCACACCGGCGTCAACACCGGATGGGTTATCCACAGATCTTCAGACCTATCCACACTGTGGAAACCCTTGTGGATAACTCAGTGGACAACTTGGGCCACGGCTTGCGGACACAGGCTCGTAGAAGCCCTGGTACAGGCTCCCGACACCTTATGGCCGCGTTACTTCCACTGCGTGGAAACGCCGAATCCCGCCGCGATGAAGCCGAAGCCCACCACGATGTTCCAGTTGCCCAACGCGTCGATCGGCAGCGACCCGTCCGTCACGTAGAACACGACGATCCAGGCGAGGCCGATGAGGAACATGGCCAGCATGACCGGGGCGACCCAGGCACGGCTGTTCAGCTTGATGTTGGTCGCCTGCTTCGCCGGGGGTGGCGTGTAGTCGGCCTTCTTGCGGATACGTGACTTCGGCACGAGGGTCTCTCCTGTCGATGCGCTGCGTGGCCGCGCAGGGAACGTGGGCTGGCTCCGGGGCAGCGTACAAGGGGACTCTTAGCGCTCCCCCGGGCGTCCGTTAGCGTAGTGCTTCCGCGGCGCCGAAGGAGATAAGGGTACGTTGAGCAATTCTGCCGACTCTCCCCAGCCAGGATCCAGCCCTGGCGCAATCCGGCGTTTCCGGCCGGTGCGGGTGCTGACCGTGGCCGTGTTCGCCCTGGCCGGGCTGATCTTCTTCACCAGCTTCAACACGGCCAAGGGCACCAATATCCGTACGGACGCCTCGCTGCTGAAGCTCTCCGACCTGATTCAGGAGCGCAGCCACAAGAACGGGCAGCTCGACGAGAGCAACGGATCGCTGCGTGAGGACGTCGAGACGCTCGCCGAACGGGACAACGGCAGTACGAAGGCGGAGGAGGCCAAGCTCGCCGCCCTGGAGAAGAACGCGGGCACCCAGAAGCTCAAGGGCGAGGCCCTCACGGTCACCCTCAACGACGCGCCCCCCAACGCCACCGCCAAGCTCCCCGGCTACCCCGAGCCGCAGCCCGACTACCTGGTCATCCACCAGCAGGACCTCCAGGCCGTGGTGAACGCCCTGTGGCAGGGCGGCGCCAAGGGCATCAAGGTCATGGACCAGCGGCTGATCTCCACCTCCGCCGTCCGCTGCGTGGGAAACACCCTGATCCTCCAGGGCCGCGTCTACTCGCCCCCGTACAAGATCCAGGCCGTCGGTGACCCGGAGAAGCTCCAGAAGGCCCTCTCGGCGTCCAAGGCGATCCAGAACTACATGGTGTACGTCAACGTCTACGGGCTCGGCTGGAAAGTCGACGAGGACGGGACCGTGACTCTTCCCGGCTACTCGGGCACAGTGGATCTCCACTACGCGAAGCCTGTGGAGTAGCAGCCCGTGGGGTAAGAGCCCATGGAGTAGTGGAGCCGCTGCCGCTGGGGGACCTTGTGTCGGTGCGAGTGGTCGTCAGGACGTTCAGCGAGCTGTGCATCACCGTAGGCACCGTGATCGTGCTCTTCGTGGTGTACGTGCTGTTCTGGACGGGTGTGAAGGCCGACACCGCGATGGACGACCAGATCGCGCAGCTCCAGGAGCAGTGGGCGAAGGGTTCCGTGGCGGCCGGGCCCAAGGAGCCGAGTTCCACGGGAACGGGCGCACCCGGCACGAGCCCCGACGAGCCGGCCCCGTACAAGGACGGCAAGCCCTTCGCTGTGATGTACATCCCGCGGCTTGGTTTCACGTGGAACAAGCCCGTGCTCGAAGGCACGAGGACAGGCACCCTCAAGAAGGGGCTCGGCCACTACGCGAGCACCGCCCAGCTCGGACAGCCGGGGAACTTCGCCGTCGCCGGCCACCGGCGCACGTATGGGGACCCGTTCAAGGATTTCCCCAGGCTGCGGCCGGGTGACTCCGTGGTGCTGACCGACGGGACGACCTGGTTCACGTATCGCATCGACACGAAGCCGCACAAAACATTGCCCAGTGACATAGCGGTCATTGACCCCGTACCGAAGAAGTCGGGGTACACGCGTGCGGGCCGGTATCTGACGCTGACGACCTGCGAGCCGGAATGGGGCCACAGCCACCGGCTGATCGTCTGGGCACATCTTGACTCGACCCAGCCTGTAGAGGCTGGGAAACCGGAGGCCCTACGCCGTTAGTCTGGTCCGGTACGGCGTGAGTCTGGTGCCGTGGCGCGACGGAAGGGACGGCATGTACGGCTTTATCTGGCGGCATCTGCCGGGGAACACGTGGATCAAGGCACTGATCTCTCTGGTGCTGGTCCTCGCGGCGGTCTACGTGCTCTTCCAGTACGTCTTCCCGTGGGCCGAACCGCTGCTGCCCTTCAACGATGTGACGGTGGACAACCAGTGAGCGCGCGGATTCTCGTCGTCGACAACTACGACAGCTTCGTCTTCAACCTGGTCCAGTACCTCTACCAGCTCGGCGCCGAGTGCGAGGTCCTGCGCAACGACGAGGTGTCGGCGCTGCACGCACAGGACGGCTTCGACGGCGTACTGCTGTCGCCCGGCCCCGGCACGCCCGAAGAGGCCGGAGTCTGCGTCGACATGGTCCGGCACTGCGCCGAGACCGGCGTCCCCGTCTTCGGGGTCTGCCTCGGGATGCAGTCGATGCAGGTGGCGTACGGCGGCGTGGTGGACCGCGCGCCCGAGCTGCTGCATGGCAAGACGTCGCTCGTCGAGCACGAGGGCAGGGGGGTGTTCGCGGGGCTTCCGTCGCCCTTCACCGCCACCCGCTACCACTCGCTGGCCGCCGAGCCGAAGACCGTCCCTGTCGAGCTGGAGGTCACGGCCCGTACGCACGACGGAATCATCATGGGGCTCAGGCACCGTGAACTCCTGGTCGAGGGTGTGCAGTTCCACCCCGAGTCCGTGCTGACCGAGCACGGTCACCGCATGCTGGCCAACTGGCTGGTGGAGTGCGGAGACCAGGGAGCCGTCGCCAGATCGGTCGGGCTCGCCCCGGTGGTGGGCAGGGCCACGGCGTGACCGCCCTGCGCCCCGAGCGCGACAGTGCCGCCCCGTACGGCGAGGACGCCGTGTACGGGGGCGCTGAGGTGTTTGAGGCGCCGGGCGCCTTCGAGGGGGCGGCGGCCTTCGAGCCGTCCCGTGACTTCGGGGCACCGAATGCCGATGCCCGGCCAAGCGGTGATGCCCGGCCGGGCGGTGCGATGCGGGCCGCCGTCGACGGGCTCGCCGACCCGCTCAGCGACCCTCTGCCGGGGCAGCGGCCGCCCGCGGCGCCCGAACAGGAGTGGTACGACCCCCAGAACCCCCAGAACCCCCAGGGCTATTCGCAGGACTGGAGCGTCGGGCAGACCGCCTCCTCGTACGCGGACCCGGTGCGCCGCGCGCACACGGACCCCACGCACGGGTACGCCGAACCGGGGCAGCCGCCGTCGTATGCCGGTCCGCAGCCGCAGCAGCTGTACGAGCCCCAGAGGTCGTACGAGCCGCAACCCCCGTACGGGGCGGAGCAGCGACCGTCCTATGGAGGGGCGCCGCAGACGTCGTACGACGGGGCATACGCCCAGCCCGACCCGCTGGGTCCGACGAGCCAGCCGAATCAGCCGAATCAATCGAATCAGCCGAACTCGACGGGCCCCCTGAGCGCTACCGGCCCGATGAGCCCGGCGGGTTCCCAGGCTCCGGCGTACTCCGCGCCGTACGAGCAGCCGCCCCTCGTCGACGACGAGACGGTCGGGCTGCGTATAGCCGATGTCGAGTCCATATCGGGGATCCCGACGCCCCGATCCGCTGAGCGCGCCGTACCGCCCGCAGGGGCCGGCGGCGGCGCTGGGGTGCCGGGCGGGGGCCGTGCGGCCCGTCGCAAGGCCTCCAGGCGCCATGGGCGGCACGGTGGGGCCGGTGGGGCACAGGAGGGGCAGGAGGCCCAGGAGAGCGGGGCGGCGTCCGGAGCGCCTCTCTCCCGCATGGAGGCACGGCGTGCGGCGCGGGCGCGGAAGCCGGGCGCGGCCGTGATGGCCAGCCGGGCGATCGGCGAGGTGTTCATCACCACCGGCGTACTGATGCTGCTGTTCGTGACGTACCAGCTGTGGTGGACGAACGTCCGGGCGCACGCCCAGGCGGGCAACGAGGCGAGCAGCCTCCAGGACGACTGGGCCAACGGCAAGCGGAACCCGGGGGTGTTCGAGCCGGGCCAGGGCTTCGCCCTCCTGCACATCCCCAAGCTCGATGTGGTCGTGCCGATAGCCGAGGGCACCGACAAGAAGCGGGTGCTGGACCGCGGCATGGTCGGCCACTACGCCGAGGAGGGCGTGAAGACGGCGATGCCGGACGCCAAGACGGGCAACTTCGGTCTTGCCGGGCATCGCAACACCCATGGCGAACCGTTCCGCTACATCAACCGCCTGAAGCCGGGCGACCCGATCGTCGTGGAGACGCAGGACAAGTACTTCGTGTACAAGATGGCGTCGATCCTGCCGGTGACACCGCCGAGCAACACGTCCGTGCTGGACGCGATCCCCAAGGCGGGGGGCTTCACCAAGGCGGGCCGCTACATCACTCTCACCACCTGCACCCCAGAATTCACCAGCAAGTACCGGATGATCGTCTGGGGCACGATGGTCGAGGAACGATCACGGGACAAGGGCAAGCCGGACGCTCTCGTCGACTGAGACACCGGGGCGACCGGCTACCGCACGCTTCACGACATCCCGAGCTTCACAACGTCCCAAGCTTCATCCTGAGCGTCAGAACATCCCGAGCTTCACGACATTCAAAGATTCCTGAGAGACCAGACGGGGCAACGCAGTGGCAGCGACGACCGACCACGAAGAGCACACGGACGCCCGGGCGTCCTCGCCCGCGCCGCGGCGCCGCGGCGGCCGGATCGCGGCGGCCGTCAGCGTCTTCGGTGAACTCCTCATCACGGCGGGTCTGATCCTCGGCCTGTTCGTCGCCTATTCGCTGTGGTGGACGAACGTCGTCGCGGACCGTGAGGCCGACAAGCAGGGCGACAAGGTGCGCGACCACTGGGCGGAGGACCGCGGCCCGGTCGGTCTGGACACCAAGGACGGCATCGGCTTCCTGCACGTCCCGGCGATGAGCAACGGCGAGGTGCTGGTCAAGAAGGGCACCTCCACGAAGTCCCTCAACAACGGCATCGCCGGCTACTACACCGACCCCGTCAAGTCGGCCCTCCCGCAGGACAAGAAGGGCAACTTCTCGCTGGCCGCCCACCGCGACGGCCACGGCGCCAAGTTCCACAACATCGACAAGCTCAAGAAGGGCGACGCGATCGTCTTCGAGACCAAGGACGACTGGTACGTCTACAAGGTCTACGCGACCCTTCCCGAGACGTCGAAGTTCAACGTCAAGGTCCTCGCGCCCGTCCCCAGGGAATCGGGCAGGAACAAGGCGGGCCGCTACATCACGCTCACGACCTGCACGCCCGTCTACACGTCCCGCTACCGGTACGTCGTGTGGGGCGAGCTGGACCGCGTGGAGAAGGTCAACGACGAGCGGACGCCGCCGCCGGAGCTGCGCTGAGCGCTCCGCGGGACGCGGTGATGACCCGGGCCGCCTGTTGGCCGGTCGCACCCGCGCGGCAGAGCCGCTCCCGGTAGGGACACGGCCCCGCACCCCGTAGGGACTCACCCCGTAGGGGCACAGCCCCGCACCCCGGAGGGGCGAGGTCCCGCACCGCACCTCGCAAGGCCATGCAAATGGGGGCTTGTACTGCTCGACCGAGCAGTACAAGCCCCCATTGACGTTGACCGGCGGTCCACCAAGCGGTCCGCCGTATCCGGGGCCGTATCCGGGTCAGTCCTCCTCGCGGAAGGCCACCCCGTTGGCGCCTGAGATGAGGCCGCCGTTGCCGTTGCCGCCGTTGTTCTGCTGCCCGGCGTCGACCGTTCCGAGGTTGACCCTGTCGCCGGCCTTCACCTGCTGGCCCTCCTGCGGGTTGCTGGCGAAGACGATGGCGTTGTCGTCCTGCGACCCCTGGATGTTGCCGAGCTGGAGCTGGTTCTGCGCGAGAACCTGCTTGGCCTGGGCGAGGGTCATCTGGGTCACCTTCGGCATGGCGAACTCCTCTTCCTCCGCCGCCTTGCCGATCTGGATGTTCACCGTGGAGCCCGGGTCGGCCGAGGAGTTGGCCGTGGGCGACGTGGCGACGACCTTGCCGACGAGATTGTCGTCGTCGGTCTCCACATCGGTGCAGTTGCCCTTGAGGTCGTTCTGCTCCATCCGCGCCTTGGCGTCGTCACAGCTCAGGCCGCTGACGTCCGGAACGGTGGACTGCTCCTTCTCCTTGGCCACGGTGAGGGTGATCGTGGAGCCCTTCTCCACCTCGTCGCCCGCCGTCGGGTCCTGTTCGAGGACCGTGCCGGGTTCCTCGCTGGACTCCTTGGTCTCCGTCTTGACGGTGAAGCCGTACTTCTCGTCCTCGAGCTTCTCCGTGGCCTCGTCGACCGGGTCGTCGATGACGTTCGGCACCGCGACCTTCGGCGCCCCCGTCGACACCGTCAACGTGATCGTGTCGCCCTTCTTGACCTGCGACTCCGCCCTCGGGTTCTGGGCGCAGACACTGTTCTTCGGGGTGTTCTCGCAGGGCTTGGAGTCGATCTTCAGCTCCAGCTCGCGGTTGGTCGCCAACTTCTCGGCCTCGGACTGGGTCTTGTTCACGAAGTTCGGCGCCGGGAACGCTTCGTCGCCCGACCCGCCCTGTCCGGTGAACGCCCACTTGCCGATGAGGATCGCGCCGACCAGCACGAGCAGACCGGCGACGACCAGCAGGATCGTCGAGGTGTTGTTCTTCTTCTGCTGACGTCGGCGCCCGGAACGGTCGTCGTAGCCGTAGCCGCCGTCGTCCGGGTTCATCGGGGGCAGCATGGACGTGGCCTGCGCGTCCGTGGAGCGCAGAGCGGTGGTGGGCCGGTCGTCCGGGTAGCCGCCGTAGCCCACGGAGCCCATGGCCGCCGTGGCCGCGACGGGCTGGCCGTCGAGGCAGGCCTCGATGTCGACGCGCATCTCGTCGGCGGACTGGTAGCGGTAGTCCGGGTCCTTGGTGAGCGCCTTCAGGACGATGGCGTCCATCTCGGGCGTGATCTCGGGGTCGAAGACGCTGGGCGCCTGCGGCTCCTCGCGCACGTGCTGGTACGCGACCGCGACCGGGGAGTCCCCGATGAACGGGGGGCGGACCGTCAGGAGCTCGTACAGCAGACAGCCCGCGGAGTACAGGTCGGAGCGGGCGTCGACCTGCTCGCCCTTCGCCTGCTCCGGGGACAGGTACTGCGCGGTTCCTATGACCGCCGCGGTCTGCGTCATCGTCATGCCGGAGTCGCCCATGGCGCGGGCGATGCCGAAGTCCATGACCTTGACCTGGCCGTTGCGCGTCAGCATGACGTTCGCCGGCTTGATGTCGCGGTGGACGATTCCGTTGCGGTGCGAGTACTCGAGCGCCTGGAGGATGCCGATGGTCATCTCCATGGCGCGCTCGGGCAGCAGCTTGCGCCCGGAGTGCAGCAGCTCTCGCAGCGTGGACCCGTCGACGTACTCCATCACGATGTACGGGATGGAGATGCCCTCGATGTAGTCCTCACCCGTGTCGTACACGGCGACGATCGCGGGATGGTTGAGCGAGGCGGCCGACTGGGCCTCCCGGCGGAACCGGGCCTGGAACGACGGATCGCGCGCGAGGTCCGCTCGCAGCGTCTTCACCGCCACCGTGCGGCCGAGCCGGGTGTCATGGGCGAGATGTACCTCCGCCATGCCACCACGGCCGAGCACGTGGCCCAGCTCGTACCGGCCGCCGAGGCGACGCGGCTCTTCCATAGCTACCTACCAGCCCTCTCCGACGGTCCTGACCACACCACGTGTGGTCCGGCGGTGTGCTGTCCGGGCATACCGTACCCGGCTCGCCTTGACTGACCTGGCCACAACCGTCACCCGATACAGGACCGGTATCGCAACGTGCACCGATGTGAAGGGGACGTGAGCGGGGTCACTTCTTGCTGTCGATGACTGCCTTCATCACGTCCTTCGCAATCGGTGCCGCGAGACCGCCGCCGGAGATGTCGTCACGGTTGGCGCTCTCGTCCTCGACGACCACGGCGACGGCGACCGGGGAGCTGCCGTCGTCGAGCTTCGCGTACGAGATGAACCAGGCGTAGGGGTTCTCGCTGTTGTCGACACCACGCTGGGCGGTACCGGTCTTGCCGCCGACGGTGACGCCGTCCTCGTTGATCTGGCCCTTGGTGCCGGTGCCCTCCTTGACGACCGTCTCCATCATCGACTGAAGGATCTGGGCGTTCTTCTCGGACAGCGGCTCGCTCATCTTGGAGGGCTCGGTCTGCTCGATGACGTCGAGGCCCGGCGCCTGGAGCTTGTCGACCATGTACGGCTTCATGAGCGTGCCGTCGTTGGCGATGGCCGAGGCGACCATGGCCATCTGCAGCGGCGTCGTGGCCGTCTCGAACTGGCCGATCGAGCTGAGCGCGGTCTGCGGCTTGTCCATCTCCTCGGGGAAGTTGGAGGCGCTGGAGCGGATCGGCACGAACTGCTCCTCGTTGAAGCCGAACTTCTTGGCCTCCTCCAGCATGTCCTCCTTGCCGACGTCGACGCCCAGCTTGCCGAAGACGGTGTTGCAGGACACCCGCAGCGCCTCGCGCAGCGTCGCGTTCTTGCAGGGGATGTTCCCCTCGTTCTTCAGCTCGGTGGTGGTGTCCGGCAGGGTGTACGGCAGCGGGGAGTCGGTCTTCTCGTCCGCGCTGGTCACGATGCCCTTCTCCAGCGCCGCTGCCGCGGTGACCACCTTGAAGGTGGAGCCGGGCGGGTAGATCTCGCGCAGCGCCCGGTTGAGCATCGGGTTGTCGGGGTTGTTCTTCTTCTGCAGCTTCTCCCAGGCATTGCCGTCGGCCTTGAGGGAGTTACCGGCGAACGACGAGGGGTCGTACGAGGGAGTGGAGGCCAGCGCCAGGATCGCGCCGGTCTCGGGGTCGATCGCGGCGACGGCACCCTTGCCCTGCTTCAGCAGACCCTTGTACGCGGCCTTCTGCGCGGCGGCGTTGAGCGTGGTGACGACGTTGCCGCCCTCCTGCTTCTTGCCGGTGATCATGTCGAGGGTGCGGCGGAAGAAGAGCCGGTCGTCGTTGCCGGTGAGGATGCCGTCCTCGATGCTCTCCAACTGCGTGGCGCCGAAGGCCTGCGAGGCGTAACCCGTGACGGGGGCCCACATCGCGCCGTCCTTGTAGGTGCGCTTGTACTCGAAGTCGTTGAAGTCGTCGCCGCTGGTCTTCGTGGACCCGGTGATCGGGTTGCCGTCGACGATGATGTCGCCGCGCGGTGTGGCATAGCGCGCTATGGCGACGCGGCGGTTCTTCGTGTCCTTCTTCAACGTGTCGGCCTGGACGTACTGGATCCAGTTGTCGCGGATGAGCAGCGCGAGGACGAGGAGCCCGCAGAAGATCGCGATCCGGCGCAGGGGCTTGTTCACGGTCGGACCACCTGGGTCATCTCGGCGTCGGGGTTGGGAGCGGGGGCCGGCGCGGGGCGGCGGGCGGTGTCGCTGATTCTGATCAGGATGCCGATGAGGGCCCAGTTGGCGATGACGGAGGAACCGCCGTACGCCAGGAAGGGCATCGTCATACCGGTCAGCGGGATCAGGCCCATGACGCCGCCGGCGACCACGAAGACCTGAAGGGCGAAGGCGCCGGACAGGCCGATGGCGAGGAGCTTGCCGAACGGGTCACGGGCCGCGAGCGCCGTACGGACACCGCGCTCCACGATCAGGCCGTACATCAGCAGGATCGCCATCACGCCGGCCAGGCCCAGCTCCTCGCCGAAGGTGGCGAGGATGAAGTCGGAGTTGGCGGCGAAGCCGATGAGGTCGGAGTTGCCCTGGCCGAGCCCGGTGCCGAGGGTGCCACCGGAGCCGAAGGCCCACAGGGCCTGCATCGACTGCTCGGTGTGGCCCAGGACGCCTTCCTGGCTCAGCTCGTACTCGCGCATCGGGTCGAGCCAGGCCTGGACGCGCTGCTGGACGTGCGACTCGAAGGAGGCGACACCGACGGCGCCGGCCGCGGACATCAGCAGACCGAACACGATCCAGCTGGTCCGCTCGGTGGCCACGTACAGCATGATCACGAACATGCCGAAGAACAGCAGCGAGGTACCCAGGTCGGTCTCGAAGATCAGGATCAGGATGGAGAGCGCCCAGATGACGACGATCGGGCCGAGGTCCCGCCCGCGCGGCAGGTAGAGCCCCATGAAGCGGCGGCTGGCCAGGGCCAGGGCGTCGCGTTTCACCATCAGATAGCCGGCGAAGAAGACCGCCAGGGCGATTTTCGCGAACTCACCGGGCTGGATGGTGCCGAGGCCGGGAATCTTGATCCAGATCCTTGCGCCGAAGACGTTCACGCCGAGGCCTGGGACCAGCGGGAGGAGCAGCAGGATCACCGCGGCGACCATGGAGATGTAGGTGTAGCGCTGCAGGACGCGGTGATCCTTGAGGAAGATCAGCACGACCACGAACAGGGCGACGCCCAGCGCGGAGTTCAGCAGCTGGCGGGGGGCCGCCTCGAAGAAGTTGTCGCTCTGCTGCAGCCGTTGCGACTGGTCCAGGCGCCACACGACCGCCAGGCCGATGCCGTTGAGCAGCGTGGCCAGCGGCAGCAGCAGCGGGTCCGCGTAGGGCGCGAACTTCCGGACGACGAGATGGCCGACGCCCGCGAGCAGGCCGAGGCCGAGGCCGTAGCTCAGCAGCCCGGGCGGCACCGAGTCGTTCATGGCCAGACCGACGTTGGCGTAGGCGAACACCGCGATGACCACGGCGAACACCAGCAGCGCGAGCTCGGTGTTGCGTCGGCTCGGTGCTCCGATCGAGCCGATCGTGGACGTGTGGTGCGTCGACGGGTTGGAAGTGCTGCTCATCGTGTGACAGGGCCCCTCACGGCTGCTTACTGCTTACCGCACAGCGAGACCAGCTTCTGCTCTTCGTCGGAGAGGCTGGGGCCGGGTGTGGGAGTGGGTGCGGTCGTGGACTTGGACGGGTCGGGCGATGTTGTACCGGACCCCGACGGGGTCGGCGTAGGTGTCGCCTTGGACGCGGCAGAGGTCCTTGTGGTTCCCGTGACACCGCCGGCCTCGCCCTCACCGGTCTTCGCGTTCTCCTTGCTGTCTGCCTCGCGGCGCTCGGCGTCCTTCTTGCACGCGGACGCCTGGGTGGCCAGCTCCTCGATCTTCGAGCGGGCGTCGGTCAGACCGCCCTCGGCGATCGTGGCCTTGACCTGCTTCTGCTGGTACGGCGGCAGGTACTTGAGTTCGATCTCGGGGTGATCCTTCTCCACCTTCGAGAGCGAGACCCAGGCCAGGTCCTGGCTGATCCCCTGGTACAGCGCGACGTGCTCGTCGTTGGCGCCGACGTAGTACTGCGTCTGCGTCCAGCGGTAGCCGCCGTACAGTCCGCCGCCGATGACGCCGAGCGCCAGCGCGATGTAGAGAGATCTCTTCAGCCACTTCCGGCCGGAGCGCGGCTTGACGAAGTCGTCGTCCGAGTAGCCGCCGAAACCGCCGGTGGGTACGTAGCCGGTGGTGTCGCCGCTGCCGGGCGGGCCGAACTCTCCGCCGCCGCCCTGCCCGGGCACCTGCCGGCCGAGGCTGGAGGCGCGGCCGGCGGGCGTCTGCATGGCGCCGTTGTCGTGCAGCTGGTGCTGGTTCTCGGCGACCGCGCCCACGACGACGGGGGTGTCGGAGAGCTGCCCCGCGAGGGTGTCCCCGCCGTCGATGTCGAGGACGTCGGCCACGATGACCGTGATGTTGTCGGGGCCGCCGCCGCGCAGCGCCAGCTCGATCAGCTGCTGCACCGTCTCCTGCGGGCCCTGGTAGCTGGCGAGGGTGTCCTCCATCGTCTGATGGGAGACGACCCCGGACAGCCCGTCGGAGCAGATCAGGTACCGGTCGCCGGCGCGGACCTCACGGATGGAGAGGTCCGGCTCGACATGGTCGCCACTGCCCAGCGCGCGCATGAGGAGTGACCTCTGCGGGTGGGTGGTGGCTTCCTCCTCCGTGATGCGGCCCTCGTCGACCAGGCGCTGCACCCACGTGTGGTCCTGCGTGATCTGCGTCAGCACGCCGTCCCGCAGCAGATACGCGCGGGAGTCACCGACGTGTACGAGGCCGAGCCGCTGCCCGGTCCACAGGAGCGCGGTGAGGGTCGTTCCCATGCCTTCGAGCTGGGGGTCCTCCTCGACCATCATCCGGAGCTGGTCGTTGGCGCGCTGAACGGCCGTCCCGAGCGAGGTGAGAATGTCGGAGCCCGGCACGTCGTCGTCGAGCGCGACGATGGTGGAGATGACCTCGGAGGAGGCCACCTCACCGGCGGCCTGGCCGCCCATTCCGTCCGCGATCGCGAGCAGCCGGGGACCGGCGTAACCGGAGTCCTCGTTGCCCTCGCGGATCATGCCTTTGTGCGATCCGGCGGCGAAGCGCAGTGACAGACTCATGCGCACCTCGCCCGTCGGCTCCGGGTACATCCGCACGGTGCCCACCCTCCGGTCGGGAGCGTGCCGGGGTCCGTCGTGTGGACCGCCGCTGCCCGCTCGCTCCGCTCGCGCTCATTCATGATGTAGCACTACTTCCGCAACTCGATGACGGTCTTGCCGATGCGGATCGGCGCGCCCAGCGGGATCGGCGTGGGAGTCGTCAGTCGGTTCCGGTCGAGATACGTGCCGTTGGTGGACCCGAGGTCTTCGACGATCCACTGGCCGTCACGGTCCGGGTAGATCCTGGCATGCCTGCTGGACGCGTAGTCGTCGTCCAGCACGATGGTGCTGTCGTGTGCACGTCCCAGGGTGATGGTCTGCCCCTGCAGGGCGACCGTCGTGCCCGTGAGGATGCCCTCGGAGACGACCAGCTTGGTGGGGGCGCCGCGGCGCTGACGGCCGCCGCCGCTCGGTGGTGCCGCCTGCTGGCGCTGCTGCGGCGGCGCGGCTTGGCGCGCGTTCTGCTGCGGCCGGTTGGCGTCCCTGCGCGAGCCGCGCTGTGTGACGCGCGTTCCGAACAGGTCGCTGCGGATGACCTGCACGGCCACGATCACGAACAGCCACAGTACGGCCAGGAAACCCAGCCGCATGACCGTGAGGGTCAGCTCTGACATTGCCCCCGCTTCACCCTTCGGCTTGCCGGTAAATGATGGTGGTGCTGCCCACGACGATCCGCGAGCCGTCGCGGAGCGTAGCGCGGGTGGTGTGCTGCCCGTCCACCACGATGCCGTTGGTGGACCCGAGATCCTGGACGGTCGAGGGCGTTCCGGTCCGGATCTCACAGTGCCGGCGCGAGACGCCGGGGTCGTCGATCCGCACGTCGGCTTCGGTGCTGCGACCCAGCACCAGAGTCGGGCGGGAGATCTGATGGCGGGTGCCGTTGATCTCGATCCAGTGCCGCGTACGTCCACCCGGCTGCGGGGCCGCGGCGGGCCGCTGGCCCGCGGGTGCGGCGCCCGGACGGCCGCCGGGGGGCGGCGCGGCAGGCATGGGAGGAGCGGCTGCGGGCGGGTAGCCGTAGCCACCTGCCTGGCCGCGGGCTGCCGCCGGGGGCGGGCCCGCGGGTGCGCGCTCGGGAGTGGCCTGCTGGTTGGCGGAGGAGGCGAGCGTACGGCTGCGGACCCGGTACAGGCCCGTGTCCAGGTCGTCCGCCTTCTCCAGGTGCACCTTGATGGTGCCCATGAAGGTGTAGCGCTGCTGCTTGGCGTAGTCGCGCACCATGCCGGCGAGCTCGTCGCCGAGCTGGCCGGAGTAGGGGCTGAGCCGCTCGAAGTCGGGCGTACTCAGCTCCACGATGAAGTCGTTCGGGACGACGGTCCTGTCGCGGTTCCAGATCGTGGCGTTGTTGTCGCACTCGCGCTGGAGCGCTCCCGCGATCTCCACGGGCTGGACCTCGGACTTGAACACCTTGGCGAAGGTGCCGTTGACCAGACCTTCGAGACGTTGCTCGAACTTCTTCAGGACTCCCATGGGGCACCTCCTCCTTCGTCGTTGCCCTGGTACTGCTTACTGATCGTATCCACGCGCCGGGAAATCGGCTGGTTCCCCCTGTCGGCCCGGTCGACAGAAGTCGACGCCCACTGAAGTCCCCTCCCGAGGTTCCCTCGGAAGCCCCTCTTCGAACTCCCCCCGGGCACTCCGTATGAGAAGGATCGTAGAGGTGGCGTCCCCACAGTGTCCCGCACCCGACTGTGGACCCTGGCCCCCTCCTGGGGAGATGGCCTGGACCGGTACGAGGTTGATACGTGAACCGGTTCTCGTTGATACGTGGAGAGTGGGGACGGAGGGATCCGGGGTGCCGTCCGAGGCGGTCCCGCAGGTGATGAGGCGGTGCAGCGGGGCTGATGAGGGCCGCCGCGGAGGTCCGCTGCCCCACCGCCGCCCCTCGGAAACGGATGTGAATCCACCCCATCCAGCGTGCTAATCTTCTGCATGTCGGCAGGCGCTCACCCACTCGGTGAGAGACGGGCGACACACCCAATGCGCGGGTGGCGGAATAGGCAGACGCGCTGGATTCAGGTTCCAGTGCCCGCAAGGGCGTGGGGGTTCAACTCCCCCCTCGCGCACCACCACGGAGCACCGACGAAAGTGCTCTGGTTGCACCGACGAAACGGGCCCATCGTGATCACGATGGGCCCGTTTCGGTATGCCTGGGCAGGCCAGGGTCGGTGTGATGGTGCTTACATGCATGACTGCCCGGCGGCTGGTGGGCCGCCGGGCAGTCGGCTTTTTGAGGTTGTTGATCTCTTAGCGGGCTATCGAAGTGTGGGCAGACTCACTCGTTGGGCTCGGTCTCTTCCGGCCTGGTGTCGTAGCCCTTGGGGGTCCAGGTGCCCAGGGGCTTGGGCTTGCGGCGGAGGGTAGGGCGGCGATGGGGGCGGTTGCGTTGAGGGCGTCGGCGTCGGCCCAGGCGGTGAGTTTGCGGCGGTTGGCGTGGGCGAGCTGGAAGGCCAACAGGATCGTCTGGGCGGCGATGCCGCGGATGCGGCGGGTGCCGGGTTCTTCGAGGCGTTCGCGGAGGGCTTCTTTGGCGTAGCCGTTCATGCCTTCGATGCTGTTGCGGAGGCGGAAGTAGACGCGCTGCCAGGTCTCGGAGCCGTTCTGGAGGGGTTGCCAGAGGGTGGCGCCGGTTTCGGGCGGGATGGTGATCGTGCACTGCTTGCAGCAGGCAGTGGGGCCGGCCGGGCCGGGTTCGGGGTCGATCAGGGGGAGGTGGATACCGCGTCCGAGGGTGTAAGCCTTGAGGGGGCACTGGGTGCCGTTGGCTTCTGCGGGGCACATCATGCGGCGGTGTCCCTCGGCGTCGGGACGCTGCTTGGGCATGAAGAGGTAGGCGGTGCGGGCGCGGATGCGGTCGATCCAGGTCGGCTTGTCGATCCTCTCGGCGATCAGATCCTTGGTGGCGTCCGTGAGTGATTGGGGCATGGAGGGGCAGTACCAGTTGCCTTCGACGAGCTGGGCGCCGCTGGAACCGGCTTGGACGCCGAGCTGATCCTTGGCGTAGTCGTAGACGGGCTCATAGCCCATGGCGCGGATACGGAGCTGGAAGTTTTCGGGCTTCTGGTCGTTGTAGGCGCGGGTCCGGCCCATGACCAGGGGTGGGCAGCCGAGGGGATCCTGGTGCGTGCGAGAAAGTTGGTGACGGTGTTGGTGCCGCGGGCGTGGCTCTCCGGGCGGAAGAGGTAGCGGGCTTGGCTCGGGCGCGAGGCCCGCGTGGTGGCTTCGATGAGGACCGGGGCCCAAGCGGTACGGCGCAGAACGGTCCTGGTGCGGGAGCCGCGTACGCCGACGGCGACAGCCCCATTGAGGGCCTCGCGGACGTCGTGCGTGCGCAGCGGGATGACCTCGGGTGAGTCCAGGGCGCAGCCGAAGCCGAGGGCCAGCAGGGTGAGCAGGCCGAAGCGCAGCTCGTCGGTGGGCTGGGCGCGGGCGTTTGCGTACAGCTGGGCCTGCTCGGGCTGCGTGTAGGGGCGGGAGGACTCCTCCATGTGCAGGCAGCCGGTGGCCAGGTACCCCTCGATCGCCTCGCGGGTGAGCAGGTGCTCGGCTCGGGTAGGTCGTCCCGTTGCGTACGCGTGGGCGGCGGCGTGGGCCAGGGCGCCGAGCCAGTCGCGGGCTTCCTTCGGCGTGGTGGGTTTGGCCTTGGTCACCGTGCGGCGGCAGTCGGGACCGATGCGCTCCCAGACCGGGCCGGGGAGTCGGGGCCGGTACCGCTCGATCGCGTCCATCGTGACTCTCCATCAGGAATAGACCCCAGGCGGGGTGATATTCCAATAGCATTCGATGGGCGGGATGGCCGCTGTCATGCCAGGAGGTCCGGATGGTGACACTCTTCGCTGTGTCACAAGGAGACAAGCGCAGCGCAAGCCAGTTGGGTACGTCATCGAGGGTGCCTGGCCGGTCGCCGTGCTCGAAGACCACCACGGGGCGCAGGTCGCCGCGCGCCTGAAGAGGGTGCTCGACGCGCACGGCTGGACGATGGTCGAGGCGTCCCCGGCGCACCGGTGTCGATCGGCTGACGATCGCCACGCTCGAGAAGGTCCTGGATGTGAACCTGTGGCCAGGAAGAAACCCGGGCAATCCGCCAGAAAAGGTAGAGTGATTTCGCCTCGGATGTGCCTACGACGCACGCGGCGACCACCGGCAGGCCCTGAATCCCCTCCACCAGGCGATGACCGAGGCGAGGCGCCGCGACTGGGCGCACAACGGCTGACCGCCCGCGTGCTCGAAGCCACCGGCATAGCCTTCGAACATCTCGGTCAGCGCGCCAAGGCTGTTCACGCGCTCCGAGAAGCTGTCGGAATCCTGCGGCAACAAGGAACCGGCCCGGTCGAAGCCCGTGTTCTCACGCGACTTGCTGACATGGCGGAACGGGCAGGAAGCGCGGAACGGACGGCCATCCGCGACTGGCACACGCCCGCCGCCGAGTTCTACGTGGCAGCCGGATCCCCTACGGCAAGCGCACCGAGGGACCGGGCGCAGCAGTACTCCCGGCAGGACCTGCTGTCGGGCTGAGCCGGGTGGGGCAGGGGCCTGCGAACGCGATCGTGGCCCATCTCACCCGTATGGAACACCTCTGATTGATATTCCAATAACAGCCGGGGAGTGTGGCTGGCGTGACGTCCTCTCACACGCTCTCCCCCGCCGTCGTCCGCCCGGTCGTCATGGACCTGGTGGCGCACTGACTCCTGCTGCTGCCCGATGGGTTTCGACGCCCGAACGGCTGGTCCGTCCCAGCTGGCCCCGTACACACGGGTGAGCCCTACCGCCAGCCCGCGGTGCGCTACCTGCGGCACGAGGGCGCTCTGCCCCGCCTGCGGATCGCACTGGTCGACACCGCCGCGCACGGAACCGCTCTCGCCGTCGGAGGCCGGGCCGCCGCCGTCATCGGCACTGGCCTGCGGTGCTCCTACCCGGCGCAGAACGCACGGCTTCAGCAGGAGATCGCCGAGCGGGGGATGCTGATCTCCCAGTTCTGGCCGGACGCTGCGCCCTCGAAGGTCTCGTTCCGCGCGTAACGCTGTGATGAGTGGTTACAGTCTCGCCACTGTGGTGGTCGAGGCGGCGTACCGCAGCGGGGCTCGCATGCAGGCCCGCCTTGCTCTGGAGCACGGTCGACGGGGCTTCCTCATGCGCTCTCTGATGACCCACGAATGGGCACGTGAGTACGTGACCAGGCCCAACACAACCGTCATCGACGGCCCTGACGACGTCTTTGACGAACTCGACTCTCTCGTCCCCGCCACGGGCGAGCTCACCTGGGCGGAACCGGCGGATTCGGGTGGCAACCGTCGTCTGGCTGTCCGACCACTACGCCAACTTCCTCGTCCACCCCCTGCTGTCCGGCCCAGGCGTCGCCGACGCCGTGGTACCGGTGAGCCTGGCCCTCAAAGGCGAGCAGTACGCCAACGAACCATGGCGCTACAAGAACACCGCAGGCCCTCAGCATCGGTACCTCCGCATGGGCCTGGCCCCCGTGGCGTTTCCTCGCCCTGCACAAATCCTGCATCGCGGACCGCTGCGCCGTACCAGCTTCGATGTCGTCACCACCGGGCCCAGCACCAGCGGTCGGGCGGACCATCCCCTGCACACCATGGTCGGGGCCACCAACGGCTGCCACCACGACTTGCTCACATCGGCACCGGACACGCTCACCCTCGGCCGTACCGCATCACCTGCGCGCTACACCTCGTCGACGCTCTGGGGCGAGAAAGTTCTGCTCATCGACGACACCTGGACCACCGGCCAGCATGCCCAGTCGGCTGCGGCAGTCTTGAAGGCCGCCGGCGCGGGGAGCGTGGCCATCGTCGTCCTCGGACGGCACGTGAACATTTCATACGGCGACACCGCCCCGTTTGTCGAGCAGGCGAGGCTGCGCCGCTTCACCTGGGACGTGTGTGCACTGCGGTCATGGAGCCACAGCGAAATAGCGCGAAGCGCGAAGCCTTGCACCGGCTCCGATTCGATGGGTGACCGAGTGGCAGGTGAGGCACTGACCCGCACTCGCTTACACGGCGGAGGTGTTTCACAATGGCAGCGGAGCCGGTGCTCCGCGGAGTGGCCGGAAGTGAGCCCGGGAAGTTCCCGCCGGACGGCGGGGTCCCGGGCTCGCGCCTTCCTCACCCTGCGCGTCAGCCGTCGTCAGCGGTGATGCGTATGACCTCGACCGCATGCCGGACGGTGCGGAAGTAGCCCGGCGTGCCGGTGCGTGCCGCGACGTAGGCGCCGGCCACGGAATCTGCAGCCCAGAGCAACGGCTCGCGCGGCCCGGGCTCGTGGAACAACCGCAGGGCGGACCCGATCGTGCCGCTTGAACGCAAGTAGGCGATCGCCTTGTTGTCGCGTCCGTTCTGCTTGGCCTCCCGGCTTTCGGCGACGAGCCGTGTCACCCCGCGCAGGTCGAGTTCCCACGCCATGCGCGCGAGACACTTACGACGACGACGCTCGGACGCTTCGCCGGGACGGCCGTCCCGTACGACGATCAGGTGCTGGGCGTCGAGTGCAGCGATGCGCTCGATGAGGAACGCGCGACGCCGGAGGGACTCGCTGTGCCAGTGCAGTTTGCGCTGGCCGGGAGCGCGCAGGGACAGCATGGTGGCGCGGGCGGGCTCCAGGGTCCTTGGCTGGACCAGTGTCACGGCCAGGAGGTAGGTGTCGGGATCCGCTTTCCGGTCGGACTCCGACTCGTCCATGAACGCGAGAGGCCCCGGCGTGGGCCGGGCGGTCGGGTGGAACATCGCCGCGAAGTCCTCCAGCGGTCAGGCCTCGCTCTGTTCGAGTTCATCGCGCAGGTCGTCCAGGGTGCGACCGTCGGCCAGACGCCACGTGATCCAGCCGTTCGCCTGACTCTGCGTCACCGCGAACGCGGCCTTCGACGGCGAACGGAACGGCGTCAACTTGCCCTCGACCGTAAGAGTGCCGTCCGCATGGACCGTTGCCGTCGCCGATCGGTTCGCACGCGGCTGGTGAAGGTGCAGCCGAGTGCCGGGAGCCAGGAGCCCCGCGTGGAGCAGGGGGGCGAGTGGACCGGTCGGCCGCGGCGCCTCGGCCTGCGCCACGGGTTCGTCGCTCGCGCTGACGGTGAGGGTGAGTTCGATGGTGCCGTCTGCGCCGGCTTCGGCGAGCTTGGTGAGTAGATCGCCGGGCAGGTGGAGTACGACGGTGGGCATGCGACCTCCGTGATCACTGGGAGCGCTCTTCTGCTGAACACTGATGATGACAGATGAACTCAGTGAAGACGTGGTGTATTCCCAGCACTACCAACGGGTCAGGTCGAACGCCGCCAAGCAATAGGGATCCACGGCGTCCGAAGGGCTGTACTGCAGTTGATCGCCGGCGATGAGCGCGGTCGACACATCGAGGCCCACGACGTTGGGCAGACCCTCGCCGGTCACCTACAGACGCGCGCTGTGCTGGTCGAGGAGGAGGAAGCCGAGCAGACGGAATCCCTTGTCACATCGGATCGCGCGGACCATCCGGCGGTCCGGCTTCCGAGAGGTGAAGGCATGCTGGAGCAGACGCCGGGCGTATACGACCAACTCGTCCGTGTGGAGGCAGAACTGACGGGTACATTCGAGGATCTGGAACGGGCTGAGAGAGTCTTCGGCCGCCAACCCTGGTGGATCGTCCGCCGCCCGGCGAGCGCCGGCTTCGCGGCGGTCCACAATCAGGAACACAGGGGCTGGTACGTGTTCGAACTGTACGTTCCGGATGGTCCGGCCCGTCGGGCCGCGCGCGTGGCTGGGGACGAGGTCCAAGCGGTGGCCGACCGGGCGGGGATCCCTTTGTATGTCGAAGACAGGGATCCGCTCCGCCGCTCCCACCAGCCAAGGCCCGTACGGTACGAGTGCAGGGTCGGCCGGACCGACGGGCAGCGATGGCGACTGCAGCTCTCGGAGTGGGCGCGGCGCCTCGGCGCCCACGACACGGGCCGCGTTGTGACCGCCAACGAGGAGGTGGTCGTACGCCGGCTTCCCGAGGGCACGGCGCGGGCTCCGTACCTGGGAGTGGGGTCGCGGCACGGAGGTGGCGGGGACATGACGGAGGTTGCCATCGGACGGGCCCGCGTGACGGGGACGGTCGCGATGTACGCCGTCCTTGTGTGCGGCGTCCTTGCCGTGACGCTCACCGCGTGGTGGCTCACACTGCTCCTGCCGGCCTGCGTGGCTGCGGGCGTGACCATCTATTACGCGCTCCGCAGGATGGACGGACCGCGGACAACCGCCGTCATCGTCACGATGGTGACGTGCTGGGCGTTCCTTGCCGGGATGGGGATCTGCGTGCGCTGGGGCGCCGACCAGGCTGGGGAAGTCGTTCTCGGCGTCGGCGGAATCCTCTTCGTAGGAAAGGGGTTGCGCCTCCTCCTGCGTACCTGGAGCAGCAGGAGGATCCTGCTGACCCTGTTGATCGCTCTCGTTCCGGTTCTGCCGCCGTGGATGCTCGGCCTGGGCACGGTCAGCCACGCGTTCTACGCGGTCGGGTTCGGCATCCCGTCCGAGAACGTGGCGGTCCCGGACGCGCTCCACGTACTGGCCGCGCTCTACGTGTTCAGCGTGATGCTGGTCGTTCTTCTCGTGGCGCTGGCCTGCTGGGGATATCTCAGGCACGGTTGCCCGTGGCTGCTCGACCGCGGCGTTGCAGTGATGCTCGCGGCGAGCGTGGTGGCGGCGGGAGGCATGGTCTGGCTGTCCGCCGTCACAGACCCCGCGGTCGATGCTGCGAGCGCGGCGAAGGCGGACTGGTCCGGTGGCCGCGTCCCCGGCCAGTACTGGGGTATCAAAGTCCGCCCGGTGTGCATCACTCCGGTCGTCCCGCTCGGTGAACTTGCGGTGGACGGAGGAGAACTGAATCCATCCCGGGTCTACGCCTCCTTCGGCACCGTGGACGGTTGGGTGACGCTTTGGGACGCCCGGACGGGGGACGACTTCTCGGTGCCGGCCGACCATGTGCGCGCCGTGCCGGCGGGTCCGGGAGAGCCCGGTGACGCGATACCCAGGTCATGCGACGGCCGTGGTGTCTGACCAGGAGACGAAGCCTTCTCCTGCACAGGACTGCCGTACCTCGCGGAGGCGCTGCTCCAGTCACCCACTCAGCCGAGCCTCAAGTCCCACGTCGACGTAGGCCACGGCTCCAGCGTTGTGCGTCAGAGGTCGTGTGTCAGCGGGGGAAGGATTCGTCGGGCGAGGTGCGGTCTGTCTGGGTGTCGACGAGCAGGTCGATGCCGCAGAGCCGGCCGAGGTCGTGTGCCGCCGCCGTGAGCGGAGCGCGCAGCGCAGAGAGTTCGGTGCGCATCTTCGCGGTCTTGTCCCAGAGCTGCTCGTGCCGGATGGAGCTCACGCCTGCCGGTCGGGAGGCTTCGTGTTGTTGCAGTTCTGTGTGCCAGGTGGTGAGGAAGGGACGCAGGTGCTCGTTGATGAGACGGGAGGCGATACCTGGCAACGCGACCGGGGTGTTGCACTCGGCAGCCATCTGGTGCAGGGACTTTCGGGTTGTGGCGAAAAGCGTGTGCAATGAGGTGAGCGCCTCGCGCAGGGAACCCTCGCCGGGCGGCAACGGCTGGACGCCGACGCGGGTGACGAGCTCGATCTGCAGATCGAAGGCGGCAGCGCGTTCCACGGGGCTGGGTCCGCGCCCCGGTTCCGGGGTGATGACCGGTCCGGGTGGAGCCGGGTGCTTCTCTGAGCTGGTGCGGGCGGTCGGTGTCGTGAGGGAGTGGAGCAAGACGCGGCGTAGGTCCTCTTGACGTGCGGTGTCGTCGTCACGGCGACGTACAGTGCGCGCGAGGAGCGGATGTACGGTCCAGGAACCGTCGTGTGCGGTACCGGGACTCAGGGAACCGGTGCCGAGCAGTGCGTCGATCGCGTGGGAGACGAGTGACGAGGTCTCCCATGGGTCGTACTCGGGCAGTGCGCCAAGAACCTCCTCCATGTCCTTCGGGGACAAGGGCGCCGGGCAGGCGACGGCCAGCAACCTCAGCACGTCGGTGGTGGGCGCGTGTCCGGTCAGCGAGTGAGGCAGGAGAGCTGTGGTGAGGGGGCCGTTGAGGATGTCTGGGCCGGGGGCGTACAGACGGTTACGGGTGTGGACGAAGCCGGTGGCGGCGGCCAGTTCGGCGAGGATGTCCAGGGCTTGTGGATGTCGGCCGACGTCATGGACCAGCGACGTGGCGGCGGCCAGCTCGCCTTCGTTCCGCGGACGGTCGCGGGCGGTGAGCAGGTGCAGACTGTCCGGGGTCGGTAGCGGCGGGACGTCGATGACCTCCGCGAACGCGGTATAGCGCAGGGAACGGGTGGTGAGCAGCGTCGAAGCGAGCAGGTGGGGCCCGCGCATCAAGTGCAGCTGCCCATCGGCCAGACCGTCGGGGAGCCCGTCGACGACCCAGAGGCAGGGTGCGCCCTGCTCGCCGAGAAAGACGGCCAAATGGCTGAGCAGCGAGGGAAGTTGCTGGTCGGGCATGTTCAGGCCGAGTGCACCGGTCACGGTTGCCACCTGCTGCGCGTAGGTGTCCATGACGGTTGAAGGGTCCTCGCCCTGCAGCGCGTGGAGATCGAACCAGAAGATGCCGCCTGTGAACGCCGAGCTGAAACGGAGTGCGTACTCCTGGGCCAGGAGCGACTTGCCGATGCCCGGCATCCCCCGCAGCTGGGCTGTACGCCCTGAGCCGGTGCTGCTCGGCGCGACGAGCGGAGAATGGTGGCGGTGCAGTGCGGTGTGGACGTGCCACTGTTCGGTGAAACGGCCCGTGAAGCGGGATGAGCCGGTGCGGGCCGGTGCGGGAAGCCAGGATGCCGGTGGAGTGTGGACGCCCGCGGGAGACCAGGAGCCGCTCATCGGTGCAGGTAGCTGTGCGGTGTGCGAGGCAACCTTGGTCGCGAAGCGCTCCAGTGCCTCCGGTGTCGCGGGCCACGGCCAGTGGCGAGCGTCACGCAGTTCCACAGGCTGTACGTGGTCGGCACTCGTATCCGGGTTGACGACGAGGACGCGCTTGCGTGGGTCGCCTTCCCGCTGCCCGGCCAGGTACGCGTAGGTGAGCTCCCACTGGCAGGCGCGTCGGCGGGGATAGTCCGTCGAGTAGACGGCCAGCAGCGCCTTGGAGCGGGCCAGTGCGGTCGTGATCGTGGCGGTGATGGAGGCGAAGTCATCGACAGCCGTCTCGTCGACGAACACACGCAACCCGTGCTCACGCAGCGCCGACGCGAGGACTCCGGCTTGCTGGGCATCAGATCGGCTGTAACTGACGAAGACATCCCACCGGGATTCCGCTTCGACACCGCTCGGGTTCGCGGTGAGGGCCGGAATCGTCATGCGGTGGTCCCCGTCATTCGCATAACCCCGAAATCAGCGGGGGGGGGGGCGTTGTTGCATGGTCGCTCGCCCATGACAGTGGGCGGCTGGGGCAGGGCAAGGATCGTCACGGCCTCATGATGCGCCATCTGGCGGCGGGAGAGGGGAAGCGCCGTGGGTGGGCCCGGACTGTCGTTGGTCCGGAACACCGGAAATCGGTGGGACATCCGGCCTGCCCGCGTCCATGGTGGGCCGAGTCGGCCGATCCGAGCGGCGCAGGTGTCGCTCGGGGTCTCGCAGGCCGGCGATCCTTCCCAGGGCGACGACATACTCGCGCAGTCGCACCTGCAGTTCGCGCAGTTCCTCACGGAAGGCGGCGTTCTCCGGCCAATCGGCCTCTCCGTTCCTCCCCGCTTCTGACTCTTCCCAGAGCCGCAGTCTTGGGTGCCACTTCGACAGGAAGGGAGCCAGCTCGAAGTTGAGGATGTCCAGGACGATCTCGTGGACGGAGTCACCCCTGAGAGGCGGAGGTGGCGCGGTGCCGGACTCGATCGGCTCGCGGTACAGATCGAAAAGGTTCTTGAGGGACGTCAGGGCCTCACGCAGATTCCCAGTGCCGTCCTCGAGCGGCCGCGTGGCCACCCGGGTCGCGGCCTGGAAGAACATGCGCAGGGCCGCCTGCCGCATGTCGGTGTTCGCAGTGAACGTGAGCACATTGCCGGCCAGGCTCAGCTGGACCTCGGTGAGCTGCGCGGACCTCCGGTACAGGTGCGCTCCCAGGACGACGGCGACACCAGCCAGCGCGCCGACGACGACCGACAGAAGCTGGCCGCCAGTCTGGCTGATGGCGAACGCGGCGATGCCGACGACCGCGCCTATGACACCGGCCAGCACGGCTCTGGCTGCAATCCGAGCGCCAGGGCCTGTGCGCCAGGTGTTTATTGTCGCCATGGTCTGTTACCCGCCTTGCCCCAGTCTCGGTTGTCTCGGATCCGTGCCCCTGCGCTCTGTGAACTCGTCATGATGGTAAGGCTGTTGAGGCACGTGGTCGGCTTCGGCATGAACAGGGCGAGATGCTGGTCGTGCCTTGGAGTAATCAGTTGGTCCGCTGGTCGGCCTGAGAGGGGTACACGGCGTCCGAAGGGTTGTACTGCAGCTGATCGTCGGCCATAGCGTGGGCAGAGCTGGCTGATATTGGTGTGCCGAGCTGGAGTGCAGACCGATACATGGGCCGTTCGCCGGCATCGTCGCGGAGGTGGCGCACGACCTTGTCGAGCGATGCAAGGACGTCCGCAAAGGCACCAAGGCGTTCGTTCACGAGGTCAGGCAGTTCGACGTTTGGCTGGACATCCTTGACCCTTCCCGGACCCGACGCCACCCCTGAACCTCTGTCCGAGCCTCTGGCCTGGGCGGTGGGAAAAGCGACGGCACAGCGCGGGAACCGATCTCCTGTCGGGGGCCTACTTCGTATGGGCTGGGTCCTCGCTGGGGCGGGGCCGGGGAGGCGTCGCGCGGTGCGTCGATCCGGCCGGGCGACTGTCCGCCGGGTGCCGGGCTGGTCGCCCGGTCCACCTGCTGGCACCCAGGCGGGATCGAAGAAACGAATGCGCAGGTCAGCGCATGATTCCATGATCACTAAGGTCAGTGAACCCTTCTATCTGGCAGAACCGTGATCGGAGCAATCAGGTTGTTGCCGCTCGGAAGAGGCGCTTGGCCGAAAGGGATTTGCTCACGGTCGCGCTGTCCGGATCCAGGTTTTCCGCCGTTGCTGCTGCCGCTGCACTCGTGCTGATGGCGCCCACGGTGGCCGAAGCCGGCGCTGTCGGGTCGACGCCCGTTCGTACCTTCGAGTACAGCGTCGGCGGTATGGCGATGAAGGTTCCTACCGGCTGCATGTTCACCCACATCATCCGAGGCGGCGGGAGGAAGATCACCTATCAGAACGCGGGCGTCGACTGCGGGTTTGTCGCTGCGCTCGGCAGCGGCTTCTGCAACTGGCGGATCGACTTCACGTATGCCAACACCAGCAACAGGACGTACCGGACGTCGCGTGTGCGAACGCACCCCGAGTGCAAGATCGACCCGATGCGGAACAACTCTCCTCAGGCGCTGCCTCGTTATGGACAGGCGTGTGCGCATCTGTACGTCAACGGGGTGCGTCGGGTGAGTCAGTGCCACCACATCACGAAGTGAGCCGTTCATGATTGATCAGCAGACGGGCCGGGACCGGGCTCGGGATGTGCGACTGCGGTGGGCCGGGGTCGCGGCGTTCGTCGGGGGGCTGGTGGTGACGCTGGTCTTCTTCGGCTTCTTCCCCGGGCTCCCGCATGTCATCGACTGGGGGGCGATCGTCGTCGCCGTTCTTGTCGGAGCGCTCGTCCGGTGGGGTTGTCAGGCCTGGATGAAGCAGAAGCAGGGCGGCACGAGTCGGTGAAGCGGCAGGATCCTTGGCGGGATTGAGTCCCTTCGGCTCTGCGGCGTGCGGCTCGTGCGGGCAGGGCCTAGGGTGCCGGTCCGGCTGAGTGGTGGGAGTGGGCTCTGTGAAGGTGATCCTCTTTGGGGCGACCGGGATGGTCGGGCAAGGGGTTTTGCGGGAATGTCTGCGGGACTCGGGTGTGGAGAGTGTGCTGGTGGTCGGCCGGTCGGCGGTGGGGGGCTCGCATCCGAAGCTGCGGGAGGTCGTGCGGGCCGATCTCATGGATCTCGGCGGGCTCGAGGGTGAGCTCTCCGGCTACGACGCCTGCTTCTTCTGCCTCGGGGTTTCGTCGGCGGGTATGAAGGAGGACGCGTACCGGAAGGTCACGTACGACCTCACGCTCGAGGTGGCGCGTTCGCTGGGCCGCTGGAATCCGGGGCTGACCTTCTGTTACGTGTCCGGGCAGGGGACCGACGGCTCCGGGCGGGGCCGTGTGATGTGGGCGCGGGTCAAGGGGGAGACGGAGAACGCGCTGCTCGCCCTGGACGGTGTGGAGGCGTTCATGTTCCGGCCGGGGCTCATTCAGCCGCTGCACGGAATCCGGTCGAAGACCCGGGTGTACCGGGCGATGTACGCGTTGACCGGGCCCCTGCTGCCCGTCCTTCGGAAGCTGGCGCCCCGGCGGATCACCACGACCGAACAGGTGGGCCTGGCGATGATCGCGGTGGCCCGGGACGGGGCGGCGGAGCGGGTGCTGGAGACGGACGGGATCAACCAGGCAGCGGCGGGCGCTTAGGGTGCCTCTCGCGGTGAATGGGGCTCCTGAGGTGTGATGGGTTGCCCAGGGGTGAATTGGGTCTCCTGGGGATGCCCATCAGTGAAAGTGCCCTCTCCGTAGAAGAAAGCGCCCTCTCCGTAGAAGGTGGAAAACGGTCGTGCGGCGCCGCTTCGGGCCCCTTGGGCGCCGTACGACCGGGGTGCGTGGTCACGTGGTGAAGCGTCAGGCCGCCTTGGACGTGAGCTGGTCGGTGAGGGTCCTGGCCTTGTCGGCCGCCTCCTTCAGGGCCTTGGCGCGGGAGGCCTCGAAGAGCGGGATCAGCTCGGACATCGCCGGGTTGTGCGGGGCCATCGTCAGCTCCGGGACGATGAATTCGAGGTCCAGGGCAAGCATGTCCTTGAGGATGGCCTCCAGATAGTTCTGCACGTACTCGTAGCCCTCGCGCGGGGTGCCCGGCGCGTAGGAGCCGCCGCGGCTGGCCACGACGGTGACCGGGGTGCCCTTGGCGGACGGGGTGTCGCCCGCGGTACGGCCGATGAGGATCACGTTGTCCAGCCATGCCTTGAGGGTCGACGGGATCGAGAAGTTGTACATGGGCGCGCCGATCAGCACGGCGTCCGCCTGCTCCAGCTCTTCGATGAACTTCACGCGCGCGGAGAAGGCGGCGGCCTGCTCCGGGGTGTGCTCGGACGGGTCGGCGAAGCCGGCGCTGTGGGCGTCGGCGGAGATGTGCGGTACGGGGTGCGCGGAGAGGTCGCGGTAGATCACCGTGCCCTCCGGGTGCTGCTCCTCCCAGGTCTTGCGGAAGGCGTCCGTGACGGCGCGGGACGCCGAGGCGGGGCCCGGGAAGACGGACGAGTCCAGGTGCAGCAGGGTGGCCATGAGTTCTCCAGTGAGGGTGGTTCGCCGATGTGGTTCGCCGATGTGGTTCGACGGAGCGTGGTCCGACGGGTCCGACGGGTCCGACGGGTGCGCCGAGGCAGCGCTGTGCTCTTGGCAGCCAGGGCACGGTGCGACCCGTCGCCCTTGGCTGCGTTTCTGTTCGTAACTATGAATAACACAGTCACTTACTTTTTTTCATCCCCTCACGGGAGGCCAGTACCCTGAAGGCATGGCGCTCCAGGAAAACCACGACGCTGCGTCGTGCAGGCGGGTGGACAACGGAATCACCCAGGTCTTCCAGGTGCTCGGAAAGCGCTGGACGGGCCCGATCGTGGCCGTTCTCCTGCCCGCCCCCGTCCACTTCGCCGACCTGCGCCGTGCCATCCCCGGCATCAGCGAGCGCATGCTCTCCGACCGGCTCACCGAGCTGGCGACGGTCGGGCTGGTGGTGCGCGAGGTCGACGACGGGCCGCCGCTGCGGGTCTCCTACCGGCTGACGGAGGCGGGGGCGGCGCTGGAGCCCGCGCTGGGGGAGCTGGGCGCGTGGGCGAAGACGTATCTGGCGGAGGACGGGCGCTGTCAGGAGCAGTTCCGGCGCTAGCACCGCCTGTTGGCCGTCTCGGCGCTGAGCTGGGGTGTTTTCCACAGGTGCGGAGTTGTCCACAGGGGCTCACAAGGATCGGCGCCGGGCGGTACGGTCGTCTCGAAATTGATGTTCGTGCGCGGGGGGAGGCGGTTCGGGTGAGCGAGACCGGTGGTGTGGTGGCCGGGGCGGCAAGGGTTCCGGCGGTGCGCGGGTTCGCACGACTGTCCGGGGAGGGCTCGGCCAAGGGGCAGGGCTCGCCGAAGGATGAGGGCAAGGCACTGCGAGGCAGCGTCCCGCGCAGTGCCCACGCCTCCATCGACACGAACGGCGACCGCCCGGACGCGGTGACCGCGGTCGACGCGTCCAACCAGGGCCGGATCTCCGAGCTCACGCCGATACGGGTCGGCCGGATGGCGGCCACACCCTTCGCCTTCCTGCGCGGTTCGGCCGGACTCATGGCCTACGACCTGGCGCGTACGCCGTTGACCGGCATCGGCGCCCAGATCTGCGGCGACGCACACGCGGCGAACTTCGGTCTGTACGGGGACGCCCGCGGCGGCCTCGTCATAGACCTGAACGACTTCGACGAAACGGTCCACGGGCCGTGGGAGTGGGACCTCAAGCGGCTCACGACCTCACTGGTGCTCGCTGCCCGGGAGGCGGGGGCGGACGAGGACACCTGCCGCAAGGCGGCGTACTTCGCGACCGGTTCGTACCGGCGCACCATGCGGCTGCTCGCCAAGCTCCCGGTCCTGGACGCGTGGAACGCCATCGCGGACGAGGAGTTGGTCTCGCACACCGACGCCCATGATCTGCTCGGCACGCTGGAGCGGGTCTCGGAGAAGGCCCGTGGCAACACCAGTGGGAGGTTCGCGGCCAAGTCGACGGAGGTCGTGGAGGGCGGCGGGCGCCGCTTCGTCGACGCCCCGCCGGTGCTGCGACGCGTGCCGGACGAGGAGGCCGCCGGGGTCGCGCGGGCGCTGGAGGAGTATCTGGCCACGCTCTCCGAGGACCGTCTCCCGCTCCTCGCGCGGTACGCGGTGCACGACGTGGCGTTCCGCGTGGTCGGCACGGGCAGCGTGGGCACCCGCTCGTACGTGGTGCTGCTCCTCGACCACCGCGGGGAGGCCCTCGTCCTCCAGGTGAAGGAGGCCCGTACGTCCGTCCTGGTGCCGCATCTGGCGACCGCCGGGCTCGCGGTGCCCGAGGTCGAGCACGAGGGCCGCCGGGTCGTCCTCGGCCAGAAGCGGATGCAGGTCGTCAGCGACATCCTCCTCGGCTGGACGTCGGTCGAGGGGCGCCCCTTCCAGGTGCGGCAGTTCCGCAACCGCAAGGGCAGCGTCGATCCCGCGGCGCTGGCCGCGGACCAGATAGACGACTACGCCCGGATGACGGGAGCCCTGCTGGCGCGGGCGCACTCGCACAGCGCCGATCCGCGGCTCATCGCGGGGTACTGCGGCAAGAGCGAGGAACTGGACGAGGCGGTCGCGACCTTCTCGGTGGCCTACGCGGACCGGACCGAGGCCGACCACGCGGAGCTGGTGGCGGCCGTGCGGGCGGGGCGGATCGAGGGGGAGCTGGGGGTCTGACGGGGCGGCGAAAGCCTGGGGAAGGCGTCCGGGGAAGGCCCCTGGCCAGGCGATTCGAATAGGTGGTTGAGCCGTGGCCTAGGCTGGGCGGGTGACGACCCCGGAAGCTGATCAGCCCCCGACCGAGCCCCTCGCGGAACCGGGCTCCGGTGAGCCGCGCGCCGAGAAGGCGCCGTCTGCCGAGTCGGACACCGAGAGGTCCGCCGAGCCGTCTGTTGAGACGTCCACTGAGGCATCTGTAGAGGCAGTCGCCGAAGCAGCTGCTGCCGAGTCGGGTGCCGAGTCGGGTGCTGAGCCGTTGGTTGAGCCGTTGGTTGAGCCGTCGGTCGAGGCGTCTGCCAGGTCGGGTGCCGACGTGCCGCCGTTGTCGGACGTGGCCGGAGGCAGTGGGACCGAGGGTGGCGAGTCTGCGGACGGTTCCGTCACGGGTGACCGGACGGCGGACGCCCCGGTGGTGGGCGACGAGACGGTGGCTGACGAGACAGCGGGCGACGAGTCGGTAGGTGGTTCGACTGGTGGCTCGCCCGAGGGCGCAGGGTCGGTGGGTGGCTCGACCGTCGGCGACGGGACGGTGGGCGGCTCGACGGCCGGTGACGCGTCCGCCGGTGGCGCCGGTGAAGCCGGAGACGAAGAGCGGACGCGGCCCGAGGCTCGGCTGGAGAGGGCCGTTCGGGCGGCCGAGCAGGCGTTGATCGAGTTCGAGATCGCGGTGGAGACCTTCCGGGTCGAGGTGGAGAACTTCTCCCGGCTGCACCACCAGAAGCTCGGTCCGATGTACTCGCGGCTCGACGAGCTGGACGCGCAGATCGCCGAGGCGCGGGCCGCTTCCACCGGTGACCCGGAGGACGTGCGCAAGGCGCAGGAGGCACGGGCCCGCGTCATGCCGATGCCGGGGATCGAGGAGTTGTTCCACGACTGGCTCGACTCGGACGGGCTGTCCCCGGAGGCCGCGGCCATGCTGACCGAGCAGCCGGTACGGCCGCCGCAGCGGGTCCGGCCGAGCGACGAGGCCCGCAAGCTCTACCGGGAGCTGGTCCGCAAGGCGCACCCCGACCTGGCGCAGGACGACACGGAGCGCGCGCGGCGCGACGAGTTCATCTCCCGGGTCAACGCGGCGTACGGCCGTGGGGACGAGCCCCTGCTCCGGGAGCTGTCCGAGGAGTGGGCCGCCGGTCCCGTGGCCGAGGAGTGGCGCCCGAGCCGCAGCGAGGAGCTCTACGCCCGTCTCGAGTGGCTCGCGCAGCGCAAGGAACTGCTCGCGCTCGTCGCCCGCGACCTGGAGGAGAGCGCGATCGGCGCGATGCTCAAGATCGCGCCGGACGACCCCGACCGGCTGCTGGAGGAGATCGCCGAGCAGTTGCTGGCGCAGGTCAGCGAGCGGGAGGCCGAGCTGGCGGGCCTGCTCGGTAGCGGGGCCTGAGGGCAGACTTCTCCGGTGCTGTCGGCCCTGGGAACAGTGGCCCCCGTCCGTGTACACCGGGGCGAGCTGCGGGAGGGCCCGGTCGGGTAGCGTCGGGGCATGAGTTTCGGAGCTGGTGTGCCCACGGTCGAGGTCTCGGATCTCGCGGACGGTGATTTCCTGCTGGACGTCCGGGAGGACGACGAGTGGCAGGCGGGTCACGCCGAAGGGGCGCTGCACATTCCCATCAGTGACTTCGTCGCACGCTACGGCGAGCTGACCGAGGCTGCGCCGCAGGACGGCAGGGTCCATGTGATCTGCCGCTCCGGGGGCCGTTCGGCACAGGTCGCGATGTACCTGGTCCAGCAGGGCATCGACGCGGTGAACGTCGACGGCGGCATGCAGGTCTGGGCGGCCGCGGGCCGTCCTGTGGTGAACGCGGAGGGGCAGTCGGGGTTCGTGCTCTAGCCGACCCCGGGCGGCCGGGTTTCCCGGCCGCCCGCCTGTCTCAAGGTGCCTCGCTCGCCGCAGTGCCTCGCGCTCAGCCCAAGGGATGCGCCGCCAGCAGGTCGCCCAGCGCCTCCTCGTGCGCCGCCGCCGGGCCGAGTGAGAGTTCGAGGTGCTTGGCCCAGGCGTGGTAGCGGTGCAGGGGATAGTCGGTGTCCGCGCCGATGCCGCCGTGCAGATGCTGCGCGGTCTGCACAACACGGCGTACGCCCTCGGAGGCCCAGATCTTGGCGACGGCGATGTCGCCCGACGCGGGCAGGGCCCCGCCCGCCCCCGAGCTGATCCGCCACGCGGCCTGCCAGAGGGTCGCCTCCATCGCGCGCAGGTCGATGTAGCGGTCGGCGGCCTGCATGGCCACGGCCTGGAACGTGGCGACGGGAAACCCGAACTGCTCCCGCTTGCCGGTGTATTCGCTCGTCATCCCGAGCACTCCTTCGCCCAGGCCGAGCGCCAGCGCGCACGTCCCGGTGGCGAGCAGGTCACGCAGCGACTCCCAGGCTCCGTCGGCGTCGATGACGTCACGGGCGGGAACGCGTACGGAATCCAGACGGAGTTCGCCGAGCCGCTCGCCCGATGTCGAGAACTGCTCGGCGAGCAGCGCGCCTTCGTGGACGCGGGGGACGAGGGCGAGCACGGAGCGGCCGGAGTCGGTGCTCAGCGCGGGTACGAGGACGAAGTCGGCGTTCTGCGCCCAGGGGACGGCCGTCTGCATCCCGTCCAGCACCCACTGGTCGCCCTCCGGCCGTGCGGTCACGGCGAGTTCGGCGCCGTCGTGGCCGGTCCGTCCGTTCGCGGCGACCGTCAGGACCAGCTCACCGCGGCCGGCCCGGGCGAGCAGGTCCGCCTTCAACTCCTCGCCGCCGTACGTCTGCACGGTCACCGCGGCCGCGGTGCTCTCCAGCAACGGCACCCGTGCGAGCACCTTCGCGGACTCGCGCAGCACCAGGCAGAGCGCGACGGCGTCCAGGCCCGCGCCGCCGTGGCGGGCGTCGAGCAGCAGGCTCAGCAGGTCCGCGTCGGCGAGTTTCGCCCACAGGGCCCGGTCGAAGTCGTCCGCGACGGCACCGGCGGTGAGGGCGGGACTCGGTACGCCGTCCGGCGCGACCCCCGCGAACACCGCCCTCGCCGCCTCCACGGCCGCCTGCTGCTCCTCGGTGAAGGTGAAGTCCACGGCCTTGTCCTTCCGGCGGATCCGTTGATCTGGCGGAGCGTCAAGATAGAACAGGTTCTACAAGAAGGGAACGGTGCGGGCGGGTCGGTCCTGCGGTCACCGAAGGGCTCCCGACCGATTGGTCGGTGTGTTCGATTCGGGGAGAGGTGAGGGTCGTAAGGTGTCAACCGCTGTGGATAACCTCGTGGCCTCTGTGACCCATGGGACTGTGCTCGGCGGGCGGGCCTGAGTACCGTGCCGGTGCGACTGTCGCGGGACGGGCGACGGGAATCGGACAGACTTCGGGAACGGGGCGGAATGGACGCGTACGACAAGGGCTCGACCGCCCGGCCCGTGCCGGGCGAGCCCGAGCCCGCGGCCGCCGTCCCCGACAGCCTTCGGCCGGAGGGCCACGAGACCTCGGACGGTCACGACACCCCGGACAACCATGGGTCCCCGGTCGGGCAGAAGCACTCCGGCCGGATCCCCCAGCAGCACGGCGACCAGCAGCCGTACGACGGCCGGCAATACGACGACACAGCCCTCGCCGGTCCCCCGCTTCCCCCTCCCGCCGGTATCTCCGCCCTCTCCCTCCCGTACCAGATCGCCGCCGCGCTCGCGCTCGCCGTCGTCGCGGTCGCCGCCTGTGTGCACGTGGGCATGGTCTTCCTGCACGTCGCGCCGTCGAACACGGTCACCAAGCAGCACGGGCAGGCGATAGACGAGTGGATCTACCCCGAGTTCGAGCAGAACTGGAAGCTCTTCGCGCCCAACCCGCTGCAGCAGAACATCGCGGTCCAGGTCCGCGCCGACGTGCGGAGCGCGGACGGTGACATCAGGACGACCCGTTGGTACGACCTCTCCGCGCTGGACGGTGCCGCCATCGACGGCAATCTGCTGCCCAGCCACACCCAGCAGAACGAGTTGCGCCGGGCCTGGGACTTCTTCGTGGCCACGCACGACAACGCGAACCGTCCGAACGGCCTGCGCGGCGCCCTCTCCGAGAAGTACCTGCGCCGCATTGTGGTCCTGCGCCTCGACCGCGAGCAGGCCGGCGGCCGGGGCGCGGTCGTGCAACAGGTCCAGGTCCGCTCGCGTACGACCAACGTGCCGCCTCCGAAGTGGAGCCAGGAGCAGGTGTCCGACAAGCCCATCGTCCGCGTGCTGCCCTGGTGGCCGGTCTCGGAGGCCGACCGGGCGGCCGGGACGCGGCCCGGGGAGTCCACGGGGACGGAGGCGAGCGCCCGATGAGCGACCTCGGCCACGACCCGACGGGCAACCATGACCGCGGCCCCGCCCCGACGGGCGCCCCGACCAGCACCCCCGACCACCATCAGACGAGCGCCCCCGACCACCCCCACCCGAGCAGCCTCGGCCGTGAGCGGACGCGCAGCCTCGGTCGGGAGCGGCTTGCCGGCCGGATAAGCCGGTTCGACCGCAGGCACCGCCTGGACCGGACCCTCGCGCACGCCATCACGCGCGTCACCGGCGAGGCCCTCGGCCCGTACCAGAGCGCCGTGATCCGCATAGGTTTCGCCGGGACCTGGCTGCTGTTCCTGCTGCGGGAGTTCCCGCACCGCGAGGAGATGTACGGGCCCGACGGCCCCTGGAGCTGGGATCTCGCCCAGCAGCTCATCGCGAGCAACCACGCCTTCACGGCCCTGATGTGGGCCGACGGCCAGGTCTGGTTCGGGATCGTCTACGCGTTCGCCGTACTGTCCAGCCTTCTGCTGCTGCTCGGCTGGCGCACCCGGACCATGTCCGTGCTCTTCATGGTCGGCGTGCTCTCCCTGCAGAACCGCAGCATCTTCATGGGGGACGGCGGCGACAACGTCATCCACCTCATGGCGATCTACCTGGTGCTCACGCGCTGCGGCCGGGTCTGGTCGCTGGACGAGCGGCGGGAGCGCCGGGCCCGGGACGCACGCGCGCGTGGAGCGTGGGTCGGCCCGGACAGGGCCGGTCCCGCCCTCTGGACGGTGCTCGGCCTCGTCCTGGCCGCGGCCACGCTCGCGGGGAAGATCGACGGCGGCTTCCTCGGCGGCTGGCGGACGGTCTACTGGGGGCTGTGGGCCGTACAGGGCCTGTGGTGGCTGGCCGGCCGGTACGGCCGGAGCGTCCAGCCCCGCATCCTCCTCGACGTAGTCGCCAACCTCGTCCACAACGCCGCACTCTTCGTGATCATGGCCGAGGCGTGTCTGATCTACGCGACCGCCGGCTGGTACAAGATCCAGGGCACGCGCTGGCAGGACGGTACCGCCGTCTACTACCCCCTGCACCTGGACTACTTCTCCCCCTGGCCGGCCCTCTCCGATCTGCTGTCCGCGAGCGGCGCGCTGATGTTGCTGGTGACGTACGGGACGGTGATCGTGCAGGTCGCCTTCCCCTTCACGCTCTTCAACCGGCGGGTGAAGAACGTCCTGCTGGCCGCCATGATCACCGAGCACGCCGTGATCGCCGTCGTGCTCGGTCTGCCGTTCTTCTCGCTCGCGATGATCGCCGCCGACGCCGTGTTCCTGCCGACGTCCTTCCTGCGCCGCGTGGGCGGATGGGCGGCACGCGCGCGTGGAGGGCTGTTTTCGCGCCTGGGCCGTACGCGCATGCTCCCGGGGCCCCGCAAGGAGCCCGCGCGCACCCCGGGGACGGCCGAGACGGCCGAGACGGCCGAGACGGCCGAGCACCCGCACGTAGGCTTCACCGCATGACGGACGATCCCCGTGACCTCGATGCCGTCGACACCCGCGACCCGGATCCCGTGAGCGCCTGGCGTCGGCTCGTCGGCACGTCCGTGCTGCTCGACGGCTTTCACGCCCTCAAGCACGCCGTGCGCTTCCGGGCCGAGATCCCGGTGGCGGTCACCGCCGACCGGCGGGCCGCGCTCGCCCTCGCCGACGACCTGGCCTCGGACGTATGGGACACGCTGGACGCCCTTCTGGCGGAGGTCCCGCAGGCCGCGTACGAAGCCCTCGTCCCGCGCCCGCACCCCACCGCCGTGGCCGCCCTGGCGGTACGGCCCGAGCGCGACGCCAATCTGCGCGTGCTGGCCCGCACGCCTCGCATCGCGCCCGTGGTCGTCCTCGACCAGCCGCGCAACCTCGGCAACGCGGGCGCCGTGATCCGGCTCGCGGCCGGTTTCGGCGCGACGGGGGTCGTTACCACCGGCACGCTCGATCCGTGGCATCCCACGGTCGTGCGCGCCGGGGCGGGCCTGCACTTCGCCACGGCCGTCGAGCGGCTGACCGTGGACGAGCTGCCCGCCGGGCCGGTGTTCGCCCTCGATCCCGAGGGCGAGGACATCCGGTCGCTGAAGCTCCCGGACGATGCCGTCCTCGCCTTCGGCTCCGAGCGCAGCGGGTTGTCGGGCGAACTGCGCGCCCGTACGGACCACTTGGTCTCGCTGCCGATGCGGCCCCAGGTCTCCAGCTACAACCTCGCCACCAGCGTGGCGATGACGTTGTTCCACTGGAGTGCCTCGTAAGCACGGGCGCCCATCAGGGGCGCGGGGAACTGCGCGACCAGCCACAACGGTCCGCAGTCGCAAGATGTCCCGCGCCCCCGGGCGAATTTCATGCCTCCCGGCGAACCTCCACCACCCGGAACCGGTTGGCCACGAACGCCCCGTCGCACAGGGCGGCGTTCGCCGCCGGGTTGCCGCCGGACCCGTGGAAGTCCGAGAACGCGGCGGTCTGGTTGACGTAGACCCCGCCGGTCAGGTTGAGCGAGAGCTGGGCGCACTCCTCCAGGCAGGCCTCCTGGACGGCCTCCTCGACCTCCTCCGAAGTCGTGTACGCGCCCACCGTCATCGCGCCCTTGTTGCCGATGGTCCGGCGCAGCAGCGCCACGGCGTCCGCCGCCGAGTCGACCGCGACGGCGAAGGAGACGGGGCCGAAGCACTCGTTCATGAACGCGGCCTGGTCGTCCGGCTTGGCGCCGTCCAGTTTCACGATCAACGGGGTGCGCACGACCGCGTCCGGGAAGTCGGGGTTGGCGATCTCCCGTGAGGCGAGGGCGACTTCGCCGAGACCGGTGGCCGACTCCAGGCGGGCCTTCACGTCGGGGTTCACGATCGCGCCGAGCAGGCCGTTCGCCCGGGCGTCGTCCCCGAGGAGTCCGCCGACCGACTTCGCGAGGTCGGCGACCACCTCGTCGTACGACCGGGGGCCCTCCTCCGTACGGATGCCGTCGCGGGGGATGAGGAGGTTCTGCGGGGTCGTGCACATCTGGCCGCTGTAGAGGGACAAGGAGAAGGCGAGGTTCGACAGCATCCCCTTGTAGTTGTCGGTCGAGTCCACGATCACCGTGTTGACGCCGGCCTTCTCCGTGTAGACCTGCGCCTGACGTGCGTTGGCCTCCAGCCAGTCGCCGAACGCCGTCGAGCCCGTGTAGTCGATGATCCGGATCTCCGGGCGTGTCGCCAGGGTCTTGGCGATGCCCTCGCCCGGGCGCTCGGCGGCCAGTGCCACCAGGTTCGGGTCGAAGCCGGCCTCGGCGAGCACCTCGCGGGCCACCTGGACGGTGAGCGCGAGCGGCAGCACCGCGCGCGGGTGGGGCTTCACGAGCACCGCGTTGCCGGTGGCCAGGGAGGCGAACAGGCCCGGGTAGCCGTTCCACGTCGGGAAGGTGTTGCAGCCGATCACCAGCGCGACACCGCGCGGCACCGGCGTGAACCGCTTGGTCAGCGCGATCGGGTCGCGCTTGCCCTGGGGCTTCGTCCACTCGGCGTTGTCGGGGGTGCGGACCTGCTCCACGTACGCGTACGCCACCGCCTCCAGGCCGCGGTCCTGCGCGTGCGGGCCGCCCGCCTGGAACGCCATCATGAAGGCCTGGCCGCTGGTGTGCATGACCGCGTGCGCGAACTCGTGGGTGCGGTCGCTGATCCGCTTGAGGATCTCCAGGCACACCACCGCGCGCATCTCCGCGCCGGCGTCGCGCCACGCGCGCTGCCCCGCGCGCATGGCGGGCAGCAGCGTGTCGACGTCCGCGTGCGGGTACGTGACGCCCAGCTCGATTCCGTACGGCGAGACCTCGCCGCCCACCCAGTCGTCGGTGCCGGGCTGGCCGAGGTCGAGACGGGAGCCCAGGAGGGCGTCGAAGGCGGCCTTGCCCGCCGCCATGTCCAGGCTGCCGTTCTCCCCGTACGCCTTGGGGTGTTCGGGGTGTGGCGACCAGTACGCGCGCGTGCGGATCGCTTCCAGCGCCTGGTCGAGGGTGGGCCGGTGCTGTTCGATCAGCTGGTGCGCGGTGAGTTCGGCGGCCATGAGGGACCAACTCCTCGTCTCGCGAGCTCTCCGTCGAGCTCACGACCTGGGCAGGAACGGGCGGACAGAGTTAGAGTAACCGAACGATCGGTCGGGACAAGGGGGTCCGCTGAACCTGTGGACAACCCCGTGCGGGAGGATCGCGAGCATGACAGCACTCGACCTCGCCGGCCCCGTGGCCGTCGTCGGTACCGGCACCATGGGCCAGGGCATCGCTCAGGTCGCGCTCGTCGCGGGCCACCCCGTACGGCTGTACGACACCGTGCCGGGCCGTGCACAGGCCGCGGCCGACGCGATCGCCGCCCGCCTCGACCGGCTCGTCGAGAAGGACCGGCTGACCGGCGCCGAACGGGACGCCGCCCGCGCCCGTCTGCGCCCCGCGGAGAGCCTCGCCGACCTCGCCGACTCCGGCCTGGTCGTCGAAGCCGTCCTGGAGCGCCTGGACGTCAAACAGCAGCTGCTGCGCGAGCTGGAGGACGTCGTCGACGACGACTGCCTGCTCGCCACCAACACGTCCTCCCTGTCGGTGACCGCGATCGGCGGCGCCCTGCGCAACCCCGGTCGTTTCGTGGGGCTGCACTTCTTCAACCCGGCGCCGCTGCTGCCCCTCGTGGAGGTCGTCTCCGGGTTCGCGACCGACGTCACGTCGGCCACGCGCGCGTACGAGATGGCCCGCGCCTGGGGGAAGACCCCGGTCGCCTGCGCCGACACCCCGGGCTTCATCGTCAACCGCATCGCGCGGCCCTTCTACGCCGAGGCCTTCGCGGTCTACGAGGCCCAGGCCGCCGACCCCGCCACGATCGACGCGGTCCTGCGCGAGTCGGGAGGCTTCCGGATGGGCGCCTTCGAACTGACCGACCTCATCGGCCAGGACGTCAACGAGTCCGTCACGCGCTCCGTGTGGGAGGCCTTCTTCCAGGACGTGCGGTTCACGCCCTCGCTGGCCCAGCGCAGGCTCGTCGAGTCGGGCCGCCACGGCCGCAAGTCGGGGCACGGCTGGTACGACTACGGGGACGAGGGCGAGCGTCCCGAGCCGCACACCGCCGAAAAGGTCCAGCCGCCCGCGTACGTCGTCGCCGAGGGCGATCTGGGCCCCGCGTCCGAGCTGCTCGCACTGATCCGCGAGGCGGGCATCCAGGTCCGCGAGGACGAGGAGGACCACGGCACCCGGCTGGTGCTGCCGAGCGGCGGCCAGCTGGCCCTGGCGGACGGCCAGACCGCCGTCGAGTTCCGTGATGTCGTCTACTTCGACCTCGCGCTCGACTACCGCAGGGCGACCCGGATCGCCCTGTCCCACTCGCAGGACACCCAGACCCAGACCCTCGCCGAGGCCACCGGGCTCTTCCAGGCGCTCGGCAAGGACGTCAGCGTCATCGGGGACGTGCCCGGCCTGATCGTCGCCCGCACGGTGGCCCGCGTCGTCGACCTGGCGCACGACGCCGTCGCCAAGGGCGTGGCCACCGAGGAGGACATCGACACGGCGATGCGCCTGGGCGTCAACTACCCGCTGGGACCCTTCGAGTGGAGCCGTCGGCTGGGCAGGAGCTGGGCCTACGACGTCCTGGACGACCTGCACATGCGCGACCCCTCGGGGCGCTACGCGCCGTCCCTCGCGCTCTACCGCCACGCGTACGCCTCCGAGAAGCGGGAGGGCACCCCATGACCACCGCCAAGCGCGACACCTACACCCCTGAGACGCTGCTCTCCGTGGCCGTGCGGGTCTTCAACGAGCGCGGCTACGACGGCACCTCCATGGAGCACCTCTCCAAGGCGGCCGGCATCTCCAAGTCGTCGATATACCACCACGTCACCGGCAAGGAGGAGCTGCTGCGCCGGGCCGTCAGCCGGGCGCTCGACGGCCTCTTCGGGATCCTCGACGAGGAGCACGCGCGCGTGGGGCGTGCCGTGGAGCGTCTGGAGTACGTCACCCGGCGCATGGTCGAGGTCCTCACCTCCGAGCTGCCGTACGTGACGCTGCTGCTGCGCGTGCGCGGCAACACCGACGCCGAGCGGTGGGCCCTGGAGCGGCGCCGGGACTTCGACCACCGGGTGGCCGAGCTGCTGAGAGCGGCGGCCGCCGACGGGGACGTACGCGGCGACGTGGAGTTCCGGCTCGCGACGCGGCTGGTCTTCGGGATGATCAACTCGATCGTGGAGTGGTACCGCCCCGACGGGCGGGGCATGGGCGAGCGCGAGGTCGCCGACGCGGTGGTGCGGCTGGTCTTCGGGGGACTCCGGCAGGAGGACTGAGGCACAAGAAGGACCCGAGGCCGCCAAAGGCACAGGTCACCCCTGCGGCTCCAGGTCCTCCTCCTCGAACACCAGCAGGGTGCGGGTGCTGAGCACCTCGGGAATGGCCTGGAGCCGGGTGAGCACCAGCTCGCGCAGCGCCCTGTTGTCGGGCGTGTGCACCAGGAGCAGGACGTCGAAGTCCCCGCCCACCAGCGCGATGTGGGAGGCCCCCGGGAGTGCCGTCAGCTGCTCGCGCACGGTGCGCCAGGAGTTCTGCACGATCTTGAGGGTGATGTACGCCGAAGTGCTGTGCCCCGCGCGCTCGTGGTTGACGCGGGCCCCGAAGCCGCGGATCACGCCGTCCTCGATGAGGCGGTTGATGCGCGCGTAGGCGTTCGCGCGCGACACGTGGACGCGCTCGGCCACGGACCGTATCGAGGCGCGGCCGTCCGCCTGGAGCATCTGGAGGATGTCCTGATCGATGGCGTCCAGCGGACGCGGCGGCGGCAGGGAGGATCCGGCCTCCGGCCCCTCGGCCATTTGTTCAGGTGCCATGTCCCCCCGCCTCCCTACCATGGACGTACTGCGTCCATCTCAGGCTGTGGAGAACCGTTTGTCCACAGCCTGGAGGTGCCTGTAGCCAAAATGTGCCGACGACCGAACAATCGGTAGGTGAGGCGCGTCACTCTCGGCACGCCTCTCGAAGCCGCCCACGAGGAGGTGCCGACATGACGGTCATGGAGCAGCGAGGCGCGTACCGGCCGACCCCGCCACCCGCCTGGCAGCCCCGCACCGACCCCGCGCCGCTGCTGCCCGACGCGCTGCCCCACCGCGTCCTCGGCACCGAGGCGGCCGAGCGGGTCGACCCGGAGCTCCTGCGCCGGCTGTACGCGCAGCTGGTGCGCGGCCGCCGTTACAACGCCCAGGCCACGGCCCTCACCAAGCAGGGCCGCCTCGCCGTCTACCCCTCCTCCACCGGCCAGGAGGCCTGCGAGGTCGCCGCCGCGCTGGTCCTCGAAGAGCGCGACTGGCTCTTTCCCAGCTACCGCGACACGCTCGCCGCCGTCGCCCGAGGTCTCGACCCGGTCCAGGCGCTGACCCTGCTGCGCGGCGACTGGCACACCGGCTACGACCCGCACGAGCACCGGATCGCGCCCCTGTGCACACCGCTCGCCACCCAGCTCCCGCACGCCGTGGGCCTCGCGCACGCCGCCCACCTCAGGGGCGACGACGTGGTCGCGCTCGCCCTGGTCGGCGACGGCGGCACCAGCGAGGGCGACTTCCACGAGGCGCTGAACTTCGCCGCCGTCTGGCAGGCCCCGGTCGTCTTCCTCGTACAGAACAACGGCTTCGCGATCTCCGTCCCGCTCGCCAAGCAGACCGCGGCCCCGTCACTGGCCCACAAGGCCGTCGGCTACGGGATGCCCGGCCGCCTGGTCGACGGCAACGACGCCGCCGCCGTGCACGAGGTCCTCGGCGACGCCGTCGCCCACGCGCGCGCGGGCGGCGGTCCCACGCTCGTGGAGGCGGTCACGTACCGCATGGAGGCGCACACCAACGCCGACGACGACAAGCGCTACCGCGGCGACTCCGAGGTCGAGGCCTGGCGCGCGCACGACCCGATCGCCCTCCTGGAGCACGAGCTGACCGAGCGCGGGCTGCTCGACGAGGCCGGGATGCGCGCCGCGCGCGAGGACGCCGAGGCGATGGCAGCGGACCTGCGCGCGCGCATGAACCAGGACCCGTCGCTCGACCCCATGGACCTCTTCGCGCACGTCTACGCCCAGCCCACGACACAACTCCTGGAACAGGAAGCACAGTTGCGGGCCGAGCTGGACGCCGAGGCACGCCACCACGAGAACGAGAACGAGAACGAGCACGATTCGGAAGGAACGGCCCGATGACCACCGTCGCGGTGAAGCCGGCCACCATGGCACAGGCCCTCGGGCGCGCCCTGCGGGACGCCATGGCCGACGACCCGGCCGTGCACGTCATGGGCGAGGACGTCGGCACCCTCGGCGGCGTCTTCCGCGTCACCGACGGGCTCGCCAAGGAGTTCGGCGAGGACCGTGTCACGGACACACCGCTCGCCGAGGCGGGCATCCTCGGCACGGCCGTCGGCATGGCCATGTACGGGCTCAGGCCGGTCGTGGAGATGCAGTTCGACGCCTTCGCCTACCCGGCCTTCGAGCAGCTGATCTCGCACGTGGCCCGTATGCGCAACCGCACGCGCGGGGCGATGCCGCTGCCCATCACCGTGCGCGTGCCCTACGGGGGCGGCATCGGCGGCGTCGAACACCACAGCGACTCCTCCGAGGCGTACTACATCGCGACCCCGGGCCTCCATGTCGTCACACCCGCGACGGTCGCCGACGCGTACGGACTGCTGCGCGCCGCCATCGCCTCCGACGACCCGGTCGTCTTCCTCGAACCCAAGCGTCTGTACTGGTCGAAGGACACCTGGAACCCCGACGAGCCGCAGGCCGTGGACCCGATCGGCCGCGCGGTCGTGCGGCGACACGGCCGCAGCGCCACGCTCATCACGTACGGGCCGTCGGTGCCCGTCTGTATGGAAGCCGCCGAGGCGGCGCGCGCCGAGGGCTGGGACCTCGAAGTCGTCGACCTGCGCTCCCTGGTGCCGTTCGACGACGAGACGGTCTCCGCGTCCGTACGACGCACCGGGCGGGCCGTGGTCGTACACGAGTCGGGCGGCTTCGGCGGGCCCGGCGGGGAGATCGCCGCGCGGGTCACCGAGCGGTGCTTCCACTACCTGGAGGCGCCGGTGCTGCGCGTGGCCGGGTTCGACATCCCGTATCCGCCGCCGATGCTGGAGCGCCACCATCTCCCTGGCGTCGACCGGATCCTGGACGCGGTGGCGCGGCTCCAGTGGGAGGCACAGAGCTGATGGCACAGGTTCTGGAGTTCAAGCTGCCCGACCTCGGTGAGGGGCTCACCGAGGCCGAGATCGTCCGCTGGCTCGTCCAGGTCGGCGATGTCGTCGCCGTCGACCAGCCCGTCGTCGAGGTCGAGACGGCCAAGGCGATGGTCGAGGTGCCCTGCCCGTACGGCGGAGTGGTCACGGCCCGCTACGGCGAAGAGGGCACCGAACTGCCCGTCGGTTCCCCGTTGTTGACGGTCGCGGTGGGGGCACCCGCCTCCGGCGCACTGGCTTCCGGCCCGCTTGCCTCCGGCCCCGGGGACGAGGCCAAGGACGAGGGCTCCGGGAACGTACTCGTGGGCTACGGCACGCAGGCGCCTCCGGCGCGGCGCGGACGGCTGCGGCCGCCGGGGGCCGGATCGGCTCCGGGGCGGCGGTCACCGGGTTCGTCGTCCGTCGGCGGGCCGGTCCCGGACCGGCTCGGCAACGCCGGTGGGGCGGCCGGGACCGGGGCGCCGGGAAGCCGTCGCGCCGGTCTCCCGGACGCCGACCTGGCCGTCGCGTCGGCGCCTGCCGCGCCCACCGCGTCCGCCGGGTCCGGCACAGTCACCCGTCGTCCCGTACGGGACGAGGAGCCGGTCGCGGACAGGACCGGTGCCGATGCCGGGCGCCGGGCCGACGGCCCCGTGCCCGTGATCTCCCCGCTCGTGCGCAGGCTGGCCCGGGAGAACGGGCTTGACCTGCGGGAGCTGGCCGGCTCGGGTCCAGACGGGCTGATCACGCGCGCGGACGTCGAGCACGCCGCGCGGGCCGCCGCGTCCGCCCCGACCGCCGCGCGGCCACCACAGGCCGCGGCGCCCGCGCCCGCACCGGCCCAGTCGCCCACAGCCACGCACGCGCGTGGCACGCGCATCCCGCTGAAGGGCGTCCGAGGCGCCGTCGCCGACAAGCTCTCCCGGAGCCGGCGCGAGATTCCGGACGCGACCTGCTGGGTCGACGCCGACGCCACGGAACTGATGCACGCGCGCGTGCTGATGAACGAGACCGGAGGGCCGAAGATCTCCCTTCTCGCCCTCCTCGCCCGTATCTGCACCGCCGCGCTGGCCCGTTTCCCGGAGCTCAACTCGACGGTCGACATGGACGCCCGGGAGGTCGTCCGGCTCGACGCGGTGCACCTCGGGTTCGCCGCGCAGACCGAGCGTGGGCTCGTCGTGCCGGTGGTGAAGGACGCGCACACGCGGGACGCGGAGTTCCTGAGCGCGGAGTTCGCCCGGCTCACAGAGTCGGCACGGACCGGGACGCTGACACCGGCGGAACTCACCGGCGGGACCTTCACGTTGAACAACTACGGAGTGTTCGGCGTCGACGGCTCCACGCCGATCATCAACCACCCCGAGGCGGCCATGCTCGGCGTCGGCCGGATCGTCCCCAAGCCCTGGGTGCACCAGGGCGAGCTGGCGGTGCGGCAGGTCGTGCAGCTCTCGCTCACCTTCGACCACCGGGTGTGCGACGGCGGCACGGCGGGCGGATTCCTCCGGTATGTGGCGGACTGTGTGGAACAGCCCGCGGTCCTGCTGCGGACCCTGTAGCTCCCTCGGCCCGTACGACCTCGTCACCACCCCCGTCCACATGCTGTGCACGGGGGTGGAAATGATCCATCGGACGCCCATACTCGGGGGGTGACCGCGTACGAGCGTCCCAGCGCACCCGGTTCCTCCGGCAGGCCCGGCTCCTTCGTCGGACCCGGTTCCTCCGGCGCACTCGGTGCGGACAGCCGGGACACGGTCGGCCATGACGCCGTCGTGCTCGCCGGCGGCGCCTCCCGTCGCCTCGGCGGTGCGGACAAGCCCGGCGTTCGCGTGGGCGGCCGCGCGCTGCTCGACCGCGTCCTGGCCGCCTGCTCCGGCGCGGCCGTCACGGTGGTCGTCGCGGAGCCCCGGCCCACCGCGCGTCCGGTGGAGTGGGCGCGCGAGGACCCGCCCGGCGCGGGTCCGCTGGCCGCCCTCGACGCCGGCCTCCGGCACACCACCGCCGCGTACGTCGTGGTGCTCTCCGCCGACCTGCCGTTCCTGGACGAGAAGACGGTCGAGCGGCTGCTGACCGCTCTTCAGGAAGCGGGAACGGAGGGCGTGTTGCTCACTGACTCCGGCGGCCGCGACCAGCCGCTGGTGGCCGCGTACCGGAGTGCGGCGCTGCGCCGCGAGCTGGCGGCCCTCCGTGCCGAGCACGGCGAACTGGCCGGGCTGCCGCTGCGCCGGCTCACCGGTGCGCTCGAACTGACCCGTATCACCGACCCCGTCGCGTCCTTCGACTGCGACACCTGGGACGACATCGCCGCCGCCCGGGCACGTATCAGGGAGCATGGGCACGTGTTGGATGAATGGATCACCGCAGTCAAGGACGAGCTCGGCATCGACCTGGACGTCGACACCGGCACCCTGCTCGACCTCGCCCGCGACGCCGCGCACGGCGTGGCCCGCCCGGCGGCACCGCTGACCACGTTCCTCGTGGGGTACGCGGCCGCGCAGGCCAAGGGCGGCCCCGAGGCGGTCGCGGAGGCCGCCCGCAAGGCGACGGCACTGGCACTGCGCTGGGCGGCGGAGGCGGACGACGGCACCGCACCACCCCCGACGGCCCCGTCCGGCAGGGGAACCGGCACCAGCAGCGGGACCGGCCCGGGCAGCGGCACCGACGGCGGGACCGGTGCCGGGACAGCTGCTCCCGAAGCCCGCCCGGACGCCGGATGACCGCCCCGGGGCGGTACGAGGAGGTCGGCCTCGACGACCTCGACGTGGAGGAGGCCCTCGCCCTGGCCAAGGAAGGCGGTGCCCAGGTGCCCGACGGTTCCGGAGCCACTGGAGGCTCTCCTGCCGTGCCCCCGCCGTCTCCGGGGGGCGGAAGCCGGGAGCACGGGCAACACACCGCCGGAACCGCCGACGGAACCTCCAGGTCCCGCACGGCCGAGCACGGCCACCACAGGGCGACCCCCTGGCCCGAGGCACGCGCCCTCGCCGGACGGGCCCCCCGTCCACCGGACGCCCCCGTATCCGTATCCCTCGACGCCGCGCTGGGCCTCGTCCTCGCCGCTCCCCTCACCGCCCTCACGGACCTCCCGTCGTTCGACACCTCCGCGATGGACGGCTGGGCGGTCGCCGGGCCGGGGCCCTGGGACGTCCGGGCAGAGGGAGTCCTCGCGGGTCACGCCGAGCCCGAGCGCCTCACCGACGGCGAGGCCGTCCGTATCGCGACCGGCGCGCGGATCCCGCAGGACGTCACCGCGGTGATCCGCAGCGAGCACGGCCGCACCGACGAGAAGGAACGTCTCCACGCGACCCGCGAGGTCGTGCCCGGGCAGGACATCCGTCCCCGGGGCCAGGAGTGCCGCTCCGGCGATCCCCTCCTGCAGCGCGGCACGGTGATCACCCCGGCCGTGCTCGGGCTCGCCGCGGCCGCCGGATACGACACCGTCTCGACTCTCCCCCGGCCCCGCGCCGAAGTCCTCGTCCTCGGGGACGAGTTGCTCACCGAGGGCCTGCCCCACGACGGACTGATCAGGGACGCGCTCGGCCCGATGCTGCCGTCCTGGCTGCGCGCGCTGGGCGCGGACGTCATCGCCGTACGCAGGCTAGGCGACGACGCCGAAGCCCTCCGCAAGGCCCTGAAGAACTCCGACGCCGACCTCGTCGTCACGACCGGCGGCACCGCCGCGGGCCCCGTCGACCACGTGCACCCCACCCTGCGCCGCATCGGCGCCGAACTCCTCGTGGACGGCGTCAAGGTGCGCCCCGGCCACCCCATGCTCCTGGCCCGCACCAAGGAGAACCAGCACCTCGTCGGCCTCCCCGGCAACCCCCTCGCCGCCGTCTCCGGCCTGCTCACGCTCGCCGAACCCCTGCTGCGCACCCTCGCGGGACGCGCGGCCCCGGAGACGTACACACTGCCCTTGAAGGAGACCGTGCACGGCCACCCGTACGACACCCGGCTGATCCCCGTCGTCCTGCGCGAGGACCGGGCCGTGCCGCTGCACTACAACGGACCGGCCATGCTGCGGGGCATCGCCGTGGCCGACGCGCTCGCGGTCGTGCCGCCGGGTGGGGCGCGCCCCGGCCAGGAGCTGGAGATTCTCGACCTGCCCTGGGCGACGGCCGGGATCGGGGTGTGTTTCACGTGAAACTTCCGGGCCAGGACGCCATCGCCCGTCACGCGGACGAACGCGTCGTCACCCGCCGGGTGAAACTGCCTCGCCGACGGGTGGAACATCCGCTGAGGCAGGTCGCCAAACGAGTCACCATCGCGCTGCTCGTGCTGGTCGGCACCGCCCTCATCGTCTACGCCGACCACGACGGCTACAACGACAACTCGGACGGCTCGGTCGACCTGCTCGACGCCTTCTACTACGCGACCGTCACGCTCTCCACCACCGGATACGGCGACATCACCCCCGTCAGTGACGCCGCCCGGTTCACCAATATCTTCGTGATCACGCCCTTGCGCGTGATGTTCCTGATCATCCTGGTCGGCACCACTCTCGAGGTCCTCACCGAACGCACCCGGGAGGAGTGGCGACTGAACCGCTGGAGGACCGCTTTGAGGGAGCACACCGTTGTCATCGGGTTCGGCACGAAAGGCCGCTCCGCGATTCAGACCGTGTGCGCGACGGGGCTGAAGAAGGAGCAGGTCGTGGTCGTCGATCCCAACTTCAAGGTGATCGACGCGGCGACGGCGGACGGATACGCGGGCGTGGTCGGCGACGCCACCCGCAGTGACGTACTGATCCGAGCCGAGGTCCAGCGGGCCCGGCAGATCATCATCGCGACGCAGCGCGACGACACCGCCGTGCTCGTCACGCTGACGGCCCGGCAGCTCAACCGCGGGGCGAAGATCGTGGCCGCCGTGCGCGAGGAGGAGAACGCGCCGCTGCTGAAGCAGTCCGGCGCCGACGCCGTCATCACCAGCGCCAGCGCGGCAGGCCGCCTCCTCGGTCTCTCCGTGCTCAGCCCCAGCGCCGGCATGGTCATGGAGGACCTCATCCAGCAGGGCAGCGGCCTGGACATCGTGGAACGGCCCGTCATAAAGGTCGAGGTGGGCAAGGGCGTCCGCGAGACCGAGGATCTGGTGGTGAGCGTCGTACGAGGTCACCGCGTCCTCGGATACGACGATCCCGCCATCGGCAAGCTGCAGTTGACGGACCGTCTGATCACCATCGTCCGGGCCACCCCGCACACCCAGGTCGCACCGGACATGAGGCCACTGAGGCAGGACTGAACTTCGCTCACCGGGGGGCGCAGGCCCGGGCATTGGACTTTCGGCAGTGTCGGACCGCCCTCGACGTCCGTACCGTCGCGTGCATGGACAGCGTGGCGATCAACGGTGTGGCCCCGGCCGGGAGGGCCGGTTCCCGGCCGGTTCTCGATCCGGGCGGTCTTCTGACGGCGGGCGCCGTGCTGGCCGCGGGCCTCAGCATGGTGAGCCTGTGGTGGGCCGTCCCGACCGGCGTCGTCGCGTTCCTGGCGGGACGGCGGCCCGGGCCGACGGGGGCGACCGTGCTTGAGTGAGGACCGGCTGGGAGCACGCCGAGCAGTTGCAGCGCGAGCAGCGCCTGGTCGCGGATCAGGCACGGCTGCGGGAGCGGGCACGCATCGCGCAGGACATGCATGACGTACTCGGCCACGAGCTGAGCCTGATCGCGCTGTCGGCCGGTGCTCTGAAACTCGCGCCGGGTCTCGAAGAGCACCACCGAAAGGCCGCGGGCGACATCAGGATCAGGGCAGCGGGCGCGGTGGAACGGCTCGGAGAGGTGATCGGTGTCCTGCGGGAGGAGAACGACGACGCGCCGCTGCGCCCGCTCGGGGCCGACCTCACCGAGCTGACCGCGGAGGCTTCGTCGGCCGGGCTCATGGTCGAGTTGCGCATCGAGGGCGAGGCGGACGAGCTGCCGCCGATGGTCGAACGGGCCGCTCACCGCGTCGTGCAGGAGGCACTGACCAATGTCGCCAAGCACGCGCCCGACGCGACGGTGACCGTCCACGTGACGCATGCGGCCGCGGAGACAAGGGTGGTGGTGGAGAACGGCCCGCCCTCGTCCGCGACCGGTGCCCGGCCGCGGGGCGGCGGGCGTGGCCTCGTCGGGATCGAAGAGCGTGTGCGGTTGGCCGGTGGCTCGTGCGATCACGGCCCGCGTGGCGAGGGGTTCGCCGTCGTCGCACGGATTCCGCACGCACCCCCGGCACAGCCGTCACCACCCCTCACCTCCACGGTGTCGAGGTCCGACCGCGAGCTGCCGCAGGAACATCTGCGCGCTCGCCGCCGTGCCGGCCGGGCCTTTGTGGCCGCCCTCATGGTGCCTCTGCTGACCGGGGCAGTGCTGGGCGGAGCACTGGTGGGGTGGGAGATGCTCTCGGCGTCGAGGTCGGTCCTGGACCCGGGCGACTACGCCCGTCTGCGCGTGGGGCAGGATCGCGTCGAAGTGGAGCGTGTCCTGCCGGACCGTCAGACGAATCACCGGCCGTCGGCCGCCGAACCGAGAGGACCCGGTATGACGTGCGAGTACTACGCGATGACGGCCGACCGGTTCGACGACCGGTCCGGGGACGCCTACCGGCTCTGCTTCCGGAAGGACACGCTCGTGTCCCTGGCCGCCCTCACTCCGTGAGCGCCCGATGATCCGGGTGCTGATCGCCGACGACGAGCCGATGATCCGCGCGGGGGTGCGCGCCGTTCTCGCCACGGATCCGGACATCGAGGTCGTCGCCGAGGCCGTCGACGGGCACGACGCGGTGGAACTGGCCCGGCGCCACCGACCGGCGGTGGCCGTACTCGACATCCGCATGCCGGGGATCAACGGCATCGAGGCGGCGGCGGAGATCCGTAACACGGTGCCGGCCACGGGCATCGTCATGCTGACGACGTTCGGTGAGGACGACTACATCCTCCAGGCGCTCGGCGGTGGCGCGGCCGGCTTCCTGATCAAGTCGGGCGAGCCAGAGGAACTGATCAGGGGCGTTCGCGCGGTGGCCGAGGGCGCCGCCTATCTGTCACCGAAGGTCGCGGCCCGGGTCGTCACGCACCTCGCCGCGACGGGCGCGGGCACCCTGGCCGGCCGGCGCTCCGCCGCCCGCGACCGGGTCGGCGCTCTCACCGCCCGGGAACGGGACGTGCTGGCCTTCCTCGGCAGCGGGCTGTCCAACGGGCAGATCGCCAGGCGGCTGCAGGTGGTGGAGGGAACGGTCAAGGCCCATGTGAGTTCCATCCTGGCAAGGCTCGGTGTGGACAACCGGGCCTCTGCCGCCGTCGTGGCCCACGAAGCCGGAGTCCTTCCTCCTCCGCCTCCCCGGTCGTGACGCCCGCAGCTCCAGCGCTGACGCCGACCGCTGTGCAAGCGGCATGAACGCGAGCAGTACAGCCGCCACCACGGTTCCGCCGAGCACCGCACCGGCGAGTACATCGTGCGGGTAGTGAACCCCCACGAGGACCCGTAACAGCGCGGCGGCCCCCGCCAGCGGCAGCGTGACCGCGGCGAGGCGGGGCCGCAGCAGGGCCAGGCCGACCGCGAGCCCGGCGGCCAGGGTGGCGTGGTTGCTCGGGAACGACCAGTCACCCGCCGCGGGGCACTCCGCGATCACGTCGGCCGTCATCGGCAGCGCACGACAAGGCCGTTCCTCGTCCACCACCAGCTTCACGGCCTCACTGAGCGCGTAGGCCACGACGGTGCCGAGGCCGGTCAGCACGGCTCCCGCGACCCCTCGCGCGCTCCCGCGGCGGACCGCCGTCCAGCCCGCCCAGGCCAGCAGCATCCCGAGGATCACCAGCGTGCCCTCGGTGGCCACTTCCAGGAGTGGCCCCAGCCAGGACGGTGCGTCCGCCGTCCACCCGGTCACCGAGCGGTAGGCTGACACCGAGGATCCGTCGGTGACCTCGATCGCTCCGGCCTTTCCCAGCCCGCCCGGGGACCGCCAGGAGCCGCCCGGGGAGAGCGCGGCGACTCCTCCCGCACCCATGCCCAGGATGGCCGGCGCGGCCGGCAGCCGACCGGCCCTGATTCTCTCTCGCGACGCTTTTTCCATACGGCCTGAACGTAGAAGCGGGGGCAGCCGCGAACCCCGGGCCGAATGGCAACGCCCGGCCTTGACGATCGTCGGGGTTGACGTGATCGGGCACACGCGACTGTTGCCCGGTACCTGGCAGGGACACGCTGTGTGACAGGAGTAGCGTCGGCCCCATGAAGGCAGTGACCATCACCCAGCCCGGCGGCCCCGAAGTCCTCAAGTGGACGGAGGCGCCGGACCCCGTTCCCAGCGACGGGGAAGTCCTCATCCAGGTGGCGGCGAGCGCGGTGAACCGTGCCGATCTGCTGCAGCGGCAGGGGTTCTACGATCCGCCGCCCGGCTCGTCCCCGTACCCGGGCCTCGAATGCTCCGGGCGGATCGCGGCGCTGGGTGCCGGTGTCTCGGGGTGGGCCGTCGGGGACGAGGTGTGCGCGCTGCTCTCGGGCGGCGGGTACGCCGAGAAGGTGGCCGTGCCTGCCGGGCAGCTGCTGCCCGTGCCGGAGGGGGTCGGGCTCGACAAGGCGGCCGCGCTGCCCGAGGTGACCTGCACGGTCTGGTCCAACGTCTTCATGATCGCCCATCTGCGCCCCGGCGAGACGCTCCTGGTGCACGGCGGGGCGAGCGGCATCGGCACCATGGCGATCCAGCTGGCCAAGGCCGTCGGCGCGAAGGTCGCCGTCACCGCGGGGAGCAAGGAGAAGCTGGACTTCTGCGCCGAACTCGGCGCGGACGTGCTGATCAACTACCGCGAGCAGGACTTCGTCGAGGAGATCAAGGCGGCCACCGACGGGGCGGGCGCCGACGTCATCCTCGACAACATGGGCGCCAAGTACCTGGACCGCAACGTCAAGGCCCTCGCGGTCAACGGCCGGCTCGCGATCATCGGTATGCAGGGCGGCATCAAGGGCGAGCTGAACATCGCGACGCTCCTGGGCAAGCGCGGCGCCGTCACCGCGACCTCGCTGCGCGCCCGTCCCGCCGGGGAGAAGGCGGCGATCGTCGCGGCCGTACGGGAGCATGTCTGGCCGCTCGTCTCCGCGGGTCACGTACGTCCGGTGGTCGACCGCGAGCTGCCGATGAGCGACGCCGCCGCGGCACACCGGGTGCTGGAGGAGAGCGGGAACATCGGGAAGGTGCTGCTCACGGTCCCGTAGGGCTCGACGTCCGGGCCTGGCCGGGGGCGCGGGGTGAGGCGGACCGTGGGCCGCCCCGGCCCCCGCCCCCGTCTCAGCCCCGCCGTACGCGCAGTGCGACGAACGCGAGGCCCAGGCCCAGACCGATGAGGACCAGTCCGCTGCCGAGGGGCAGGACCCGCAGGACGGGTTCCGAGGCGCGTACGGGGCGGCCGGCGGCCTGCTCGGCATCGACGGGCGGCTGGGATCCCGGCGCGGTGTTCCCGGGCGTCTCGGGGGCGACAGCGCCTTCCGACTGCTCGCTGTCCGCTGGCCCGTCCGGGTGACCGACCCCGGCGCCCTCGTCCAGTGCCCCGTCCGGCGCCTCCTCCTGCGCCTCCTCCTCTGCCACTTCCTCTGCCTCTTCCTCCGCCTCCTCCGTCGGCGCGGGCGGCCGGCCCGGCCGCTCGCGTCCCTCTCCGGCCCGGCTGCCTGCCCGGGACTCGCCGGGCGCGGGTTCGTAGGAGGAGACGTACGGGACGGCGTACGACATCGGAGCGGGGCCCGCCAGCAGGACCAGCAGCAGGCCGGTCACGGGCAGGGGGCGGAGCCATGGAGTCACGTCGGTGACCCCCTCCTGGTGCGAAGGAACCAAGATCGACGGCACCAGAGTCACACGGGGCGCCCGCACCGGCATCTCGATCGTCCGGGTGCCGACGCGCTCACCCTCAGTGACACCCTTGGCGCGCACAGATGTACGGGGTACAGATACCGGTTATGTCGATACGTCACGGTCTGCTGGCGCTTCTCGAGCGTGGGCCCCGCTACGGGTCGCGGCTGCGCACCGAGTTCGAGGCGCGCACCGGCTCCACCTGGCCGCTGAACATCGGGCAGGTCTACACGACTCTGGGCCGGCTGGAGCGGGACGGTCTGGTCGTCCAGCAGGGTGCGGACGAGGCCGGACACGTGCTGTACGCGCTGACGGACGCGGGCCGGGCCGAGCTGTGGTCCTGGTTCACGCGTCCGGTGGAGCGCACGAACCTGCCGCGCGACGAGCTGGCGATCAAGCTGGCCATGGCGGTCGGGGCGCCGGGGGCCGACATAAGGGCGATCGTGGAGACACAGCGGCGGTATCTCTCGGAGGCGATGCACACGTACACCCGGATGCGGGCCCAGGCGCTCGCGGAGGGACCCGGGCACCGGGACGAGGTGGCCCGGCTGCTCGTCCTGGAGCACCTCGTCTTCCGTGCGGAGGCCGAGATGCGGTGGCTCGACCACTGTGAGGCCCGGCTGCTGCGCCTCGCGGACGCGGCGGCCACCGATCCGCCGCAGCCGCCCACGCCGCCGGTCTGACACACGACGCCGGTGCGTACATGGTGGATCACGCCCGGGAGGGGGCACCAGGGTGATGAAGTGTGCGGGTGCGAGAGAATGGCGGCATGGAGATGCCGAGGAACGAAAGGTCGCCGGAGAACCCCCAGATCCTGGTCGTTGGCCAGGACGGGATGGCTCTCGGCGGCGGAGGAGACGAGGACTCCCGTGAGGTCCCGGTGACGGAGATGGTGGAGCAGCCCGCCAAGGTCATGCGCATCGGGAGCATGATCAAGCAGCTGCTGGAGGAGGTGCGTGCGGCACCCCTCGACGAGGCGAGCCGGGTCCGGCTCAAGGAGATCCACGCCAGCTCGGTCAAGGAGCTGGAGGACGGGCTCGCCCCCGATCTCGTCGAGGAACTGGAGCGGCTGTCGTTGCCGTTCACGGACGACGGCATCCCTTCCGACGCCGAACTTCGGATCGCGCAGGCCCAGTTGGTCGGGTGGCTGGAGGGGCTCTTCCACGGGATCCAGACCACCCTGTTCGCCCAGCAGATGGCGGCCCGCGCCCAGCTGGAGTCGATGCGCCGGGCGCTTCCGCCGGGTGTGGGCGGCGGCGAGGAGGACGGCGACGATCCGCGTGCGGGCGGCCGTGTCGGGGGTCCGTACCTGTAACTACGGGCCGTACCCGTACCCGAATCTGAATCCGAACCTGCATCCGTAACTCCGACGACTCCCATCACTCCGAACAGCGCGCGGACGAAAGGGGCCCGGCAGAAATGCCGGGCCCCTTCGCGTGTCCGAACGGTCTTGGTGCGGGCGGTCCTGGTGCCCGAACGGTCAGGGAATCAGGCGGGGTTGCCCGTCGACACATAGAGCTGGATCTTGGGCATGCTCTTGGGGTCGACGTCCGCGTCCGCCGCGGGGATCTGGCTCATCACCGTGTCCTGGCCGTACGCGTTCTCGTCGACCGGCTGGCTCTCGTACTGCCAGCCCGCCGCTTGCAGGCAGGCCTTCACCGAGTCCATGTTCTTGAACTTGAAGTCCGGGACCTTGATCTTGTCGGCGTCGTTGTACGACTCCTCGGGCTCCGTGCACTCGGTCTTCTCGATCTTCTTCGTGGTGTCGGGCCCCTTGTGCCCGGCCACCGCGGACGCCGACGCCGACGCGCTGGATTCCGTACCGCCCCCGTCGTCGTCGCCCCCGCCGCCCAGCTGCAGCGCGGCGATCAGCCCGCCGACGGCGGCCAGCGCGACGACGATCGAGCCCACGATCACCGGCATGTTGCTCTTGCGCCCGCCACCGGAGGCGGGCGCCGAGGGCTGCTGCGGCGTGATCGTGTACGGCGGCGGGGTCGAGTAGCCCTGCTGCGGGGAGTACGCGGCGGTCTGGGCCGGCGTCGGGTAGCCGCCCTGCTGCGGATAGCCGTACGAAGGGGCGGGCGTGGACGAGTGCGCCGGGGTGGGCGGGCCGTAGGGGCCCGGCTGGTACGGCGTCTGTACGTTGCCCTGCGGAGCCTGGGCCGACTGGTCGACCGGCGGGAACACCGCGGAGCCGACACCGGCGCCGCTCGACGTCTGGGCGCCCGGCACGATGCTCGGCGGTGCGGCCTGGAACGACTGGGCCACGCGCAGGCACTCGTCGCGCATCGACTCGGCGCTCAGGAAACGCTCGTTGGGGTTCTTCTTCAGGGCGCGGGTGATCAGCGCGTCCACCGCCGGCGGCAGCGAGCGGTTGACCGAGGAGGCCAGGACGGGCTCCTCCTGGACGTGCGCATACGCTATGGCCAGCGGCGAGTCCGCCTCGAACGGCAACCGCCCGGTGACCAGCTGGAACAGCATGATGCCGACCGAGTACAGGTCCGAGCGGGCGTCCACGCCCCGGCCGAGGGCCTGCTCCGGCGACAGGTACTGCGGGGTGCCGACGACCATGCCGGTCTGCGTCATCGACGTCACACCGGACTGCATGGCGCGGGCGATGCCGAAGTCCATCACCTTGACGACGTTCCGCTTCGTCATCATCACGTTGCCCGGCTTGATGTCGCGGTGGACCAGGCCCATCTCGTGACTGATCTCCAGCGCCGCCAGCACGTCCGCCGTGATCTTCAGGGCCTTGTCGGCGGGCATGGCGCCGAACTGGGCGATGTCCTGGTCGAGGACCGAGCCGAGCGGGCGGCCCTCCACGTACTCCATGACGATGTACGGAGTCGGGGCGCCGGACCCCGCGGCGGAGCCGCTTTCGAGCAGCGTGTCCTCGCCGGTGTCGAAGACCGAGACGATGTTCGTGTGCGTGAGCTTGGCCACCGACTGGGCCTCGCGGCGGAAGCGCTCGCGGAAGGCCTGCTCACGGCCGAGTTCGGTGTGCAGTGTCTTGATCGCGACCTGTCGGTCGAGCACCGCGTCGTACGCGAGATGGACCGAGGCCATGCCGCCCTCGCCGAGCAGGTCGCGCAGTTGGTAGCGCCCGCCGGCGACCGAACGCCCCGCGTACCGGCCGTGTGCGCCGTCCTGGCTCATGTCTCTGCGTCCCCCATCGGCGTGCCCCGTCACGCGGGCCGAAGCTGCTGATGTGGCCCCCGAGGCGGTGATCCTTAGTGTTATTCCCGGCCAAGTCTGCCGGAGGCCACTGACACGTCAAGCTCGGTGCCCGTTCCGTGACCGTACGCGAAAGAAGAGTCGCGGAAGCGTTACAGGTGCCGTACGGCCGGTACACAGAATTTGCACCCGCGGACCGGGTGTGGGTTTCATGGCCGGTCCATCTCGGGTCGGCCGCTCACGCGGAGGCTGTAGCGTGGCCCGACGGAGACCGTAACAACCACCGCGCGTACTTCGACCGGTGCGGACAGAAACGACGGCGAGGACTGATGGCACAGCAGCAGCGCGCTCAGGGCCCGTCCGACCCCGAGGCGACTGGCGGCGGTATGTCAGATGCGCCGGAGTTGTGGGGTAACGGCGGGCTGGTCGGCGACGGCCGGTATCGGCTGACCCACAGACTCGGCCGGGGCGGCATGGCCGAGGTGTTCGCCGCCGAGGACGTCCGGCTGGGGCGCACGGTCGCGGTCAAACTGCTCCGCTCCGACCTGGCCGAGGACCCCGTGTCCAAGGCGCGGTTCACGCGCGAGGCACAGTCGGTGGCCGGGCTCAACCACCATGCGGTGGTGGCGGTCTACGACTCCGGCGAGGACGTGGTCGGCCACCAGGTCGTCCCGTACATCGTGATGGAGCTCGTCGAGGGCCGCACGATCCGTGACCTGCTGCTCAACGCCGAGGCGCCCGGGCCCGAGCAGGCTCTCATCATCGTCTCCGGAGTGCTCGAAGCGCTTGCTTATTCGCATCAGCACGGCATCGTGCACCGCGACATCAAGCCCGCGAACGTGATCATCACCAACACCGGCGCGGTCAAGGTGATGGACTTCGGCATCGCGCGCGCCCTGCACGGCGCCCAGTCGACAATGACTCAAACCGGCATGGTCATGGGCACGCCCCAGTACCTCTCGCCGGAGCAGGCGCTCGGCAAGGCGGTCGACCACCGGAGCGACCTGTACGCGACGGGCTGCCTCCTCTACGAACTCCTCGCGCTGCGGCCGCCGTTCACCGGTGAGACCCCGCTTTCGGTGGTCTACCAGCACGTCCAGGACATCCCGGTGCCCCCTTCCGAGGTCTCGGACGCGGCGCCGCCGGAGCTGGACGGCCTGGTCATGCGCTCACTCGCGAAGGAGCCGGACGACCGGTTCCAGACCGCTGAGGAGATGCGCGGGCTCACCCAGTACGGGCTGCAGATGCTGTACGACCAGGGCGGCCACACCGGGACCTGGAACACCGGTCCCGTGGAGATGCACGAGTCCGTGAACACCCCGGCGATGGGCCTCGCGGGCTCCGCCGGACTGCCGCACCCCGGCGACTCGGGCACCACCCAGATCCCGTCACCGATGCTGCCGCCCGGCCGTGGCGGTGGCGGCGACGACGGGGGCTTCGAGGGGCACGGCAACCGGGGCAGCGGCCGCGGCAAGCTGTGGATCCTGGCGGTTCTCGCGGTGGTCGCGATCGCGGCGGGGGTCGCGCTGGCGCTGCAGAACGGCAACGGCGACGGCGGCGGGGGCGGCACGACGCAGTCGCCGACCACCTCGCAGACCGAGAAGGAGACGACGCCGAGCGAGAGCACGTCCGACGAGCCCACGGACGAGCCCACGAACCAGGACACCGGCACGGGCGGCGACCCGGACTACTCGCCGTCGTACACACCATCGCCGAGCAACACCCCCTCGCCCTCGAAGACCGAGCCGACGGATCCGGAGACGACTCCGACGGACGATCCGACGCCTACGGACCCGGAGACGACTGCTACGGAGGAGCCGACCGACCCGGTGGAGACGGGCGGCAACGGCGGTGAGACAGGCGCGGACGGCGGTGCCGTCGGCTGACCCGGCGTCCTCACCCACGAACGTCCCACGCGCGCGTGGAACCCGGAATCGGGCTCCACGCGCGCGTGCCGTTTCCCGCGTCCCGCGGCTGAGACGGCTGAAGTGACGGACGCGGCTGAGCGTCATCCCACGAACGCCTCGCACACCGCGTCGTACTCCCGCGTCCACCACACCGCCAGCGCGGAGACCGCGGGGAACTGCGGGTCGGCGCGGGTGTCACCGCGCTCGTAGTGCCAGCGCAGTATCCAGAAGTCGTTGAGCCGCTCCCACCACACGCGGTGCACGGCGGCCGAGAGTTCGGAGGGGGTGGCCCGCGCGGAGCGCCGGTACGCGCGGGCGTAGGCCCGTACCTTCGGCAGGTCGAGCGTGCCGGCGGGCAGTACGAAGAAGATCACCGCGGAGCGCACCGCCTCCTCGGCCTGCGGCTGGACGCCGAGCCGGTCCCAGTCGACGATCGCGGCGGGGGTGTCTCCCCGGTAGAGCACGTTGAAGGGGTGGAAGTCCCCGTGCACCCAGCCCACCGAGCCTCCCTGCGGGGGCCGCCGGTCCGCGTGCCGTTCCAGGAGGGCGCGCCGCTCCAGGAGGCGGTGGCGGGCCAGCTCGTCGAAGGCGTCGGCCGGGTGGTGGCGGCGCACCCGGGCGAGCAGGTCGTCGATGAGGGCGAAGGTGTCGTCGGGGTCGGCGCTCTCCGCGCGCTCCTCGGTCGGCCTCGGTGGCATCACCTGCTCCAGGGACGCGTGTACGACGCCCAGGAGCGCCCCCAGGCGCCGGCACTGCTCGGTGGTGAGCTGGGCGCCGCTGCGGTGGCGTCCGTCGATCCAGGGGTGCAGCGCGTACGCGTGCCCGCCGACGACGGCGACCGTACGGCCGTCGGTGCCGGTCAGCGGCGGGGCCACCGGGACGCCGAGGTCGGCGAGGCGCTGGGTCGCGCGGTGCTGGCGGGCGATCGCGGCGGGGTCGGCTGTCTCGGGGTCGAAATGGTGCTTGAGGAAGTACCGGCCCCGGGTGGTGGCGAGGCGGTAGCCGCGGTTGAGCAGCCCCTGGTCGACGGGTTCGCAGGCCAGCGGGACCCCGGCGGCGTATCGCCGCAGCAGGGCGCCCAGAGGGGGTGCGGGGGAGAGGGCGGGCGAAACAGATGAGCGCGGCACGCGCCAGATGTTAGGGCACCGGAGAGGCCGTTGACCTCGGGCTTGTCACGGACAGTGCCGGTGTGCAAGCTCCAGGCCACCGTCCGTCGAGTGCACGGTGACGAACTCCGGTGTGACCTCCAGGTACACGGGCTCGAAGGGCGCGTCGTCCACTCGGCGCGGGGCCGGGCCGAAGAGCGTGAGCTGGGCGGCGGTCGGCTCGACGGCCTCGCACACCCCGACGACCTGGACCGACCAGTGGCCCTCGCCCGCGCGCGGGGAGCCCAGGTTGTCCGCGCCGTACGCGACGACGCTTCCCGCGCACGCCCGGTGGTGGCCGTGTCCCTTGTGCATCCGCAGCAGGACGCGGCCGCCCACCACGATGTGGCGGGCCGTGGCCAGGAAGGGCAGCGCGCGCATGCTGGCCGCCAGACGGCCGTGCTGGACGCGGCCGAGCAGTCCGGCGGCGAGGTGTTCGTCGGTCGGCATGCCTCTCAATGTGCGGCACAACGGGAGACGGAAAAAGGGGCGCCCGGCCCTCCACACAGGGACATAAGTCCCGAATAAACGACCTCTACGGAGCGCTGGACGCGTCCACGGAGCGCTGATCGGCCTCTACGGAGAGCGCGGATCACCCAACACGGTCCTACGGGGAGGGCGGAAGACTCAGCGCTGCTTCTCCGCCTGCATCCGGGCCACATAGGCGGCCGCCTGCGCACGCCGTTCCATGCCGAGTTTGGACAGCAGGCTGGAGACGTAGTTCTTGATCGTCTTCTCGGCGAGATGGAGCCGCTCGCCGATCACGCGATTGGTGAGCCCCTCGCCGATCAGGTCGAGGATCCTGCGCTCCTGGTCGGTGAGGCTCGCGAGCCGGGTGTCGCCCTTGGCGCTGCCTCCGCCGCGCAGTCGCTCCAGGACGCGGGCGGTGGCCTCCGGGTCGAGCAGGGACTTGCCGGCGGCGACGTCACGGACCGCCGAGAGCAGCTCCTCGCCGCGGATCGCCTTGAGGACGTAGCCCGAGGCGCCCGCCATGATCGCGTCGAAGAGGGCCTCGTCGTCGGCGTAGGACGTCAGCATCAGGCATTTGATGCTTTCGTCCCGGGAGCGGATCTCGCGGCACACCTCGACCCCGCTGCCGTCCGGCAGGCGTACGTCGAGGACGGCGACGTCCGGGTGGGTGGCCGGAATTCGCACCAGTGCGTCGGCCGCCGTACCCGCCTCGCCGACCACTTCGAAGTCGTCCTCCACCGAGAGCAACTCGTGCACACCCCGGCGGACCACCTCATGGTCGTCGAGAAGAAATACAGTGATTTTTCCTTCTTCGCGCACGGAGCCAGTCTCACACACGATCTTTCCGACCGCCCCGGTCGAACTCTTCCCGTCCCCGGGGTGACCGGGATAACGTGCCGGTGTTCCGGCCCCCTGCCAGGCTGTAACCAGTGCTCTGACCAGCGACTGTTCCGGATCGGCGCGAAGTACTTGGAAGTCCGAGTGGAAAGTACTCGGAAATCCAAGCAAAAACGCAGGTCAGGAGGGGTTTCACAGAAATGTGGAGCACTGGGTAACGTGCTATGTGCAGGGCGCTCGCCGGGGCACCTGTCACGCCTGTTCCCGGCCGAGCGCACCCACCCCGTGCGCGGGTACGGAGATCAGGCGAGCCGCACTGGTCACCCGGCAACCCCGGGGACCGGACCGACGGAGGAGCACACGTGACCGTGGAGAGCACTGCCGCGCGCAAGCCGCGACGCAGCGCCGGTACCAAGCGCACCGCTGCGAAGAAGCCGCCGGGCGCCCAGCCCGAGCTCGTACAGCTGCTGACGCCCGAGGGCAAGCGCGTCAAGAATGGCGAATATGACGCGTACGTAGCCGACATCACCCCCGAAGAGCTCCGCGGCCTGTACCGCGACATGGTGCTCACCCGACGCTTCGACGCCGAGGCCACCTCCCTGCAGCGCCAGGGCGAGCTGGGCCTGTGGGCCTCGCTGCTCGGCCAGGAGGCCGCACAGATCGGCTCCGGGCGGGCCACACGCGAGGACGACTACGTCTTCCCGACCTACCGTGAGCACGGCGTGGCCTGGTGCCGCGGGGTCGACCCGACCAACCTCCTCGGCATGTTCCGCGGCGTGAACAACGGCGGCTGGGACCCGAACAGCAACAACTTCCACCTCTACACGATCGTCATCGGCTCGCAGACGCTGCACGCCACCGGCTACGCCATGGGTGTGGCCAAGGACGGCGCCGACTCGGCCGTGATCGCGTACTTCGGGGACGGCGCCTCCAGCCAGGGCGACGTCGCTGAATCGTTCACCTTCTCCGCCGTCTACAACGCCCCCGTCGTGTTCTTCTGCCAGAACAACCAGTGGGCCATCTCCGAGCCCACCGAACGCCAGACCCGCGTGCCGCTCTACCAGCGCGCGCAGGGCTACGGCTTCCCGGGCGTCCGCGTCGACGGCAACGACGTCCTCGCCTGTCTCGCCGTCACCAAGTGGGCGCTGGAGCGGGCCCGCCGGGGTGAGGGGCCCACCCTCGTCGAGGCGTACACGTACCGCATGGGTGCCCACACCACGTCCGACGACCCGACCAAGTACCGGGCCGACGAGGAGCGCGAGGCGTGGGAGGCGAAGGACCCGATCCAGCGCATGCGCACGTACCTGGAGGCTTCAAACCACGCGGACGAGGGATTCTTCGCGGAACTTGAGGCCGAGAGCGAGGCGTTGGGAAGGCGAGTGCGCGAAGTGGTCCGCGCCATGCCGGACCCGGACCACTTCGCCATCTTCGAGAACGTGTACGCGGACGGGCACGCGCTCGTCGACGAGGAGCGGGCCCAGTTCGCCGCCTACCAGGCGTCGTTCGCCGATGAAGGGGAGGGCAAGTAGCGATGACCGCGGAAAAGATGGCATTGGCCAAGGCGATCAACGAATCGCTGCGCACGGCCCTCGACGCCGACCCCAAGGTCCTGATCATGGGCGAGGACGTCGGCAAGCTCGGCGGTGTGTTCCGCGTGACCGACGGTCTGCAGAAGGACTTCGGCGAGGAGCGGGTCATCGACACCCCGCTCGCCGAGTCGGGCATCGTCGGCACGGCGATCGGCCTCGCGCTGCGCGGCTACCGCCCGGTGGTGGAGATCCAGTTCGACGGCTTCGTCTTCCCGGCGTACGACCAGATCGTCACGCAGCTCGCGAAGATGCACGCGCGGGCGCTCGGCAAGATCAAGCTCCCCGTCGTGATCCGCATTCCGTACGGCGGCGGCATCGGCGCGGTCGAGCACCACTCCGAGTCCCCTGAGGCCCTGTTCGCGCACGTCGCGGGCCTCAAGGTCGTCTCGCCCTCGAACGCCTCCGACGCGTACTGGATGATGCAGCAGGCCATCCAGAGCGACGACCCGGTGATCTTCTTCGAGCCGAAGCGGCGCTACTGGGACAAGTCCGAGGTGAACCGGGAGGCGATCCCCGGCCCGCTGCACAAGGCACGCGTGGTGCGCGAGGGCAGCGACCTCACACTGGCCGCGTACGGCCCGATGGTGAAGGTCTGCCAGGAGGTCGCGGCCGCCGCCCAGGAGGAGGGCAAGTCCCTCGAAGTGGTGGACCTGCGGTCCATGTCCCCCATCGACTTCGACTCCATCCAGGCCTCGGTCGAGAAGACCCGCCGCCTGGTCGTGGTCCACGAGGCGCCGGTGTTCCTGGGGACGGGCGCGGAGATCGCGGCCCGGATCACGGAGCGGTGCTTCTACCACCTGGAGGCGCCCGTGCTGAGGGTCGGCGGCTATCACGCCCCGTACCCGCCGGCACGGCTGGAGGAGGAGTACCTGCCGGGCCTGGACCGGGTGCTCGACGCCGTCGACCGCTCGCTGGCGTACTGAGGAGAGGGTCGTGACGACGATGACTGAGACTGCCTCGGGACTTCGCGAGTTCAAGATGCCCGACGTGGGCGAGGGTCTGACCGAGGCCGAGATCCTCAAGTGGTACGTCCAGGCCGGTGACACGGTCACCGACGGCCAGGTGGTGTGCGAGGTCGAGACCGCCAAGGCCGCCGTCGAGCTGCCGATTCCCTTCGACGGGGTGGTGCACGAGCTGCGCTTCCCCGAGGGGACGACGGTGGACGTCGGCCAGGTGATCATCGCGGTGGACGTGAACGGCGGAGCCGCTCCGGCCGCCCCGCCGGCCGAGGCGCAGGCCCCGGCCGCGTCGGTGCCCACAGCGGCGGCTCCGGCAACCCCGTCCGCTCCGGCAGCCCCCGCCGAGCGGACCGAAGCTCCTCCGGAGAAGCCCGCGGCTGCCGGGGAGAAGGCCAAGCCCGCGGGCCGCACGCCGGTCCTCGTCGGGTACGGGGTCGCGGAGTCCTCCACGAAGCGCCGCCCCCGCAGGGGAGTTCCGGCCCAGCAGCCCGAGGCCGCCGCCGCGGCGGCGGTGGCCGTCCAGAGCGAGCTGAACGGGCACGGGCACGCGGCTCCGGCGGCGCGCCCGCTGGCCAAGCCTCCGGTGCGCAAGCTGGCCAAGGATCTCGGCGTCGACCTGGCGACGGTCACACCGTCAGGTCCCGACGGGATCATCACGCGCGAGGACGTGCACGCGGCGGTGGCCCCGGCCGCTCCCGTCCAGGAGACCCCGGCCGCGGCAGTGCCCGCGTCGGCGCCGGCTCCCGTCCGGGCTCCGGCTCCGGTCGCCACGTACGACGGCGCGCGGGAGACCCGTATCCCGGTCAAGGGGGTCCGGAAGGCGACCGCGGCCGCGATGGTGGGCTCGGCGTTCACGGCGCCGCATGTCACCGAGTTCGTCACGGTGGACGTGACGCGCACGATGAAGCTGGTCGAGGAGATCAAGCGGGCCCCCGACACATACGGGCTCCAGGGGCTGCGGGTCAATCCGCTGCTGCTGATCGCCAAGGCCCTGCTGGTCGCCATCAAGCGCCACCCGGAGGTCAACGCCTCGTGGGACGAGGCCAACCAGGAGATCGTCCAGAAGCACTATGTGAACCTGGGCATCGCCGCCGCCACGCCTCGCGGCCTGATCGTCCCGAACATCAAGGACGCCCACGCCAAGACCCTGCCCCAGCTCGCCGAATCACTCGCGGAGCTGGTCGCCACCGCCCGCGACGGCAAGACGTCACCGGCGGCCATGCAGGGAGGCACGGTGACGATCACGAACGTCGGTGTGTTCGGCGTCGACACGGGCACGCCGATTCTCAACCCCGGCGAGTCCGCGATCCTCGCCGTCGGCTCGATCAAGCTCCAGCCGTGGGTCCACAAGGGCAAGGTCAAGCCTCGTCAGGTGACGACGCTGGCGTTGTCCTTCGACCACCGCCTGGTCGACGGGGAGCTGGGCTCCAAGGTGCTGGCGGATGTGGCGGCGATCCTGGAGCAGCCCAAGCGGTTGATCACCTGGGCGTAGTGGTTCGGCTGCGCGTGGGTGGGGGCTTGTCGCGCGGTTCCCCGCGCCCCTAGATCTCTTAGGGGCGCGGGGAACTGCGCGAGTAACCACGTACCACCCGCGGAAGGGGGACGAGCCGAAGCCCGTCCCCCTTCCGTGGAGCGGCCCGCCTACTTCTGGAAGGCGTAGTTCATCAGCTTCTTCGCGTCGGACTCGCGAGCCGAGATCGACGACGAGGCAAGAACGGTGCCGATCACCGTCTTCCCGTTGCGGGTCGCGGCGAAGACCAGGCAGTACTTGGCCTCGGGGCCGGAGCCGGTCTTCACGCCGATGGCGCCGCTGTAGCTGCTGAGGAGACCGTTGGTGTTGGTCCACGCCGCCATCGTGCGGGTGCCGCCGGTCTTCGTGACGGTCTTCGCCGTGTACTTCTTCGTCTTCACGATCGCGCGGAAGTTGGCGCTCTTCATCGCGCTGCTGGCGATCTTCGTCAGATCGCGCGGCGTGGAGTAGTTTGAGCCGTTGCCGATCCCGTCGAACGAGTCGAACTTGGTGTTCGTCAGGCCGAGGTCCCTGGCCTGCTTGTTCATCTTGCCGATGAACGACTTTACGCGGGCGCCACGCGTCGAGCCGGAGCCGAACTTGTCGGCGAGCGCGTACGCGGCGTCGCAGCCGGACGGCAGCATCAGCCCGTACAGCAGCTGGCGGACGGTGACCTTGTCGCCGACGATCAGCCGTGCCGACGAGGCGTTGTTACGGACGATGTAGTCGCTGTACGCCTTCTGGATGGTGACCTTGGCGTCCAGGTTGAGGTTCGGCTGCGACAGCACGACCTTCGCGGTCATGATCTTCGTCGTGGAGCCGGTGGAACGGCGGGTGTCCGCGGCCTTGGTGTAGAGCGTCTTGGCCGTGCCGTTGTTCATCACGTAGCCGCCCTTGGCGACGACCGTGGGGGTGGCGAGGGCCTGCGCGGGCGCCGCTGTGAGGGCCCCGGTCGCGAGCACGGCTCCGGTGGTGACGACCACTGCGGCAGCTCTGCGAATCCGTGCGCCCTTTATGACGGTTATCAAGTCGATTACCCCGATTAGGTTGAAGGCACCGAAGGTGCCAAATGCCCCAGGATGGCGGTCACTTGAGAGTGGCGCCTTCTCGTGTGACATGTGAGTAGCACAAAAGGATGTGCGATTCCTGAACAGGGATGCGTTTTCTTACCCGGGCTCTTACTCGGATTCCCGCCCCGTCCGGATCCTGGACGGTCCGCGACCTTGCGTACGTGTTGTATCTATGATGTCGCCATGTCTTTGGCAGTGAAGCAACCTCCCGCCGCCGAACGCGTCTACGCGCACGTCAAGCAGGCTGTGCTGGAACGTCGTTACGAGGGCGGGACCCTGCTCACCGAGGGCGAACTGGCCGACGCGGTCGGGGTCTCACGGACTCCGGTGCGCGAGGCGCTGCTCAAGCTGGAGGTCGAGGGCCTGATCCGGCTCTACCCGAAGAAGGGCGCCCTCGTACTGCCCGTCTCCGCACAGGAGATCGCGGACGTCGTCGAGACCAGGCAGCTCGTCGAGGAGCACGCGATCCGCAAGGCGGTGCCCGCCTCCCCCGCGCTGATCGAGCGCCTCACCGAACTCCTCGCGAAACAGAAGGAGCAGGCAGCCGCCGGCGATCTGTCCGGAGCCGCCGTCACCGACCGCTGCTTCCACGCCGAGATCGTCCGCAGCGGGGGCAACCAGATCCTCTCCCGCCTCTACGACCAGCTGCGCGACCGCCAGTTGAGGATGGGCGTCGCCGTGATGCACGCCCACCCCGACCGGATCACCAAGACGCTCGTCGAACACCAGGAGATCCTCGACGCGCTGCGCTCCGGCGACGCGGAGGCGGCCGTCGCCCTGGTCCACCGCCACGTCAGCTGGTTCTCCAACCTGGCGCGGGGGGACGTCCGATGAGTTCGTCCTCCTCCTCGGCGCTCACCCTCCCCGGTGACCCGCCCGGCGGCCGTCGCGCGATCACGGTCTGGTCGGTCGGCGTCTCCGTCTACTTCGTCGCGGTCATCTTCCGTACGTCGCTGGGGGTGGCCGGCCTCGACGCCGCCGACCGCTTCCACGTCAACGCCTCCGCGCTCTCGACCTTCTCGATCCTGCAGCTCCTCGTCTACGCGGGCATGCAGATACCGGTCGGCCTGATGGTCGACAGGCTCGGTACCAAGAAGGTGCTGACCCTCGGCGTCGTCCTGTTCACGATCGGGCAGCTGGGCTTCGCGCTCTCGCCCTCGTACGGGATGGCGCTCGCCTCGCGCGCGCTGCTCGGGTGCGGTGACGCGATGACGTTCATCAGCGTGCTGCGTCTCGGCTCGCGCTGGTTCCCGGCCCGGCGCGGGCCGATGGTCGCGCAGCTCGCCGGCCTGGTGGGCATGGCGGGCAACCTCGTCTCGACGCTCGTCATCGCCCGGCTGCTGCACGGCGTCGGCTGGACGGCCGCCTTCGCGGGCAGCTCGGTCGCCGGCGTGGTCGTCCTCGTCCTGATGCTGCTCTTCCTGAAGGACCACCCCGAGGGACACGAGCCGGAGCCCTTCCCGCACCACGGAGCCGCGTACGTACGCCGTCAGATCGTGGCGTCCTGGCGGGAGCCCGGCACCCGGCTCGGGCTGTGGGTGCACTTCACGACGCAGTTCCCGGCGATGGTGTTCCTGCTGCTGTGGGGGCTGCCGTTCCTCGTCGAGGCCCAGGGCCTGTCACGGGCGGCGGCCGGGGAACTCCTCACACTGGTCGTGCTCTCCAACATGCTCATCGGCCTCGTGTACGGGCAGATCGTCGCCCGGCACCATGCGGCGCGGCTGCCGCTGGCGCTCGGTACGGTGCTGTCGACGGCCGTCGTGTGGGGTGCGACGCTCGCCTATCCCGCCGACCGTGCGCCGATGTGGCTGCTGATCGTGCTGTGCGTGGTTCTCGGTGCGTGCGGGCCCGCGTCGATGCTCGGGTTCGACTTCGCGCGGCCCGCGAATCCGCCGGAGCGTCAGGGGACTGCCTCCGGGATCACCAACATGGGCGGTTTCGTCGCCTCCATGACGACGTTGTTCGCGATCGGGGTGCTGCTGGATGCCACCGGGGGCGACTACTCGGTCGCGTTCTCCGTGGTGTTCGTTCTGCAGGCGTTCGGGGTGAGTCAGATACTGCGGTTGAGGAAGCAGGCGGCTCGGCGGGAGCGGGAGAGGCTCGTGGCGAGCCGGGTGGAGACGGTGCACGTTCCGGCGTAGGGCGGGCCGGCCCAGCCCGGCGGGGGTGGGGCGGGGTGGGTTTTTTCGCCCCCGCCGCCCCTTCCCGTCCCGAACCTGGGGCTCCGCCCCAGACCCCGCTCCTCAAACGCCGGAGGGGCTGGGAATGCCAACGTCAGGGTGTGACCGTGAAGTTCCTCAGGATTGCCGCTGTCAGTTCCGGGTCGCCCTCTGTCTTGAGGCGGTCTGCCACCGCTTCCGGGGTCACGCGGCCGCAGGCCAGGCGGAAGTAGGTTTCCCAGTCGAGGGTGAGGGTGGCGGCGGGGCCGAGGGAGGGGGCACCGTCTATCGAACCGACGCCCTCGGCGTCGACGCGGACCGTGCGCAGGAATTCGAGGGGGCCGTGGACGTCGAAGACGACCGCCGAGTTCGGCGGGGCGCCGGCGTCCTTGGCGACGACCTTCGGGAGCCTGCTGAGCAGCACGTCACGGGCGACGTACGCGCCGGGGGAGTCGAGGTTGCCCGGCCTGCCGAGGGCGGTGCGCAGGTCCTGCTCGTGCACCCAGAGGTCGAACGACCGGTTGCGCATGGACTCTTCGAGCGTGACCTCGGTGCTGAGCGGGCCGCGGACGAGGGCGTCCGGCTGCCGTGACTCGTTCCGCAGCTGGCGGTTGCGGCGGATGATCGTGTACTCCAGCTCGGAGGTCATCTCCGGGGCGGTGTGGTGACGGCGTACGTCGACCTGCATCTCCATGTACCGCTGGTGTTCGTTCGTCACGTGGTACAGGTCGCGGGGGAGCGTGTGGATCGGCCGGGGGTCGCCCAGCATCTCGCAGTCGAGGCCGATGACATGCGAGACGAGGTCGCGCACCGACCAGCCCGGGCAGGGAGTCCGCCGGTTCCATTCCCCCTCCACCAGCGGCGACACCAGTTCGGATATCGCGTCGATGGAGTGGGTCCAGGCGTCGGCGTAGGACTGAAGGCTGGGATGCAGACTCACGGAACGGGACCCCTCGGGCGGTTGGACGCGGGCAGTGCACAGTCAGCGGGTGTCTTGGGACGCTAAGTTACGCTGCTGTGAGGCACCCCGGCAGTGCTTTCGTGTGACGATCGTAGGCCCGTATCAAAGGCTCGAATGCCAGGACGGTGGTAGTGTGCGCGCCTCCCTGCTCCAGATCGCTGTGGACGAGGGCGAATCGATCGACTCCCGCAGGGAGCGTGTCGCCTCGCTGGTACGGGAACAGGCCGGTGCCGACCTGGTCGTGCTGCCCGAACTGTGGACGACGGGGGCCTTCGCCTTCGAGTCGTTCGGTGCCGAGGCGGAGCCGCTCGAAGGGCCCACGTACGAGGTGATGGCCAAGGCGGCGAGCGACGCGGGTGTGTGGTTGCACGCGGGTTCGATTCCCGAGCGGGATCCTGAGGGGCCGCTCTACAACACGTCCCTCGTCTTCTCCCCCGCCGGTGAACTGGCCGCCGCCTATCGGAAGATCCATCGGTTCGGCTTCGACAAGGGTGAGGCCGTGTTGATGGGGGCGGGGGCGGAGCTGGTGACGGTCCGGTTGCCCGAGACCGTCGTTGGGCTCGCCACCTGTTATGACCTCCGCTTCCCCGAGTTGTTCCGCGGTCTCGTCGACGCGGGCGCCGAGACCCTGGTGATTCCGGCGGGCTGGCCGGAGCGTCGCCGGGCGCACTGGACGCTGTTGGCCCAGGCGCGGGCGGTCGAGAACCAGGCGTTCGTGCTTGCGTGTGGGACGGCCGGGACGCATGCGGGGGTTCCGCAGGCCGGTCACTCGATCGTGGTTGATCCCTGGGGTGAGGTGCTTGCGGAGGCGGGTGCGGGTCAGGAGGTCCTCTCCGTGGAGTTCGATCCCGCGAGGGTCGGGGCGACTCGGGGGCAGTTTCCTGTGCTGAGGGATCGGGTACTGGGGGTTGAGCGTCCTCGGGGGTGAGTTGGCTGGCGGGGGGTGGCGCCGGGTCCTTTTTTCGCCCCCGCCGCCCCTACCCATTCCCGTCACTTACTCGGGGGCCAGCCCCCGAACCCCCGCTCCTCAAACGCCGGAGGGGCTGAGTCACCTCAGGGGCGCGGGGAACTGCGCGACCAGCCACCACGAACCCGCACCCACATCCCAACCTGGCGAGGGCGAGGAATGGTCGTCAGTCCGAGTCCCGTTCCCTCTCCGCCAGGTGGATCACGCATACCGCTACAGCGATCAGCAGGGCGGGGTCCGCGTCGTCGCGTACGACCTCGACGCCGTAGGTCTCCCGGACCCGGAGCCACCGGCGGGAGATGTGGGCGAGGAGTTCACCGTCGTACTCGACCACGAACTCACGGTCGAGGATCTTGCCGCTGACGTCGAGTTCGGTCCCGTCGGCGAGGGCCACGCGGTAGTGGTTGCGGAGGAGCGACAGCCGCTTGCGGCGGATGGTCGCCAGCGGCTCACCACCCCGCTCGACGACCATCGTGTCCCGCAGCGCGAGCATCTTCTTGTGGATGTCGATCAGCACCCGCCCCTGCGCGTCCTTCAGCTCGAAGGTGTCCCGCAGCCGCATCGCCTTGCCGTCGACGAGGAAGGCCTTGCGGCCGTGCTCGTCCTCGATCCAGTAGTCGTCACCGATGCCCAGAAGCCGGTCGCGTACGAGGAATTTCATGCTCTTAGCCGTTCCCCGGCGACAGGTCCGAAACGCCGTCGGTAGGCCGACGGGCTGAGCCCGGTCTCGCGGCGCAGCCGCGCCCGCAGGTTGGCGGCGGTGCCGAGGCCGCTGCGTGCCGCGACGACGTCCAGTCGCTCCTCGCCGCGTTCGATGAGCCGGCAGGCCAGCGCCACCCGTTCGCCCGTCAGCCACGCCAGTGGGGTCGTGCCCAGCTGGGCACGGAAGCGGCGGTGGAGCGTGGCGGGCGACACGGCCGCGTGCGTCGCGAGGTCCGCGACCGTCAGTGGTTCGCCGATCCGGGCCTGCGCCCAGGCCAGCAGCGGTGCCAGCGACTCGTCCCGTACGTCGGGCAGGGGGCGTTCGACGAACTGCCGCTGCCCGCCGTCGCGATGGGCGGCGAAGACGAGCCGCCGGGACACGGCGTTCGCGATCTCGGCGCCGTGGTCGCGGCGCACGACGTGCAGCCCGAGGTCGAGCGCGGCCGCGCTGCCCGCCGCGGTCAGCACGTCCCCCTCGTCGACGAAGAGCACGTCCGGCTCCAGGTCGACCTTCGGGTGCAGCTCCCGGAAGAGGTCGGCCCAGCGCCAGTGGGTGGTGGCCCGGCGCCCGTCCAGGATTCCGGCCTCGGCGAGCGCGAAGCTCCCGGTGCACAGGCTCACGACGCGGGCCCCGCGGGCGTGCGTGCGCCGGACGGCGTCGAGTACGGTCTCGCCGCGCGGCACGACGTTGTCGGGGCGGCCGGGGACGACGAGGGTGTCCGCGCCGTCCACCGCGTCGAGCCCGGGCACTCCGCTCAGCGTGAAGAAGCCGTGGTTCATACGGACCCCGGGCGTGGGGGTGCACAACGTCAGCTCGTACAGGGGCTGGGACAGGCCCAGTTCGGGCCTCGGCAGTCCGAACAGCTCGGTCGCGACGCCGACTTCGAAGGGGTTCGTGCCCTCGTCGACGATCACGGCGACGCGGTGCGGCCGGCGCCCCGGAGACGGGGGCCGATGCGGAGCCGGAATCGGAGCCGGAATCGGAGCCGGAGCCGGATGCGGTGTCGGAGCCGGGTGCTGCGAGGATCCTTGCGGCATGTGCGATTTCTAGCACTCGTACGCCCCGGCCGTCCCGCCGCACGATGAACTCATGGCCCAGAACACCGAACCCGTCTCCCTCGCCGCCGCGCTGGCCTCCTTCGACGACCTGTGGAGCCCGCGCATCGTCACCGCCGTCAACGACTACGACGTACGCCTCGCGAAGGTCGAGGGCGAGCACGTCTGGCACACCCACGACCACACCGACGAGTTCTTCCTGGTGGTGGAGGGCGAACTGCGCATCGCCCTGCGCGAGTCCGGTGGCGAGCGCACGGTGGTCCTGCCCAAGGGCTCGCTCTTCACGGTCCCGCGCGGCACCGAGCACAAGCCGAGTTCGCCCTCCGGCGCGGCGATCCTCGTCATCGAGCCCACCGGCACGCTGTCGGTCGGGGACCGCCACGAGGAGGTCCCCGACCATGTGGACGCCACCACCGGGCACGTGCTGAACAGCTGATTCGTACGGAGTGCGGCCTACGGCGATCAGGCGCCGTAACCGTCGCTGTACCCGCCGCGGTTGGGCCGTTCCTCGGTGACCACCGGTGTGCTCGGCGGCACCACGACCCGGCGCCGCTTGGCGATGCTGCTGAACGTCGCCACACCGATCAGTCCGACGATCATGAAGATGATGCCGACCAGGTCGAGGTTGACCCCCTGCATGTCCCAGTCGGTCGCGAACGTGAGGATCGCTCCTGTGGCGATCAGAATGATGCACCCGCCCAGGCCCATGGGTGTCGCCTCCTGTTTGAAACACATTTCGTTCCGGGCCCGGAGACCGTGCGGTTCCCGGGTCCGGGCCGAGTACCCGGACCCGGTCCCTCCATGCAGGGGAGACCTCCGCGGACCGCCTAGCGAAACGCGCCCACCCCTTCTGACACCCCGCCTGTTACCCCTCCAGGAACCCCACCAGCGAATTCGCCAGCAGGAACGGGTCGGTGGCGCCGCAGAGTTCGCGGGCGCTGTGCATCGAGAGGATGGCCACGCCGATGTCGACTGTTTTGATGCCGTGGCGGGCCGCGGTGATGGGGCCGATGGTGGTGCCGCAGGGCATGGAGTTGTTGGAGACGAAGGTCTGGAAGGGCACGTCGGCCTTCTCGCAGGCGGCGGCCCACACGGCGCGGCCCGAACCGTCCGTCGCGTAGCGGTTGTTGACGTTCACCTTGAGGATCGGGCCGCCGCCCGCGCGCGGGTGGTGCGTCGGGTCGTGCCGCTCGGCGTAGTTCGGGTGCACGGCGTGACCGGTGTCGGAGGAGAGGCAGACCGTGCCGGCGAAGGCGCGGGCCCTGTCCTCGTACGAGCCGCCGCGCGCGAACACCGAACGCTCCAGCACGCTGCCCAGCAGCGGCCCGTCGGCTCCCGTGTCCGACTGCGAGCCGTTCTCCTCGTGGTCGAACGCGGCGAGGACCGGGATGCAGGAGAGGGGCTCGTCGGCAGTCGCCACGCCCGCCAGCGCCGCCGTACCGGCGTGCACGGACAGCAGGTTGTCCATGCGCGGGCCCGCGAGCAGCTCCTTGTCGCGGCCCAGGTAGGCGGGCGGTTCGATGGAGTGCACCATCAGGTCCCAGCCGGTGGTCTCGCCCTCGGTGAGCCCCGACTCCTCCTCCAGGAAGCGGATCAGATCGCCGTCGCGCACGTCGTTGCCCAGGCCCCAGATGGGCTGCAGATGCCGCTGCTTGTCGAGCTTGAGGCCGTCCGAGGTGACGGACCGGTCCAGGTGGATGGCGAGCTGGGGCACGCGCAGCAGCGGCCGGTCGATGTTCACCAGGCGCGTCGAGCCGTCCCGGAGCGAGAGCCGTCCGGCGAGGCCCAGGTCCCGGTCGAGCCAGGAGTTGAGGAGCGGGCCGCCGTAGACCTCGACCGCCACCTGGCGCCAGCCGTGCGCACCGCTGTCCGGGCGCGGTTTCACCCGCAGGTTGGGGGAGTCGGTGTGCGCCCCGACGATGCGGAAGGCGGTGTGCGGCTCGGCGCCCTCCGGCACGTACCAGGCGATGATCGCGCCCCCGCGCAGCACGTACTTTCCACCGCTCGTCCCGTCCCACGCGTCGGTCTCCGCGACCTGCCGGAAGCCTGCCTTCTCCAGCCGCTCGGCGGCGTTCGCCACCGCGTGGTACGGGGACGGGCTCGCCGCCAGGAAGGACATGAGGTCGTCGGTGTGTCCGCGGTCGAAGCGTGGGGGTGTGCGCATGGGTTCACCTTAACGACGTACGAAGGCCCGCTCCCGGGGATGGGAACGGGCCTTCGTGAGGGGTGTGTACAGACGGCGGGACGGGTCCGGACGTTCGGCGCGAACGTGACGGCTCACGGCCCGAGCGCCGACCCTGCGGGTGCGTGGGGGCCGGTCGCGCAGTTCCCCGCGCCCCTGTGGAAAGGCGGGGGCGGCAGCACTCAGGGGCGGGCGCCGGTCAGAACGCGGACTCGTCCAGCTCCATCAGGTCCAGCTCGACGCCCTCGGCGAGCTTGCGCGCGCCGGTAACGCCCGGCAGGACGTTCGCCGCGAAGAACTTCGCCGCGGCGATCTTGCCGGTGTAGAACGGCCGGTCCTTCGCCGAGGCCGTCTCCAGCTTCTCGGCGGCGACGGCGGCACCCTTCAGGAGCAGGTAGCCGACGACGACGTCACCGGAGGCCATCAGCAGGCGGGTGCTGTTGAGCCCGACCTTGTAGATGTTCTTGACGTCCTGCTCGGTCGCCGCGAGGTCGGTGAGCATCAGGCCGACGATGGCCTCCAGCTCGACGGCCGCCTTGGCGAGGTGCTCACGGGCGCCGGACAGCTCCTCGCCGCCGGTGCCGAGCGCCAGGAACTTCTTGATGTCCTCGGCGAGCGAGTTCAGCGCGGCACCCTGGTTGCGGACGATCTTCCGGAAGAAGAAGTCCTGGCCCTGGATCGCGGTCGTGCCCTCGTACAGGGTGTCGATCTTGGCGTCGCGGATGTACTGCTCGATCGGGTACTCCTGGAGGAACCCGGAGCCGCCGAAGGTCTGCAGCGACTGGGCGAGCTGCTCGTAGCCCTTCTCGGAGCCGTAGCCCTTCACGATCGGCAGGAGCAGGTCGTTGAGGGCCTCCAGGGCGGACGCGTCCTCGCCCTCGGCCTCCTTGACCTGGATCTCGTCCTGGAGCGCGGCGGTGTGCAGCACCAGCGCGCGCATGCCCTCCGCGTACGCCTTCTGCGTCATCAGCGCACGCCGCACGTCCGGGTGGTGCGTGATGGTGACCTTGGGCGCGGTCTTGTCCATGAACTGCGCGAGGTCGGGGCCCTGGACGCGCTCCTTGGCGTACTCCAGGGCGTTCAGGTAGCCCGTCGACAGCGTCGAGATGGCCTTCGTGCCGACCATCATGCGGGCGAACTCGATGATGCGGAACATCTGGCGGATGCCGTCGTGCTTGTCGCCGATCAGCCAGCCCTTGGCGGGGTGGCGGTCGCCGAACGTCATCTCGCACGTGTTGGACGCCTTGAGGCCCATCTTGTGCTCGACGTTCGTCGCGTACGCGCCGTTGCGCTCGCCCAGCTCGCCGGTCTCGAAGTCGAACTCGTACTTCGGGACGAGGAAGAGGGACAGGCCCTTGGTGCCGGGGCCGGCGCCCTCGGGACGCGCGAGCACGTAGTGGAGGATGTTCTCCGACATGTCGTGCTCACCGGACGTGATGAAGCGCTTGACGCCCTCGATGTGCCAGGAGCCGTCCGCCTGCTCGACCGCCTTCGTGCGGCCCGCGCCCACGTCCGAGCCGGCGTCCGGCTCGGTGAGCACCATGGTGGAGCCCCACTGCTTGTCCACGGCGATCTTCGCGATGTGTTTCTGGACCTCGTTGCCCTCGTCGAAGAGGATGCCCGCGAAGGCGGGGCCGGACGAGTACATCCACACGGCGGGGTTGGCGCCGAGCACCAGCTCCGCGTACGCCCAGATCAGGGAGCGGGGGGCGGTGGTGCCGCCGATCTCCTCGGGGAGGCCGAGCCGCCAGTACTCGGAGTCCATGAAGGCCTGGTAGGACTTCTTGAAAGATGCCGGTACGGGAGCGGTGTTGGTCTCCGGGTCGAAGACCGGGGGGTTGCGGTCGGCGTCCGCGAAGGACTCCGCCAGCTCGTTCTCCGAGAGGCGGGTCAGCTCTTCGAGGATGCTCTTGGCGGTCTCGGTGTCCATCTCCGCGAACGGGCCGGTGCCGTACAGCTTGTCGCGCCCGAGCACCTCGAAGAGGTTGAACTCGATGTCGCGGAGATTCGACTTGTAGTGCCCCATGGCGACGGCTCCGTTAAAGATCGGGGAGGTGGGTGAGTCCTCGGTGACGAGTCCTCGTACCTGGTTCGAGTCTGGTGCGCATCCGGTCCACGTACCAACTAGTAGCTACGATGATGCTACCCGTCGGTAATAAGAATCAACCCCTGATTGCCCAAGTGTGAGCAGGGTCTACATTTCGGGGTCCACCTTCGGGTGGGAGTGTGCGACTCCGCCACCTGTTCGAGGAAATCCGCCGGGGACGACCGGGCGGCCCGCCCCGCCAGTAGTCTTGCCCCCATGTACGGCTACGACCAGAACGTGGGACCGGGGCAGCAGCAGTACGCGCAGCCGCCGCCGCAGCAGCAGATGCCCGGTGGTGTCGGCGGGGTCGGCGGATACGGCCAGCAGCCGCCGCTCTATCCCGAACCGTCGCCGCCGTCGCTCGCGGACGCGGTGCGCGCGTTCACCACGGGGTCGCTGACCCCCGAGGACTTCCAGCAGGTCTTCGCCACCTCCAAGGTCTACTGCCCGCGCGGTGACAACCCCGGATTCCTGGCGCTGCACAACACCCAGCAGCCCGTGATCCCGATGTTCACCTCGCTCAAGGAACTGCGCCGGTATGCCGGCAAGGAGTCCAAGTACTTCGTGATCACCGGCGCCGAGGTGATCGACCTGCTCCCCACCGGCTACGGCTTCGTCCTCGACATGGAGGGCGAGCATCGCATCGTCTTCGACGCCAAGGCGGTCGAGCAGATGGTCGACTTCGCCATGCGCCGGATGTACGGCTGACCGCGACTGCTCCACAGACGGCCCACAGACACCGCCGCAGGCGGAGGGCAAGCGCGTACTGCCCGGCGGGAGCGGCCCGCACGACTCGCTTCACGAACGACGCCCGGAGGGAATGCCCTCCGGGCGTTCTGCGTTCCAGGTGGCAGAAAGTTCGACATTCAACTAAACTTCGAGCACAAGGAGGTACCGACATGCCTGCAGTGACCGTCGAGAACCCGCTGACCCTGCCCCGTGTGGCCGCGTCGACCGAGGCCGTGGCACGTCCTGTGCTCGCCGTGACCACCGCGCCGAGCGGCTTCGAGGGCGAGGGCTTCCCGGTCCGCCGCGCGTTCGCCGGGATCAACTACCGCCACCTCGACCCGTTCATCATGATGGACCAGATGGGTGAGGTGGAGTACGCGCCGGGCGAGCCCAAGGGCACCCCCTGGCACCCCCACCGCGGCTTCGAGACCGTGACCTACATCATCGACGGCGTCTTCGACCACCAGGACTCGAACGGTGGCGGCGGCACCATCACCAACGGCGACACCCAGTGGATGACCGCGGGCTCGGGCCTTCTGCACATCGAGGCCCCGCCGGAGGCGCTCGTCGTGTCGGGCGGTCTCTTCCACGGGCTCCAGCTGTGGGTGAACCTGCCGGCCAAGGACAAGATGATGGCGCCGCGCTACCAGGACATCCGAGGCGGCTCGGTCCAGCTGCTCAGCACGCCCGACGGCGGCGCGCTCCTGCGTGTCATCGCCGGTGAGCTGGACGGCCACCAGGGTCCCGGCATCACGCACACGCCAATCACCATGATCCACGCGACCGTGACACCCGGCGCCGAGCTCACGCTGCCGTGGCGCGAGGACTTCAATGCCCTGGCGTATGTGATGGCAGGCCGCGGCAGTGTCGGTACGGACCGTCGCCCGGTCCACACCGGGCAGACCACCGTCTTCGGCGCGGGTTCCTCGCTGACCGTCCGCGCCGACGAGAAGCAGGACGCCAACACCCCGGACCTGGAGGTCGTCATCCTCGGCGGTCAGCCGATCCGGGAGCCGATGGCCCACTACGGCCCGTTCGTGATGAACACCCGCGAGGAGCTGCAGCAGGCCTTCGACGACTTCCAGAAGGGCCGGCTGGGAACCATTCCCGCCGTGCACGGGATGACGGAGGGCGGGCTGTAGTCGCCCGTTCGATGCCAGGTCCGCGATCAACTCGCGGGTCCGGTACGGTACGAGAAGGCCCGAAGCCGCAACTTCGTTTTGCGGCTTCGGGCCTGTTTTGCTGTGCGCCTACGGCTTTACGGGCAACTACGGCAGCACGTAGATCGGTGCCCCGTCCGGCGCGCAGCCCGTCTGCCGGACACACCCCCGTCTGAGCAGCATCCGTACGCAGTCGTGGACACGCTCCTGCGGCAGACCCGTGCGGGTGGCGATCTCCTCCAGCGGGTAGTGGGCCCCGCCGCGCAGGAGGGCCGGAGCCAGGTAGGCCGCCACGGCGTGGACGTCTCCCGTGACGACGAGATTCTTCGCCTTCCAGGTGGCGAGGAGCTGCTGAGGTGTCAGCTCGGGCTCCGGCGCCGCGGTGGGGCGAGGACGGCCATGGCCGTGGGCAGGCTTGAGCGCCTCGGCGATCTGCTGCAGCGCCTCGGCCATGACGTTCTGGCTGCGGCAGATCTGCCGCTGTGTTTCGACCATGGCGTGCTGGCTGTCGCTGATCTGCCGCAGCAGTTCGCCGCGCTCCTCCTGGAAGGTGAGCAGCAACTCGTCCGCCCGGATGTTCCGTTCTTCGAGCCGCACGATGGCGTCGGCGATCTGCTGGGGCATGACGTATGCGGTGGCGCCGTCGGGTGTGGGTTGGACGGGGGCCGGTTCCAGGGAGTAGGAGCCGGTGCGCTGGATGGTCTCGATGACTGTGGCCACCCAGGATTTGAAGGGCTGGGACTCCGGTTTCGTACAGCCGTTGACCAGTCGGATCAGACCTTCGAGGCTCACGAGATTCATGTCTCGTCGCCACTCTCGACCTGCGGGAATGCTGAGAGTGTGCCTCCCAAGCACACTCTCGGCGCTTCCGAAATTGGCTTTGTCCGCAATGTCGCGCAGAGCGGAGCCCGTGTGGACGTAGCCCAGCTGCTTGCACACGTCGACTGCGGGGAACCAGTGCGAGCCGTCAGGCAGAGTCAGCCTCCGCAGCCGCGCCCCCGTGGCCGCGAACACGAAGTCGTTGATGTCGATCGCGTCCTGTCGCGGTGCCGTCGCACTGTTCGGCGGCATGTTGTTCTGCTCGTACATCGAGCATCACCTCCGCCCCGGAACGTAGGCACGCGGAGGTGCAACTCATGTCCACGGCAAGGATGTTCACCCGATAGGGGCGAGGGGTATCGATTCTCCGCGCACGGCCCGGACCAAGCGGCCGGTCCCCGGTGTTACGTGCGGGCCCGCACCCGTACCCGTGCCGGACCCGTCGCCTGGAGGGTGATTCCCGCTGTCAGGGGGACCTCCGTGTCCACGGCTTCCAGTTCGTACGAGCGCAGCAGGGCCGCCAGGGCCAGTACGGACTCCAGCATCGAGAAGTACTGGCCGATGCAGGCGCGCGGGCCGCCGCCGAAGGGGAACCAGGCGTAGCGGTGGCGGGCCGCCTCCCGCTCGGGGGTGAAGCGGTCCGGGTCGAAGCGTTCCGGGTCGTCCCACAGGTCCGGGTGGCGGTGGGTGACCCAGGGCAGGACCAGGACGTCCGCGCCCGCCGGGATCAGGTGCCCGTCGACCTCCGCGGCCTCGACGGACCGGCGGCCGACCACCGGAGCGGCCGGATACAGCCGCATGGCCTCCTTCAGGACCCTTGTCAGGTACGGGAGTTCGTCGAGGTCGGCGGCCGAGGGCGCCCGGCCCGACGGCAGTCGGTCGGCCTCCGCCTGCGCCTGCTTCTGGGCCTCCGGGTGACGGGCGAGGAGGTGGAGCGCGAAGGCCATGGACGTCGCGGTCGTCTCGTGGCCCGCGACCAGGAAGACCAGCACCTGGTCGCGGAGTTCGTCCGCGTCGAGGCTGCCGTCCTCCTCGCTGCCCGCCCGGGCCAGAAGGGAGAGCAGGTCGTCGCCCTCGGTGGAGGCGGTTCCGTTGGAGGCGGTCGTGGCCGTCGCGTCGGCCGCCCTGCGCTCCGCGATGATCCGGTCGCAGACCGCGTACACCGCCTGGGACGCCGCCTCGTGCCGCCGGTTGGACGGGAGGGGCCAGGAGCGCGGCGGGTTGACGGGGGAGAAGCCGCGCCGCGTCACGTACTCGCTGACCACGGGGAAGTTGTCGTGGATGACGTCGACCGCGGCCTCGACGTCCGCGCCGAACAGGATGCGCGAGACCGTGCGCAGCGCGAGCCGGTCCATCTCCCGGACCACGTCGACGACGCCGTCGGCCGCGTCCCGCCAGCGCTCGACCGTGCCGTCGGCCTCCAACGTCACCGCCGTGGCATAGGTGTCCACCTGCCGTTTCGTGAACAGCGGCTGGATCAGACGGCGTTGGCGCCGGTAGTCGTCGTCCTGCGCGGTGAGCAGGCCGTTGCCGGCGGACTGCCTCAGCTCCTCGTAGAACTGGTTGTCCTTGCGGAAGTTGGCCGCCTGCGAGGCCAGGACCTGCTGCACGCCCTCCGCGGAGAAGACGCAGTGCAGCACGGTGCGGACTCCCGGCGGGCCCGCGGAGAGACGCACCACGTCGCCGTGGTCCCGCCGGGCGCGGAGGAAGACCTCCAGCGAATCGCGCCGGAGATCGAGTGCCGAGCCGAGCAGGGGGAGGCCTTTGGGCCCTGGTATGTCAGTGATGGCGGCCATGGTTCGCATCATCGCGCACCGGTCCCCCGACAGGTCCCCCTTTCAGCCCTCCCGGAGCGCCGCCCGGACTGACGCATGGTCAGGTGGAGGCGTGCAGCCCCTGCTTCCGGAGTCCGCCCGGCTCCTGCCCGAACCCGTGCGCCGCGTGGCCGCCTGGTGCGTCGTCGCTCTGCTGGTGACCGGGGTCGTGGTGGTCGGGGTGCGGCTGTGCGTCGAGTTCAAGACCGCGGTGGTGCCGGTGCTGCTCGCGCTGCTCGGGACGGCGCTGCTCCGGCCGCTGTACGGGCGGCTGGTGCGGGCGAAGGTGAACCGGTCGATCGCGGCCGGTGTGACCTGTGCCGCCGTGCTCGCCGTCGTCGGCGGGGCCACGTACATCGTGGTGGCCGCGCTGATCGACACCGGTGACGAGATCATCGCCTCGCTCAAGCAGGCCGCCGAGTCGCTGTCCGAGCATTTCGGGGCGGCCGGCACCTCGCTCGACGACATCGCCTCGAACGCCAAGGAGCTGCTGGGCAAGTTCGGCGGGACGGCGGCGTCCGGGGTGATCAGCGGGATCAGCGTGGTGGGCGAGGCCATCGCCATGGCCGTGCTCGCGCTGCTGCTCGTCTTCTTCTTCCTGCGGGACTCGCACCGGGCGGCCGGAACCCTGCGCTCGCTGGTGCCGCAGGGCTCGGGCGACATGGCCGAGGCAATGGCGCGGCGGGCGTACCAGGCCGTCGAGGGGTTCATGCGCGGGACGACGTTCATCGCGCTCATCGACGCGATCTGCATCACCGTGGGCCTGCTCGTCCTGCGGGTGCCGGGGGCCGTCGGGCTCGGGGCGCTCGTGTTCGTCGGCGCGTACCTCCCGTACCTGGGCGCTTTTCTGTCCGGCGCGGTGGCGATTCTGGTGGCTCTCGCGGACCGTGGTTTCGTGATCGCGCTGTGGGCGCTGGGGGTCGTCCTGGCCGTGCAGGTCCTTGAGGGACATGTGCTCCAGCCGATGATCCAGAGCCGGACCGTGCAGATGCACCCCGCCGTCGTCATGCTGGCGATCACCGCGGGCGCGTCGGTGGCGGGCATCCTCGGAATGCTGCTGGCGGTGCCCCTGACGGCGGCGGCCTTCGGGGTGATCGCTGAACTGCGGGGGCGTTACGCGTCTTTGGAGACCTCGGGGACGTCGGTGACCCCGGAGAAGCCGGGTACTCCGGGCTCGGCCTCGCCGCCCGGCCCCTCCTCATAGAGCTCGAACCAGATGCTCTTGCCCTCGCCCCGCGGGTCCACCCCCCACGCGTCCGCGAGCAGCTCCATCAGCATCAGGCCACGCCCGGAGGACGCCAGTTCGCCGGGATGCCGCTTGTGGGGCAGGGCGTCGCTCCGGTCCGACACCTGGATCCGTATCCGACGGGACCCGGCCCCGCCCGTCATCTCGGCGACGAGCAGCGCGTCCGCGTCCGTGTGGACGAGGACGTTCGTGATCATCTCGGAGACCAGCAGGACCGCCGAGTCGACCTGGTCGGCGGAGGCCCAGTCGTGCAGGAACTCCCGCAGCTGCTGGCGGGCCCCCGCGACCCGCTCGTGCTCGGCCTGTGCGACGGTCACCATGGTCCGGCGTACGGAGGGCCGCTCGGTGAGGGTGCCGCCGAGACCGCTGTGCTCCCCCGCCCTGTTCAGCAGCAGCACCGCTATGTCGTCCTCGCGGCGGTCCACCAGCGGCCCGGTCGTGTGGTGCGAGGAGGGCCCGTGCACGGCCTGGACCAGCGCGTCGGCGAGCTCCTCCATGTCGCCGTCGTGGCTCTCCAGGATCTTGCGGATCCGCCGCCAGCCGGTGTCCAGGTCGTGCCCGCCGGTCTCGATGAGCCCGTCCGTGCAGATCAGCATGGTCTCGCCGGGCTCCAGGACGAGCCGCGTTGTCGGATAGTCGGCGTCCGGGTCGATGCCGAGGGGCAGCCCGCCCGCGGTCGGCCGCGTCAGCACGGTCCCGTCGGCCATGCGTATCGCCGGGTCAGGATGCCCGGCCCTGGCTATCTCCAGGACCCCGCTCTCCGGATCGACCTCCACGTACAGGCACGTCGCGAAGCGCAGGTCCGCGACCTCCTCGTCGTACGTGATCCCGTACAGGAAGCGTGAGGCGCGCGAGAGGACCGCGTCCGGGCGGTGTCCCTCGGAGGCGTACGCCCGCAGTGCGATCCGGAGCTGGCCCATCAGTCCGGCGGCGCGTACGTCATGGCCCTGGACGTCGCCGATGACAAGGGCGAAGCGGCCACCCTCGGGGCTGTTCCGGGAGGTGCCGCCGGGCAGCGGGATCATGTCGTACCAGTCGCCGCCCACCTGGAGCCCGCCGCCGGTGGGCACATACCGGGCCGCGACGCTCATGCCCGGGATCTGCGGCCCCAGGGTGGGCAGCATCGAGCGCTGGAGGCCGTCCGTGAGCTCCCGCTCGGACTCGGCGACCCCGGCCCGGGAGAGGGCCTGCGCCAGCATCCGCGCCACCGTCGTCAGCACGGAACGCTCGTCGGGCGTGAACGTGACGGGGTACGTGAAGGCCGCCATCCACGCGCCCATGGTGCGCCCCGCGAACGTGAGCGGCAGGAACGCCCAGGACTGGCGGTCGAAGCGCTGGGCGAGCGGCCAGGCGGCCGGATAGCGGTCGCGGTAGCGGTCGGGCGAGGAGAGGTAGACGGCACGGCCGGTGCGGACGACCTCAGCGGCCGGATAGTCCGTGTCCAGCGGCATCTGGGTGAACGGCTCCTCGTCCCCGGGGTTGTGCCCGTGGTGGCCGATGACCGTCAGCCGGTCGCCCTCCGCGCCGAAGACCGCCAGCCCGTCCGGCGAGAAACCGGGCATCGACAGGCCCGCCGCGACCCGCAGCACCTCCGCCGTGGACCGCGCCTCGGCCAGCGCCCGCCCCGCGTCCAGCAGGAACGCCTCGCGCGAGCGTCTCCAGTCACCTGTGACCGGTGTACGCGCGGCGGAGCCCGGCTGCGGTTCGGTGACCTCCTGCATGGTGCCGATCAGCTGGTACGACCCGGTGCCCGGGTCGATCGACGGCTTGGAACGGCTGCGTACGGTACGGATCACATGGCCCTGCTCGTCCATGACCCTCAGCCGCAGCTCGGCGAGTGTGCCCTCGACGGCGGCGAGCTGGACGACCCCGTTGACCTCGTTCCAGTCGACGGGGTGGAAACGGGCGCGTACACCCGCCTCCGTGAGCACGGTCGGCTCCGCGGGCAGGCCGAGGAGCCGGGCGGCCTCGGCGTCGAGGGTGACCTTCCCGGCGGCGTCGTCCCACCTCCACAGGCCGGTGGCGAGGGTGGCGAGGACGTCCCCCACTGAGGGAAGGGGATCACCGATGCGCATTGCCCCACTGTATGGAGAGGTGAACGAAGGCTGCCACCGAGGCAGGTGAGACGCGGGTGAGCAGCCAGGGCCGACGGGGTGGCGGAACTATTGCGAACGGCGATCTTGGGGCGGCCGGTAGGCTTGCTGTGTTTCACGTGAAACAACGCCCCCGACCGCGAAGACTGGATGAAACGACGATGCATCGGTACAGGTCCCACACCTGCGGCGAGCTCCGCGCCTCTGACGTCGGCACCGACGTCCGGCTGAGCGGCTGGCTGCACAATCGCCGAGACCTGGGCGGCATCCTCTTCATCGATCTGCGCGACCACTACGGCATCACGCAGCTCGTCGCCCGCCCCGGCACCCCCGCGTACGAGGCCCTGGACAAGCTCTCCAAGGAGTCCACGGTCCGTATCGACGGCAAGGTCGTCTCGCGTGGCACGGAGAACGTGAACGCGGAGCTGCCGACCGGCGAGATCGAGGTCGAGGTGGGCGAGGTCGAGCTGCTCGGCGCGGCCGCCCCGCTGCCCTTCACGATCAACGCCGAGGACGGTGTGAACGAGGAGAGGCGTCTGGAGTACCGCTTCCTCGACCTGCGCCGCGAGCGCATGCACCGCAACATCCTGCTGCGTACGTCGGTCATCTCCGCCATCCGTCACAAGATGACGGCGCTGGGCTTCAACGAGATGGCGACCCCGATCCTCAGTGCCACCTCCCCCGAGGGCGCGCGCGACTTCGTGGTCCCGTCCCGTCTGAACCCGGGCAAGTTCTATGCCCTCCCCCAGGCGCCGCAGCAGTTCAAGCAGCTGCTGATGATCTCGGGCTTCGACCGGTACTTCCAGATCGCGCCCTGCTTCCGTGACGAGGACGCGCGTGCGGACCGTTCGCCGGGCGAGTTCTACCAGCTCGACGTGGAGATGTCCTTCGTCGAGCAGGAGGACGTGTTCCAGCCCATCGAGAAGCTCATGACCGAGCTGTTCGAGGAGTTCGGCAAGGGCCGTCACGTGACGTCCCCGTTCCCGCGCATCCCGTTCCGCGAGGCGATGCTGAAGTACGGCTCGGACAAGCCGGACCTGCGGGCCCAGCTGGAGCTGGTCGACATCACCGACGTCTTCGAGGGCTCGGAGTTCAAGGCCTTCGCGGGCAAGCACGTACGGGCCCTGCCGGTGCCGGACGTGGCCGCGCAGTCCCGGAAGTTCTTCGACCAGCTCGGTGACTACGCGGTCTCGCAGGGCGCGAAGGGCCTGGCCTGGGTGCGGGTGGCCGAGGACGGTTCGCTGACGGGCCCGATCGCGAAGTTCCTGACCGAGGAGAACGTCGCCGAGCTGACGAAGCGCCTGTCGCTCGCGGCCGGCCACGCCGTCTTCTTCGGCGCTGGCGAGTTCGACGAGGTCTCGAAGATCATGGGCGCGGTCCGCGTCGAGGCCGCCAAGCGCGCCGGGCACTTCGAGGACGGCGTCTTCCGGTTCTGCTGGATCGTCGACTTCCCGATGTACGAGAAGGACGAGGAGACCGGGAAGATCGACTTCTCGCACAACCCGTTCTCGATGCCGCAGGGCGGTCTGGAGGCCCTGGAGACCCAGGACCCGCTGGACATCCTGGGCTGGCAGTACGACATCGTCTGCAACGGTGTCGAGCTGTCCTCCGGCGCCATCCGGAACCACGAGCCGGACATCATGCTCAAGGCCTTCGAGATCGCGGGCTACGACCGTGAGACCGTCGAGGAGCAGTTCGCGGGCATGCTCCGCGCCTTCCGTTTCGGCGCCCCGCCGCACGGCGGTATCGCCCCGGGCGTCGACCGCATCGTCATGCTCCTCGCCGACGAGCCGAACATCCGGGAGACCATCGCGTTCCCGCTGAACGGCAACGCGCAGGACCTGATGATGGGTGCGCCTACGGAGCTGGACGAGACGCGACTGCGGGAACTGCACCTCTCGGTGCGCAAGCCTCAGCCGAAGTAGGGCCCTGCGGGCCCGGCTCTCCTCAGGTTCGGCTTGCGGGCCCGGCCCGAAAGCCCGGCCCGCGGAGCGCTCCGCGGGTCGGGCTCGTTTCGTCTGCGGGTTCGTTGTGGCTGGGCGCGCAGTTCCCCGCGCCCCTTTAGGGGCGCCCCTCGTTCGGAGTGTCGTCGCGGTCCAGGAGAGGCGGGAGTTGCAGGTCGCCCCGTACCGGGCCCTCCTCGTCGTGGCCGCGGGCGTAGCGGTGTATGCGTACCTGGAGGTTCATGCGCCGGGACTCCTTGCTGAGGCGGCGTCGCTCGCGTCGGCCGGCTTCGTCGTCGTCCAGGTCGTTGTACCGTCGGCGGGTCTCCCAGAACGAGCGCTCCTGGGCGGCCGCCGCCTCCCCGGGCGTGACGTCCTCCGGGTCCTGCGAGTCGTCCCGGCTCTCGCCGGATTCGTCTGTCATGTGACACAGAGTGGCATGAAGCGGCGGTCACGGAGTGTCAATTCCCGGATGCTGCCATGTGGGTGACGAAGATCCTTCGCGCGCCGTAGAGATCCGGACAGCGCTGCTGTGCCACGGCCGAGATCCTCCCGGGAGTGTCGTGCTTCCTCCCTGGTCGGAGCCACCTTGCGCGGCTTGCTCGCGCGGAAAACGCGCCCTCGTTTCACGCTCCTCAACTCTCCCTCGCGCGACGTCACTTACTGGCCATTCGCCTGTTTGACGACGAAGCGTCCCGGCCCACACGCTCCTTGGGCACGCGGTCTCCCTGTTGCTCAGGGTGACTCCGGATGGGCCCCAGGCTGCCCGGGGCCGGACGAGAGGAAGACCAACGATGGCCCGTAGCGCGGAGACCCAGCAGAAGCCGGTCCGCAAGTCGCTGACCGAGCGCACCCACGAGGAGCTGGAGATCGCAGGCTTCGACGAGGTCGAGACCCCCGAGGCGGACATCGTCAGCCTCGGCGGCGCCAGCTACACCAAGATGCTCGGCAAGATCTACGCCTGACCGCTCCCCCTCGCGGCTCCGGCGTGCGATGCGCCGGGGCCCCGAGATCCGTCGCGCCGGACCCCGGAGAGCCCGTCGATGCTGAGCATCACCTCGGAACTGCCCTACTTGGACCAGGCAGGTCACGTCTACGTGCCGCTCGCCGGACCGGCACGGTCCTGTCTGAAGCTCAACCGTCACGCGTCCCGCGTCTGGCGCGAGGCCCTGCGCCGCCCCGTGGACCTCGACACCCTGCCCGGGCCCGACCGGGACTTCCTCCTCGGCCTCACCCGGAGCGGCGTCCTGCGCACGACCCCCGCGCCGGCCTCGATGACACGGCCCGCATCCATGTCAGGGCCGGCGTCAGCCTCAGTGCCCTCGCCCGCGTCCCCGTCCGAGGGAGTGTGAGATGGGCACGCTGACACGGCCGGCCATCGCCTTCGTCAACCCCTCGGTCGGCTTCTCGGACCGCCGCAAGTCCAAGCCGATCGGGCTGGCCTACATCATGGCCTACCTGGAGAAAGCCGGATTCCCCAGCTCGGGCTTCGACTTCGGGGACTCCGAGGACGACGCCGTCGAACTCGCCGCGCACTACGGCCTCGACCGCTTCGACGTCGTCGGATTCTCCGTCTACAACGAGTCGTTCCGCGCGGCGATCGCCATGGCCGAGTGGATCAAGAACCGTAGACCGGAGTGCCTGATCGTCCTCGGCGGCCCGCACGCCACCGCCGTCCACGAGCACATCCTGCGCCGCTACCCCTGCGTCGACGTCGTGGTCCGGCGCGAGGGAGAGGAGGCCATGCTCGATCTCGTACGCGGCCTGGGCGCGGGCGCGGACGCGGACGGGGACGGGGACGGGGACAGGTACGTGGACGTGGACGTGGACGGGGGCGTGGACGACCGAGCCGGGCTGACCGGGATCAAGGGCACCACCTGGCGGGCGCCCGACGGCGGCGGCCTCCTGGTCAACGAGGACCGGGACTTCGTGCCCGACCTCGACCAGATCCCGTTCCCCGACGCCGAGTTCACCTCGCACTCCGGCTACCCCGACCTCACGTACTACCGCTCCCACGGCCGTACTCGACCTGGAGGCGGACGAGGACGGCCGACGGGCCTCGTACGGGATCTGGTGCGCGGAGGCCCGCGGACTGATCGACGAGGTCTGGCGGTGGCTCGCCGAGCGGCGTCGCGCCGCCGGTGAACTCCCCTGGTGGTGCGGGGAGTCGGCGCTCCCGCTGCCCCACGACTCCGTACGGCGGCTCGCTGAGGTGACGGCCCCGGTGCGGGACCTCTCGGAGATCGCCGCGGCCTGGGCCCGCCCGGCCGGGCTGCGCGGCAGCGCCACGGCCGAGTACAACTGGCGCTGGCTGATGCTGGGCAAAGGGGTGCTCGGGCCGTCCCTCCCCGGTGATGCGTTCAGCGGGAAGCTGCCCCCGCTCAACGAGCTGATCACCCTGCTGGTCGGGCAGGCGCGGCGGCGCGGGCTGCTGCCGTCCGCCCACCAGGTGAAGGTGTTGCGGCGCCCGAACACCCCGTCCATGGTGATGCCCGTACGGCTGCCCGGCTCCTCGTTGCTGTCCCTGCCGACCGCGGTCACTCCGGTGACGGTCCAGTACCTGCAGCACGAGCTGGCCCATCTCGCCGAGCACGCGCTGCGTCCGAGCGACGCCCCGCTCGTCGAACGGTGGACGTTCGATCCGCTGCGGTCGGAAGGCTGGGCGCTGCTGCTTGAGCACCTGGCGGGATCGACCGCGTTCCTCGCCCGGCTGGGGATCGACGAGGAGACCGCCGCGGTCCTCGCCCGTTTCCACGCCGAGGAGGAGCGCTTCAGCCGTGGCCTGATGGCGGCCGACCTGGCGCTCGACGCGGACCTCGCGGGCTGTCGTACGTCGGCCGAGGCGCTGGACGCCGCGTCGGCCGTGGCCGCCGGTACCGGACTGCGGTGGGCTCCCGCACTCCTCCTGCTGCGGCAGACCCGCGTCCTGCACTGGCGCTCCTACCTCGCGGGTTACGCCTGGCGGGACACCGTCCGCGCCGAACTCGCCTCCCGCTTCGGCAACAGCCATGGCAATGGTGGCGATGGCCATGGCGACGGCAATGGCAATGGCAATCGCTATGGCCATGGTGGCGACGGCTGGGCGGACCGGGACGAGGCCTGGGCGCTGCTCCGGAGCGCGCTGGCCCGAACGGGACCGGCAGGATCCGCCGCGGGATTCCTGGACGCGCTGCGGCTTCCCGGGCCGACACCACCGCATGCCCGCTCCCGACCCCACGAGGAGGCTCGATGAAGACGACCGAGGCAGCGAGCAGGACGGCGACCGGCCCGGCGGCGACGGAGACCGGCCCGGCGGCCAGGGCGACCACCGGCCCGCTGGACGGGCTCCGACTGCTCTGCCATGACCCCCGTACCGCGGACGACCTGCCCTGGGGCGAGGCGCACGCCGTCTTCGACGCCGCGCCGGAGGTCGCCGCGATCGTGTCCCGGCAGGACCTGGAGGACTGGCTGGACTGCAGCCTGCTCCACTACCCGGTGCTGAACGCGATGCGCGGCGGCATCCCGGTGCCACCCGAGGCGCTGACCAGGGTCATACACGTGTCCGGCGACCCCCGGGCCGGCTACGTGGACGCGGCGAAGGTCCGCTTCCAGTTGGCCGCCGGGGCCACCGTGGTCGTACAGAACCTGCACGAGTGGCACCGCCCCGCACAGCACCTGTGCCGTCGCCTGGCGCAGCTGTTCTCGGCCAAAGCGGGAGCCGTGGCGTTCTGGACGCGGGCGGGGGAGGACGGCCTGCGCGTCCACCGGGACGACGGCCATCTGTTCGTGGTGCAGATCTCCGGGACCAAGCGCTGGTATCTGTACGACACCCCGCGCGACGCGGCCGACTGGAGTCCCGGATACGTGGAGGACCTGGCGAGCGCGCAGACTGTTGACCTGCGGCCCGGCCAGGTGCTGTATCTGCCCGAGGGCATCGCCCACCACACCCGCACCCTCGACACGGAGTCCGTGCACGTCACCGTCGCGATCAGGGAGCCCCGGCTGCGGGACACGGTCGAACTGGCCGTACGCGCCTGTCTTGCGCGCATCCCCGACCACGCCACCCTCTCCGGAACCGCCGCCGAGCGGGAGGAGACCGCGGACGAACTCCTGACCCGGCTCGCCGAAGCACTCGGGCGCGTGGACCGGGCCGCCCTGGTACGCGACCTGTCGCGCCGCGCGGCCGAAACCCGCGGAAGCCGTTGAGCCGGCAGGGCTAGCTTGAGCCGGCAGGGCTCGGTCGAGCCGGCAGGGCTCGCTTGAGCCGCAGGGCTCTGTTGAGCCGCACGGATCGATCGATTCGCGCCACGTCGCCATGAACACAGCAACCCACAGTCCGTGCCCACGCCCTTGACAGTCTTCTTACCTAACTTCCCTCTCCATGACGGGAATCCAAGGAAACCAAGCAGCCCAAGGTCCGAAACACAAGCGGAACGTGACGCGCCGAAAGGTCGTCGTGGCAGGTGGCGCGGCAGTCGCCGCGGTGGGCGTGGGCGGCACGATCGCCGCGACCGCGAACGCCGGCCAGACGAAGAAGGGTGCCTCGCCGACCGCCTCCTCCACCTCCTCGGAGACGTGCTACAAGCTCACGTCGGAGACCACCGAGGGCCCGTACTACATCGACGCGGACAAGATCCGCCAGGACATCACCGAGGACCGGGAGGGCATCCCGCTCACCCTGCGCCTCAAGGTGATCGACAACGAGACCTGCAAGCCCATCAGAAACGCCGCCGTCGACATCTGGCACTGTGACGCGCTGGGCCTCTACTCCGGGTACGAGGACTCCTCCACCGGCGGCGGTGGCGGCACTCCGCCCAGCGGAACGCCCACGGATGTCCCGTCCGGTACGCCGACCGGTGCCCCGCCCGGAGGCGGCGGTGGCGGCCACCAGGAGCCCACCGACGACAAGCGCTACCTGCGCGGCACGTGGAAGACGGACAAGCAGGGCTTCGTCACCTTCAAGACGGTCTTCCCGGGCTGGTACCAGGGCCGCTGCGTCCACATCCACACCAAGGTGCACGTCAGCGGCACCTGGACGGACGCGGGCTACGAGGGCGGGAACACCTGCCACACCGGCCAGTTCTTCTTCGACGAGGAGTCCGTCCTCGCCTCGGCGGAGGTCGAGCCGTACTCCACGTCGACGACCGAGCGCACGACGCTCACCGAGGACACCATCTACGACCAGTCCGGTACGGCCGGCGGTCTCCTCAAGCTCAAGTACAAGAAGAACGGCATCGCGAAGGGCGTCCTCGGCACGATCACCATGGGCGTCGACCCGGACGCGACCCACGAGGGCACGGACGCCGCGGTGCAGCCGGGCGCGTCGGCGACCACGTCCGCCTCCGCCTCGGCCTCGTAGTCCGCATCGGCGAGCCGACCGCAGGGCGGGCCCGGGGAGTGGGACCCCGGGCCCGCCCTGCCCGTTCGGCGGCCATGGATCGGCAATTTGTGGGCATCTGATCAGGTGGCGCACAGGATTCTCGTCGGAGACGCACAGCGGCAGGGAGTCTCATGGGTCGTGCGGGATGAGAACCTCCCGCAGAAGACCGGCAGCGCCGGAGGAGACCACCGGAGGAGATCATGGGATTCGCCGTGCTGTTCGCACTGCTGCTGATCGTCGGGGCGGTGGCCGCGGTCGTCGTACAGCGGCGGTCGAACGGCGCGGGCGCCATGTCCGACCTGGACGCGGAGGCCGAGGCCAACCGCTGGGTGGTCCGGCTGGGCGGCAGCCTGTCCGCCTTCACCGCCGGGGCGCGGGCCGACCGGACCGCGGCCCGCGAACTGTCGGCCGCCGCCGAACGCCACCGCACCGCCCGCCACCAGCTGGCCACCGCCCGCACCCCCGCCGAGTACGCGGTGGTGACCCGCACGGCCCTGGAGGGCATGCACCACGTCCGCGCGGCCCGCACAGCGCTGGGCATCGCCCCGCCTCCGGGTTTGCCGTCCGTGGGGATGCCGTCCCCGGGCCAACGCCGACACCAGAGAGATCGCGTCCGGACGTAACCGGATCCCGTTACGAGATCCCGTTACGAGATCCCGTTACGACATCCAGTCCTGACCTGGTGAGGCGACGCCTGACGTTCGGCTCTCAGGACCAGGCGGAGATGACGTCCCGCGGGCCCCACACCAGCTCGACCCCGCCCCCCATCCCGCTTCCGTCCACGGGTCCGGTCGCCCCCGACAAGGACACCACGGCCAGCCCCGTGGAGCCCGGAGTGAAGCCGGGAACCTGGGCGGCGCCCGTCCGCAGCGCGGTCAGGTCGTGCTGGTCGAACGGCGAGGCCAGCCACTTCACGGAGCCCGCGAAGCAGAGGGTGCCCGCGACGGGGGCACGGTCCGCGCCGACCAGATCGATCTCCGGGGAGAACTGCCGGTTCCACCAGCCGCCCACGAACTCGGTGTCCGGCCAGGGGAAGTCCCCTGAGGCAGCGGCCAGTTCCAGTGCCTCGCGGATCAGTGGTTCGACGGCCCGCCCCCGCCAGGATGCCCATCGTCGCTGGACGACCGCGTACGCGGCCTCGGGCCGGCCTCGCCTCGACAGCTCCTGAGCGGAACGCATCGCGGCCAGATACAGACGAAGGTTGCTGTCGGCCACGCGGTAGAGGGCGGGTTTGCCGGGGCGTGTGGAGAGGGGGGTGTCGGCGGCGAGGACACGCTTCTCCTCAGTGAGCCGCCGCAGCAGGGGGGACAGTATCCCGGAGGGCAGCGCTCCACTCTGGCTCCCGGCCGTCGCCGCGATGGTGGCGTGCGTACGGTCGCCGCTTCCCACGGCCTCCAGTACCCGGCGGGACTGGTCGGGGGCGGGGAACTCGGCCATGAGGGCGGCCTCGGGGACCCCGAAGAGCGGTGAGGCGGGATCGGCGCACTCGGCCTCGATGAAGTCGAGAGCCGGGGTGCCGTGCGGCCAGGCGCGCAGAATCCCCGGCAGCCCGCCGGAGACGAGGTGCGCGTCGATGGCGTCCGCCGCGTCCAGCCCCAGTGCGTCCCCGGTCTCGGCCGGGTTGAGCGGACCGAGAACCAGGTTGTCGGCCCGCCCGTAGAAGGGCCGGTCGTACGCCGTGAAGCGTTCCATCATGTGGAGATCACTGCCGAGCAGCAACAGGAGCACGGGCCGGTTGGCCAGCAGCCGGTCCCAGGCGGTCTGCAGCGCCCCGTCGAACACGGGGTCCTGCTCGGCGAGCCAGGGCAGTTCGTCGATGACGACGATGCTGGGCGACTCGGGCAGCACGGCCGCGAGCGCGCGAAAGGCGTCGGGCCAGTTGGTCGGCGCGCTCGCCGGTACGAGTTCGGGTTCGGCGGGGAGAGAGGACTCCCGCAGCTCGGCCATGAACGCGGCGATGCCCTCCACCGGGGAGGCCCCCTTGGTCGCGGTGAAGAAGACGTACGGCCGCCGAGCCCCGTCACAGAACTCCTGCACGAGCCGCGACTTCCCGACCTGCCGCCGCCCCCTTATGGCAAGGGCAGCCCCCGCGCCGCCGGCGGTGACACGGTCGAGACGCTTGCGGAGGAGAGCCAGCTCCGCCTGACGGCCTACGAAGGGGGTGGGCATGGGGCGCCTCCCGGACAGGGAATCTACGTACCTAGAAGCATTCTACGTAGATTCAATCTACATAACATTCCCATGGGTGCCCAGGCGGACGTTCACGCAGCCGGGGTGAGCTCGCACCAGACGTACTTGCCGGGCTCACCGCTGCTCCTGGCGTCCCGCTGGAGCGTCCAGCCCCAGGTGTCCGCGCAGGTGTGGACGAGGGCCAGGCCGCGGCCGTGTTCGGCGTCGGGGGTGGTGCCGTGCGCCGGCCTGGGCGGGTTGGGGTCCGAGTCCCACACGCCGATGCGCAGGGCTCCGGCGGAGACGCGGAGCCGTATGGCGGCAGGGCCCTTCGTGTGCTGCACGGCGTTGGTGATCAGCTCGGTCGCCAGGAGTTCGGCGGCCTCCGTGAAGTGAGGAAGGCCGTGGGCGATGAGGATCAGGCGGAGGGTGCGGCGGCAGATCGTGACGGCCCGCAGGTCGTTGGGGATGTGGAGGGTGTACTCCAATGGTTCTTCGGGTTCTTCGACGGCTTCAGACATGCGTCAACTCCGGTTCGTGGTCAGTGAGATGGAGTACGCGGCGGCTGTCTGGCGGTGGCTGTGTCGCTCCCGTCGTGGCATGGCGGGGCGGTGCGCTTCCGGGGTCCCGGGGTTCCGCAGCGTGTGCGTCGCGTCACCGACGGTAGGGCCAAATGTTTCGCCCCGGCAAGTCGTTCGCGTAACCTGACACCCGATCGGGGACGTTCAACCCCGTCCGAGGACCGTGTTGTTCAGGAAGTGGGGGCAGTGTGCCCGCGAGGATTCAGCCGACGGCTCGGCAAGTACGCCTCGGTGCTGAGCTGCGGAAATTGCGGGAGGCGGCGGGGCTGACCTCCCGGCAGGCGGCCGCGTTGCTGGGGACCAACCCGGCTCAGATGAGTCAGATCGAAGCGGGCAACGCGGGAGTCAGCGGAGAGCGCGTGCGCAAGCTCGGGGTGCAGTACGACTGCTCCGACACCGAGTTGATCGACGCCCTGGTGGAGATGGCGACAGACCGTACGCGCGGGTGGTGGGAGGAGTACCGAGGTGCGCTTCCCGCCGTCTTTCAGGACCTGGCGGAGCTGGAACACCACGCCACCTTCATGCGGGTGGTCGGTACCGTCCACGTGCCCGGACTGCTTCAGACCGAGGAGTACGCGCGGGCGGTGTTCGGCTACGTGGTGCCGGAACTTCCCGAGAACGAGGTGGAGTTGCGAGTGGAGCACCGGATGCGCCGCCAACAGATCCTCTCCGGAGCCCCCTACGAGGCGGTGCTCCACGAGTCCGTACTGCGCACGCGCGTCACCGATCGCCGGGGTGCCCGTGCTCAACTCGACGAGTTGCTGCGCCAGTCGGAGCGGTCGAACGTAAGCGTGCGGGTCATCCCGTTCGACGCCGATGGGTTTGCCGGGGCGGGCGCGATGATGCTCTACGCCGGTGGGCGGGTACCGGCGCTGGACACCGTGCAGCGGGACGCCCCGTACGGCTCGATGTTCCTGGACGCCTCTGCTCGACTGCTGGCCATGCGAACGCTCTTCCGTAGGGTGGAGTCGGCAGCCCTGACACCTGCCCGGTCTCGGGACTACATCAGCCGACTGACGAAGGAGCTGTGAGCCGTGATCCAGTGGCAGAAATCCTCATTCTCCGGTGGCGGAGACGGCAACGAGTGCGTTGAACTCGCCCCCGGAGACGGCTTGTTGCTCCTCCGTGAAAGCGATGACCCCGCCCGAATACTCTCCGCCACCCCCACCGGCCTCGCCGCCCTCCTCCACCACCTCCGGGCGAACCGTCCCTGACCGCGGACGACGACGAGACGAGTCTCGTGGGGTCATGCTCTACGCCCCCGACGGCTCCGGCCAGTGTGTGTACGCGGAGCCGGACGGCAGGCCCGCCATGCTGCTCAGTCGGCGGTCTGGCCCCGGTGCCCGAGCCACCCGAAGCGGACTCGGTCTGGGTCTGCCCAAGTACTGGCGACACCGCGGCCCGCATCGGCGAGCTGCCTGTGTCGGAATCGGGTGCAGGTGTGAGCGGCCGAGCGTTTCGCCGAGGCCGAGGCGGACGAAGGCGCTCACGGCGAGGCCGCTGATCAGGTCGACCCGTCGCCGTTCTGGGCGCTGTTGAGCGTTTCCTCGATGGTGATGTCGATGCAGCGCTCGCGCTCTGCCGGGCTGATCCCCGCCTGGGGTGTGTCGAGCCGGTCGAGCTGCACGCGGACGCGGCGGGTGACTGCCTCGGGTGGTGGCGTGGGGTTGCTCTTCCTGAGGTCGTTGTAAACGGTCCAGGTGAGGCTGGCGATGCTCACGATGAGGGCACCGAGGGAGACGGGGTCGACGTACTGGTCGGGGCGGGTTGTGGTTCCGCGGGTGTGGAGGGCGACTTCCACGTCCGTGGTGAGCGCCGGGGCATGCGGCGTGATCAGCCGCTTTGCCGCGGCTCGGGCGCCGAGTTCGACCGGGTCGGCCATGGGTGGTCTCCTTGCGGTGCTCAGTCGGTGGCGGGTGGGTCTTCTGCGAGGACGAAGGCGCGGATGGACGGGGGCAGGGGGCTGCCTGTGACTGACTGCCAGGTCTGTTCGAGGGCGCCGATTCCCAGGGAATTGGTCATGCGCTTGAGGTGGGCTGGGCCGGGGCCGGTCGATGGGTGAGGGAACTGCTCAAACTGGGTGACGCATTGGACCATCCACTTGAGAGCCTCCCCCGGCTGCTGCTGGTTCTCGGCCAGAAGGCCGAGTTGCCCGTAGGTGCTGGCCATGCCGGGCTTATTGTCGAGGCCCTCTTTGATGGTGAGGGATTGGCGGTACCAGTTTTCGGCTTCGTCTAGTCGGCCTCGTTCTTCGGCAATCACGCCGAGCTGGTGGTAGGAACTGGCCATGCCGGGCCTGTTGTTGAGGTCTTCTTCGATGGTGAGGGATTGGCGGTACCAGTTTTCGGCTTCGTCTAGTCGGCCTCGTTCTTCGGCGACCCTGCCGAGCTGGTGGTAGGTGCTGGCCATGCCGGGTCGGTCGCCGAGGTCTTCGTTGATGGTGAGGGATTGGCGGTACCAGTTTTCGGCTTCGTCTAGTCGGCCTCGTTCTTCGGCGACCCTGCCGAGCTGGTGGTAGGTGCTGGCCATGCG
>NZ_JBITFQ010000008.1:0-219829 GCF_044456225.1 Streptomyces sp. NPDC050988 | reverse complement strand
TGCCGGGCCTGTTGTTGAGGTCTTCTTTGATGGTGAGGGATTGGCGGTACCAGTTTTCGGCTTCGTCCAGTCGGCCTCGTTCTTCGGCGACCCTGCCGAGCTGGTGGTAGGAACTGGCCATGCCGGGCCTGTTGTTGAGGTCTTCTTTGATGGTGAGGGATTGGCGGTACCAGTCTTCGGCTTCGTCCAGTCGGCCTCGTCCATCGGCGACCATGCCGAGCTGGTGGTAGATGATGGCAAGACGGCTGTGCTGTTTCGAGGTGGCCGGTTGTAGCTGCAGGGCGTGAAGGACGTCTCTGTATGCGCGTTCGGCTTGGCCGAGTTGGCCGGCCGTGACTTGTCGGTTCGCTTGAGACCCCGTCAGGAACAGCCACAGCGCGCCAGCGGAGGAGTTCAGGTCGGGTGCGTTGCCATTGGAGTCTTCCACGGCCACTCGCGCGCGGTTGACCCATGCACGGGCCTCCTCCACGAGTCCTCGCGCGTCCCAGTACGCGTCCAGCGGCTGGGCAATGCCCTGTGCCTGGTCCCACAGACTGTGGTCGAGCGCGTAACCAAGAAGGCTCCCCAGAGTCCTCCGTTGGAGGTGGATCAACACCATGGCCAACTGGGCGTCACCGCTCCGAATCTGCTGGAGCAGCCATCCGCCGAAGGAGGCGTATGCGTCGAGGAGAGCGAGTTCGGCAGCTCTGCGCAGCTTTTGGTGGCGGCCAAGGGCCAGAGTCTGCCAGAAAGAGGTCAGATAGGCGGGCAGGGCCGGATGAATGCGGTACATACCCGAGCCCAGAGATGTCAGCAGTCCCACCTCCGTCGCCCGCTCCAAAACCTGCGCCCACTCGGAGCCGGCGCGGCCCTGATACCACTCGGGCACCTCGGGAACTGCCGAAAACAGGCCCAACACGTCCGCATCAACAACCCCATGGAAGAGGCTGACAACAGTAAGAGCGTGCTGATCCGGCGAGGAGAGGTGCGTGAAGGAATACGCGATGCTGGCGGACAGCGACGTGGTGCGGTCGTTGCCGTCGGTGTCGGCCAACGGTGTGGTGCCCTGGAGGCCGGCCAGCAGATCCCGCGGAGCCGCGCTGTCCAGGCGAGGCAGGATCAGCCGCATGCTGAGCGGGTGTCCATCCAGCCACTGCATCAGTTCGCCGAACGCCTTCGTTTCTCGGTGCGGCTTGGTGTCCGGATAGGAGGACAGAAGCTGTTCCGCGTATTCGTTGGCCTCGTCCGTCTCCAGGCCGCCCACCTCGATCCGCCGTCGCTCGGCGCCGAGCCAGTCCTCCGGGGTGCGGCTGGTCACGATGATCGCGCTCTTGCCTTTGGCGGCGATGCGGTCCAGGAAGCCGCGCAGCTCCTCGCGCTCGGGTTCGGTCAAGGGCTGGGTGGCATGGGTGGGATCGGGCAGAGTGTGGACGGATTCGAAGTTGTCCCAGATCAGCAGTAGTCGATGAGTAGTAAGTGTCTTCTCCACAAGGCCCTGGCGCTTTTCCCGGTCCAAGAGGGCGAACTGTGCGCCGAACAACCCCAGTCCGACACTGTTGATCACCCCATCCAGCCCGAAGCTCGCCACACCGGGCTCGAAGGAGTGCCAGATCACCCCGCGTACGTCGTCCAGCGCACCCGTGTCCCGCCACCACCGCCCGAACGTCTTGGCCAGCTCGGTTTTGCCGGTTCCCCCGGGCCCGTACAACACGACGACACGGTTCAACCGGGCAGCCGTATCCAGCGTGTAGAGCAGTGCATCCCGGCCGGTGAACTCGCCCACGGCCGCCAGCGCGGATTCCGGGTCCGCCTCGCCGGCCTCGGCGTCTTCGACAGCTGGCTGCTCCCGCATCCGGTCCAACAGCTGATCCAAAGAATCCTGTTGACCGCGGCCGGTACGCAACCCCGCAAAGTGCACGTCAGTCCGCGTATAAACGACCGGCACCACCCAGTCCGCCAGCGGCATCAACCCCTTCGGAGACGGCCGCAACGGATGCCGGTCCAAGCGCTGGCGCCCCGCCGACACCGCCGCCGACAACAGATCCCCGGCGAACAACCGCTCGTAGAACGCCGTCATGAACTCCGCCGCCGCGACCGCGTACACGCTGTACGCCATCGCCACCACCGCGCCGGCGCCCTCCTGAAGCAACCGCGTGGCGACCGCCGCTTCGAGCTGGGAGCCCAGCACCGCCGACTGGCAGGCGTTGAGGACGACCACCGGCACCTGGGACTTCTTCAGCACCTGCGCCACGCGCCCCGCAGGCACCAGGTCAGAGCCGCCCGTTGCCTTCTCGAACGCCAGCATTCCCTGCGGACCGGGACGATCCCCGTACATGACCGACGACGGCCACCCGCCCCCGGCACCCCCACCACCCGGCGCCTGCCCGAACACCCCATGCCCGTCGAAGTGCACGATCTGGAACGGTTCCCCCGCCTCCCGCGCCTCCTCAAGCACGCTCTCCAGGTGCTCCAGCGTCGGTGGACGCAGCACCACCAGGTCCACCTGCCCGCGCACCGCCTCCAAGCGGCGCAGCAGCGGCCGGGCGATCATCTGGTAGCCCACATCGGCGGTACCGGACGGCCGTGAGATGACCATCAACACGCGCAGCCGGGAGCCTCCGACCGTGAACACGTCGCCCAGGGCGGCGGTCGGCAGGCTGCGGGACACCACCACCTGGTCGTCGAGCGCGATCGGCGTCGGCCGCTCCGGGTCGGCCATCAGTTCCCACGGCAGGCCCAGGTGCTGGGCCGTTCCCGACCGGACGACGATCTCGACCGGGCCACCGCGTGCCCGCGCCCGCGTGTAGGCATCACGTGCTGGACCGGAACCGAACACCGCCTCGAAGACCTGGGAGCCCCACTTCGCGAACTGGGCCTCCACCCGGGGCCCGCGCTCCCCGTACACGCCGAACGGTGCCCGCAGGTAGTCCTCCAGATACCAGCGCAACTCCTCCAGCGCCGGTCCGTCCAGCGGCCACACCAGCGGGACCGGATCACCAGCCCGATTGGGAAGCGCCTCACCGGCCCGCCACGCGGACACGCTCACCCTGCCGTCTTCGTCCACGTCCAGCAGAAGCCGCTCCGCCATGCCCATCGCCCCCGTGACGGCTGCCGTTCAACAGCCTCTCGGCTGTCCGCATCGGCGACTTTATCCACCACTCTGCGTCATCAACAGGGTCACGCCCGAAGTGATCGGATCAGGGCGGAATTCGTACACAAAGCGCCCTCCTTGGTGTTGAGTTCACCCCTGGTTTCCCGTGCGTACTTCTCAACGCTGGTTAAGGAAACCCAAAGGGAACCCACAGGCGGACCCCCGATCGTCGTCACCATGAGCGCATTCATCGCGGTCGATGGCATATCAGCGGTCGACGGCAGACCCCAGGGAGACCGCTGACATGGACCGGTTGCTACTCGTAGGTGCCGATCTCGTCGCCATTTCTCTCCTGACCTTCGTGGTCTACTTCCCGCGGCATCACCGGCGGGACCTCGTCGCCGCGTTTCTCGGGGTCAATGTCGGGGTGCTCGCCGTGGCGATGGTGCTCGGGTCGACGTCGGTCGGGATCGGGATGGGGATGGGGCTCTTCGGGGTTCTGTCGATCATCAGGCTGCGGTCGTACGAGATCGCGCAGCACGAGATCGCGTACTACTTCTCGGCGTTGGCGCTCGGGCTGCTGACCGGGCTTTCCGAGTCCCTCGACCTTCTGCACACCGGGCTGATGGTGCTCGTCGTGGCCACCCTCTACGCCGGTGACCATCCCCGGCTGTTCCCGCGTCACCGGCAGCGGGAGCTGCGCCTGGACTCCGCGTACACCGACGAGGCGGCCCTGCGCGCGCATCTTGAAGTGCTGCTGGGCGGGCGGGTGCTGAACCTGTCCGTCAAGGGCATCGACCTCGTCAACGACACGACGCTCGTCGAGGTCCGGTACGTGGTCCCCAACGCCTCCCGGGCCGCAGTTACCAAGCCCCGGGAGGGCAACCCCCGTACCGACGACTCCCCCCGCGGGCGCGGAGTGCGGGCATGACAGCCCTCGGATTCGAGTCAGAGTCAGAGTTCGAGTCCGATTCCGTCGGGCGCGTGGTCGGTGCGTTGCCGGCCATCGGGCTCGACGAACTCGTCGCGCAGGCCTCGCTGTTGACCCGGTTGGACCGCAAGTACATGCTGCCCGTCGCCGATCTGCCCCTCGTGCTCGGCGGCCTCGACGAGGACACGCGTGTCCTGGACGTGGACGGCGCACGGGAGTTCGCGTACCGGTCCGTCTATTTCGACACTCCGGAGATGGACGGGTACCTGGGCGCGGCCCGCCATCGCCGACGGCGGTTCAAGCTCCGGATCCGTACCTATCTCGACTCCGGGCGCCACTACTTCGAGGTCAAGACACGCGGCCCGCGCGGCACCACCGTCAAACAGCGCATCCCGTACGAGGGGGACGTCCGGCGGCTCGGGCCCGATGCCCGGGCGTACGCCGACACCGTGCTCGCCGAGGCCGGGATCAACTCCGGGCGCCTGCGCTTCGTACCCGCGCTGACCACGTACTACCGGCGTACGACCCTCTTCCTCCCGGCCACCGGGAGCCGGCTGACCGTCGACACCGATCTGACCTGGGCGCTGCCCGACGGGACCGCGCTGCGTACCCCGGACCGGGCCATCGTCGAGACCAAGGCGGGCCGGGCGGGCTCCGGTGCCGACCGGCTGCTCTGGTCGCTCAAGCACCGGCCCTGTCCCGTGTCGAAGTACGGCACCGGGCTCGCCGCCCTCCGTCCCGACCTGCCCTCCAACCGCTGGCTGCCCGTACTGCGGCGCCACTTTCCGACCGCGCTCGACGGGAGACCCGCATGAACACGCGCCCCAACACTCACCTGAGCAAGTCCTCGTGGACGGCACGACGGTTTCGTACGAAGGCCGTCGGCGCCCTCGCCTCGATGGTGCTCGCCACGGCCGCGCTCGCCGGGTGTTCCTCCGGGAGCGATTCCGACTCCGGCGCCTCCTCGTCGGGTTCTTCCGGTACCAGCGGGTCCGCAGCCGCCGTCGACGGGGGCCAGGACGCCGCCGCCGTGCTCGCCGACAACAAGGAGTCGCACGCCGAGGACTCCGACGCCGAGTGGGAGGAGTCGGACGCCGTCGCGGTCCAGCTCAAGGGCGACTCGGCCTCCGTGGACGGGGACGGGGCTACCGCCAAGGGCGCCACCGTGACCATCACCGCCAGCGGTACCTACCGCATCAGCGGCACCCTCTCCGACGGGCAGATCGTCATCAACGCGCCCGACCAGGACGTGAAGTTGGTGCTCGACGGGGCGAAGATCTCCCACTCCTCCGGCGCCGCGATCGACGTCACCGAGGCGGACGAGGCCGTCGTGATCCTCGCCGACGGCAGCGAGAACACCCTCGGCGACGCCGACTCGTACGCCGATGATGTCGAAGCCAATGCCGCGCTTCACAGCGCCGCCGACCTCACCGTCACGGGCGACGGGAAGCTCACCGTGCGCGGCAACGGCAACGACGGGATCGCGAGCACGGACGGTCTGGTGATCGCCTCCGGCACGATCGTGGTCGATGCCGTGGACGACGGCATCCGCGGCAAGGACTACCTGATCGTCGAGGGCGGTTCGGTTACCGTCACGGCCGGTGGAGATGGCCTCAAGGCCGACAACTCCGAGGACAAGGACTCCGGTTACGTCGCCGTCGGCGGCGGTACCGTGAAGGTGACCGCGAAGGGCGACGGGGTCGACGCGGCCACCGACCTGGTCGCCACCGGCGGCACGCTGACCGTCGAGAGCGGCGGCGGCAGCGGTACGCAGCCCTCGGACGACGCGTCCACGAAGGGGCTGAAGGCGGGCGTGATCAACGTCCTGGAGGGCGGAACCGTCGCTGTGGACGCCTCCGACGACGCCGTCCACAGTGATGGTGCTGTTCACGTCAACGGGGCGAAGGTGACCGCCGCGAGCGGCGACGACGGGGTCCACGCGGAGGGCGATCTGACCGTCGACAAGGGGACGTTGAAGGTCACGTCCGCTGTCGAGGGTGTCGAGGGTGCCGACATTTCTGTGAACGGCGGCACGGTGGACATCCGCTCCAGCGACGACGGGATCAACGCGGCCGGCGGTACGAGCACATCAGATGGAGGCGGAGGCGGGGGCGGCTTCGGCGGAGGCCCGGGTGGCGGAGGCGGCGGTGAGAGCGTCGGTGACTTCAAGCTCACCGTCAGCGGCGGCACCCTGGTCGTCGACTCCGAGGGCGACGGGCTGGACTCCAACGGCACCGCCGAGATCACCGGCGGCACGGTCGTCGTCAACGGCCCGCAGCAGGGTGGCAACGGCGCGCTCGACGTGAACGGTGACTTCGCGATCAGCGGCGGAGTCCTGCTGGCCGCAGGCAGCGCGGGCATGGTCGTCGCCCCCTCCACCGACTCCGAACAGGGCTGGCTCTCCGCCACCCTCGACTCGTCGGTCCCGGCCGGCACGACCCTCCACGTCGTCGACTCCGACGGCAAGGTGGTCGCCACGTACGTCACCTCGAAGTCGATCCAGAACGTCGTGTACTCGTCCTCCGCGGTGAAGAACGGCGAGGAGTACGAGATCCACTCGGGCGGCACGAAGTCCGGTACGGGTACGGGAGGCCTGGCCTCCTCGGGCACCCTGGGCTCGGCCGAGCGCATCGCCACGGTGACGGCGGGCGAGGCACCGGAGGGAGGCTTCGGGGGCGGCCGGCGGTAGGCGAGCTGTCGCATTCCATGGCCCCCGGGGCCAGACTGGAAGGAGGCGGAGATTCCCGAGACGCCGAGAATCCCATGAGCGGAGATTCCCGAGAAGCGGACCCCGAGACCCCGCAGCGGACCGGCCATGGAGGAATCATGACGGCAGCCACGCGGAACGACACACCCGTCGCGATCGAGGGCAACGGTGTGGAACTGCGCATGCAGGAAGTGGGCGGAGGCATGAGCGTCGCCTTCGCCACCCTCCCCGAGGGTACGGACATGGCACCGGCGGTGAAGGGCCTGCCCGACGACCAGTGCCAGTGCCCCCACTGGGGATACCTCCTCAAGGGGCGGCTCAGGATGCGTACCAAGGCCGGGAGCGAGGTCTACGAGGCGGGGCAGGCCTTCTACTGGGCGCCGGGCCACGTACCGGAGGCGCTTGAGGACGTCGAGTACGTCGACTTCTCGCCGACGAAGGAGTTCAACGAGGTCATCGACCACGTCAAGGCGCAGATGAGCTAGGGACCGGGGCAGGGTCCAGGGCCACGGCCTGTCGGGCGGATCAGGTCTCGTACAGCCCGTCCCAGGGTGGGCCGAAGCCCAGCCGGTCCGGGTAGAGCTCGGCCCAGGGCTCCCCTTCGTCCTCGCCGGTCAGCATGCCGAACAGCACGCCGTCGACGGTGAGCCGGAAGGGGCGGACCGCGATGTCCGTGTACCGGCGCCGGGGAAGGCTCCTGAGGAGTTTGGCCAGGTGGGCCTGGGCCCGGGCGAGGACCGAGTCCTGGCCCTCCGGGGCGCGCTGCTGCTCGGCCCAGGTGCCGGCACACCAGATGTCCGAGTCCCGGTAACGGCCCTCGGCGTCGAAGGTGTGGAGCACCGCGTAGAGACGTTTGTGCTCTTCCCAGCCGTCGTCGGGCCGGTATCCCTCGGGGAACGCGTACGTGATCGACCCCAGGAACTGCCCCTCCGCGTAGTGACCGATGGCCTCGGTGCGGTGGCGCGGCTCGTAGGCGATCGGGATGACCTCGGGGACTGCCATGGCGAAACCATACGGATGAATCGTGGACATGCCACAGGCGGGGCCACCGTAACAGTCCTCGGACTCCGGGCGGATGCAAGGTGTGTTCGAGACATTCGCCTTGTTCGACTCGTTTCCGGCGATCGTGCCCGGCGATCGCGCCGAGGCAGATCGACGGCTCCACGGCAACACCACTCCTGGCGACTCGACCCGGGAGACCGTCCGTACGCGACCCCGTCCGCCTTGCTGCGGCTTGCCGAGTGTCCGGTTTCCGATTCGCTTTCGCGCAGGAACCCATTGGAGTTTCGCGTGTCGGCTGATCTGTTGATCGTACGGAGAAGTCCTTCAGTCGTTGCGCCCGCGACCCGATGTTTGCAGAGGAAGCTCGAACTCGCTTCCGGTGCACTCGCACATCTGTACCTTCGGATCAAAGGAGCAATGCATGAGTCCTGAACTCAGGACAAGGTCCTCCCTGAGCCCCCTCGCTACCCGTGGCGCGTGGCTGACCGGCGGGGCTGTTGCCTCGCTCGCTCTCGTGTTCGCAGGCGTCGCGACTCCCGCATCGGCTTCGGTCACCCCGGCCGCCGACAGCGTCGTGGCCGGCCCGTCGAACGAAGACTGCAAGAAGGAGAACGGGCACCACGAGAAGTACCAGCCGGAGGGGAAGGCTCAGACGCCCACCGGACCGGGTCACGAAGAGTGCGAGGACCGGGACCGGGACCGGGACAAGCAGGAGTGCTCGGACATCGACTCGGTCGTCCTGCCGCCCCGCATCCAGGATCCCAGGGTGGAGCTCAGCGCCGTGCTGATCGACGGGAAGGCGTTCGCCGGGCAGCGGACCTTCAACGGGGAACCGAGCGAATACGAATGGGACAAGATCAGCGACAATCGCGGCTTCCCCGACAAGGCCTGCGCCATCTCCATCTCGACCGACGGAGACGACGACGCCTGGATCAAGGTGCTGACCAAGAACGGCCGCGTCTATGAGACCGCGGGCAGCAAGGACGACTCCGAGTTCACCTGGGACAACAACTGGGAGAAGCTGGAGACGCCGAGGGAGCGCGACCTCGCGACCCGAGAGAAGGGCGAGATGGTGACACCGGTTGGCTGACCCCAACTGTGTCCCGACAGGTGCGCAGGGTTCCTGACCCTGACACCAGCCCGGTTCGCCGCGCGCGCAAGGGCCACAGCCGGCGCGCGCGGCACCCCGGCACCCGCTGCCCCGTTTGGTCGGCCGCCCGTCACTCCGCTGCCGTGGACCCGGGGCACGTCTCGCCGGAACCCTCGGCCTGTCCGGCGCCGGGGGATCGTCACGGTCACCTTCGTCGACGCCGGGCGAGGCGGAGAGGGCCAGCAGGAGCCGTAGTTCGGAAGGGGCGAGGGCGACGGGCACACCCCGCCGGGTGATGGCCAACCCGGCCCGGTCGATGGTCAGTTCGCCGTCGTCGCCGTGGCTCTCGATCTTCGGTATGCCGTCGGGGTTGGGTGCGCCGCCGACCCGGCGCAGGACCGCGCGGATACGGGCGTCGAGCACGCGTGCCCGCACCGGCTTGACGACGTAATCGTCCGCCCCGGCCTCCAGTCCGACCACGATGTCCGTGTCGTCGCCCCGGGCGGTCGCCATGACGATCGGCACCTGGTCCTCGGTACGGATCCGGCGGCACACCTCGAGACCGCTGAGGCCGGGCAGCATCAGGTCGAGCACGACGACGTCCGGCCGGAAGGACCGCAGCAGGGCCAGCCCCTCCTCGCCGGTTCCGGCGACGGTGACGTCGTGCCCCTGGCGGCGCAGTGCGAGCCGGACGCCCTCCCGTACGGCTCGGTCGTCTTCGATCAGCAGGACGCGTGGCATGTGCTCAGTATCCGTACGCCTCTGGGGAGTTGAGGCGGGTACGGGCGCCGGTGGGGGAACTGTCACGGGACGATCACATAGGCCGGGCGGGCGATCGGTCGTTATCTCTTCGTTATCGGCTGAGCGATATCCCATCACATGCCGTACTCACTCTTGATGACCATGAACACGACTGCCCGTCGCACGAAGCCGTCCTCGACCAGGAGGTCCTCCGCCTCCCGACCGTCCCGGCGTCGTGGCAGAGGGGTCGCGCAACCTGGTGGCCCCGGGGGTTCCGGCAGACGTTCGGGCGGGCGCGGCCGGAAGAGCAAGGGTCCGTTACTCGGCGGCCTGGCGGCGCTGGTCGCGTTGGTGATCGCCGTCGCTGTGGCCGTGAACTGGACGACATCCTCGTCCTCCGACGCCGCGGACGGATCCGCCGTCTCCTCGTCGCCGTCCGGCCCGGCGCCGGACCGGACACCGGAACCGAGCGGCGGGACGGAGTCGGCCGGGGCGAGCGAGAAGCCCGCAGAGGGCGCCGAGGAGGACGCTGGGAAGGCCGGCGGGGAGGCCGACGGAGAGGCCGACGCCGAGCCGTCCGGAAAGGGCAGCCCCTCCGCCTCCTCGTCCTCCTCCGCGCCCGAGATCCCGGCGTCGGGTCCCGGCACGTTCGCCACCGCGGGCGGCACGAGCGGGACCGTCGGGGGGAAGGGCGGCCGGGTCCTGAGCTACAAGGTCGTCGTCGAGGACGGCCTCACGCAGTCGGCGGCCGATGTCGCCGAGCAGGTGGAGGGCATACTCGCCGACCCGCGCGGCTGGACGGCCGACGGCCGCTCGGGCTTCCGTCGCGTCTCCAGCGGTACGGCCGACTTCGTCGTACGGCTCGCCACGCCGGGAACGGTGGACGCCATCTGCGGAAAGTACGGGCTGAACACGCGCGGCGAGGTCAACTGCAACGTGGGCAAGGACGTCGTCGTCAACCTCAAGCGGTGGCTGCTGGCGACGCCGGTCTACGCCGCCGACGTGGACGCGTACCGTGCGCTGATCATCAACCACGAGGTCGGCCACTTCCTCGGCCACGGCCATGTGACGTGCCCCGGAACGGGGAAGCCGGCCCCGGCGATGATGCAGCAGATCAAGGGGATGCTCGGCTGCAAGCCCAACGTCTGGCCGTACGACGCGAATGGACGGTTCGTCACGGGGCCGGCTGTGTCCTGAGGGATGGTCTGAAAGAAGAGGGCAACCTTTCCGGTCGCCGCGACCACAGATGAGTCGGAACTCCGTGCACAGGGGCTCCACACAACGCACGAGCCCCACAAGAACCACGTAAGGACTCATCCGTGGCATCCCCCTCCCACCGCAGGTCCCTCCGCAAGCGGCGCACCGCTCTCCTCTCTGCCGCTGCCGTGGCGGCCGCGGGTCTCGGCGCCGTCCCCTTCGTGATGAACGCGAACGCGGGTGTGGTCGACCTGGCGCACCAGGCACTGCCCGCCAAGGACGGCTGGGCGGCGTCCGGTTCGGGCACGACGGGCGGTTCGAAGGCCGACTCCGCGCACACCTTCACCGTCAGTACCCGCGCCCAGCTGGTGAAGGCGCTCGGCTCGGCGAGCGACACCACGCCGAGGATCATCCAGGTCAAGGGCACGATCGACGCCAACACGGACGACGCGGGCAAGAAGCTGACCTGCGCCGACTACGCCTCCGGCACGGGGTACTCGCTGTCCGCGTACCTGAAGGCGTTCGACCCGGCCACGTACGGCAAGAAGGCGCCCGCGGGCACGCAGGAGAAGGCCCGCGCGGCCGCCCAGAGCAAGCAGAAGAAGAACATCGTCTTCCGGGTCCCGGCCAACACCACCGTCGTGGGCGTCCCGGGCACCAAGGCCGGTATCACCGGCGGGAGTCTGCAGGTGCAGGACGTCGACAACGTCATCATCCGCAACCTCTCCCTCACCGCCACCGAGGACTGCTTCCCGCAGTGGGACCCGACGGACGGTTCCTCCGGCGAGTGGAACTCCAACTACGACTCGGTGACGCTGCGCGGCGCGACCCACGTCTGGGCGGACCACAACACGTTCAGCGACGCGCCGTTCTTCGACAAGTCCGAGCAGACGTACTTCGGCCGCAAGTACCAGATCCACGACGGCGCCCTCGACATCACCAACGGCTCGGACCTGGTGACCGTCGAGCGGAACCAGTTCACCAACCACGACAAGACGATGCTGATCGGCGGCAGCGACACCGACAGCGTCGGCAAGCTGCGCGTCTCCATCCACCACAACGTGTGGAAGGGCATCACCCAGCGCGCCCCGCTGGCCCGCATCGGCCAGATCCACCTCTACAACAACGTCTATGACACGACGACCTTCAACGGCTACGCCCCCAAGTACAGCCTCGACTCCCGCGCCAAGGCCCAGGTCGTCGCCGAGCACAACTCCTGGACCATCCCGTCCGGCGCGAACGTCGCCAAGCTCCTGAGCGGCGACGGCACGGGCTCGGTCGCCGGCACCGGCAACCTCGTCAACGCCAAGTCCACCGACATCGTCGCCGCATACAACGCGGCGAACTCGAAGAAGCTCAAGACGACGGTCAACTGGAAGCCGACCCTGACGGCGGGCCTCCAGACCTCGGCGAACAGCCTGCCGGCGGAGCTGCTGAAGACGACGGGTGCGGGCGTTCTTTCCTGACCCTGCCCCACTGAAGGCATCTGAGTGGCCCGGGACTTGGCGTCCCGGGCCACTTTCATACGCGGCCGACGGCGCCGGAACGTATGCCGTGGAGGAGGTGGGAGAGGGGGGTGGGGGTGGTGACGAGCTGTATGGAGGGGGCGTCGCTTTCGCGGAGGTGGACGGTGCGGGGGGTGGAGGCGAGTTCGACGCAGGCGTTGCCGTCACCACTACCCGAGAAGGATGACTTCTGCCAGGTGAGAGGGGTGCTCATCGTGCGCCTCATAGTTCCTTCGCCAGCCGGTGGATGAAGTCACGCGATCGTTCGGGACCGAGCGACGCACGCTCCATTCTACGGAAAAGCGTTCGATATGCGCTCAGTTGGGCTTCCGAGTCGATGAAACCCGCCCCTTGAGGCGAATCGCGGACGACCGTGTCCAGCTTGGGTACGGGGCCGCCCGCGTACACCATGGCGCTGTCGGCGCCGGCGAAACCGTCCAGGTCGAAGGGGATCACGCGCACGGTCACATGGTCCGCTTCCGAGAGTTCCAGTATGTGGGCGAGCTGAATTCGTGCTGCGGCGCGGTTACCGACCCGGATGCGCAATGCCGATTCGTGAATCACTGCCTCGTACGGGATCGGCCGGGGGCCTTCGAGGATGACGCGTCGTTCCAGCCGGTGCCGGACACGCAAGTCGAGCTCGCCCTCGGGTAGTTCGGGAACCCGGTACCCGAGGATTCCGCGTGCGTAGTCCTCCGCCTGGAGCAGGCCGGGGACGTGCAGGAAGTCCACGTCCCAGCGGTAGGTGGCGTGGTGCTCCAGCTCGGACAGGTCCAGGAACGACGTGGGCAGCAGGCCGCGATACTCCTCCCACCAGCCGTGCGTGCGGTCGGTGGTCATCGCGACCAGTGCCGAGATCAACTCTTCGTCCGTGCAGGAGTAGTGGGCGGCAAGTCGGCGTACGCGTGTCTCGCTCACGCCCGCGATGGCGGACTCGATCTGGCTCATCTGGACGGAGTCGGCTCCGAGCAGTTCGGCGGCTTCGCGGGCCTTCAAGCCTGCGGCTTCGCGCAGTTTGCGCAGCTCGGAGCCCAGGCGTACCTGGCGTGCGGTGGGCTGCCGTCGACGCGGCATGGCTTCCTCCTCGCCCCCCAACTGCCGGGAGGCAGTGACTCGTTCAGGGGGAAGATTACGGCAACAACTTGCGCGGTCCTAATTTAAGGACCTACCGTCAGTGACGCGACGCACACGCTGCGAAGATCCGGGGCTCCGGAAGCGCACCACTCCGTCCTGCCATGACGGCCGTGACACAGCCACCGCCCGCCACCCGCAGCTGACCTCCAACTCCCCACACCTGAACCGGAGTTCACGCATGCCCCAAAACGCCAGCGAGCCCTGGGAGTACACGCTCCACATCCCTCACGACCCCCGCGCGGTGACGGTCTGCCGCCGAACCCTCCGCCTCATCCTCACGATCCACGGCCTGATCCGCCTTACGGACGTCGCCGAGCTCCTCGCAACGGAGCTGATCTCCAACGCCGTACGCCACACGAAGGGCCCCGCCGCCCTACGCCTCCGCTGGCGGGACGGAGTCCTCCGTATCGGGGCGTGGGACGCGAACCCCGAACCCCCTGACCCCGCACCGGCGTTGGGCCAGTCCTCCCTGGACTCGGAAACGGGCCGAGGGCTGACCCTCGTCCAGGCCTGCGCCGACGTCTGGGGCTGGCACCCGCTGGCCAGAGGCGCCGACCGGGGCAAGTACGTGTGGTGTGACCTCGGTGCCGCGTAGAGAGTCGCAGCGTGGCGCAAAGACCCTGGGTGAGGGAGCGTGCCTTGTTGAGGAGCGCGCGCCGTGGGTAGAACCTCTCTGCGCGGCGGGCCGCCGGGCGCTTTCCGCTGCCTGGATCGTGACCCGCGTCTGGTCTGCGAGCCGCTCGTGAGCTATGAGCATCCGGCATGCGGTTGGGAGGAGGCGGTGTTGGCTGAGGAGACGGCCCCGATTACGTGGCGGAAGAGTAGTTACAGCGGTGCGGGAACAAATGAGGATTGCTGTGAGGTCGGCTTTCTTCCGTCCGAGGTCCGGATACGGGACTCCAAACTCCCCGGGCGGGCGGTCCTCTGTTTCCCGTTGCCCGCCTGGCGCGTCGCGCTAGCGTACTTCGGCAGGGGAGAGACCGCTGGAGGCGATCATGAACCGTTGTGATGCTGACGATCGAGGTGGGAGCGGCCCGTCCGGCGGGGGCGGGTTTGTCTGGTACTGCCTGGTGACGGGACTGGTTGCCGCGGCGGTCGGCGCGGCGGCCTCCTTGCTGGGTGGAGGGCTCGCCGTTCGGTTGGTCGTATGGGCGCTGGTCCTGCTCCTGGTGACCGCAGGCGCAGGCTGGTGGTGGGCTTCGGCGCCCGCTACCGCTCATCGGTGGACGGTGGGTCTTTTGGCGCGTCCGGCAGTGCGGCACGCACCGACTCGAACGCCTTCGCGAAAGTCCTGACCAGCAGGACGGCCGCACTGAAGCTGCCCGCCACGCATGCCTCGGGTGGGATGCCCATCCGGACGCCGGCGTAGGCGACCAGGGTCAGGGTGGCCGAGCAGAACACGGCCAGCGCGGTCAGGTTGCGCAGGACCCGTATCAGGTCGTCCGTGTGCGCCCTTCTGCGGCGTATGGCGTTGTCCGTGTCGTCGTGGCGCAGGCGCCGCAGGCGCGTGCAGGCCTCGTCGCTGGTGATGCCCTGCGCGGTGAGAGGGCCAGGCACCGACGGTTCGCGGGCAGGAGCCCGGTTCTTCGGCCGCGTGGTCGCGCCGGGGGAGCGGCCGGCGCCTGGGCGCCGGTCCTTTCGCCTCCGTTTCTCGTTCACCATGGCCTTCTGTGCCCCCGTCGGTGCCTGGTCGGATTCAGGAACGATTTACGTTCAGTTGGCTGAGGAGTTCGTCGAGCAGCGAGACCGAGGCTTCCTGACTCAGCGCCTTGTCGGTCAGGTCCTCGAAGCACTCCTGATAGCGGGCGACCATCTCGCGGTTGTCCCGGTTGGTGAGGACACCGCCCGGCCCGGAGATGTACAGCACGTCCTCGTCGTCGTGGTAGCCGAAGAGGACGAAGCTGTCCTCCAGGCTGTCGTGGGCGCCGGCGCTGAGCGGCAGGACCTGGAGTTTGATCTTCTCGCTGTCTGCCAACTGCTTGATGTGTGCCAACTGGTTGCGCATGACGCTCGCGCCACCGACGAGGCGGCGCACTGCGGACTCGTCCACGATCGTGGTCACGTTCGGCTCCCCGTCTCCGAAGATGCGCTCCTGCCGGGCCGTCCTGAGGTCGATGCGTCGCTGCGCCTGGGTGACGCCCGGTGTGACGGCGAAGAGCGTGGCGATGTAGTCCGCGGTCTGGAGCAAGCCGGGAATGAGGGTGGGGTGGTAGGCACGAACGGAATCCGCCGCGCTCTCGTAGCCCAGGAACTGGGCGAACGGAGGCGAGATGATGTCGTTGTACTCCGACCACCACGACTGGCCCTTGCTGCCGCGTGCCGCCCGCTCCAGTTCTTCGACGAGTTGCTCGTCGGTGACCTCGTACAGGCGGAGCGTGGCCTGGAGGTCGGTGACGGACAGACTCACAGTGCCCGCCTCGATGCGGATCACCTTTGACAGGGACCAGTCAAGGCGGTCTGCTGCCTCACGCTGAGTCATGCCGGTCTTGTCGCGTGCGGCCTTCAGTGCGAGGCGCAGTTTGCGGCGGTTCAGGCTGGGGTCGGAGGCGGTGGGCATTGTTCTCCTTCTGTGGCGCGCCGGTCGCGCCTCAGTGCTACCTGCCACGCGACCAGCTGTCAGGCATGGATGGGAGCCGCGATGGGCATCCGCCCCCTGATCCTATGATGAGTAGCCGAGCCAAGTAGCATGTAGCCGTAACCGAGGAGACAGGTTCGATAAGGAATCACTCAAACAGGTGCATGCTTATCGAGCGAAGTCTTTTTGGATGTACCCAAAAGCCATATGTCTAATCGACCGTTTGAGTGGCAACGGTCGAAATGTGTCAGACATCACACGGCAAGTGTGGTTTCGTGATCCCTTTTGCCCTGAAGTGAGACTCGTGGAGCCTCGCTGGCGTGGTTGATGTCTGTGGCGGCTGTTGCAAGGGAACCCGTAGCAGGCACCCATCGTTCTCCTTCTGAACCGGTCACCTCCGCGTGCGCGGTTGCGCGCGACCAACCCCGGCTACCGATTCCGAGTGCTATGTCCCGTTCCGCAGCTTTCTCCGTCGCGCTTACGAGCACTGTCGTCGTCCTGCTCTTGGGCTGCTCCGGCGCGACTGTGCCGTCGACGGCCCCGGCCGAGCCTCCGCGGGACGCGTTCTCGACCACGACGGCTCCCGTCGTACCCTCTGCCTCTGAGGAACCGGCCCCTAAAGAGACCCGCTCGCGAACGCAGACCGCCCGGCTCACCATCCCGGCGATCGGGCTCAAGGACCTGCGCGTCGTCCCGTACGAGGGGACGACCGACGACTGGCCGGGCACGCGGATCCAGAACGGTGGGGTCGGAGCCAGCCCGTACGGGAGCGAGGGCGGGGTCGGGCCCGGTGAGGTCGGCAACTACCTCGTCACGGCCCACCGGCTCTCCGCCGGCGGCCCGCTGCGCGACCTCCCGTCCCTCGCCAAGGGTGACTCGGTCGTCGTCACGTCCGGCGGCACGGTGTACGAGTACGAGATCACCGGCACCAGGGAGACCTCCTTCCGCTCCGAGCGCTCGCTCGCCGAGCAGCGGGCGGCGGTCCCGGGCTTCCCGGGCCGGAGTCCCACCCAGGCCATGATCACCATCTCGACGTGCGCCACACCCGAGGACAACGCGGCCGGGAACTTCTGGCGCGACGACCGAGGCAATCCCGAACATCGCATCGACAAGATCGGCGTACTGACCCAGGGGGACGGCGGTCGGTGACCGTCACCGTGCTCTGAGACGGTCGGGGAGTGGTCGTGAGGGCTGAGCGGTTGCGGCAGTTGCCGGCACAGCAGGGGCCGCAGGCTCTCGCGGTGCCGCCCAGCGTCTCCGGGCGGCACCGCCAATCCGACCGGTAGCGCGGCAGTCCTCGCGCAGTTCACCGAGTCATGCCTGGTCGACGCGGGAAGAGGGCAGGGACGCAGGGAGACATGCAGGCTTGAACGGGTGGACAAGCGCGCGACGATTAAAGGGAAGGACATTCGGGCGGCCACAGGGCGGCTCGTGATTGTGGCCGCTGACGAGCGTCCGTCGTACGACTACCGGGACTCCTGCATGGTCGGGAGTGCGGAGACGGTGGCGTAAGCGGTCTCGGCGCGGCGTGCCTGGGGGGCCTCGTGCGGTGCATGGGCGAGGAAATCCCCGGTGGGGCCGGTGAAAGCTATCTGTCCTTGGTGGAGGACGGTGACGTGGTCGGCTTCCTCCGCCAGGTCGGCGACATCGTGGGTGGACATCAGTACGCGGACCTCGGCAGTGGCGAGGCCGAGGATCAGGTCACGGAACACGCGGCGCTGGGTGGGGTCCATGCCGGCGGTCGGCTCGTCGAGGAGGAGAACGTCGGCTCCGTGGACGAGGGCGGAGGCGACGCCGACGCGGCGGAGCTGGCCACCTGACAGCTGCTTCGCTTTGATGCCTGCTCGGTCCGCCATGTTGACCCGCTCCAGGGCGGTGAGCGCGGCGTCCCAGGCGTCGGACTGGGCCATGCCCTTCAGCCAGCCGGTGTAGGCGACCTGCTCGCGGGCGGTGAGGCCGGCCATGGGGGTGATGGTCTGCGGCATCCAGGCGACTTGCTTGGGGAACGCGGAGTCGCGGGACTCCAGGTTTCCCATGCGGACGCTTCCCGAGCGGGGCTGGTACAGGCCGCTGCCAAGTTTCAGCAGGGTGGACTTGCCGGCCCCGTTGGGGCCGAGGAGGACGGTGAATCCGTCGGGGATGGTGTAGGTGAGGTCATTGAGGATCGGGGGCTTCCTGCGTCCGTAGCTGAAGGTGCAGGATTCAAAGTGGATCGGCAAGACAGGACCCTTCAGAAGCGGCGCGTGCGGGTGTGAGCGGCGAGTCCGGCGGCAAGGACGAGCAGGCAGAACCCGAACGTGGGCAGGAACCCGGCGGGATGGAGGGTGACGGCCCATGGCCAGGGGCGACCGAAGTCGCGGTAGCCGATGAGCATCACGGCGAACACCCACCCCACCGGCAAAGCGGATGCGGCCTGTTCGGAAACCGCGCGGGCCAGCAGCATGAGCCCGGCGAGGAACATGGTGTTACGGCCCGCCATGGTCGCCTCCTCTGAACCCGCGAGCGTTCCGGTGACGAGGCTCACCAGGGCAGCAGCGGCGACGAGTGCGATGACCAGGGTCGCATCCAGGAACCGCACCTTGCGCTGTGCCGTTCCCTCGATGTCGCGTACTCCCTGGGCGAGGCTGTACGAGAGCGTGGACGTGATGATCAGGGGCGTCATCTGCAGGAGAAACACCGGGTTCCCCCCGGGGGAGAGCAGACTCGGCAAGCGCACGTACTGGTCATGCGCCACCACGAGAACCAGCGCGAACGCGGCCAGTGCCGGTGCTAGAACGGCCTGGACGCGACGCACTCTGAACCACAGGGTCACCGCGCACCCTCCTGCGCGAGGCGGCACGCCTTCGCCTGCTCTGCCTCGAACCAGGCGCCCTGCTTCGCCGGTGACAGCCTTCGGGCGTCATTGGCCCGTTGATCGACCTTTGCCAGCACTTGCTCTGCGTTCTGGAAAGCACTGCCGTACTCGCTTTGGCGCCATGCCACGTAGGGCTTGTCGGCATCGACGAGCAGTGCGGCCCACAGCATCGCGGCGTCGTGGTTGACCACCCAGTCCGCCGACTGGCCGGCATCGAACGATGAAGGGAAGGAGCAGGGGAACTTCACCGAGGACAGCAGGACCCCGTAGCGGACCGAGATCATGCCGGGGCCGTTCTTCCCTGCCTGTTGCGACAACGGCAGCCACCACACCGCCTGAGTCGAGGGATTCTTGCGGCGTCCGGTGAGCAGACTGTCCGAGACTCTCTCCGGCATGGTGACGTTCACCCCGGCCTCGCGGAGCTCGGTTACGGAACGGACGATCTCGCTGCGCACCTGCCCGAGCCGGCCGGCGGCGCCGCCCGTCTCGGCGATACACACCCTGGGTGCGGTGCCTGTACAGCGGGTGGGCGCGTGACCCGCGCTGATCGGCCCATTGCCGTAACCCCACCCGGAGGCCGCGTTCGCGCACAGAACCATCACCACCAGCGCGGCTGTCGCTGTCGAGGCGCGCACACCGAGCTGTACCGCACGTGCGGCGGGCAGCCACCACACGGCCACGGCCACCGCGACGGATGCGGTGAACAGGAACGGGACGAGAAGAGTCAGGGCTTTGTACTGCTCACCGAAGTCCAGGGACGTGTCCGGCGCACCGGACACGTGGCGCAGCCACACCGGCTCCACCTGTCCCGTCTCCGTGATCATGTAGTAGACGACGACGGCGGACAGCGGAGCGGAGATCAGCCTTGGAGTGATGTGTCCCAGGGCGCAGCCGATCACCGCCCACGCGACCACGAGGCCCATGCCGAACAGGAGCGGTGCAAGAGCCTGAGGCGTCGGCAGAAGGCGGGTTTCGATCAGGCGCATCACGACCGGCAGGCCGAGGACGAGCCAGCCGGCGGCTATCACCGGGGCGAGAGTGTGGGCGGCAACCCGGTAGCGGGAGCGTCCCGGAGCCAGGTTCCACACACCGTCACGTTTGAGTCGCCCGCCTTCCCACACGGCGAGACCACAGGTGATGGCGTAGGCGAAGACGTAGAAGTAGAAAAGGGACCGTGCAACCTGCTGCGGCCCCCACAGAGGACCGGCGATGACTTCTTCGTACGGGTCTTCGAGGTGAAGAGCGTAGAAGAAGTAGAAGACGACGATGCCGACCCATATGGGTGCGGTCCACGCTGCCGAGGTAGTGCGCAGGCGGGCTCGAAGGTTCAACAGACGACACCGTTCTCAAACAGAGCGGGGCCGGGAGACACCACAAAGATGCCCCCCGGCCTCAATGGCGATGCTGGATGAAAGTGTCTAGTCGGCCTTGGAAGTGTCCACGTACACCTTGGACACGTTCAGATGGGCGCGAGTGAACTCCGAGCCGTTGAGCTTGGGGATCGTGAAGTAACGGTCGGCATGCGCGTATGGCCTGTACCACGGCATGGCGGAGTGCTCCCCCATAACGACGGTCCCCCCCCCCGGTCGCTGGCTGACGTGTGCGACGGTGGAGTGGTCAGAATCCGCCGTACGCGGCGATCACCATAGGCATAATCCAGCAAAACAGAACAAGAGTTAATTTCTTGCCTGGCGTGAAAGCGTCTCGCGGGAGCCCTCGCTGCGAGCGGGATTTTTGTGTCAATGTCATGGGTTACTTGCCTGCCAGCCGTGAAGACACAAGCGGATCGGTCTATTCCCAGGTCGAAGGATGGCCGAAAACCTCCCCTGCTCCCTGGCGCCCGATTGGAGTCAAGATTCGCAATCACGCGGCTACCCATATCTCGGGGCTCGGGGTTGTCCAGAGGGTCATTTGCCCACGTTCGGTCTGGCGCGCTGCTCGTACTGTGCTCCCGATTTCTCCCCCATCGAGCCGACCACCGGCACGGCGGACAACCCTGAGAGGAGCCGCGCCGGTCTGCCCCACACAAGAAAACCGGGGTGACTGGACGTCGTACGGCTACGACGTCCAGTCACCCCGGTTTCCGGATGCGCGTGGCTGCTATTACTCCGGGGCGCCGCCGAAGCGCTCCTTGTACGTTTCCAGGTCCTCGTCCGTGATCTTGGCGAAGAGGACCGGGGGGACCGTGAAGGGGGTACCGGCGGGGAGGAAGGTCAGGGACTTCGCCTCGGCCTGCGTCGCCCAGGTCGCCGTGTCGTTCTGCAGGGCGAACGCCGAGCGCATCGCCTTGGAGGAGGCCGGGATGAAGGGTTCGGAGATCACTGAGTAGAGGTGGATGAGGTTCATCGCGACGCGGAGGGTGAGGGCCGCGCCGTCCGGGTTGGTCTTGATCTCCAGCCAGGGGGCCTTCTCCTCCAGATAGGAGTTGCCCGCCGACCACAGGGCGCGCAGGGCGGCCGCGGCCTTGCGGAACTGGAGGGCCTCCATCTGGGTCTCGTACTCCGAGAGAAGGGCCGCGATCTCCTCGCCCAGCTTCGTCTCGGGCTCGCCCGCCTCCGCGCCCGCCGGGACCTCCTCGCCGAAGCGCTTCTTGGAGAAGGAGAGGACCCGGTTGACGAAGTTGCCGAGGGTGTCCGCCAGGTCCTTGTTCACCGTCGCCGTGAAGTGCTCCCAGGTGAAGGACGAGTCGTCGGACTCCGGGGCGTTGGCGATCAGGAAGTAGCGCCAGTAGTCGGCGGGGAGGATGTCCAGGGCGTGGTCGGTGAAGACGCCGCGCTTCTGGGACGTGGAGAACTTTCCGCCGTAGTACGTCAGCCAGTTGAAGGCCTTGACGTAGTCGACCTTCTTCCACGGCTCGCGGACGCCCAGCTCCGTGGCGGGGAACATCACCGTGTGGAACGGGACGTTGTCCTTCGCCATGAACTCCGTGTAGCGGACCGGGTTCTCGCCCGTGTCCGCCTCGTACCACCAGGACTTCCAGTCGCGGTTCTCCGGGTCCTTGTCCGACCACTCCTTCGTCGCGCCGATGTACTCGATCGGGGCGTCGAACCAGACGTAGAAGACCTTGCCCTCCGCCGCCAGATCTGGCCAGGTGTCCGCCGGGACCGGGACGCCCCAGTCGAGGTCACGGGTGATTGCGCGGTCGTGCAGGCCTTCGTTCAGCCACTTGCGGGCGATGGAGGAGGCCAGCTGCGGCCACTCCGGAGCCATTTCGGAGGTCCGCGCCACCCACTCCTCGACCTCGTGCTGCAGCTTCGACTGGAGGAGGAAGAGGTGCTTCGTCTCGCGGACCTCCAGGTCCGTGGAGCCCGAGATCGCGGACCTGGGGTTGATGAGGTCCGTGGGGTCCAGGACGCGGGTGCAGTTCTCGCACTGGTCGCCGCGGGCCTTGTCGTAGCCGCAGTGGGGGCAGGTGCCCTCGACGTAACGGTCCGGGAGGAAGCGGCCGTCCACCGGGGAGTACACCTGGCGGATCGCGCGCTCCTCGATGAAGCCGTTCTCGTTCAGGCGGCGGGCGAAGTGCTGGGTGATCTCGCGGTTCTGGGGGGACGAGCTGCGGCCGAAGTAGTCGAAGGCCAACTCGAAGCCGTCGTAGACCGCCTTCTGGGCGTCATGGGCCTGGGCGCAGAACTCGTCGACCGGGAGGCCCTGCTCCTTCGCCGCCAGTTCGGCCGGGGTGCCGTGCTCGTCCGTCGCGCAGATGTAGAGGACGTCGTGGCCGCGCTGGCGGAGGTACCTGGCGTACACGTCCGCCGGGAGCATGGACCCCACCATGTTGCCCAGGTGCTTGATCCCGTTGATGTACGGAAGGGCGCTGGTGATGAGGTGTCGAGCCATTGCGGGCTGCTCCCGGGTCGTTACGTGGGGTGACGGTTCGGTGGGTGATGCTTCGATCGTCGACCGTCTTACGAACCTTGAAATCGTAGCCGACATGGGTGGGCCGCCCGCTCCCCCTTTTAAGGGGTGGGAGGCGGGCGGCCCGGTGGTGCTTCCCGTGTGTTCCTGTCGGGCTATCGGCCTGTCGGCTACGGGCGCCAGTTCGCCAGTACGCCCTCGTAGACCTCCGTGTCCGTGAGCTCGCGCGGGGTCGGGCCCGCGTGGAAGAACGCGGTGTTGTCCGTCTTGAGCTTGCGGAGGTAGTCGAACGCCTTGTTGTCCTGCTCGCCGAACGCGATGAAGGAGAAGAAGACGCCGGGGTGGTTCTTGGCCGCGTCCGTGAGGGACTGGGTCGCGGGGGTCTTGGCGTCCGGGGCGCCGTCCGTCTGGAAGATCACGAGGGCCGGGGCCGTGGGGGCGTCCGACTTCTCGTGGTGGGTGAGGACTTCCTGTACGGCGGCGTGGTAGCTCGTACGTCCCATGCGGCCGAGGCCCGCGTGGAGTTCGTCGATCTTGTTCTCGTGGTCGGGGAGGGCGAGTTCGCCGGTGCCGTCCAGTTCGGTGGAGAAGAAGACGACGTGGACCGTGGCGGTGGGGTCCAGGTGGGCGGCCAGGGCGAGGGTCTGCTCGCCGAGGGCCTGGGCGGAGCCGTCCTTGTAGTACGGGCGCATGCTCGCGGAGCGGTCGAGGACGAGGTAGACCTTGGCGCGGGTGCCGGTGAGGTTGTGCTTTTCGAGGGTGGAGGTGGCGGCGTTGTAGGCGGTGAGGAGGCCGGGGGCGTGGGCCTTGACCTGGGTGAGGGTGGTGGCGGGGGCGGTCTTCTCGGACTCGGCTTCGCCTTCGTCCGCGCCCGTTTTCCCGCCCGCACCGCCCGTGACGCTTTCGTCGTCGGCTGCGGGTGGCCCCTGTGGGGCCTGACCGCCGTCGGCGGCGATGGGCTCGGCGGTGGGCTCCGCGATGGGCTCGGCGGGTGCCGGCCCTGCGGACTCGGCTTCGCCTTCGTCCGCTTCGGTTTTCCCGCCCGCACCGCCCGTGACGGTCTCGTCGTCGGCTGCGGGTGGCCCCTGTGGGGCCTCATCACCGTCGGCGGCCGCGGGCTCGTCCGCCTGCGCCGCGACCGGCTCGGCCTCGGGGACGGCCTCGGCAACCACGGACTCGGGTGCGGGGACGGCCTCGGCAACCACGGACTCGGGTGCGGGGACGGCCTCGGCAACCACGGACTCGGGCTCGGGCTCGACGACCGGCTCGGGCTCGACGACCGGCTCGGGCTCCGGGGTCACATCGGCGACAACGGGCTCGGGCTCGGCTTCGACGACGGGCTTGGCCTCGGCCTCCGCCACCGCTTCCGTCTCCACGACGGGCTCGGGCTTGACCTCGGCCTCGGGTTCGACGACGGGCTCAGCCTCGGCCACGGGCTCGGCCTTGGCTGTCACGACGGGCTCAGCCTCGACGACGGGCTCAGCCTTGGCCTCGACAACAGGCTCGGGCTCGGCTTCCACGACCGGCTCGGCCTTCGTCTCCGGCTCAGGCTCGGCCTCGACTACGGGCTCGGCCTTTGCCACCGGTTCGGTCTCGACGACCGGTTCGGTCTCGGTGACCGGCTCCGGCGCAGCTGTCGGCTCTGCCGTCGGCTCTGCCTCAACCACTGGCTCTGCTGTCGGCTCGGCCTTGGCCTTTTTGGCAGGCTTGGCCGTGACTTCCGGTTCTGCCGTCGGAGACGACTGCTTCGGGACCGTCACATTGTCGAAGGCCGCCGAAACCAGGTCCTCCACCACTGATGCCTTGGGCTCGGTGGCGGGGGCCGGCACCGAGACCTCCGGCTGAGTCGACCGAGTCGGCTCGGTCGGCGGGCTCGGCTCAGTTGCCGTAGGCACCGGCTCGGGAGCCGTCTCCTGTCGGGCCGCCGGCACGCTCGGCTCGGCGGCAGGGGTGGCGGCAGCAGCGGCAGCGTCCCCCTTGCGTGACTTTCCGAACGCATTCCGCAGGCGGGTGAGAATGCCCATGTGCGCAACCCTTCGCATGAGTTGGTTCCGTCAATCCCTGGCCAGGACGGACACGTAAGGTTAGCCGCAGGATTTGGAGATCTTGGGCAGGGTCGATTATGGCCCCCAAGTTAGGTTCCCCTTACCTCCCCTTTGCCTCGACCCCCCTGCGGACGGCGGGGGTTCACCCCTCGTTCACCTCATGGCTGCGCCCACGAACGGGCGTGCCCATAGCGTCACGCCGGACACAGACATAGGGGAGGGAACGTGCGCAACCTGCTGCCGTTGATCGGTTCGACCGCCTCACACCCGGGCGGCCGTTCCGAGATGACCTGTCGCTACCGCTGTGGTGACGCCTGCTTTCACCCGGCGCCCAACACCAGCGCCAACGAATACGTCGGCGACGTCATCGCCGGAGCGCTCAGCCGCCGTTCCATGATGCGCGCGGCAGCCGCCGTGACCGTCACCGCCGCCGCCGGGGGCGCGGTCGTCGGCGCGGGTGCGACCCCCGCCGCCGCCCAGGCACCCGAGGGCACGCCCGCCACGCCCGCATCCTTCACCGGCGGCAAGGCGGCCCGCGGCCTCCGCTTCACCCCCGTCGCGCCGAACACCGCCGACGCCGTGACCGTCCCGGAGGGCTACGGCCAGAACGTCGTCATCCGCTGGGGCGAGCCCATCCTGCGCGGTGCCCCGGCCTTCGACCCGGACAAGCAGACCGCCAAGGCGCAGGCGGGCCAGTTCGGCTACAACTGCGACTTCCTCGCCCTGCTCCCGCTGCCGGGCGAGCGCGGCCGCCAGCTGCTCGTGGCGAACCACGAGTACACGGACGAAATCCTGATGTTCAAGGGATACGACCCCGCCAACCCCACCCGCGAGCAGGCCGAGACCGCCTGGGCCGCCCACGGTCTGGGCGTCGTCGTGGTCGAGGAGGACAGGAAGAGCGGCAGGCTCACCGCCGTACCCCGCCACCACCTCAACCGCCGCGTCACCGCGACCACCGAGTTCAGGGTGACCGGTCCGGCGGCCGGCTCGAACCTCCTCAAGACCTCCGCCGACCCGACCGGCAAGAAGGTCCTCGGCACGCTCAACAACTGCGCCGGCGGCGAGACCCCCTGGGGCACGACGCTGCACGGCGAGGAGAACTTCAACCAGTACTTCGCCAACGCGAGCCGTCCCACGGACGCGCGCTACGGCATCGGCACCGGCGCCTCCGAGCGCAAGTGGGAGCGTTTCGACAAGCGCTTCGACGTCGCCCAGGAGCCGAACGAGGTGCACCGCTTCGGCTACATCGTCGAGCTGGACCCGTACGACCCCACCTCGACGCCCCGCAAGCGCACCGCGCTCGGCCGGTTCAAGCACGAGGGCGCGACCATCCGCCTCACGGACGACGGGCGCCCGGTCGCCTACTCCGGTGACGACGAGCGCTTCGACTACATGTACAAGTTCGTCGGCAGCAAGCGGATGCGCCACGGCAACAGCCGCTCCGCCCGCGAGCACAACCTGACCCTCCTCGACGAGGGCACCCTGTACGTCGCCAAGCTCACCGGCGACTCCCCGGCGACCGAGATCGACGGCACGGGCAAGCTCCCGGCGGACGGCGAGTTCGACGGCAGCGGTACGTGGATCCCGCTGGCCACCGCCACCGCCAAGGGCGCCGTCTCGCACGTCGAGGGCATGACCGCCGAGGAGGTGTACGTCTTCACGCGCCTCGCCGGTGACAAGGTCGGCGCCACGAAGATGGACCGCCCCGAGGACATCCAGCCCTCGCCGCACACCGGCAAGGTCTACGTCGCCCTCACCAACAACACCAACCGCGGTGTCGGCTCCAACGCCAAGGCGGACGAGGCCAACCCGCGCAACGCCAACAAGCACGGGCACGTCCTGGAGCTCACCGAGCGCCGCAACCGCGCCGACGCCACGACCTTCGCCTGGTCGCTGTTCCTCGTCGCGGGCGACCCGAAGGACCCGGCCACGTACTTCGCGGGCTTCCCCAAGGACCAGGTCAGCCAGATCTCCTGCCCCGACAACGTGGCCTTCGACCCGCACGGCAACCTGTGGATCTCCACCGACGGCGCCCAGCTCGGCTCCCACGACGGCCTGTTCGGCGTAGCCACGAAGGGCGACCGCCGCGGTGAGCTGAAGCAGTTCCTCACCGTGCCGAAGGGCGCCGAGACCTGCGGCCCCATCGTCCAGGACCGCCGCGTCCTCGTCGCGGTCCAGCACCCGGGCGAGATCACCGGCGCGACCGTCGAGAACCCGGCGAGCATCTGGCCCGACGGCCCCGGCAAGATCGTCCGACCGGCAGTGGTGGCAGTCTGGCGCAAGGACGGCTGCGACATCGGCATTTGATACGGGGGATGGGGGCGCCCTATCCGAGATAGGGCGCCCCCTAGCCACCTAGGGGCGCGGGGAACTGCGCACCAAGCCCCGACGGACCCGCACCCGTCACACGACCCGCACCTACACACCCACCCGATCCAGCCACTCCCGATACCCCGGCGCCTCCCGGGCAACCTCCGAATACGCCTCCCACAGCCCGGGAAACACAGAGTCCAGCTCCCCCTCCGAACGCGCCGCGAGCAACAACCGCACACCCAGCGGATCCCCCTGAATCCGCCGGACGGCCATCGTCGGCCCGGGCTGACACGTCGGCTGGCACACCGTGACGACCTCACCGGTCGCGACGAGTGACGCGGCCGTGTGGTAATCGCCGTGCAGCACACGGGGATTGAGCCCCGCCGCCCGCAGCATCCGGTGCACCGCGTCCCACTCGCCGTCCACCGTGGGATCGATCATCCAGCGGTCCTCGGCCAGGTCGGAGAGCTGGACCTCCGGGCGCGCGGCCGCCGGATGGTCGGCGGGCAGGGAGACGAACTGCGGCTCGCGCTCGACCAGGACGCGCAGGGCGAGCCCTTCCGGGACGCGCAGCGGACAGCCCTCCACCTCGTGCACGTAGGCGACGTCGAGACGGCCGTCGGCGAGCATGCGCAGCAGCGCGTTCGGGGAGACGTCCATCTGCAGGACCGGCTCGCGCTGCCGCGCGCGCAGTCGGCGCAGCCAGCCCGCGAGGGCGCGGCTCGCGGTGGAGCCGATCCGGATCTGGGGGCCGTCGTCGTCCTTCGCGGCGGCCCGCGCCTCCGCGACCAGGGCACGCATTTCGGCCACCAGCGGGCGGGCGCGGCCCAGGACGATACGGCCGAGCGGGGTCGGCCGGCAGCCGGTGCGTTCACGGAGGAAGAGCGGGCCGCCGAGTTCCTGCTCTATGCGCTTGAGCTGGGTGCTCAACGAGGGCTGGGCCACGCCGAGTTGCCGGGCCGCCCGGTGCAGGCTGCCGGTGTCGGCGATGGCGCACAGTGCGCGGAGGTGCCTCACCTCGAGCTCCATGCGGTGAGCCTAGGACGGTCACACGAGCCGCACCAGACGCACAAACCCCAACCGAAGGGGGCGAGTTGGGTCGGATACCGATCGGTAAGTGATCATTGATCGACCATTGATGATCGTTTCCGACCAGGTGATAGCTGCGTCCTATCTCCGATTGCCATCATCACAGCCGTCCCACAGACACAGACACTCACCGATGACGACTTCACCCCCCACTCAAGGAGTCATCGATGCGACTGTCCACCCGTCTGTCCACACCCGTTCTCTCGGCCGCGGTCGGGCTCGGCCTCACGGCCGCCGTGCTCGGGGCCGTACCGGCCGCCGCGGCGCCCGCGCCCATCGCCCCGGCCGCCCCGTCCGCGGGTTACAACGGTTCCGGCGAGGAGGCCAAGGCCAACAAGGCGTTCTTCGACGCGGTGCTGAAGTCCGTGGCCGAGAAGCGCGCCGCGAACCCGAAGGCCGCCGCCGTCACCGTCGTCTACAACGCGTCCTCCGCGCCCTCCTTCAGCGCCGAGATAGCCCGCAGCACCCAGATCTGGAACAGCTCCGTCTCGAACGTGAAGCTCCAGTCCGGCTCCAACGCCGACTTCACGTACCGCGAGGGCAATGACTCCCGCGGTTCGTACGCCTCCACGGACGGGCACGGCAGCGGCTACATCTTCCTCGACTACGCGCAGAACGAGCGGTACGACTCCACGCGCGTGACCGCCCACGAGACCGGGCACGTGCTCGGTCTCCCCGACCACTACACCGGGCCCTGCAGCGAGCTGATGTCGGGCGGCGGGCCCGGCACGTCCTGCACGAACGCGAACCCGAACGCGGCCGAGCGGGCCCGTGTCGACCAGTTGTGGGCCAACGGCCTCGCGAAGGCACTGGCGAAGGTGAACCAGGACCGGTAGGTCCCCCTGGATGTACCACCCACCCCCCACTGACGTGGGCCGTCCCTCCTGCACAGGGGCGGCCCGCGTCGCCTTTTCGGCCCTGCCCGGCCCCCTCCAGCCCCTGATCTACGGCTTCTTGAAGAGGGTCAGATCCACCACGAGCGTCCGGTGGTCCGTGTTTCCGAGGTCCAGGAAGCGGGCCCTGTTCGCCGAGAAGTCCCGGGACACGAGGACGTGGTCGATCTGGGTGCCGAGAGGCGGGGCCGTCCGGGCCGGCCAACTCGGCGTGCGGGCGTCGCCGGTGAGGCGGGCGGCGTCCCCGAACCCGGCGTCCAGGATCCGGCGGAAGGCCGCGTGGTCCTGGGAGGCGTTGAAGTCGCCCGCGAGGACGGTGGGCCGGGTGCGGTTCGCCGCCGCGTAGTCGCGGAGGTCGGACAGTTCCTCGCGCCAGGTGGACAGGTGCGTCGGCAGCGGGGGCATGGGATGGGCCAGCTGGAGCCGGATCTCGTGGCCCTTCACATCGGCCGTGGCACCGGGCATGCCCATCGTCGCTCGGATGCCCGCGGCAGGCTTGAGCGGATGGCGGCTGAGGATGACCGAACCGTCTGAGCCCGCGCCTTCGACCGCCTGCCGATACGGATAGGAGCCGTTGTCCCCTTTGCTGTTGCCCTTTCCGAAGGCCTGCTCCAGCTTCTCCTCGCACCCGTACTCGCACTCCTGGACGAAGACGAGGTCGGGGCGCTGGTCCCTGATCGCGTCGATGAGTTCGTCCGTGGCCTGGCCGAACTCGACGTTCGAGGTGAGTACGCGGAGTTCGGCGACCGGGGCGCCTTTGGGCTGGGACGTCTTTCCGTACGGCTCGATGTACCAGGCGAGTGCGGCGAGCACGGCCAGGCTCCAGACGAGGCCGAGGCGCCAGCGGGTGAGGGCGGCGAAGAGGAGGGCGACCGCGGTGGGGGCGAGGAGCCAGGGCAGGAACGCGAGCAGTTGGGGTACGGGGGTGATGCCGTCGGTGTCCGCGATGCGGCAGCCGACGACTGTGCTCACGCCGGCGAGCAGGAGTGCGGCGAACCAGGCGCCGGCCCGGGTTCCGCCGTGGCGTGACACCGGGGTGTCGTCCGTCCACTCGTCTTCCTCAGCTGTCGCGCTGCGCAAGTTCGCCCCCTTCCGTTCCGTTTGGTGGATCCTCTCTCAAAGACGGGGGATGTGGGTGGACGGTTGAGGGCTGCTGCCGGGTGCGGGTGTGTCGTGGCTGGTCGCGCAGTTCCCCGCGCCCCTTAAAAGCAAGGGCTACCGCCCCCTAAAGACAAAAGCCGGGGGCGCAGCCCGGCTTTTGTCTTTAGGGGCGCGGGGAACTGCGCGACCAGCCCCCACCGGGCCGCACTCAAAGACGACGCAGAAGCGCGGCCAGGGCCGCATTGAACTGCTCCGGCTGTTCAAGGTTCGGCATGTGGGCCGCTCGCGGGACGACCTGGAGCGCGGAACCAGGGATCGCCGCGTGCATGGCCCGCGCGTCCGCCACCGGCGTGTACTCGTCGTCCTCGCCGACCACCACCAGCGTCGGAACGGTGACGCGGGTCAGCAGTTCGCGGTAGTCGGGCCGCTCCGCCCGCCCCCGCAGGGCGGCCGCCGCGCCCTCGGGGGACGTGGAGGTCATCATGCGGTGGACGTGGGCGGCCACGTCCGGACGGGCGTACGGGGCCACCATCCGGTGCAGGACCTCGTCGGCGTACGGCCGCATGCCCTCGCGGAGCAGCCGGTCGGCCATGTCGTTGCGGGACTTCCGGCCGGCCGGGGTCTCGGCCGCCGGGAACGTGTCCGCCAGGACCAGTGCCCGGACGCGCTCGGGGAACTGCCGGTAGCACTCCATGACGATCTGGCCGCCCATGGAAAGACCGGCCAGCGCGAACTCGCGTACGCCCAGGTCGTCGAGGAGGGCCGCGATGTCCTCGGCGAAGGTGGCGAGCGGGGTCAGCCCGGGGACCACCGGGGACTTGCCGTAACCGCGCAGGTCGGGGGCGATCACCCGGCGGTCCGGGGAGAAGGCGGCCACCTGCGGGGCCCACATGGTGCGGTCGAAGGGGTGGCCGTGGATCAGGACAAGGGGCACGGAGGTTGAGGCATGCGCGCCTTTGTCCTCGTACAGGAGGAAGGGAGCCATGTTCAGGACCCTAGATTCCGGGAACTCCTCGGTGCAATAAGATCTTTGCCCTCGGTGCAATCCAGGGAGGGGTGGGCGTGGAGGACTACCGGCGGATCGCCGACCGGCTGGCCGAGGAGATCCTCACGGGGCGGCTGAAGGCCGGTGAACGGCTGCCGCCGCAGCGGGTGTTCGCGAAGCGGCGGCGCATCGCGGGGTCCACCGCAGGGCGTGTGTACGGGGAGTTGGTGCGGCGGGGCCTGGTCGTCGGGGAGGTCGGGCGCGGCACCTTCGTACGGGCGGCGCCGGTGCCGTCGGGGCGGGCGCTCGCCGAGCCGGCGGCTACCGCGGCGGTAGTGAACCTGGAGCTCAACTACCCGTCCCTGGAAGGGCAGTCGGAGCTGCTGGCCGGCGGACTCGTGCCGCTGCTGCGGGCCGATGTGCTGGGGGAGGTGACCCGTGCCGTGCCCGCCACCGGGACCGCCGCCGCGCGAGAGGCTGTCGCAGGGCTGCTGGCCGGATCGGGGTGGCGGCCCCGCCCGGAGCAGCTCCTCTTCGCCGGGAACGCACGGCAGGCCATCGCGGGCGCGCTCGCCTCGCTGGTACGGCCCGGCGGGCGGGTGGGGGTGGAGGAGTTGACGTATCCGCTGGTCAAGGAGATCGCGGCGCGGATCGGGTGCGTGCTCGTACCGCTGGAGACGGACGGGGAAGGGCTGCTGCCCGGGGCCGTCGCGGCAGCCCACCGCTCCGCGCCGCTCTCCGCCCTCTACGTCCAGCCGACCCTGCACAATCCCACCTCGGCCACGATGGGGGACGCGCGCAAGCGTGAACTTGCCCAGGTGGTACGGGAGTTGGGGCTGCCCGTCGTGGAGGACCGGATCTGGTCGTTTCTGCACGAGGAGGGCGTGCCGTTCGCCGCGTACGCCCCCGAGCGCGTCCATGTCGTCGACGGACTGTCCAAGCGGGTCGCGCCCGGGCTGACCGTCGGCTTTCTCGTCGTGCCCGAGGGGCGGGTCGAGGCGGCGGCGGGGGCGCTGCGGTCGGGCGGATGGACGGCGGGACGGTTCGCGCTGGAGGCGGGGACGCGGTGGATCCAGGACGGGGTCGTGGACCGGCTGGTCGCCGACCGGCGTGCGGACGCCGCCCGGCGGCAGCGGGTCGTCGCGGAACTGCTCGACGGATTCGCCATACGCGCCGATCCGTCCGCGTACTACGCCTGGTGGGAGCTGCCGTCGCCGTGGCGCGCGGACACCTTCACGGCGGCCGCGGCGGCGCGCGGGATCGCGGTCACGCCGGGGCCCGTCTTCGCGGTGGGGGCGCAGGCGGCGCCGGACGCCGTCAGGCTCGGGCTCGCGTCGGTTCCGGTGCCGGCACTGGGGCGGGCGCTGCGGACGCTGCGCGACGTCGCACGTGGTGGTCCATGAGCCAGGTCACGGCGGCCACGGTGAGGCCGAGGGCCAGGATGAACCAGGTGGCCGTGCGAAGGGTCGAGGTCAGCGCGTCGTAGACCGTGCCCGCCGCCGCCCGGGACACATGGGTGGGCAGGTCGGCGAGCGTCAGGGCACGGCCGATGACCGTGGCGAGGGCCAGCAGGGCGGCGCCCAGGGCCATGCCGAGTGCCGTGGCCGTGACGGCCTGGCGACGGCGTACGGCCAGCAGGATGCCGCCGACGGCCAGGGCGACCGCCGCGAGAGGGAGCCAGAAGCCCGCGATCTCCAGCACGTGGAACCCCTTCCGAAGCGTGCTCAGTTCCTCGGCCTCGAGGACCGTGACCTCGGTGTGCTCGACGGGGATGCGGTTCGCCAGCGGCACCCGGTCGTAGGACAGCTGGGACTTCAGCTGCTCGGTGACCGGTGCCAGGTCGAGCGTGACGGCACCCTCGCGGCCGCTGCGCAGGGCCCGCAGGACGGCGTCGTGGGCGGCCCGGTTCGCCGTGTTCCAGGCGGCGCGGAAGGCCTCCGTACCGGTGAAGGACCGCACCGCCCTGCGCACGTACGCGCGGACCTCGCCCTCCAGCGGTCCGACCTCGATCTGGTTCATGACCCCGTCGGTGACCGAGTCGGCGATCGCGCTCTGCACGTCCGGCCCGGCGGCGAGGGGCGCCATCGTGTCGACGTACCGTCCGGTGTCGCCGATCTCGTACTTCGCCCATGCCGAGAGCCCGCCCAGCGGCACGAGGACGCAGGCGAGCACGATCAGCAGCGCCGAGAGGACTTTCCGCACCCCTCAAGCAAGAACCCCGGCCGTGACCTCCGCCATCGGGGCACGGCCGGGGTGACTGCATCCGGGCCTGGATTGCGTTCTTCCGGGGGACGGACGGCGACCGTCCGGGCCCCCGGGAGAGCGTGTGGTGGTGGAACCGCGCTACTTGCGGTTGTAGAGCCGCATCGTCACGGGGCCGAAGACCGCGACCAGCAGTCCGGCCCAGCCCAGCGACCACGCGATCTCCGCGGCCGGCCAGGAGCCGTCCATCAGACCGCGCACCGCCGAGGACAGATGCGTGATCGGGTTGTTGTTGACGAAGGCCTGCAGCCAGCCCGGCATCGTCTCGGGGCGGACGAAGATGTCGCTCAGGAAGGTCAGGGGGAACAGGATCATCATGCTGACGCCCATCACCGACTTCTCCGTGCGCAGCAGCAGGCCGAACATGGTCCACACCCAGGAGAAGGCGAAGGAGAAGACGATCAGGAGGAGCACCCCGCCGAGCACTCCCTGGACACCGCCGTCCGGGCGGAAGCCCATGATCAGGCCCACCGACAGCATCACGACCGACGCCATCGCGTAGCGCAGGGCGTCCCCGAGCAGATAGCCGACCAGCGTCGACGGACGCCAGATGGGCAGCGAGCGGAAGCGGTCGAAGACACCCTTCTCGATGTCGATGTTGACCGCGAGACCCGTGTACATCGTGATCATGGTGACGGACATGACGAGGATGCCGGGCAGCAGGTACTGGATGTACTCGCGCGGGGAGCCCGCCAGGGCGCCGCCGAACAGATACGTGTACATCAGCACCAACATGATCGGGAACGCCGTCACGTCGAAGAGCTGCTCGGGCACGTGCTTGATCTTGAGCATCGCGCGCCAGCCGAAGGTGAGGGACGTCTGGATCGCGTTCGGCCGCGGCGGGCGCTCGGTGGCGACGAGCAGCGCGGCCAGGCTCTCGGTACTGACCGGCGCGAGGTCGGCGGTGTCTGTGCCGTTGGTGGGCTTGGTCGCGGTGCTCATGCCGTGGCCTCTTTCGTCTGCTGCGGTGTCTGCTGCGTCGGCGGCTGGGGTGACGTCTGTGCGTGGTCGGACTTGCCGGTGAGGGCGAGGAACACCTCGTCCAGGCTCGGCTGGCCCAGGGAGAAGTTGTCGACGGTGATGCCCGCGTGGGCCAGCTCGGCGAGGGCACGGGACGCCTTCTCGGCGGCCCCGGCCCCGTTCGAGGAGCCGTTGCCGACCCGGGCCGTCAGTGCCACCGGGTCCGGCTCCAGCTGGACGTCCGCGTCGAGGGCCTGCCTCAGCAGCCGCTCGGCGTCGGGGCGCTGGTGTGCGTCCCGCAGCCGTACGTGCACGGCTCCCGCGCCCACCGACGCCTTCAGCTCGCCCTTGGTGCCCTCGGCGATGACCTTGCCCTTGTCGATGACGGCGATCCGGGCCGCCAACTGGTCGGCCTCGTCCAGGTACTGGGTGGTGAGCAGGACCGTGGTCCCCTGGGCGACGACCGCCCGCACGATCTCCCACACCTGGTTGCGGCTGCGCGGGTCGAGGCCCGTCGTCGGCTCGTCCAGGAACAGCAGGTCGGGGGTGTTGAGGATGGACGCGGCGATGTCGATACGGCGCCGCATGCCGCCCGAGTAGTTCTTCACCTGGCGGGCCGCCGCGTCCGACAGGCCGAAGGCGTCGAGGAGCTGGGCCGCCCGGTCGTACGAGGCCTTCTTGCTGTGGCCCGTCAGCCGGGCCAGCAGCACGAGGTTCTCCGTGCCCGTCAGGTCCTCGTCCACCGAGGCGTACTGCCCGGTGAGGCTCACCCTGGTCCGTACGGCGTCCGCCTCCCGTACGACGTCGTGGCCGAAGACGTGGGCCTCGCCGCCGTCGGGGCGCAGCAGGGTCGCCAGCATGCGCACGGTCGTCGTCTTGCCGGCTCCGTTCGGCCCGAGCAGGCCGTACACGGTGCCGGCCTCGATGCGCAGGTCCACGCCGTCGACGGCGCGGTTGTCGCCGAAGGTCTTCACCAGACCCGCGGTCTCGATGGCCGGCCCGGCCCATTGGTCGGTGCGGTTCTTGCTCGTCATGTCGGTCCGCCCATCCGCGTCGTTCTCTCGTGCCTGCTGTTGGTTTTCGAGGTCTTCGAGGTCTTCGAGGTCCCTCGCGCCGCTTCCGTGGCTCTCAGGGTGCGTCCGCGGAGCCCGAAGGGCATCGGTCTGTCGATGCAGTTCTCGATCGGTCTCGGGATGCAGACCCCGGGGCGCACGAAAACTCATCGGTGGGCCCGCAGGAGATTTCTCCGCCGTGCTCCCTGGGCTCCGGTGGAGGGTTCACCCGAACGGGTGTTTCCTGGTTCTGGGGACGGAGGCGGGGAGAAGGAGGCCGATCATGGGCATCACTCCGGCCCTGCGGACCCTTGCGATCCCCCTGGTCGGCGGCGGTGTGCTGACGGTGGCCGCGGCCGGTACGGCTTCTGCCGGTACGGCGACGGCGGGCGGTACGACGTCCGGAGGGTTAGCGGCGGCCAGTTCCGGCCACGGCGGCTCCGGGGATCCGGTGTGGGGCACCGTCAAACCAGGACCGGGTCGCCTGTGTGGCGCGCGGCTCGCACGTGTTCGGCAACCCGCACTGGTACTGGCTCGTCGGGGCGCGTGCCTGGGCGAGTGCCGCGTTCGTGGACATAGGCGGGGCGGGGGTGCCGCGGTGCTCCGACCCCTGCGAGGGCGCCTGGAAGGACCGGTGGCACGACGGTTCGGGGGGCTGCAACGGCTGCGACGACGGTTCCTGGAGCCCCTCCGGCTCCTGGAGCGCGTCCGGTTCGTGGAACTGGAGCTTCTCCGGCTCCTGGGACGCCTCGGGCTCGAGCTGGGAGTGGGTGCCCGGCGGGCGGTGAGTCCGAGGAGAACGGGTGGCCCGGGACGGGGAGATGTGGGTGAGGCCCGGGCCACCCGCACACGTATACCGGCCTGTGCCCGATGGGCACAGGCCGGTGGTGCGTCGTTCGCCGGTTCAGTCTTCGGTCGTGTGGTCCGGCTCAGTCCTCGGTCGTGTAGTAGCGGTAGAACACCATCGCGAACACGCCCCCGGCGATCACGAGGGAGATGCCCGAGGACTTGAGGACGCTGGCGTCCGTGAGGCTGTAGAGGAACCCGAACGAGATGCCCGCGAACACCGCCCACGCGGTCGCCCGGGCCTCCCGGGGGAGGCGTGGGGCGACGGTGTGAATGCCCTGGGCGACCGCGGCGAACAGTACCGCCGAGACGACGCCCAGGAGGACGTTCCAGCCGGTGATCGGGCCCGAGTGGCGGTCGATGCCGGATGTCCAGAAGCCGTAGATGATGCCGCCCAGCGCCGGGATCGCGAGTTTCGCGGAGGCCGCGGCCGTTCTTGTGGCGGTGGTGGGTGTGCGTGGTGCGGGTGCCGCGTGAGTCATCGGGCACTCCTCTCATTCGCCCCTGCCTTCCAGAGCACACCTGGGGGCGCGCCCTGGCAAGTCGTGTGCGGCTTGGCTGCCGCCGGCTCGCTTTTGGGTGCGGGTTGCCTGTGGCTGGTCGCGCAGTTCCCCGCGCCCCTGGGTGGGTGGGGGTCGGCGTGGCGTGTTGGGTGCGGGTGCGTTTGGGCTGAGCGCGCAGTTCCCCGCGCCCCTAAAGGCAAAAGCCGGGGCTGCGCCCCTGTCTTTTGCCTTTAGGGGCGGTAGCCCCTGCTTTTAAGGGGCGCGGGGAACTGCGCGACCAGCCCCCACCGGGCCCGCACCCGAAAACGGGCCGGCGGCAGGCCAGGGTGCAGCCGGGCAAGAGAGTCGGCGTGCGCCAAGCACGCGGTCGTGCTTCGCTGGGCGGGTGAGCGGCGCGGATCCGGCCCGCCGCGCCCGGCGGCAGCAGCTTCTCCGGGTACGCGACCGCAGCGTGGCCTGGGTACCACCCCTCCTCCTGCTCATCGCCATCGCGGTGGTCGACTGGAACACCTCGGGCGAGTTCAGGGTCATCTCCTGGATCGTCCTCGTCCCCGGCATCGCGGCGGCGATCTGCGGCGTCCGGGGAACCGCCGCCTTCGCCGTCCTCGCGCTCCTCACCTACATCGAGGTCGACGCCTCCTGGCCGCACCAGGACCAGACCGGCCTGCCGGACTTCATCCTCGTCGCCGTGGGCGGAGCCCTGGCGACGCTCGCGTGTGCCGTACGGGTCCGGGAGGAGCGCCGGATGCTGCACATGCGGGACGTGGCCGACACGACCCGCCGTACCGTGCTGCGCCCCCTCCCCACCCCGTGGGGCGGGCTCGACCACGCGGCCGTGTATCTGGCCGCCGACAGCGAGGCCCGCGTCGGCGGCGACTTCTACGACATCCAGCCCGGCCCGCACGGCACCCGGGTCCTCCTCGGGGACGTCCAGGGCAAGGGCCTGCCCGCGGTCGCGGCCGCCGCCGCCCTGCTGGGCACGTTCCGCGAGTCCGCGTACCACGAGGCCTCCCTGACCGTCGTCGCGGAACGGCTGGAGGTACGGATGGGCCGCCACCGCCAGTACGTCACGGACCTCGGCGAGGACCTGGACGGCGACCCCGAACGGGGCGTGGAGCGCTTCGCGACCGCGGTCCTCGTTGCCTTCCCGCCCCCGGGCTCCCCCGCGGGCCACATCGAGGTCGTCAACTTCGGCCACGAACCCCCGCTGGTGGCGGGCCCGCGCGGCGTACGCGTCCTGCCGCCCGGCGACGGACTCCCGCTGGGTCTTTCAGCGCTGGCCGGGTCCGGCGCGGGCGTCCCGCCCGTCCGCAGGGTCCCCCTCGCCGCAGACGAGACCCTCCTCCTCGTCACCGACGGCGTGACCGAGGCCCGTGACGCGGACGGCGTCTTCTTCCCCCTCCACGAACGCGTGACCCTCGCCGTCTCCACCGACCCCAAGGCCGCCCACCCCCACCGCCTGGTGGAACTGGTCCGCGACGGCACCCTCCACCACAGCACGGACCACGTGGCGGACGACACCACGATCTTCGCGGTGAGGCCGGCGCCTCAGGGGGCCGGCGGAGCCGCCCCCTAGGGGCGCGGGGAACTGCGCGACAAGCCCCCACCCACCCGCAGAGGCCGAACAAACCCCCACCACCCACCCCCTATCGCCCCCACCCCAACACCCTTTGCACCCGCACCGGTTACCGTGCTGACCGTGGTGATCCAAGGGCAGGAGACAACGGCGATGCCAGGAACCGTATTGCTGCTCGCAGCGTCGCCGACAGGCAAGAGCTGCCTCGTGGACGCCGCGTCCGTACTCCCCGTACTCGCCGCCGTGGCCCCCTCCGTGCTCTCCGGCACGGACACGGCGAACGTCGTCGAACTGGCCGACCCCCTGGAACCGCAGGCCGTCCTCACCCGCCTGCGCGCCGCCGCGACGGCCCCAGGACCGCTGACGGTCTTCCTCACCGGACAGCTCCAACTCGACCGCCGCCAACGGCTTCCGCACCTCGCGCTGGCCCGTACGACCGCCGCGACCGTCCGCTACACCGGTTTCCCCTGGCACTGGATCCGAGAGGAACTCCGGCTGCGTGCGCCGGGCAGTACGGCGGTCGTCGTCGACCTGCACACGGACGCGGAGACCTGGCAGCACCTGGCCGCCCAGCCGCTCACCGTGGGACCGGGCGCCCTGCTGTACGGCCGCGTCGCCCCGCCGCCCCCGCGACGCGCGGTGGCGTCGCCCACGTACATGAAGTCCGTGGCCACGATCCTCCGCAGCGGTCACCGCCCGCCGCTCGCGCACCTCCACCAGCAGGCGCTGACACGGTCGTCGGGCGAGGACCCGGAGGCCGCCCGCCGGGACATCGTGCTGGCGGTCGACCCCACGCGGCCAGCCCGGCCCGCACAGCCCATGCATCCCGCACAGCCGCCCCTGCACCCCGTACCCGGATTCCGGCCCGCGCCCCCTCCCGGACCCGCGCCCGTGCCTGTCCCGGTGTCCCTGCCGGCATCCGTACCGGCCCCCGCCTCCCCCATGGCACCTTCGTCTCCGCCCCCGCCCTCCGACCCCCACGCCGAGATCACCGCCGCCGTCGAGAGCGGCAGGCATGCCGAGGCCGCCGAGCTGGCCGGACGGCGGGAGCGGGAAGCGCTGAGCGCGCACGGGCCCGGGGCCGACGAGGTCGTGCACTGGATGGAAGTACGCGCGGATCTGGCCATGTTCGCGGGGGACGCGGAGCTGAGCTGCCGGATCTGGCTGGCGGTGGCCGACGTACGGCTGGCCGCCGGGCAGGAGCCGGGCGCGCCCGGTGTCGAGGCGGCCGTGGACCGGGCGCATCACCAGTGGGGCCGTATCGGCGACTCCGCGCGGGCCCGTGAGCTCGGTCCCGCGCTGGCCGACCTGCGCCTGCGCGTTCCGGGGCGTCGGCAGGGGGCGTTGGACGATGTCCAGCGGCACCTCAGCCGACTCCAGGCGCAGGTGTAGCACCTGCTACCGGGCAAAGCACCGGGACCGGTTCATCGGGGCGACAGCATCTCCAACGCCCCCGACACCAGCGTCCGTACGCCCGGTCCGACCGTCGCCAGATCGGGTGCGAAGTGCGGGCTGTGGTTGCTGGGCACGGCGGCGAGCTGTTCCATCAGGTCGCCCCCGGCCGCGCTTCCCGCCGCGTCCCACACGTCGGCGGGTGTGCTCGTCACGAACCAGTACGCGTACGGGAGTCCGCCCTCGGCGAGGAGCGGGAAGTCCTCGCTGCCCATGACGGGCCCGAAGTCGAGGACCGTGCCCGCGCCGAACACCTCGCCGTGCACGGCGGCCACCCGGCGGTCGGTGTCGGCGTCGTTCACCGTGATCGGGAAGCTGCCGCCGACCGTCACCGTGGGCTCGCGCGGGCAGCCCGCCGCCGCGCACTCGCCCGCCGTGATCCGCCGGATCGCGGCGAGCATCCGCTCCCGCACCTCGGCGGACTGCGTACGGAGGTTGAGGGCGATGTGCGCCTCGGACGGGATGATGTTGTGCCGCGTGCCCGCCTCGATCCGGCCGACCGTGAGCACGGCGGATTCGCGGGCGGCTATCTCCCGCGAGACGACCGTCTGGAGCCTCGTCACGATGTACGCGGCCGTCACCACCGGGTCCACGGTCGCCTCCGGCCGCGAGCCGTGCCCGCCCACCCCGTGCACGACGATGTCGACGTCCGTCGAGGCCGACATGATCAGTCCCGGCGAGTGCGCGTACAGCCCGGCGGGACCGGGGGCCGCGTGCTGGGCGAGCAGGACGTCGGGGCGCGGAAAGCGTTCGTACAGGCCGTCGTCGACCATCGCGGCGGCGCCCTGACCGGTCTCCTCGGCGGGCTGGCCGACGACCAGCAGTGTGCCGTTCCAGGTGTCGCGCCCGGCGGCGAGCGCCTCGGCGGCGCCGGTCAGCCAGGTGACGTGCAGGTCGTGACCGCAGGCGTGCATGACCCCGGGCGTCCCGGACGCGTACGGCAGCCCGGTCTCCTCGGTGACCGGCAGCGCGTCCATGTCGCCGCGCAGCAGGACGGTCGGCCCGTCGCCGTTGCGCAGCATCCCGACGACTCCGGTGCCGCCGATGCCGTCCACCGTCTCGTACCCGGCCCCGGCCAGCCGCTCGGAGAGCCTCGCGGCCGTCCGGCGCTCCTGCCCCGACAGCTCGGGATGACGGTGCAGATCCCGGTAGAGGTCCTCAAGGGCGGGGACCGGCAGGTCGGCGGTGAGGTCCAGCGCGGTGCGTGCGGCGGGTGAGGTCACCGGGCCAGCGTATGTGCGTACGCCGTCCCGCGGGCCGGGATGGGAACGTCCGCGCGGTCGGCGCGATGCCCTCGTCGTGAGGCCGTCGCCGTGACGCGTTTCTTCAAGACCGGCGTGCGCGGGCACTCCTAGACTCCGGGCATGGATGAGATCGAACTGCTTTCGGGTGTTCTGTCCAAGACCGGTGACCTCATCGAGGGCGTCGAGCCCGGGCGGCTGGGTGCTCCGACGCCGTGCGAGGACTACGACGTCGAGACGCTGGTCGACCATCTCGTCGGCTGGCTGCTGCTGTTCGAGGCCCGCTGCCACGGCCGCGCGTACGACGCCGACCCCGCGCGGTACCGGTCGGGGCCGGACCCCGCCGGTGAGTTCCGTGCAGCGGCGGCCGGACTGGTCGCCGGATGGCAGAAGTACGGCTTCGACCGCGAGGTGGGCGTGACCGGCGACGCCAAACTGCCCGCCGCCATGGTCCTCAACATGACCCTCATGGAGTTCACGGTCCACGGCTGGGACCTGGCAGTGGCCACGGGGCAGCCGGTCCCCTTCACGGAGGAGGAGGCGGCCGAGATCCTGACCCGCGCGGAGGCCACCCTCCCGCCGAAGTTCCGGGGCGAGGGCATGCCCTTCGGCGACATCGTCCCGGTGGCGGAGGATGCCCCGGCCGCAGACCGCCTGGCGGGCTTCCTGGGCCGAGACCCAGCACGCTTTTAGGGGCGCGAGGAACCGCGCACCTGGCCACGACCAACCCGCACGTCAAAACTCGCCCCCCCCCGCGGAGCGGATCAGATGCTCGTCAGAGCGGCGGGTGGGCCGGCGCCGGCCCAAGCGTGGTCGTCCCCGGGGCAGTCCGGTGCCCCAGCCCCGTGCGATACGCGTCCAACGCCGCCTCGATCCGCCCCGTACGCCGCAACAGATCCCCCAACAACCGGCACAGGTCGGCCAAGTCACCCGCCGCACCGGCCCGTTCAAGCAGGCTGAGCGCGCGCACGTAGTGCTCCTCGGCGGTCTCCGTGTCGCGGGCGTCCTCCGCGATGATGCCGAGCAGCCGGTGCGCGGCCGCGGAGTGGACGGCCCCGCGCTCCGAACTCAGGTCCCCGAGCACGTCGTGGAGCAGGGCCGCCGCCTCGTCCGACTTCCCGCGCCGGTGCAGTACGTCCGCGAGTTCCACGGCGACCTGGCTGGTGTAGAGCGTGGCGCGCTGCGCCGAGTGCATGGCCTGCGCCTCGCGCAACTCGCTCTCGGCGCGCTCCATGTCGCCGTTCTGCGCGTGCATGTACCCGCGCATCCAGTGGCAGTTGGCCAGTTCCGTACGGATCTGGAGCTGGCGGTACAGTTCCGCCGCCTTGCCCAGGGACGCGTCCGCCTCGGCGATGCGGTCCTCGGCGATCATCGTGCGGGCGACGGACCGGTGCATTCGGGCCAGCAGCGCGGGCTCGCCGACCTGCGGGGCCAGCGCGAGCGCGTACTCCGCGGCCTGTGCGGCCCGCGCGTGCGCGCCCATGTCCATGTACGGGGCGATGATCGCCGCGTAGAGCAGCAGCAGGGCGTCCGGATCGTGCAGCCCGCCACGGTTCAGCTCGTCGATCGTGGATTCCAGCAGGTAGCAGGAGTACCGGAGTTCGCCCGCGAGGTAGTGCGAGACCGCCCGGCCGCGCAGGGCCGGTACCCGGACCGGCAGCGGGGCGTCCGCGAGCCGCTTCTCCGACTCCTCGAAACGCAGCCGGGCCGTTCCCAGATCCCCTGTGGCCAGGGCGCATTCGCCCAGGCCGAGGAGCGCGGCCGCGCACTCGGCGTTGAGCCCGTGCGACTCCGCCTCCGCGAGCAGCGCGGTGTACTGCTCGGCGGCGACCTCCGCCTCGCCGGTCGCCAGTGTCCGCTGGGCGTCGGTGAGCCGCAGCCGCAGGTCCGTGGCGAGGTGTGCGGGCCGCCCCGTGGCGAGCTCCTCGTACGCGACCCCGAGCCGCTCCGCGATGTGCCGCAGCGCCTCTTCGGAGGGCCGTACGCGGCCCGCCTCCAGCGTGGAGACGTACGCGGGTGTGTAGGCGGGTTCCGCCAACTGCTTCTGTGTCAGCCCGCGTTCCGTACGCAGCTGCTGCACTCTGCGCCCGATGATTCCCGGGTCGTCGCGCTCGGCCATGGCGTAAGCATGCCAGTAAGTCGACTTACACCCGCACGCTATTCAACTTCCCGTTGAAATAGGGCAGTTAAGACGGGCGGGCGGGCCGCCGATCGGCTCAATGCGGCCCTTGCCCCGGAGGCGAACACGCCCTAGGTTAAGCGGCGCGTTAAGCGCACGATGACGCAGACTTAATACGCTGGCCCAGGTTGCCCACGTTGACGAAGCGAGGTTGTCGCCGTGTTCCGACGCATTGCCACGCGCTTCTTCCCTGCTCGGTTCGTGACCGCGCTGGGGGCCGCCGTGATTGCTTTCGCGGCGCTGATCAGTGCGGCGGAGGCGGGGCCGCACTAGGGTCCCGCCTGGTGTTTTGATTTTGGGTGCGGGCCGGTGGGGGCTGGTCGCGCCCACGCGGCGGAGCCGCAAAATGTCACAGCCCCGCGCCCCTTGAAAGCAAGGGGCTGCGCCCCTGTCTCTCAGCCCCCACCGGGCCGCCGTGTCAGCCGGTCAGCATTCGCCTCGCCAGACCACTCGGGTGATGGTGAGGCCTGCCTCGGCGTTGGCCTTGTACTTGCCGGGGCCCGGGTTGTAGTGGAAGCAGTCGGTCGACGGCTGGCCGCTCAGGAGGGATGTCACGTCGACGTGGTCCGCGCCCGGGAAGACGGTTCCGTTGTTGAAGATGGAGCCGACGGACAGGTTGCCCGACCAGTTGCCCGCGACCTTGAGGACGAGCCGGCCGGTCTGGTCGGGGCCGCTGTAGGCGCAGAAGTTGCCCTTCCCGCAGCCGGGCGGGTTCGCCTCAGCCGACGCGGTCGGGGACACGGCGAGGACACCGAGGAAGGCGGCCGCGACGGTTCCGGCGCCCAGGGTGACGAGTCGCTTTCCGGTCAGCATGATGAGGACTCCTCCGTGGTCAGCGCTCGTGTGGTCAGCACGCGCGTTGCTCGTGTGGTCAGCATGCGCGTTGTCAGCACTCGCCGCGCCATACGACCTTGGTGATGTGGACGCCGGCGGCCGCGTTCACCTTGTAGGCGCCGGGGCCGGGGTTGTAGTGCAGACAGGCCGTTTCCCCGCCGCCGCCGGGCGACGTGTACGTCACGTCGACGTGGTCGGCGCCCGGGAAGGCGACCCCGTTGTTGAACACCGAGCGGATGGCGACGTTCCCGGACCAGTTCCCCTTGGTCTTGAGGACGAGCCGGCCGGTCTGGTTCTCTCCGCTGTAGGCGCAGAAGTACTCCTTCCCGCACCCGGGCGGATTGGGTTCGGCCGAAGCACTCGGCGCGGTGGCCAGCACGGCAGTGAAAGCCGCGGCCGCCACCGCCCCGAAAGCAGCACGTTTGCGCATGTCGTTCTTCCCCCTTGGCCGTTGTGAAGATCTTGGTCGCGTACGCCCTTCAGGCTGCCCGCTGCCGACTGTTCCTGCCAGGTGTTTCGGCGCGCGCCGAAAAGGGCTGGTGGCGTGCCGGAAGGGTGGTGCGCGCGACGGTCCTCGCGGCCGTGTGGCGTGCGGTGATCCGGGGAATGGTGGTGGCGAGTCGGCGCGAAAGGAGTTTTCGTGATCTTCGTATCCAGGGGGACATTTCGCGCCGACGCCTCAGCCGATCGCACCAGCGACTGTGAGAGTTTGCCGTGCTCCGAGTGCATTTCACGTGCGAAGACCTGCTCAGAACCCGAGTCGCCGCCGCGCCGGACCCGTTGTGGGAGACCGTGCTCAGCGCGAACCTGCTGGCGACGCGTCAGGGCCGGGCCGTCTTCGGCGCGTGGCGCGCGCAGGCGCGGGCCGGGCTGCGGCGGCTGCCCCGTCACCAGCTGCACCTGGTGAGGACTTTGGCACCGCCCCGGGGCAGCTTCCCCGACTTCCTGAATCCGGCGGAAGCCTCCCAGGGGCTGGCGGAGGGTGTGCGGGCGATTCTGTCCACGCCTCGCCGACGGCTGGCCGAGGAGATGAACGTACTCACCGAGGCACCGTCGTGGCTGCGTCCCCTCGCGGACGGTGAGCCGGCGGCGCTGGAGAACCTCGGGCAGGCGCTGCACGGCTACTTCCACGCGGCCCTGACCCCGTACTGGTCCGCCGTGCGGGCGCAGATCGAGGCCGACCGGGTGGTGCGGGCGCGGGAGATGCTGAGCGGCGGCGTCGAGGCGCTGCTGTCGAGCCTGGGTCCGGCACTGCGCTGGCGGCCGCCCCATCTGGAGGCGGAGTATCCGCTCGACCGTGAACTGCGGCTCGACGGAAGGGGGTTGCTCCTGGTGCCGTCCGTCTTCTGCTGGCAGGCACCGATCACGCTCACCGATCCGAGCCTGCCGCCCGTACTGGTCTATCCGGTCGCCCGGACCCACCACTGGTGGCTGCCCCAGCAGTCGGGTGCCGGGCCCCGCACGCTCGGCAGACTCATCGGCCAGGGGCGGGCCGCCGTCCTCCACGCCCTGGAGGACGGCGGCACCACGAGCGAGGTGGCCCGGCGCGCGGGAGTGACCTCCGCGACGGTCAGCGAACACGTCAGGATCCTGCGGGAGGCCGGCCTGACCGCGTCGGTCCGCGACCGCAACACCGTGCTGCACGTCCCCACTCCACTGGGCCTCAGCCTCCTGACGGCGAACCGGTCCGGGGTGCATGGAACCCGATGAAGCGGCCGGCCGGCGCCCCAAAGGGGCGCGGGGAACCGCGCGACTGGCCCCCACTGGCCCGCAGACGAGACACAGCCCTCCGCGGAAGCCCTCCGCGGAGCGCTCAGTTCTCCAGCCGCACCGGCATCAGGAGCGAGAACGTGTCCTCGTCGTCGGGCCGCCGGACAGCCAGGGGAGCCGTAGGGGCCCCGAACTCCAGCACCAGCCGGTCGCGGGCCCCGGCGTCGAGCGCGTGCAGCAGAAACTCGCGATTGACGGCGACGTGGCCCGGGCCGTCGTTCCCAGCTTCCCCTGCTTCCCCCTCTTCGCCGTCGGCGCAGACGGTCACCGTGCCGTCGGCCGCAGACTTGAGCACGCTGAGGTCGCAGGGCGTGCCGTCCGGCCCGGGCGTCTCGCTCGTACGGACGGGCCCGGTCTCCAAAGCCTCGCGGAACGCGGGCACGTCGACGACCGCGCGGCGTCCGGCCGGCAGCCGGACGAGACGGCGGTAGTCGGGGAAGTCGTGGTCCAGGCACTGCCCGGACGCCTGCCGGTCCCCGGCCTCCAGGGTCACGCGGTCACCGTCCACGGAGAGTCGGACGGGTCCGTCCGCGTCCGCACCGCTCAGCAGCGCCCGCATCGCGTCGGCGAGCGGGGCGGGCACGATGACCTGCTCACGGGCCCCGTCGTGACCGGTCGCGCGGGCCCGCGCGACGGCCATCCGGTACCGGTCGGTGGCCACGACCCGAAGTGCCTCGCCCTCGATGTCGAACAGGACACCGCCGAGCATCGGCAGCTCCGGGTCGGTACCGGCGGCGAAGCGGACGGCGTCCAGCGCGGCGGTCAGTTCGGCCGCCGGGACGGTCAGCCGGACGGCCGTGGTGCGGAGCGATGTCATGGGTTTCTCCCTGCCTTCGAGTAGCGCTCGGACCGCGGAGAACTCGCTGCGGGCATCGGACAGCCCCAGTTCGAGTCGGCGCAGATGCGCCTGAAGCAGCTTCCGTACGAGGTCGGTGTCCGCGCCGGACCAGCCGGCCAGCACCAGCCGGATGTCCGGCAGGGGCATACCGGCCCGGCGCAGCCGCGTCAGCAGGCGCGCCTCCTCGCACTGCTCGGGGCCGTACCAGCGGTAGCCGCTCACCGGATCCACCCAGGCGGGGACCAGCACCCCGGCACGGTCGTAGAACCGCAGGGCACTCACACTCAGCCCGCTGTCCCGGGCCATCTCCCCGATACTGCGCATCTCGCTCTCCACATCCGGAACTCTGGGCCCTGCACAAGGTCGAGGGTCAACAACGCCGCTGACAGCCTGCACCGGGCGAAAACGCAGACCCCGCACAGCACCACCGGTTAGCCTGCGCGAACGTACGACGGGTGAGGCGGGGGCGGGAAGCAAGGCGCGTGGAGACAAGGGGCGTGGAGACGCGGGGCACGGACCCGGGCGGCGCGGACACGAGTGGTGCCGAGAGCCGGTCCGCCGCGGCCGACGGGGCACGGCTGGTGGTCCGGGCGCTGGTGTACGTGGTGGTCGGCGGGGTCGCGCTGGTCGTCATCGCCACCGTCGGGTCCGTACTCGGGCCGATGGTCGCGCTCGACATCGCGACGCCGGCCATGGCCGCCTGGTGGACCGTGTTCACGGCGGTCGCGGTGCAGGGTATTCCCTTCCTCCTCCTTGGCACGGTCGTGTCGGCGGCGATCGGGGCGTTCGTGCCGGAGCGGGTCTTCAGACGCGTACTGCCGAAGAACCAGGCGCTCGCCGTGCCCGTGGCGGGGGCGGCGGGGGTCGTGCTGCCCGGGTGCGAGTGCGCGTCCGTGCCCGTGGCCGACAGTCTGATGCGACGGGGAGTCGCACCGGCGGCGGCACTGGCGTTCCTGTTGTCGGCCCCCGCCATCAACCCGGTCGTGCTTGTCGCCACGTCCATCGCCTTCCCGGGGAACCCGGCGATGGTCGGCGCCCGGCTCGTCGCCTCGCTCGCCACCGCCGTGGTGATGGGGTGGCTGTGGGTGCGGTTCGGGAGGGAGGAGTGGCTGCCGACGCGGCGTACGCCGGAGGCGGGAGCCGGAGCGGCCATCGTCGGCTGGCGGGGCTTCCGGGACGGACTGCAGCACGACTTCCTGCACGCCGGAGGCTTTCTCGTGCTGGGCGCGGCGGCCGCGGCGACGTTCAACATCCTGGTGCCGCGATCCCTACTGGACGTGTTCACAGGATCGCCCTGGCTTTCGGTGCTGCTGCTGGCCGTCCTCGCCGTGGTGCTGTGCGTGTGCTCCGAGGCGGACGCCTTCGTGGCCGCCTCGCTGACCGGGTTCTCGCCGACGGCCCGGCTCGCCTTCATGGTCGTCGGCCCGATGGTCGACCTGAAGCTCATCGCCCTCCAGGCGGGGACCTTCGGGCGGGCGTTCGCCGTCCGGTTCTCGGCCGTCACGTGGGTGGTGGCCGTGGTGAGCAGTGGGGTGGTGGGCTGGTGGCTGCTGTGACGACCCGACCGCGTACGCGTCTGAGGCCGCGTCCACAGGGCGTGCTGCTCATCCTGTGCGGCGCCGCCCTCCTCCGGATCGCCCTCTTCAGCGAGCTGTATCTGCGCTATGTGAAGGAGGGCCTGCGCCCGTACCTGGTGGTCTCGGGGGTGGCGTTGATCGCGCTGGCCCTGGTGGGCATGATCAGCCGCGACCGCGACCACCATCACGATCATGACGAGGACGAGGACGAGGACGACGCCCACGCCGGGCACGACCACACCCGCAACCCGCGCATCGCCTGGCTCCTCACCGCGCCCGCCCTCGCCCTCCTCCTCTTCCCACCGCCCGCCCTCGGCTCGTACAGCGCCGGCCGCGAGGAGGCCAGGGTCGCCGCCCAGGGCACCGGCACCTTCCCCAAGCTGCCCGCCGGGGACCCCGTCGACCTGACCCTCGGCGCGTTCGCCTCCCGTGCCGAGTGGGACACCGGGGCGTCCATGAAGGGCCGCACGGTCCGCCTCACCGGTTTCGTGACCCGGGACGACGACGGCACCTGGTACATCGCCCGCCTCCTCGTCACCTGCTGCGCCGCCGACGCGCAGGCGCTGAAGGTCGAGATCCGCGGCGCGGACGCGCCCGCGGCCGACGCGTGGGTGACGGTCACGGGGGCGTGGCGTCCGACCGGCAAGCCCGGCTCGGACGCGGCTCGTCCGGTCCTGGACGCCGCGTCCGTGAAACGGGTCCCGGCGCCATCGGATCCGTACGAGAAGCGTTGAGCGGTTGTGTGTCGGGTGCCGGTCGGTTGGGGCTTGGCGCGCCCACACGGCGAAGCCGCACATGGCACAGCCCCGCGCCCCTAAAGGGGCGCAGCCATCCGAGTCGTTCATTCGGGGTCTATGCGCATGATTCCGGCGCTACAGTTCGTTGCTGATGCGCTGGGTGTGGGGCGCGTCACACATCGCGACGAAACGAGCCGGCGGGTAGCACCTGTGCGGCGGTGCATTTGGGGGGCCTCGTGCACGAGATGGTCAAGGGCGCCAATGTCGGACTGTCGGCGTTAAGTGAAGACGTGGGCTCCGTGATGGTGAGCCTGGGCTGGAGCAGTCCGACGGGTGAGGGCGACGCGGACGTGTCCGTGCTGCTGCTGACGGCGGACGGCAAGGTCCGCAGTGACGCCGACTTCTACTTCTACAACAACCCCGTGGCGGCCGACGGGTCCGTGCAGCTGCTGGGCAAGACGCCCACCTCCGACGGCAACGAGGACCGCATCACCTTCGATCTGACCGCGATTCCGGCGGACGTCGAGCAGGTCGTCGTGGCGGCGAGCCGCTACAACGGCGCCCGGTTCGGGGATCTGGAGGACGTACGGGTGACCCTGGCCGACGGCTCGGGGGAGGGGCTGCTGCGGTTCTCCATCGAGGACGCCGGCGCGGTCGGCGCACTGCTCTTCGGCGAGTTCTACCGGCGGGCCGGCGGCTGGAAGTTCCGTGCCATCGGGCAGGGATACGAGTCCGGTCTCGCGGGCCTCGCCCAGGACTACGGCGTCGATGTCGACGACGACGCGGAGGAGTCGGAGGCAGAGGCGGCCGAAGTGGCCGAAGTGGCCGAGCCCGTCGCGACGGAGCTGCGGCCCGAGGCCGAGGCTGAAGCCGTAGCGGCGGCGGTGCCGTTGGCCGCCGTGCCCGCCCCCGGTCCCGTTCCCGTGGTGGAACAGATCGTGAGCGAGTCCGTCGAGGCGCCGGCCAAGCCGGTCCCCCGGCCCCGTACGGCGAAGAAGAAGGTCACGCTGCCCAAGGTGGCCAAGAAGTCGCTCGCCGAGAACGACTCCTGGCGGGCCGCCCGGCTCTTCCCGGTCTCCGCCCTCAAGAGCGACCGGGACAGGGAGACCCGCGCGACCTCCGTGCTGCTGTCCGTGATGGCGCAGGTGCCCGAGTTCGGCAGGCGGCTCACCGCCGGTTTCGGGGCGCCCGCCGGGCGGATGGAGATGTTCACCGAGGTCTCCCTGCCCAACGGCGACAGCCCACGGCGGCCGGACGGCGTGATCCGGATCGAGCGGGCGGGCAAGCTGTGGACCGCGCTGGTCGAGACGAAGACCAACGGCAACTCCCTCAAGCCGGACCAGGTGCAGGCGTACACCGACATCGCCGCCCGCCGTGGCTACGAGGCCGTCATCACCCTCTCCAACGACGTGGAGCTGGACGGCAGTCCGCTGGTCGACGTGAAGACGGACGGCCGGCGCAAGCACAAGGTGGCGCTGCGGCACCTGTCGTGGGCCGACGTCGCCCACCAGGCCCAGATGCTGATCCGCCACGAAGGCGTCGGCAACGCGGCGCACGCCTGGCTGCTCCAGGAACTCCTGCACTACCTCCAGCACGAGAACTCCGGCTGCCACGGCTTCCAGAACATGGGCCCGGCCTGGGTCCCCGTGCGCAACGGGATCGACGACGAGACCCTCTGCCAGGGCGACCGGCGCGCCGTGGAGGTCGTCGAGAGCTGGGAACGGCTCGTACGGCAGGTGTGTCTGCGCCTGGGCGGCGAACTCGGGCAGAAGGTGCTTCCCGTGCAGCGGGCGAAACGCGGCACCGATCCCCGCGTCCGCCGCGCGGCCCTCGCCGACCAGCTCTGTCTGGCGGGCCGCCTGGACTCCGAACTCCGAATCGAGGGCACGCCCGGCATCCTCGCGCTCTCCGCGGACCTGCGGACGGGCAAACTGCGGACGTCCATCGAGATCGCCGTACCCGAGCAGGGCTATCCCCTCACCTGGGCCAAGCGGCTCATCCGTCAACTCTCCGACGCACCGGCCGACCTGCATGTCGAGACCCTGCTCGACGGGCAGGTGGGCGGCCCGCGCGGCACGCTGGAGCGGCTGCGCCCCGAACCGGGCGACATCCTCCCCAGGAACGACGCCGAGATCACCGGCTTCCGGCTGTCCCTCTTCCGGAGCATGGGCAACACCCGGGGCAGCGCCGAGTCCGGGTTCATCCGCAGTGTCGACGAGGCCGTGGACCGCTTCCACGACCACGTGGTCGTGCACCTGGGCCGCCCCGGCTCAACGCGTCGCTGACCCCGGCCCCTTCGTCCACCCCGGCGGTAACCAGCCCAGTCGGTCCGGCTCGGGTGGGGTGGGTTTGGTGCGGGCCAGGAGGATGGCCACGTCGTCCTCCGAGGCGGTGGGGTCGAGGTGGGTGATGACGGTGTCGAGGAGGGCGGGGAGGGGGGCCGTCGGGGTGATGGGGAGGGTGGCGAGGGTGTGGAGGCCTGTCTCGATGTCGCGGTCGCGGCGTTCGACCAGGCCGTCGGTGCACAGGAGGAGGACGGAACCCGGGGGGAGGGGGACCGTGGTGGCCGAGAAGGAGCCCAGGCCCACGCCCAGGGGTGGGGCGACGGGGAGGTTGAGGAGGGTGCGGGTGCCGTCGGGGGTGACGAGGAGCGGGGGGATGTGGCCCGCGTTGGAGAACGTGGCGCGTTCCCGGCGGGGGTCGAGGAGGGCGATGAGGCAGGTTGCCACCCGGTCCAACTCCAGGGTGAGCGCGGTGCGTTCGGCCTGGAGGAGGATGAAGTCGGGGCTGCTGCCCTGGATCGCCAGGGTGCGGAGGACCGAGCGGTACTCGCTCATCGCCGCCGCCGCTCGGACTCCGTGGCCCATGACGTCGCCCACCACCAGCAGCGTGCGGTCGTGGGGGAGCGCCAGTGTGTCGAACCAGTCGCCGCCCACCTCCGCCCCCGAGCCCGCCGGCAGGTAGCGGCCCAGGGTCTCCACGCCCGGGCCCGTGACCGTGGGCGCGTTCAGGAAGGCGCGCTGCATCTCCAGGGCCGTCTCGTGTTCCCGCGTGTAGCGGACCGCGTGGGCGATGCCGGTGGCGGCCCGGTCGGTGAGGTCGCCCAGCAACTCGGCGTCCGCGTCGGTCAGTCGGGGGGAGTCGCCCGCCCGGAACACCATCACCGCTCCCACCAGCTCCTCGTGCACCGCGAGGGGGAGGTAGATCCCCGAGTGCGCGCCCATCCGCAGGAGGTGCTCCTTGCGTTCCGGCGACGGCGAGAACTGGCGCATGGCCTCGTCGTCGGGGTGGCTGAGGACCAGCGGGCGGCGGTCGGCCAGGACGTGTGCCATCGGGGAGCCCGCCCGGTGGACCACGAATTCGTCGAGACGGCCGAGCGGGGAGGACACCTCCGCCAGGTCCGGGGTGGTGGTCAGCGCGATGCGGCGCAGGCGCAGCGGGTAGTTCTCCGACGGCACCCGGGGCGTGCCCTCCGGGTCGACCACGTCCACCGCCGCGTAGTCCGCGAAGCGCGGGACCAGCAGATCGGCGAGCGCCTGGCAGGCCTGGCGGAGGTCGAGTGTCGCGCCGGTGGTGCGGTTCGCCTCGTCGAGCAGGGCCATCCGGTTGCCCGCCCGTACGAGGTGCTCGCGGCCGCGCAGCGCGTCGGTGACCTCCAGGACGACGGCCGCCACCCCGAGGATCTCGCCGGACGACGCCGTCAGCCGGTGGTAGGCGCCCAGCCACCACCGGTTGTCCCCCGCCGCGTCGGCCGGGGTCTGCCCGCCCACCGTGACGATCTGCGGCACCCCCGTGCGCAGCACCTGTTCGAGGAGCTGCTGCGACGACTCCAGGTCCGGCAGGACGTCCGGCAGCCGGCGGCCGATGTGGTCGGCGGCCGGGACGCCGTTGAGGAGGGCCAGCGCGTCGTTGATGTAGAGGTAGCGCAGGCTCCGGTCCAGGACGGCGATACCGGCCGGGCAGCCGTCGAGGATCCGCCGGGCCAGGGTCAGTTCCGCCAGCAGCCGCTCCGCGTGCTCCCCCACCCCTTCGGCGCGGTCCACCGCGTTCGCGATCGCCGCCAGTTCCTCCTGGGTGAGCAGGATGCGCGGGGTGGGCTGGACCTGGTCACCGGGCACCCTCCCACGGCACCACGCCGTCGCCCTGCCCACCAACGGGCGGGCCCGTCCGGGTGACGCCGACGCCCGAGTCCGGGCCCGAGTCCGGGTCCGGGTCCGGGTCCGAGTCCGGGTCCGAGTCCGGGTCCGAGTCCGGGTCCGAGTCCGGGTCCGGGTCCGGGTCCGGGTCCGAGTCCGGGTCCGAGTCCGAGTCCGGGTCCGGGTCCGAGTCCGGGCCCGAGTCAGAGTCAGAGCCCGGGCCGGAGTCAGAGCCCGAGCTCGAGTCAGAGTCAGAACCCGGGCCCGAGTCGGAGCCCGAGCCCGAGCCCGAGCCCGAGACCGAGACCGAGACCGACCGAGACCGAGACCGACCGAGACCGAGACAGAGCCCGGGCCCGAGCCCCAGTCCGGGCCCGGGCCCGAGTCCGGGCCCGAGTCCTAATCCGAGCCCAAGCCCGAACTCTGGCCCGTGCCTTCGCCCGTCCCCTTGTCTTCGGTTCCGGCCTCGGTCCCAGCTACGGTTCCGGCCTTGGCCCCGGCCCCGGCCCCGGCCCCGGATTCGGCCCCGGCCCCGGATTCGGCCTTGGCATCGGCATCGGCATCGGCCTCGGCCTCGGATTTGGCCTTGGCCGCCGGCCAGGCCTCCGCCGCAGGCCCCTCCGTCCCGGGTGAACCCGCCAGCCGCCACACCTCCCCCGCCTGCAGCGCCGCGTGCTCGGCGGGCGGGTACGCGCCGGTCAGCCCCGCGACCCGGACCGGCTTGCCCCCGCGCTCGGCGAACAGGGCGACGGTGAGGGCGAGCCGCGGTGAGTACACGCTCTGCCACACCGTCCGCGCCCCCGGCCCGCTGCCCGCGCCCGCCGCATGGCTGGTCACCGGCAGGAACGCGGCCCCGACCCCCGTCGCGACCGGCTTGACCGCGGTGCCCAAAGCGCCCGGAGCGCCCGGAGCGTCCGGACCGAGCGAACCGTGCATCAGTTCGGTGACCACCGCGGCTTCCTTCTCACCCATCGCGGTACGCGTCTTCGGGCGAGCGGTGTGCACCGTACGGCCCCCGCGGGTGATCTTCGTGACGGTGTACGGCGTCGCGTACTCACCCCCGGCGGCCACGGTCGCGTACGCGGAGTTCAGGCGCATCGGTGTCGGGGCGGCCTCCTTCGGGAGCCCGGTCAGCGGCTCGCCCAGCCGGATGCCCGCGTACGTGAACGGTTCGGTGGCCGTGCCCGCCTCGACCGCCCCGTCGACGGCGTCGTTGAACGGCTGGTGCGCGTAGTCCGCGCCGCCGTACAGCACACGGACCGCCCCGTCGCCGGGCACGGTCGCGACGACCGCGGTGTGCAGCCGTGCCCCCTTCGCGTCCGCCGGCGTACGGTCACGGACCAGCTCCGCCGTCTCGTCCTGGAGGCCGAGGTCGAAGGTGGTGTGCACCTTGTAGCCGCCGCGCGCCAGCTGGTCCTCGGTGATGCCGAGCCGGTCGGCGGCCTCGGCGGACGCCGCGTCGATCAGGTACTGACGCCCGCCGTCCGTGTCGCCCGGCGGATAGAAGCGGAACGCGGGGAAGCGGGCCGCCGTCCGCTCCCGGGCGCTGATCGCGCCCGAGTCCGCCATGGCGTCCAGCACCCAGACCCAGCGGCGCTCCAGCGTCCCGGTCACCTTCGCGTCGGCACCGGCCCGCTCGTAGTACGAGGGGATGTTGACGATCGCCGCGAGGGCGGCGCCCTGAGAGACCGTCAAGTCCTTCGCGCCCACGCCGAAGTAGTTCCGCGCCGCCGATTCGACACCGGCCGCGCCACGGCCGAAGTACACGGTGTTGAGGTAGCCCTCCAGGATGTCGTCCTTGGACCGTGTGCGGTCGAGCTTCACCGCGATCAGCGCCTCGCGCGCCTTGCGGCTCAGCGACTGCTCCGGGGTCAGCAGGGCGTTCTTCACGTACTGCTGCGTGATCGTGGAGCCGCCCTGCCGCTCGCCGCCCGTCACGGTCGCGATCGCCGCCCGCAGGATCGCGGTCGGGGCGACCCCCGAGTCCGTACGGAAGGAGCGGTTCTCCGCGGCGATCACGGCGTCCTGGACGTGCCGGGGCACCTGATCGAGGGAGACGTCCTGGCGGTCGACCGGCCCGCGCCGGCCCAGGTACTCGCCCCCGGCGTCCACGAAGACCGTGCTCTGGCTGACCGTCTCCGGGTGCGGGTCGGGGATCCCGGTCATGCGGTACGCGACGACGAGCCCGGCGCAGGCCGTGAGGAACAGGACGAGGAGGGCGGCCAGGACGCGCCGCAGACGGCGGGTACGGGTGCGGCGGAGGCGGGTGCGCGCGTGGCGGAGGTGGGTCCGCAGGGTGCGGAGGCGGGTGCTCATGAGGAGGTGCCCGTCTGTGCGAGGAGCTTGCCGGCGGAGTCGTAGGCCTTCACGGTGATCTCGCTCAACCGGCGCTTGCTGTCAGGGAGTTGAGTGTCCGGGAGTTGGGTGTCCGCGTACCAGACGGACCAGCCGGGGTCGCCCGCCAGGGTGAGGATCCGGGCGGTGAACGTGCCGTCGGGGGTGGTGAGTTGGACGCGGGACGGTTCGCGGGAGTCCTGGAGTACGCCGGAGTGGAAGCGGCGTGTCCCCGAGACGGGGTCGGAGTCCAGGGTGATGGTGGCGCGCGATCCCTTCTCGGTCGGGCGGAACTGGTTCGGCCCCTTCGGCGTCGACCAGTGCTTGCCGTCCTTGGTGAGCCAGAGTTCGACACCGGGCGCGGCGGCGACCCGCTCACCTGCGGTCACGACCCGAACCGCCGTCCTGGCGACGGGAGTTGTGCCGCCGCCACCGCCGTCGGAGCCAGTGCCCCGCACGGCCCCCAGTGCCAGCGGCACGAGCAGCAGGGCGCAGACGGTCGTCAGCACGGCCGTCGTGCGGCGGCGGCTCCGCAGACGGGTGCGGCCCGCCTCCTCGACAGCCGGGAGAACGGTGGCAGGGAGAATGGTGGCCGGGAGAACGGTGGCCGGGATGCCGGGGGGCGGGACGGGGCCGGGCATGAACTGGCCCCTGGAGCGGGGCGATTGGCCGTACGCCGGATGGGCGCGCAGGGCCTTCAGCACCCGGCGGCCGTGCGACTTGACCGCGCCGGGCGAGGAGTTCAGCAGCGCGGCGATCTCGCGATGGGACAGGCCGTCCCAGTGGTGCAGGACGGTGACGGCCCGGCGGCGGGGCGGAAGAGCCGCCAACACCTCGGTGAGCGGGTCGAGTTGGTCGGTCGCGTACGACTCCGGGGCGCGCCGGGTGCCGATGAACGGCCGTGTCCGGCTCCGCACAAAGCCCCGTACCAGAGCCCGCCGGACGTAGAACTCCGCGTCGTCGCGCGGAGTTCTGCGCCGCGCGTACACCTCGGCGAGCGCCGCTCTCGCGAGTCTCTCCGCGTCGGCGGAGTCCCCCGTGAGCAGCCGGGCCGTACGCGTCAGCCGGGGCCAGTACTCCCCGGCACGGGCGGTGAATTCGTCGTCCATGGTCAGTCGAGCGCGCTGTCCGCGCGCCACTCCCTCCGGCTCAGCCCTGCGTGGTGCTTGTGCTTCGATGTACGCGGCGGCCGTAACCTCCGTGCCGTCTGAGACGTCTGTGACGTACGGGACCTGTACGCACGGCGGAGGCCGCCGGGTTGCACGGGCATCCGAAGAGAGCGGCGAAGAGAGCGGCGAGGACAGCGGCTACGACAACTGCGACGACAGCGGCGACGACAGCGGCAGGGGGCGGGGCGGGGGGTATGACCGAGGAGGAGTTCGATGGGTTCTACGCCGCGGCGTTCCCCCGGCTGACCGGGCAGCTCTACGCCTTCACCGGCGACCACGGCGAGGCGCAGGACGTCGTCCAGGAGGCGTTCGTCCGCGCCTGGGACCGGCGGCGGGAGTTCCTCGCCGACGGGGCGCCCGAGGCGTGGATCCGTACGGTCGCGATGCGGCTCGCGGTGAGCCGGTGGCGGCGGGCCCGGCGCTGGCTGGAACTGGTGCGCCGCAATCCGCCGCCCGAGCACACACCCGGTCCCGGGCCCGAACGGACCGCTCTCGTGGGCGCGTTGCGGGAGTTGCCCGAGGCGCAGCGCATGGCTGTCGTTCTGCACCATCTGTGCGACTTGAGTGTCGAGCAGGTAGCCTCCGAGACCGGTGCGCCCGTGGGGACGGTCAAGGCCCGGCTGTCCCGTGGCCGGGCGGCGCTGGCGCGGCGGCTCGGCGAGGCCGACGAACTGGGTGAGAGGGAGGACGACCGTGTCCGATGAGCTCACGCCCGGCGCCACGCCCGGCGCCACGCCTGGATTCGACGGTCTCGACTCCGGCCCCGACGCGGCCCCCGACCTCGGTTCCGGTGGCACCGAACTGGCCACCGCACTGCGCGAGTTGGCCCATGACCACGAGACGCCCGTACCGGTTCCGGGCACGGAGATCCGTCGTCGCGCGGGGCGTCGACGGCGCCGGCGGCAGGTCTCGTTCGCCGCGGCCGGTGCCACGGCCGCCGGGGCTCTCGCGCTGGTCCTGACCGTGGCCCTCACGGGTGGGCGGGACGCCGGAACGACGCCGCCCGCCGCGAGCTACGCCGCGCGCACACCCCCGGCCACCGCCGAGGGCAAGGCCAGTCCGGTGGCGGTCGCCGCCACCGTCGATCTCGGCCGGCGCGAGATGTCCGTCGAGGGGCGGACCCTGCCGATCTCCTCCGGGTCGCTCAAGACACCGACGCCGACCGGCCTGATGACGGTCACCGCCAAGTACCGGGCGGCGACGGTGCCCGGCGACTCCGCGGGCTGGAACGGGTACGACGTCAAGGGGACCTGGGTGATGAGGCTGCGTACCCCCGACGACCGTACGAACTACCTCCTCGCCCTCACCTGGGACGAGAAGGCACCCGGCAACTACGACCGCACCGGCGGTGTGATCGGCCTACGGCTCGACGACGCGATGTGGCTGTACGAGGCGCTGAAGCCGGGATCGGTGGTGGACGTCGTGGGGTCGGCCCCGCAGGAGACGTCCGAAGGTACGGGCACAGGCACGGGCACGAGTACGGATTCGGATTCGGATTCGGGGGCCATGGCGACGACGCCGGCGGGGGCGGGCGCCTTGGAGGCGACTCCGACCGAGCGCGGTCGCACGACCCCCTGAAGCCTGCGGGCTTTCCCTGTTGCCGGTCGTATCCGGGGCAAGACCTGGTCCGCCCTTTACTGCGCATTAGTTGCAGGTGCGGTGGTCGCGCGGTGAGGGTGGGGAGGCGGCTCCACCGGACGTAAGGCAAGGCGAACCCATGACCACCCTCTCCTCCTGGCGTGCCTCCCTGAACCGGGAGGAGTGGGTCCGGGTCGGCGGGATGGCCGCGTTCATCGGGGCGCTGCACGTCATCGGCTGGTTCACGCTCGTCGCGATCGTGGCGCCCGAGCACTACAGCATCGGTACGAAGTCCTTCGGGATCGGCATCGGCGTCACCGCGTACACGCTCGGCATGCGGCACGCCTTCGACGCGGACCACATCGCCGCGATCGACAACACCACCCGCAAGCTGATGGCCGACGGCCAGAGGCCGCTGTCGGTCGGGTTCTGGTTCTCGCTCGGGCACTCCAGCGTCGTGTTCGCGCTCGCGTTCCTGCTGTCGCTGGGCGTGAAGGCGGTCGCCGGGCCGGTACGGGACGACGGCTCCGCCCTGCACAGCGTCACGGGGCTCATCGGCACGACGGTCTCCGGGGTCTTCCTGTATGTCATCGCCGCGGTCAATCTCGTCGTCCTCGCCGGGATCTGGAAGGTCTTCCGGCGCATGCGGCACGGGCACTTCGACGAGGCGGCGCTGGAGGACCAGCTGAACAACCGCGGATTCATGAACAGGCTGCTGGGCCGCGTCATGAAGTCCATCACCAGGCCGTGGCAGATGTACCCGCTGGGGCTGCTCTTCGGGCTCGGCTTCGACACCGCCACGGAGGTCGCGCTGCTGGTGCTCGCCGGATCCGGGGCCGCCTCCGGACTGCCGTGGTACGCGATCCTGTGCCTGCCCGTGCTGTTCGCGGCGGGCATGTCGCTGCTCGACACGGTCGACGGGTCGTTCATGAACTTCGCGTACGGCTGGGCCTTCTCCAAGCCCGTACGGAAGGTCTACTACAACCTCACCGTCACGGGTCTGTCGGTCGCGGTCGCGCTCCTCATCGGGACCGTGGAACTCCTCGGACTGCTCGCCGAACGGTTCTCCCTGCACGGCGTGTTCTGGGACCGGGTGGCCGGCATCGACCTGAACGTCGTCGGGTTCGTGATCGTGGGGCTCTTCGTCGTCACCTGGGCGCTCGCGCTGGTGGTGTGGCGGGTCGGCCGCATCGAGGAGAAGTGGACGGCGGGTCTGCGCACACCGACGGAACAGCCGGCCGAGTAAGAGGCTCTGGCGACCGGGCCGGTCAGCGGGCCGGCCGGTCGGCAGGCGGGCCGGTCAGTGGGCGTGCGGCATGAGGCGGTCCACCATGCGGCGGGCCGCTCCCGGGCGTGGTCCGGGGACCACCGGTGGACGCTCCCAGTCGCACGGTGGTGACGGACGGCGGGGCGTGACCGCGCCGTGCTCCTTCAGCGCGACGCTCACGAGGCCCAGCAGGAGCTGGACGTCGGCGTCGCAGTCGAGGAGCACGGTGATCCAGGAGGCGCCGGGGCGGACCCTGATCGCGCTGGCGTGCGCGAGCTGGGGCAGCAGGCGCTCGACGGCCGTGCGGGTGAGGTAGAGGTCGGCGGAGTCGTCGGAGTGGAAGTGGACGATCTCGTGTCCCGCCGAAGCGAAGGCTTGCCCAACGGTGCACCGGGGCGGGCCACTTACCAGGTTCGGCCAGGTCTCCAGGAGAGCCATGGCGCGATGGGCCGCGGTCATAACCCCATACTCGCGCACGCTTCACCTGAAGGACCACCCCCAGCCACTTGCGACTACTCCCCCCGCATGCCCGGTCACCCGATGATCCGGACCTGGGGCCGAATGAGCCCGGTGTGATGACTTTCCGCGCGGAGCAGTCCTCACCGGAGAAGGCGCCCGCAGAGCAGCGGACCGCAGAGAAACAGGGGACGACGACCGCGGGCGCGGACGTCGCCTTCGCCCACGCCCTGCTGCGCTGCGGCACCCCGGAGGAACTGGCCGCCGCGCCCGGCACCCGCCTCCGCCTCACCCTGGTCGGCGGCGACCGGTTCGAGACCGTACGGCTGCACCACGCATGAGCCGGGCACGCACGAACTGGCCCCCGACGAGCCCCTGTTGATGTTCACGGACGGTCTGGTCGAGCGGCGCGAGGAGGACATCGACGCCTCCCTGGCCCGGCCGGCCGCCCTGCGGCTGCTGCGCCCGGAGGCCGACATCGAACCTTTCCTGGAACAGGTCCTCGACCGCCTCGACGCCCACCGCGCCCAGGACGACGTCGCGGTCCTGGCCGCACGGATTTGCCCCCGGAGAGCACGCCGGCGCTCCGAGCCGGATCGCTGAGCCGGGTGGCTGAAGGGCGAAAAAGATTCTTCCGACCTGCAACCTCGGTGCCGTCGGAACGTCTGTCCGGGTGGAGGCGCCTCCGAGCCAAGGCCTTCGCCACGGGAAACCATCCGTGGCGGTCGCCGCGACAGACCAGTCACCACCGACGATTCGAGGAATCACATGTCTGCAGGTCAGACTCTCCGAAGCAGCCTCCGCCCGGCCCGAGTGCGGCTCGTGCTCGGGGCCACCGCTGCCGCCGCCGTGCTCGCCCTCGGAGGCGCCGTCACCGCCCACGCCGGCAACGACTCCGCGCCCGCTCCCAAGCTCTCGACCGAGAAGGTGCGGACCACCGACGAGTGCGCGGAGCCGGACCCGGTCGACGCGGTGCCGGGTGACAGCGACGCCACCCCGGGCCGCGACGCCAAGGACGCCAAGGACGCCAAGGTCGACTACGGGTTCCACGACGAGGGCCCCATCGACGCGGTGCCCGGCGACGGTGACGAGTGCGCGGAGCCGGCTCCGGGCGACGACCCGGTCGAGGCGGTGCCCGGCGGGTACGACTCCACCCCGGCCCGCGGCGCCAAGGACGTCAGGGTCGAGGGCGAGCTCGCTCCCGCCAAGCGGTGACGTGACGGACGGGAAACGGGCGGCCCAGGGCCGCTGACCGTCTCCGGGCCGCGGGTGGCCCGGGACGAGGTGGAGCCGCCGGGTCCCTGCCCGGCGGCTCCACCGCCCCTCCGGCGCTGCGGTGCTGCGGTGCTGCGGCGCTGCGGTGCTTCGGTGCGGAGGGTGTGAGGACCGACATCTCCGGGAGATCCATGAAGGCAGCGACGATCCTGGCCGCCCCGGCCCAGACCGGCGGTGGGCCGGCGGGCGGGTACAGACCCGTGCGTTTCCCGGCCCGTGCCTGGGCGGACGCGCTGCACCGGGCATGGCGCCTGGTGCGCGGGGTGTCGCAACGGCGCGAGGAGATCCCGGCGGGCCGCCCGCGGCCGGTGCCGGGCGCACCGGCCGCCCACGCCGACCTCGACGGTCCCGACCGGGACGCGCGCGGCATCAACGAGCCCGGTATCGACGAGCCCGGCATCGACGAGCTGTACTCCCACCGCCGTCTGGACCTGGTCCGGCTGGCCCTGCTCCTGGTGGACGACCTGCCCACGGCGGAGGACGTCGTGCAGGACGTCTTCGCGGCGCTCTACCGCCGCCACGGCGAGCGGCTGGCAGGCCTGGACAACCCGGACGCCTATCTGCGGACGAGCGTGGTCAACACCTCGCGCTCGGTGCTGCGCCGCCGCCGCACGGTACGGGCCCACGTACCCGAACGGCAGGGGCACGCCCCGTCGGCGGAAGAACCCGTGCTGCTGCGCGAGGAACACGGAGAAGTGGTCGCCGCCCTGCACCGGCTGACCCGACGACAGCGTGAAGTACTGGTGCTGCGCTACTGGTCCCACCTCAGCGAGGCCCAGATCGCCGATACCCTCGGCCTGTCCCGCGGGGCGGTCAAGTCCACCGCGAGCCGGGCGCTGGCTGCCCTGCGCAGACAGCTGGAGGATCCCCGATGAAGCCCAGAGTGATCCCGGAGGCTCCCCGATGATCGAACAGGACCCCGGTCCCGGCGTCCACCCGGATCCCCTCGAACAACGGCTGCACGACGCCCTGCGGGCCAGGGCCGACTCGGTCGGCCTGTCCGATCTGCGGCCCGCCGCACCGCCGTCCCGGCACGCCCGGTTCCGGCTCCCCGCCGTACGTCCCGTCAGCCGCTCCGCCCTGGCGCTGCTCATGCTGGCCGCCGTGGTGGCCGGCCTGCTGTTCGTGGCGGCGCGCTGGGAACGGGAGACACCGGTCAGGCCCGCGAACGTCCCGTCGGTGTCGCCCACCCCCGACACCACTGACGCGGTGCCCTATTTTCCCGAGGACGACGGGGTCGACGCGGTGCCCGGCCCCTGACCGCCGCCGAGGCCGGGTAGGGCGGCGGTCGCCGACCGCCCCGCGCCGCCGCGGTGTCACTCCGCCGCGAACCGGAACAGGTTGAAGCGGTACGCCTCGATGTCCCGGCGGCGGATCGTGGCCATGACCCGGAGCAGGGCACGGTAGGGCAGGGAGAGCCGGTGCGAGACCTCGGCCGGCAGGTGGGCCAGGGTGCGGGAGTCCGTCAGGACGAGACCGGGCTGCCAGTGTTCGAGGGCGCCGGGTTCGTCGCAGCTCCAGCGCATCCGGGCCGCCACCTTGGCGAGTACGTCGTGGCTGTCCTGGGTGTCGACCATGCGGGATGCCGCGGTCTCCAGAGCGAGGTGGGCCCCGGGCAGCCGCTCGGCGATCTGCCGGAAGACCGAACGGACCAGCTCCTCCTCCAGATAGATCAACACCGCCTCGGCGGCCAGGAAGTACGGTCCGGGGCTGCTGCGCCGCACCTCCTCCATCCACTCCGGGTCGGTGACCGAGGCGGCGATCATGCGCCGGCGGTCCGTGTCCTCGAAGAAGCCCCGCCGCAGCGCGATCACATCGGGCAGGTCGAGGTCGAACCAGTGGACCGTGCCGTTGTCGAGCCGCTCGAACCGGGTGTTGAGGCCCGTGCCGATCTCCACGACCGTGCCCGAGGGATGCCGCTCCAGGAAGTCCCGTACCCACAGGTCGAAGAGCAGCGTGCGAAGGTTCGCCCCGAGCAGGCTCTTCGCGCCGTCGAAACGGGAGAAGTCGTAGTCCAGGGCCTCGACCATCTCCACGGCCCGCGGATCCCTGAGCATGCCGCGCGGTTTACGCGTCTCGACCGCCCGTGCGTAGAGGGGGATGAGCAACGTCTCCTGGACGTCACCGAGTCGGGGCGTGCGCTTGTCCATGACCGGCTGCTCCCTTCCTGCGGAGTTCTGCAGAGATCCACGGAGTACTGAGGAGTACTGCGACGTGCTGCGGCGTGCTTACGTGTCCAGCCGCTTCGACTTCTTCACCGCCGCGGCGAGCCGTTCGATCACCGGGGCGAACCCGGCGTAGCTGAACCGCTCCTCCATCGACCACGGCGTGGTCTGTGCCGCCTTCACGGCGGGCAGCTGCCGCCAAGTGGGCTTCTTGGCCAGATCCTTGGGCGGGAGGGCGGTGGAGCGGTTGTCGATCATGATGAGGTCGGCGTGGTGCCTGTCGGCGTTCTCCCAGCTGAGGAACTCCCAGAAGCCCCACTCGTCGGACTTCTTCCCCTCGACGAACTCCACGCCCAGGTCCTTGAAGTAGTTGAGATCGCTGTACGAGTCGGGGACGGCCACGTACATCTGGTCGGCGTCCCCCGTCATCGCCATGACCTTCAGCCCGCCGCTCGCCCCGGCGGCCTCGCGGAGGGTCTCGGAGGCCTTGTCGAAACGGGCCTTCGCGTCGGTGACCTTCTTGGCGCCCAGGTCGGCGCCGAGGGACTCGGCGAGTTCGGCGGTCCGGCGCAGCGGGTCGAGGAGCGAGGTCCGGGCGATGCTGATGCCGACGGAGGGCGCGAGGGCCTCTATCTTCTTCCGGCTCTCCTCGGGGACGAACCAGAGGTCGGGGCCCGGGAACATGTTGCTGATCAGGAGGTCGGGTTCGAGGGCCGCGTACTTCTCGACGTTGAACTGGCCCCATGCGGTGCCGAGGCTGGTCAGTTTCGACACGTCCAGGTCGCCGGCCTGGGGATTGGGCTCCCCGTCGACCGGCTCGGTGGGGCCGAAGACGCCCTTGCACTCGATGCCGTAGTCGTGGAGCGCCGCGGCCGCGCTCACGAACGCGACGAGCGTCTTCGGCTCGCTGTCCGTCTCGACCTTCCGCCCGCGGTCGTCCTTGAAGGACCAGGGACCGCCGCCCGCCGGGTCCCCGGCCGACCGCGCGGACTCGTCGCCGGACTCGCCGTCGTCGTTGCCGTCACCGCAGGCGGCGAGCAGGGGGCCGAGGGCGAGGGCGCCGCCGGCCGCGAGCAGGCGCCGACGGGAGACACGGTTCGGGCCGGAGGCTGGCATCATTAGGGCAGGCTAACCTAACCCGCGTTCGGTCGACAGCCCCCGTGTCCACCGCGGCGGCGGCCCTCGCGGAGGCGCGCCCGATCTCACCGGGTCAGCAGGTCCCGTACGGCCTTGACCACCTCGTCGGGAGCCTCCTCCGCCATGAAGTGGCCGCAGGAGACGGTCGTATGACGCAGGTCGGGTGCCCACGCGGACCACAGGGCGGCGGCGTCGAAACCGAGGGCGGTTCCCCAGTCCTGCTGGAGGACCGTCACCGGCATCCGCAGACGGCGGCCGGCCTCGCGGTCGGCCCGGTCGTGCGTGACGTCGATCCCGGCGGAGGCGCGGTAGTCGGCGACGATGGAGGGGACGGCCGCGCGGGACGCCGCCAGGTAGGCGGCGCGGATCTCGGGCGGCACGGCCGCCGGGTCGCGCGTCCAGATGTCGAGGAAGTGGCCGAAGAAGGCGTCGGGGCTCGCGCCGATCAACTGCTCGGGCAGGCCCGGAGGTTGGGCCATGAGGTAGAGGTGGAAGCCGACCGCGGCCGACGTTCCGCGCATCACCTCCCACATGTCGAGCGTCGGCAGGACGTCCAGCGAGGCCAGGTGGGTGACCTTGTCCGGGTGGTCGAGACCGGCCCGGATCGCCACGAGGGCGCCACGGTCGTGGCCGACCAGGGCGAAGCGCTCGTGCCCCAGCGCCTTGGCCAGCGCGATCACGTCGGCGGCCATGGTGCGCTTCGAGTACGTCGTTCCGTCGTGGTCGGCGGGTTTGTCGCTGGCTCCGTAGCCGCGGAGGTCCGGGCAGATGACGGTGTGCTCCGTCGCGAGTTCGGGCGCCACGTGGCGCCACATCAGGTGGGTCTGGGGGAAGCCGTGCAGGAGGATCACGGGGGTGCCGGTGCCGCCTATGGCGGTGTTGAGGGTGATGTCGTGGGTGACGGGGATGCGGTGTTCGGCGAAGCGGGGGATTGCCGGGGGCGTGTGGGACATGGGGGCCTTTCGGGGTGTGTGTTGGCTGCGGGTGGGTGGGGGCTGGTCGCGCAGTTCCCCGCGCCCCTGGGGGGTGGGGGTTGGTGTGGTGTGTTGGGTGCGGGCTCGTTTGGGTTGAGCGCGCCGTTCCCCGCGCCCCTGGGTGGGTGGGGTGGGCCGGGGGTGTTGGGGTCGGGTTCGTATGGGCTGGGTGCGCGGTTCCTCGCGCCCCTGGTGGGGCGCGGGTGGGGGCGGACTTTTGAGTCTGGTGGGGGTGAATCAGCGGGCGATCAGTGGCCGGGTGGGGGGCGTACCGTGGCCTGGGGATACTTGGGGAGTAGAGGTCGGCGGTCGGGATGGTGCGGGTCGTGTTCGGGGTGCTCGGGCCTACGGTCGCCGCCGTTGAAGGCGGGGTGCCGCTCGCGTTGAAGGGGCCGCGGCACCGGGCCGTGCTGGCGCGGCTGATCGTGGCCCGCCGTCGGGTCGTGCCCGTGGCCCGGCTGGTCGAGGACCTGTGGGCCGATCCGCCGCCCGGTGCCGTGGGAGCCGTCCAGACGTTCGTGGCCGCGCTGCGCCGCGTACTGGAGCCGGAGCGTCCGCCGCGGGCACCCGCCCGGCTGCTGGTCACCGACGGGCCCGGATACGCGCTGCGGACCGAGCCGGACACGGTGGACGCGTGGCGCTTCGAGACGGCCCTCGCCACCGCGGCCGGCCTGCCCGCCCCGGGGGCCCTCGCCACCCTGGAGGAGGCACTCGGATGGTGGCGGGGCCCCGCCTACGCCGAGTTCGCGGACGAGGACTGGTCCCGCGGCGAACGCGCCCGCCTCGCCGAACTCCGCCTCCAGGCCGTGGAACGGCGCGCCGAGGCCCACCTAGCCCTCGGCCGCCCCGCCGACGCGGTCCCCGACCTCGACGCCCACCTCACCGACCACCCCTGGCGCGAGGACGCCTGGCGCCTGCTGGCCCTGGCCCTCTACCGCCAACACCGCCAGGGCGACGCCCTCGCCGTACTCCGCCGAGCCAGAGAGGTCCTGACCGGCCAACTGGGCCTGGACCCGGGCCAGGCCCTGCGCCACCTGGAATCGGCCATCCTCACCCAGGCCCCGGCACTGGACCTACGCCCCGGCGGGGCCCCGCAGCATGACCCCGCCCAGCCCCACCCACCCAGGGACGCGAGGAACCGCGCACCCAGCCCATACGAGCCCGATCCCAACACCCCCGGCCCACCTCACCCACCCAGGGGCGCGAGGAACCGCGCACCCAGCCCATACGAGCCCGATCCCAACACCCCCGGCCCACCTCACCCACCCAGGGGCGCGAGGAACCGCGCACCCAGCCCAAACCAACCCCCACCCAACACCCCACCCACAACACCAGCCGACCTATGGACAAGAGCCGCCAAGGCCTACAACCGCACAGTCGCCGAAGGCACCCGCGCCCGCCTCGAATCCACCGTCGGCCTGATCAGGAACCTCGCGGTCACAGGCGGCGAAGGCCTGGCGGAAGCCCGCCGCCACCGCACGGCGGCGATCACCGCGGCCGAGGAGTTCGCGGACCCGGAACTGACGGCCCGGGTCATCGGCGCGTACGACGTCCCGGCGATCTGGACCCGCGCCGACGACCCGGCGGCGGCCGAGCACATCGTCGCCGTGGCGGAACGCACGCTCACCGAGCTGCCGACGGGCACGCACGACACGGCCCGCTGCCGCCTGCTCGCCACCATCGCCCTGGAGACCCGCGGAGCAACCGGCCCGCGCGGCCCCGAGGCGGCCCGCGAGGCCGAGGCGCTCGCCCGCCGCCTCGACGACCCCGCGCTGCTGGCATTCGCCCTCAACGGCACGTTCATGCAGTCCTTCACCCGGGCCGGCCTCGCGCCACAACGGGACGCGATCGGCGCGGAACTCGTCGAACTGGCCGTACGCCACGGCCTGGTGATCTACGAGGTCCTCGGCCACCTCATCCGCCTCCAGGCCCGCGCCGCCCTCGCCGACTTCGCCGCCGCGGACACCCACGCGGCCACCGCGGACCGCCTCGCCGAACGCCACGAACTGCCACTGGTGGGCGTCTTCACCGACTGGTACGGAGCCCTGCGGCTCAGCGCGACGGGACAGCCGGCCCGGGCCGAGACCGCCTGCCGTGCCGCCGCGGCCCGCCTCGACGGCGCCGGCATGCCCGGCCTGGAACGCGGCCTCCTCCCCCTCGCGCTCCTCTGCCTGCGCCTGACCCACGGGCTGCCGCCGGACCCGGACCCCCGGGCGGACTGGGGCCCCCACCGCCCCTGGGCCGAGCCGTTCACCCTGATCGCCGAGGGCCGTCACACCGAGGCCCGCACCGCCCTGCGCGCCCTTCCGGAGCCTCCACATGACCTCCTGTACGAGGCCTACTGCGCCCTGGAGGCCGAAGCCGCACTCCGTCTCGACGACCGGCCCGTACTGGAACACGCCCGCACCCGCCTGCGCCCGGCCGCCGCCGAACTCGCGGGCGCGGGCAGCGGACTGCTCACCCTGGGACCGGTCGAGCGCTACCTCGCCGACTAGGGACGACGACCGCCGAGCAGGCCCGAAGGCTCAGCCCTCCGCGTCAGCCTCCGCGTCGGCGTCCTCGTTCGCCGGACGAGCCGCCGGCTTCTTTCCGGCGAGTACGTCCTGGAGGCGCTGCGTGCCGAGCTGGGCCGCCTGCCGGGTGGAGTTGGCGGAGACGCCGTCGAGGCCGCCGTTGGTGAGGGAGAGGGCGCTGTCGCCGACCCGTACGGCGGCGAAGTCCAGGGTGAGTACGGCGGACGAGCCGCCCGACTCGCCGTACACCTTCATGCGCAGGCTCTCGCGGGCCTCGCCCACGCCGGGCAGGGGCGTGGCGGTGACCAGGACGGTCAGCTCCCCGCCCCTGACGTCCGCGGCCGTGAACTGGCCGCACTTGCCCGGCACCTCCTTCAGCCAGGCCAGCGACGCGTCCAGCGCCGCCCGGTCGTACGCCCCGACCTGGTAGCGCACCTGCGCCCCGTCGTCGGTGTCGTCCAGGCCCCTGACCGCGCGGGCCCCGGCCGGTTCGCCCAGCAGGTCCTCCGCGTACAGGCCGTCGAGCAGCCGCTGGCAGTCGGGGATGTCCGTCCTGCCCTTGAGCAGCGCGTCCCGCCAGGTCGCCCCACCCTGGGTCGGCTTCCAGCCCTTGCCCAGGTCCTTGTTGGAGATCAGCGCCGACTTCACCTGCGCCTCGGTGAGCGTGGGGGCGACCGTGACCGAGGGGGACGGCGACGGGACCTGTCCGGCCACGGGCGAGGCGGAGACCGCCGCGGCGGCCTTCGGCGCAGCCCCGGAACCGGCGCCCTCGACGGCCGAACACCCTGCCGTCGTCAGCAGCGAGGCCGCCGCCAGGGCGGGGGCTAGTGCGAGGACCGTACGACGTCGGGAGAGGCGGAGCGGGCGGAGTGGGCCGGGCGGACGGGTCATCGCGGAATGCCTCCTACGGCTCCTGCGGGCGAGAGATCTCCACCTCACCGCACCACCCGCCGCCACCGCCCACCAGCGCACCGGTCCGACCGGGTGAGGCATTCCGCCCGTTCGAGATGCCTCCGTCCCCCGCCGCGCGGACACTTGCACCATGCCGGGAAGGATCGAGGACTACGCCCTCGTCGGAGACCTGCTCACCGCCGCCCTCGTCGGGCGCGACGGCAGCCTCGACTGGCTGTGCCTGCCGCGCTTCGACTCGCCCGCCTGCTTCGCCGCGCTGCTGGGCGACGAGAACAACGGCCGATGGCTGATCGCCCCGGTGGGCGCGGACACCGACGAAGGGGTGACGGTCCGCCGTCGCTACCGCGGCGATTCCCTCGTCCTGGAGACCGAGTGGGAGACCGCCACCGGCCGGGCCACCGTCGTCGACTTCATGCCGCGCCGCGACGGCGCTCCCAGCGTTGTACGCATCGTCGAGGGCCACTCCGGCACGGTCGACCTGCACATGGATCTGCGGCTGCGCTTCGAGTACGGCAGCGTCGTGCCCTGGATGCACCGCGTGGACGGGCAGCTGACGGGCATCGCGGGCCCCGAGTCGGTGTGGCTGACCACGCCCGTCGGGCTGACCGGGCGGGGCGAGGCCCACACCGCCGACTTTACGGTCACCGCGGGCGAACGGATCCCCTCCGTCCTGACCTGGCAGCCCTCCCACCTGCCCGCTCCCGACCCGGTGGACCCCTTCGACGCGCTGAGCCGCACCGAGGAGTACTGGAAGCAGTGGCTGCGCCCCTTCTCGTACGACGGCACCTACCGTGACGCGGTCGTCCGTTCCCTCATCACCCTCAAGGCCCTCACCTACGAGCCGACCGGCGGCATCGTCGCCGCCCCCACCACCTCCCTCCCCGAACAGCCCGGCGGCGTCCGCAACTGGGACTACCGCTACTGCTGGCTGCGTGACGCCGGAATGACCCTGGAGGCCCTGCTGCGCAGCGGCTTCACCACCGAGGCACAGGCCTGGCGCGGCTGGCTGGAACGGGCGGTGGCGGGCCGGCCCAAGGACATCCAGATCATGTACGGCATCGGCGGCGAACGCAGGCTGACCGAGTGGACGGCCGACTGGCTCCCCGGGTACGAGAACTCCCGCCCGGTACGGATCGGCAACGGCGCCGCGGCCCAGCAACAGCTCGACGTACCGGGCGAGTTGATGGAGACCCTCTCCCTCACCGTGCGCTCCGGACTGCGTCCCGAACGGCATCTCCTCTCGCTCCAGCAGGCGCTGCTCGACCATCTGGAGGAGGTGTGGACCCGCCCCGACCAGGGCCTGTGGGAGACGCGCGGCGAACCGCGCCACCACGTCCACTCCAAGATCATGTGCTGGGTGGCCTTCGACCGGGCGGTCCGCTTGGCCGAGGAGCACGGGCGCCCGGGGCCGGTCGCGCACTGGCGCGAGGTCCGGGACCGTATCCACCGGGAGGTCTGCGAGCGGGGCTACGACCCGGCCCGCGCCACCTTCACTCAGTCCTACGGCTCCCGCGCGCTCGACGCCGCGCTGCTGCTCATCCCGGGGACCGGCTTCCTGCCGCCGGACGACCCGCGCGTGATCGGTACGGTCGCCGCCGTCGAACGCGAACTCACGACCGATGACGGCCTGGTCCGCCGCTACTCGACGGGTGCCGCGGGTGCCGCGGGAGCCACGGGCACGGGCGGGGCGGCGGCCCCCGACGGCCTCACCGGCGGGGAAGGTGCTTTCCTCGCCTGCTCCTTCTGGCTGGCGGACGCCCTGCTCCTGACCGGCCGCGAGGACGACGCCCGCCGCCTCTTCGAGCGCCTTCTGCTCCTGCGCAACGACCTCGGTCTCCTGGCCGAGGAGTACGACCCCCTCGCCCGCCGCCAGCTGGGCAATTTCCCCCAGGCGTTCACGCACGTTCCGCTGATCCGCGTGGCGTACGAACTGGACGGGCACGCGACCCGTCACGCACGAAAACTTGTTCCGTAAAGTACCGGTGAATCCTGGGCCTCTTCTGCGAGGCTGGCGGGATGCAGACCCTTTACAGAAGACTGCTCACGTTCCTTCCCCGTATAGGTGTGAAGGTGCTCGATCTCGGCCCAGGCGCCGCCGTCGTGTTCCGGCGGGGTGACCGGACCGGCGTCCCTGTGGGACAGGACGCCCATCTGGTGGCCCAGGGGAAGGGGCGGTACGCCGTCACCTCCGTGGGTTCCGATACGTGGCTGGTGGGGCGCGGTGCCAAGGGGCGGAAGGCGACGAGCGTCCCCTTCGGTGCCACCGGAGCGCGGCTCCTCCTCGACCAGGCCGTCTCGGCCGAAGCGGAACGGGAGTTCCAGCTCGAGGCCGCCCACTATCTCGGCGCCCAGCACGTGGCCGCGCTGCTGGAGCTGAACCGCGTGAACTGCGTGTTCGACGTGGGGGCCAATATCGGGCAGTACGGGAAGGGGCTCAGGCGGTTCGGCTACAAGGGGCGCATCGTCTCCTTCGAGCCGGTCTCCGTCACCTTCGAGAAGCTGCGGCAGGCCGCCGAGAACGATCCCGACTGGCAGGTCTACAACTTCGCGCTCGGGCGTGAGGAGGCCGTGCAGTCCATCCACATCGACTGGAAGTCCATGAACTCCCTGCTGCCGCCGAGCGAGTACGGCAAGGAGCGGTACAAGCGGTTCGCCAAGGGGCGTACCGAGGAGATCGAGATCCGGCGGCTCGACGACGTGATGCAGAAGGCGTTGGAGGGGATCGAGGACCCCCGGCCGTATCTGAAGATGGACACGCAGGGCTTCGACATGGAGGTGTTCGCCGGGGCGGGGGACCGGATCTCCGAGTTCGTGGGGATGCAGTCCGAGGTCGCCGCGCTGCGGTTGTACGAGGGGAGCCCCTTGATGGGGGAGGCCATCGCCGCGTACGAGGCCGCGGGGTTCGGTGTCACCGGGATGTACCCCGTCACTCGGGAGCCTGCCACCGGGCGTGTTGTGGAGTTCGACTGCGTGATGGTCCGGCCTGGGGCAAGTGGGGTCGCTGCGGGTTGAGTTGGGCTGGTCGCGCAGTTCCCCGCGCCCCTAGGGGGTGGGGGTTCCGCTTGGTCGTTGGCAGCAGGTTGTTTCGGGTTGTTTCGGGCTGAGCGCGCCCACGCGGCGGAGCCGCACATGTCCACAGCCCCGCGCCCCTTGCGGGGCGTTGGGGGTGGTCGCGAGTCGGTAGGCTGGCCCCTGCTGCGGATCCCCCCACCTGCGCGCTTCTGCATCGCATGAAGTGCCGTTCGCGGTCGTCGTGTTGGCCTTCTGCGTTGTTGAGGATGATTCGCTGGTGCTCGTCGCGGAGCGGTATCGGTTGCACGGATCCATTGGCCGCGGCGGTATGGGGGAGGTGTGGCAGGCCACCGACGAGGTGCTCGGGCGTGAGGTGGCGGTCAAGCTGCTGCTCGGGGACGAGGCCGACAGCGCGGCGGCCGCCCGGTTCCGGCTGGAGGCGCAGACGGCGGCCCGGCTGAGCCACCCATACGTCGTCGCCGTGTTCGACTTCGGCGCCTGGGACGACCGCTTCTACCTGGTCATGGAACTCGTCGAGGGCCAGAGCCTCGCGCAGGAGCTGACCGCGGCGGGCAGCCTGGGGACCGAGCGGGTCGCCACCGTCGCCGCCCAGGCCGCGGCCGGGCTCGCCGCCGCGCACCGGGAAGGGATCGTGCACCGGGACATCAAGCCCGGCAACCTCCTCTCGGACGCCCAAGGGACCGTGAAGATCGGTGACTTCGGCATCGCCCGCTTCGTCGACGACCCGGCCTCCGCGCTCACCACGGCGGGCCAGATCGTCGGCACCAGCCTCTATCTCGCCCCCGAACGCGCCCTGGGCAGACCGGCGTCGGCCGCCTCCGACGTCTACTCCCTGGGCTGTGTGCTGTACCAACTCCTCACCGGGCGACCGCCGTTCCACGCCGAGAGCGCGACGGTCACCCTGCACCAGCACATCGACATGGCCCCGGTGCCGCCCCGCGAGCACGGTGTCCAACTGCCGCCCGCCTTCGAGAACTACCTCCTCGGCCTGCTCGCCAAGCAGCCCGATGACCGGCCCTCGGCCCAGGAGGTCGCGGACTGGTTCGGCACGGGGGCGTGGCGGGGGCTGGCCGAGCCGCTTCCCGTGGCATCGGACACGAGGCACACCTCGCGCTCCGCCTCGCCGTCGTACGCCTCCCGGCCGCCGGACTCAGGTTCCGCCGAGACCGGTCCTCCGACGATGTACCGGCTGCCGCCGACCGCCGCCCAGCCCGGGCAGCCCGCCCGCGCCGCTCAGCAGACCCGCGCCACTCACGCCGGTCACGCCGGTCACGCCACTCATGCCGGTCACGCGGCCAACTCCGCGCACTCCTCGCACTCCGCGTCCTCCACGCCGTCGCGCCGCGCGAGATCGGGCGGGACGCGGTCGAACGGGGCTGCGAGATCGGGTGGCGGGGTCGGTTCGATGGCCCGTCGCCGGCCCCGGGTGTTCGGCGTCCTCGCCGGTGCGGTGCTGTTCGTGCTGGCCGTGCTCGCCGGCATGAAGATGTTCTCGCCGGACACCACCTCGGCGGAGACCGGGAACGGGCTGAAGGACGGTTCGTCGTCCACCGGCCCCGAGAAGTCCGGGGTGCCGGCCGCCGGAACCGTGGCCCGGACCGGGGCGCCGGACTCCACACCCGAGCCCGGTGTCAACACGGAGCCTCCCCCGTCCCCCTCTTCGACGGAAAGCGCGGCCGTCACGCCGACCCCGGCCGAGACCGAGAAGGAGAAGCCGAAGCCGAAGGAGGAGCAGGCCCCGCCGAAGCAGCAGGAACAGGAGCAGCCGCCGCCGCAGTACAGCGGCGGCGGCGACGATGACGACGGGTACGGGTACGACGGCGACGACTAGAAGTCCTCTGCAGGTCTTCTGCAGGTCCTCTAGAAGTCCCTCGCCGGCCAGTCGAGCAGCCGCGCCCCGATGACCGCCGTCTGGAGCGTGTACCGGTGCACGGGATCGGCCGGATTCGCCCCGGTGAGCGTGTGGATGCGGTCCAGCCGGTAGGTGAGCGCGCGGACGCTGAGCGACAGCCGCCGGGCCGCCTCCGCGGCGACGCAGCCGGAGTCGAAGTACGCGGTGAGGGTGTCGAGCAGCGGCTCCGCCCCGCCGCGGGCCTGACGCAACGGTCCGAGCGCACTGAGGACGAGGTCGGCCATGGCCTGCCGGTCCCGGGTGAGCACGGGGTAGACGAGCAGGTCGGCGGCGCGCAGCACGGGGGTGTCGAACTCCAGGCGGTCGGCCAGGTCGAGGGCGTTCAGCGCCTCCTCGTACGAGTGGACGACCCCGCCGGGCCCCGGCTGGGAGCGGCCGATGGCGACGCGCCCGCCGTCGGTGGCCGCGTACGCCTGCTTGGCGAAGAAGTCGAGCACGTCGTCCTGGTCGCCGGGCGCGATGCACACCAGACGCCCGTCCTTGGTGGTCACGAGGATGCTGCGGTCGCCGAACCGGCCGATCAGGGAGCGCTCCACATCGCGGGGCACGGCGTCCCCCTCGTCGTACGCGGCCCGGCCCTGGGCCACGGCGACGGCGTGCGCGTGCGAGAGGCGCAGCCCGAAGCGTTCGGCGCGTTCGGCCAGCAGACCGAGGTCGCTGCGGCCGTGCAGGAGATCGTCGATGAACTCCCGGCGGGCGGCCTCCTCCTGGCGTACGGCGAGGAGTTGGGCCCGCTCGTAGCCCTCGGCGAAGGCGTCGACGGCCTGCTCGACGGCGGCGAGCGTGCTCTCGCCCGCCGTGGCCGGCCAGTGGAGGCGGGCGGCGGCCAGGTGTGCGCCGACGAGGGCACGCAGTCCGTAGCCCGCCTCGGCGGCCCGTTCGCCCAGGGCCCGGCGGGAGTCGAGTTCGTCGCGCGTCAGCCGACGGCCGGTCGCGGAGGCGTCCGCGAGGATGCGCCCATACCCCTCCAGATACTCCTCGGGTATGTCCCGCCCCGCCGCCATCCGCACCCCCGCTTTCCTGATGTGCCGTTGACGCATTTCTAGCGCATACGGGCGGAGCGCGGCCCCTTGGGGGAGGTGCTCACTGCCGGAAGACGGCAGGTCCATGCGTGATCTCGGTTCCCCTCACCGCGGAGGACGTTCGGAGGATGTTCGGGGTTGTTCGGGGGAAGTCCGGAGGGACTTCGGGGGCTCGGCAAGAGATGAGGCCCCGGTGCCGGTCGTCTTGCGACGATGTGTCCGGCACCGGGGCCCTTATCCGTCCCCCGTGCTCCCCCGTTTCTGCCGGACCATCGTGACCCGGGACGGAAGCCCGGCGCATTGCCGGTTTCCGGCAATCTTTACGCGTTCTTGATGCCGGAGGGCGGCGAAGCGCTCGAACGCGAGTGCCGCGTACGGTGTCGGCACGGCGTCAAGAACGCATAAAGACTGCCAGGTCACGGCAATGTGCACACGTGTACGGAGCTGGCACAATGCCCGTTGATCGAGGTGACCGGCGCAGGTGGGGGAGGTGGACCGGTGACTCTGTTTCTCGGTCTCGGCATCGCGGGGATCGTCCTGCTGGTCCTGACGCTCGTCTTCGACGGCGTACTTGAAGGGCTTTTCGGCGGGACGAGTTTCCTGGACGGGCTCTTCGACGGCCTGCTCTCGCTGCCGGTCATCGCCGGGTTCGTCTCGATGCTCGGCTTCGGCGGGGCGCTCGTGCTCGGCACGACCGGGCTCGGTGCCGGACCCGCCACCGCGGTGGGCATCGGCGCGGGGGCCGGCGCGGGCTGGCTGACCTGGCGGTTCAGCCGGTCCCTGATGCGGGACGAGCCGTCCGCGACCCCGCGCGGCACCGACCTCGTGGGCAGTTCGGGCTCGGTCGTCACACCGATCCCGGCCGAGGGCTACGGCGAGGTGCTCGTGTATCTCGCGGGCCAGCCCGTGAAGCTGGCGGCCAAGAGCCCCGAGCCGGTGGCCCGGGGCGCCGAGATCTGGGTCGAGGAGTCGCTGTCACCGACGTCGGTGGCTGTCAGGCCGGTCCGGCGCTGAGGCCCTGTCCGACCGGCAGTCCGTAACCCGTACCGCTTGCTTGTACCACTCGTACTGATCTGCCGCCCGGGGGCGGCAGGGGGGAATCCACCATGAGTCCAGTTCTCGTCGCGGTCGTGGGAGTCGTCGTACTCCTCGTGCTGCTCGCGCTCGTCGTCGTCACCCGTTACAAGGTGGCCGGGCCCAGCCAGGCGTTCATCGTCACCGGCCGGCGCGGCAAGAAGTCCACCGACCCGGACACCGGCCGGGTGTTCACCGACAACAGCGGCCAGAAGGTCGTGGTCGGCGGCGGTGTCTTCGTCGTGCCGTTCGTCCAGCAGAAGTTCACCCTGGACCTGTCGTCGCGGCACATCCCGATCTCGGTGCGCGGCGCGGTCACGCTGCGCGGCGTCAAGGCGAACCTCGAAGGCGTCGCCATCGTCAAGGTCGGCGGCACCGAGGACTCCATCCGCGCCGCGGCCCAGCGGTTCCTGATGCAGCAGGACGGCATCGTCGGCTTCACCCAGGAGGTGCTGTCCGGCGCGCTGCGTTCCATCGTGGGCCGGATGTCGGTGGAGGACATCATCCGGGACCGTGCCGCGTTCGCCGGGCAGGTCGCGGAGGAGGCCGAGGCGAGCCTGTCCGGGCAGGGCCTGGTGCTCGACGCCTTCCAGATCCAGGACATCACCACCGAGGGCTCCTACCTGGAGGACCTCGGCCGGCCCGAGGCCGCCCGGGCCAAGCAGGAGGCCGACATCGCCGAGGCGGTGGCCCGGCGCGCCGCCGAGCAGGCCCGGCTGAAGGCCGAGGAGGAGATCGCGATCGCCCAGCGGACCTTCGCCCTCAAGACCGCGGAGATCAAGGCCGAGACGGACGAGGCGGCGGCCCGTGCCGCGGCGGCCGGCCCGCTGGCCGAGGCCGCCCGTTCGCAGGAGGTCCTCGCCGAGCAGGAGAAGGTCGCCCAGCGGCAGGCCGCGCTGACCGACCGCGAGCTGGACACCAAGGTCCGCAAGCCCGCCGATGCCGCCCGCTACCAGGCCGAGCAGGAGGCCGAGGCCCGGCGTATCGCCCAGGTCAAGGAGGCCGAGGCGGACGCCCAGCGCTCCAGGCTGACCGGTGAGGGCGAGAAGGCACACCGCGCCGCACTCGCCGACGCCGTACGCATCGAGGGTGAGGCGGAGGCCGCGGCCATCGGGGCGAAGGGTTCGGCCGAGGCCGAGGCCATGCGCAAGAAGGCCGACGCGTTCGCCCAGTACGGCGACGCCGCCGTACTGCAGATGCTTGTCGAGGTGCTCCCTCAGGTTGTCGCCAAGGCGTCCGAGCCGCTCAGTGCCATCGACAAGATGACTGTGATCTCGACGGACGGGGCGAGCCAGTTGTCGCGCACTGTCGCGGACAACGTGGCCCAGGGGGTCGAACTCCTCAGCTCCACGACGGGGGTTGACCTCGCGGAGCTTCTGAAGAGCATCACTGCGCCGAAGCAGGGCGCTGTCGCGGTGGAGGCCAATGGGAAGATCGAAGTGGGTGAGTGACGGTATGGGTTGAGATTTGTCTGCGGCCCGGTGGGGGTTGATCGCGCAGTTCCCCGCGCCCCTTGAAAGACAAAAGCCAGGGGCGCAGCCCCGCTTTTAGGGGCGCGGGGAACTGCGCGACAAGCCCCCACCGGGCCGCAGACGAAACCACGCCAAAACCGGCCCCCACCCCCTCGATAGGGTGAACGCACAGCGAGATCGACGCCGGACACCGGACAGGGGACCAGCCATGGGCACTCCACGCCTGAGCAGTACGCCGTTGCCGGGAATCGGTGTGCGGTACGACCTGACGACGCGAGAACAGCGCCGCCTGTCGGTGGTCGCGCACCGGGACGGCGGCCGGACACTGAGCGCGTACCGGACGGACGACCCGGACGCCTGCGCCCTCTCCGTGCGGCTCACCGCAGGAGAATCGGCGGCGCTCATCGACGCGCTGATGCCCGCGCACCACAGCCCGAACCTGCTCTCCACCACCGAACTGGGCCTGGTGGCCGAGCGGATCGAACTGTCGTCGGTCTCGCACTGGAACGGGCGCGTCCTCGGCGACACCCGGATGCGCACCGAGACCGGCGCCTCGATCGTCGCGGTGCTGCGCCGGGCCGAGGCCATCCCGTCCCCCACGCCGGACTTCCGGCTGGCCGGTGGCGACACCCTCATCGTGATCGGCACCCGCGAGGGCGTCGAGACGGCCGCCGAGATACTCGGAAGGGAGTGACCAGGTGCACTCGTCCGCGACGTTCCTGATCGAGTTCGGTGCGATCATCCTGGGGCTCGGGCTGCTCGGCCGGTTCGCCGGACGGTTCCAGTTCTCGCCCATACCCCTCTACCTGCTGGCCGGACTCGCGTTCGGCGAGGGCGGGCTGCTGCCACTGGGCACCAGCGAGGAGTTCGTCGCGATCGGCGCCGAGATCGGCGTCATCCTGCTGCTGCTCATGCTCGGCCTCGAATACACCGCCACCGACCTGGTCTCCAACCTCAAGACCCAGTACCCCGCAGGCCTGGTCGACGCCGCCCTCAACGCCGTGCCCGGCGCCGCGATGGCCCTCCTGCTCGGCTGGGGCCCGGTCGCCGCCGTCGTCCTGGCCGGCGTCACCTGGATCTCCTCCTCCGGCGTCATCGCCAAGGTCCTGGGGGACCTGGGCCGCCTCGGCAACCGCGAAACCCCGGTCATCCTGAGCATCCTGGTCCTCGAAGACCTCTCCATGGCCGTCTACCTGCCCATCATCACCGCCCTGCTGGCCGGCGCCGGCCTCGCCGCCGGCAGCGCCACCCTCGCCATCGCCCTCGGTGTCGCCGGCCTCGTCCTGGTCGTCGCGGTCCGCTACGGACGCCACATCTCCCGCTTCGTCTCCAGCGACGACCCCGAGAAACTCCTGCTGGTGGTGCTGGGTCTTACGCTGCTGGTCGCGGGCGTCGCGCAGCAGCTGCAGGTCTCCGCCGCTGTCGGCGCGTTCCTGGTGGGGATCGCGCTGTCCGGTGAGGTCGCCGAGGGCGCCCACGGCCTGCTCTCCCCGCTGCGCGACCTGTTCGCCGCCGTGTTCTTCGTCTTCTTCGGCCTGCACACCGACCCCGCCAGCATCCCGCCCGTCCTGCTGCCCGCCCTCGCCCTGGCCGTCGTCACCGCCGCCACGAAAATCGCCACCGGCTACTGGGCCGCGAAGCGGGCCGGGATCTCGGCGAAAGGCCGCTGGCGGGCCGGCGGCACCCTCGTCGCCCGCGGCGAGTTCTCCATCGTCATCGCCGGACTCGCCGTCACCTCCGGCATCGAGCCGAGGCTCGGCCCCCTGGCCACGGCTTACGTTCTGATCCTGGTGATCGTCGGCCCCCTGACCGCCCGCTTCACCGAACCGGTGGCCACCCGCCTCACCGGCCGGTCACACCGGTCCGCCCCCACGCTCGCCGAGACCCCCCAGGACCGGGACTTCGTCCCGAGCCCCGACGCGCCCATCGAGAAGTGACCACCGGGGGTTCGCGGACACCTGCGGCCCGGTGGGGGCTGATCGCGCAGTTCCCCGCGCCCCTGGGGGATGGGGGTTGCGGTGGGCTGCGACGTGCGGGTCGTGTGTGGCTGATCGCGCAGTTCCCCGCGCCCCTAAAGGCAAAGGCCGGGGCTGCGCCCGGTCTTTGCCTTTAGGGGGCGGTAGCCCTTGCCTTTAAGGGGCGCGGGGAACTGCGCGACCAGCCCCCACCGGGCCCGCACCCGACAACGCACCCCCCACCCCCCCCCCCCCCCCCCCCCCCCCCCCCCCGGCCCCCCCCCCCCGCCCCCCCCCCGGGCCCGCACCCGACAACGCACCCCCAACCCCCCAACCCCCTCCCCACACCCACAGCCGTCCCGCCCACCCGTTCCAGGCAACTGGTGTTTCCGCAGGTCGGAGGCGGTGAAAGCATTCCCGCGTCCCGCACTGCCCGAGCACCCTTGCCCGCTCCCCAACCGCCCCCGTTTCCTGGAGGCAGTTCGGAAACGATCACGCCTCACGGCCTCCACGCAAGGACACGCAATGCGCCTCAAGAACGCCCGCCGCACGACCCTGTTCGCCACGCTCGGCCTCGCCGCCACCCTCACGCTCACGGCGTGCGGCGGCGGTGACGACGACACGGCCGGCGACACGCAGTCGGGCGCTCCGTCCTCCTCGGCCTCGTCCACCGGCAAGGAGACGGGCGGCTCGGACAGCGGCACCACCGGCTCGGACAGCGGCTCCTCCGGCGGTTCTTCCGGCGGCTCCTCCGGCGGATCGGACGACGGCGGCACCGCCACGGGCGGCACCGGTGGAGGTACGGGATCAGGCGGCAAGGCGTCGATCTGCCGTACCGACGAGCTGGAGGTCAACGCCGCCGACAACACCACCGACAAGAAGGAGGGAGTCGTCACCGTCCAGCTCAAGAACGCCGGCGGCCGCGACTGCTCCATCAACGGCTACGCGGGCGTCGACCTGAAGGCCGCCGACGGCTCCACCCTCTCCGTCGAGCGCAACGGCGAGCCCGTCCACCCGGCGGTCCTCAAGAACGGCGACTCCGCCGCCTTCAACATCACGTTCCCCTACAACAACTCCGGCGGCTCCGGCGTCCGCCTGACCGACATCCTCGTCACGCCCCCGAACGAGACGAAGTACGTCCGCGTCGCCTGGCCCGCGGGCACCCTCCCGGTCACGGACGGCAGCTCGTCCGGCAAGCTCCAGATCGGCCCCGCGACCAAGGTCGGCTGAGGCCGCGTACCCCCTCGTACGTACGAGACCGGCTCGGCCCGCGGCCCGCACGCCAGCGACCGGGCCGACCGGGCCGACCGCCGGGCCCTACGACAGGCTCACCGCCGGGCACCCGAACGTCTCCGTCAGTACCCGGCGCTGGTGTTCCGTGAGGGCGTTGAGGAAGACCACCGCGTCCGCTCCCGACTCCTCGCGGAGTGCGGCCACTTCTCGGGTCTTTCCGGAGCTGAGCAGGGTCCGGGAGGAGTACGGGAGGGCCATCCTCCTCGCCCCGCCGTTCGAGACGCCGCGGCGCTGTACGACGCGGCCGACGACCCGGGCGCCGCTTGCCGTCAGGTCGGCGGCCGCCGCGTCCATGCGTAGGGCGAAGTCCTTCTGCCTGGCGGAGAAGTATCCGACGATCACGACGTCGGCTCCCGTGAGATCCAGGCCGGGAGGGCTCGCGGGCGGGTCCGCCGGCCGGGGGTTCCGGCGGGCGGACGGTCTGCGGTCGCGCCTCCGGTGCTGGTGCACGGCCTCACCGTAGGCACCCGTGCCCCTGCGGCGACAGGTGTTTTCCGGGAGCGGGCCCGGTCCTCGACGGCTCCCCGGCCACCCGCCTGCGCCGCCCCCCCCGGCCACCCGCTTGCGCCGCTCCCCGGCCACCTGCCTGCGCCGCTCCTCTCCGCCCCCGACGCGCTACTTTGCGATTCCTTTACACTGGGTGGGACGTGTCCGGTCAGGGCGCGTCATACGACGTTGAGTGCGAGAAGGAGCGAAGGTTCCGCGATGGGTGAACCTCCCAGTACCAGCCGTGCCATGCCCGGCCCGAGACATGTGCGTGACGGGGCGGGGGCGGCACGGTGACCGAGATCCTGCTGCTCCTGCTCGCCCTCTTGCTCACGCTCGCCTGTGCCGTGTTCGTGGCGGCCGAGTTCTCGCTGACCACCGTCGAGCGCGGTGACCTGGAGCGGGCCGCCGAGGCGGGCGAGCGGGGTGCCGACGGCGCGCTGAAGGCGGTGCGGCGGCTGACGCTCCAGCTGTCCGGTGCCCAGCTGGGCATCACCGTCACCTCGCTGGTGATCGGCATGCTCGCCGAACCGTCGCTCGCCGCGCTGCTGAAGGGCCCCCTGGAATCGGCGGGCCTCGGCGGAGCCGCCTCGACCGTGGCGACCGTGCTCGGTGTCGTCGTCTCCACCGTCGTCCTGATGGTGGTCGGCGAGCTGGTGCCGAAGAACTGGGCGATCTCGCGCCCGCTGGCCGTCGCCAAGGTCGTCGCGGGCCCGCAGCGCGGGTTCACGGCCGCGTTCGGCCCGTTCATCCATCACCTCAACAACACCGCGAACCGTTTCGTACGCCGCGCCGGCCTGGAGCCCGCCGAGGAGCTGGCCTCCGCCCGCGGCCCCGAGGAACTCGTCGCGCTGGCCCAGCACTCGGCCGCCCAGGGAGCCCTGGAGTCCGACTCGGCGGAGCTCTTCGTCCGCACGCTGCACCTGAGCGCGCTCACCGCGGAGAACGTCATGACCCCGCGCGTCGACGTACGGGCGCTTGAGTCGCGCGCCACGGCCGCCGACGCCGCCAACCTCACCCACGCGACCGGCCTGTCCCGCTTCCCGGTCTACCGCGACAGCCTGGACGAGGTCGTCGGCTCGGTCCACATCCGCGACGTACTCGCCCTGGAGCCGGACAAGCGGGCCGTCACGCCCGTGACCGAGCTGGCCACGGCCCCGCTCCTTGTGCCCGACAGCCTGCCCGCCGACCGGCTCCTGGAGCGGATGCGCAAGGCCCGCACCATGGCCGTCGTCATCGACGAGTACGGCGGCACGGCGGGCGTGGCGACGGTCGAGGACATCGTCGAGGAGGTCGTCGGCGAGGTCCGCGACGAGCACGACCCCGTCGAGGTGCCCGACCTGCTGCCCGCCCCCGCGTCGCCGGACGGCCGCGCGGTCTGGGAGGCGGACGGCGGCGTACGGATCGACGAGCTCGCCGGGATAGGCCTGCGGGCGCCGGAGGGTCCGTACGAGACCGTCGCCGGCCTGGTCGCCACGCGGCTCGCCCGGATCCCGGCCGAGGGCGACATGCTCGACCTCGACGGCTGGCGCCTCGACGTCCTCGACGTCGACCACCACCGCGCCGACCGCGTCCGCATCACAGAACCGGCCGCCGACGAGTTGGCCGCCGAGTCCACGCGTGACGCGGCCCGCCAGACGGCGGAGGAGTCCCGATGAGCACGACGACCACCCTCCAACTGGCCATCGGCGCCCTGACCCTGGTGACCAACGCGTTCTTCGTCGGCGCCGAGTTCGCCCTGATCTCCGTACGCCGGAGCCAGATCGAACCGCGCGCCCAGGAGGGCAACAAGCGGGCCCGGATGACCCTGTGGGGTCTCAGGCACATCTCCGCGATGATGGCGACGGCCCAACTCGGCATCACCGTCTCGTCGTTGGTGCTGGGCGCGGTCGCCGAGCCCGCCATCGCGCATCTGCTGGAGCCGGCCTTCGAGGCGACCGGCGTCCCGGACACCTTCGTCCACCCGATCGCCTTCGTGATCGCGCTCACCGTGGCGACGTATCTGCACATGCTGATCGGCGAGATGATCCCGAAGAACATCGCGCTCGCCGCGCCGGTGCCCGCCGCGCTGCTGCTCGGACCGCCCCTGGTGGCCCTCACCCGGGCGCTGAAGCCGGTCGTCTTCGGTATCAACGCCTTCGCCAACGCCCTGCTGAAGGTGTTGCGGGTCGAGGCCAAGGACGAGGTGGAGTCGGTCTTCACCGACGACCAGCTCGCCCGTATGGTCGTCGACTCCAGCCAGGCCGGACTGCTGTCGTCCGCGGACGGCGAGCGGTTGCGGGACGCCCTGGAGCTGGGCACCCGCCCGGTCGGCGAGATCCTCGTGCCCGCCCAGCGGATGCGTACGGTCGAGCACACCGTCACCCCGGCACGGCTGGAGCGCGCGGCCGCCGAGGCCGGCTTCTCCCGCTTCCCGGTGACCGGCGAGGACGGCACGGTGCTCGGCTACCTCCACATCAAGGACACCCTCGGCGTCACCGACCGCGACCGGCCCTTCCCGCGTACGGCGCTGCACGCGGTCACGCGCGTCCGTATCGACACCCCGCTCGACGACACCCTCACCGCCCTGCGCGCCAACGACAGTCACCTGGCCGCGGTCACCGGCGAGTCGGGCAAGGTCCTCGGCTTCGTCACGATGGAGGACGTGCTGTCGGAACTGGTGGGGCCGGCCCCGGCGGGGGCCCGGTAGTCGGCACCGGGCCCGGCCCCGTCAGGGGCGCGGGGAACTGCGCGCCCAGCCCCCACAGCCCCGCAGACGAATATCCGGCATCCCGCGGAGCGACATGGCCTCCGCCACAGTGCCCCGCGACCGCGGCGACTATCGTGGCGATCCGAATCGAACGTGGAGCGGTTCACAGGGAGCGGTTCACAGGGATCGGGCTCGGATGGGGTTCGGATCGGGTCGGGTCGGCGAAAGGCGCGCTGTGTCGGACGAGGGGCGGTCGATCGCCGGGCGGTACCGGTTGATCGAGCGGATCGGCCGCGGTGGCATGGGCACCGTGTGGCGTGCCGAGGACGAGGTCCTCGGCCGCGAGATCGCGCTCAAGCGGCTCCACGTCCAGCAGCACCTCTCCGAGGACGAACTCGCCACCGTCTACGAACGCACCCGCCGGGAAGCCCGCAGCGCCGCCCGGATCGCCCACCCGAACGTGGTCGTCGTCCATGACGTCCTGGACGACGAGGGGTTGCCGTGCATCGTCATGGAGTACGTGCACGGCACCACCCTCGGCGCGCTCCTCAAGGGCGGCGGGGCCCTGCCGCCCGGTGAGGCCGCCCGGGTGGGCCTCGGTATGGTCGCCGCGCTGCGGGCCGCCCACGCCGCCGGAGTGCTGCACCGCGACGTGAAGCCCGGCAACGTCCTGCTGGGCGGGAACGGCCGTGTCGTCCTCACCGACTTCGGCATCGCCATGGCGACCGGTACCTCGACGCTGACGAAGACCGGCGAGATCATCGGGTCGATCGACTACATCGCGCCCGAGCGCATGAGGGGCCACAAGCCCGGCCCCTCCGCCGACCTCTGGGCACTCGGCGCCACCCTCTTCCAGTCCGTCGAGGGCCGCCCCCCGTTCCGTAGGGCCACGGCGATGGAGACCGCGTACGCCATCGCCGTCGACCCGCTCGCCCCAATGCGGGCCGCCGGTCCGCTGGAACCCCTCATCGAGATGCTGCTCGCCAAGGACCCGGACGAGCGTCCGTCGGCGGAGGAGACGGAACGGGCGCTGCGGGTCGTGGCGTCGGAGGCACCGGGCGCTACGACGGGCGGGACGGTCGGCGCGACGACGGACGCCGCTTGGGCGTCGGCGGTGCCGGGCAGGGCGACGGCGACCGTGGCGGCGACGGGGCCGACGGCTTCGGCAGGGGCCACGCTCACCGAATCGGGGTCCGGATCGGGACCGATGCCGGGCTCGGGACCGGCGCCCGCTCCCATCGGCGGCAGCGGCAGCGGCAGCAGTGGCAGTAGCAGTAGCAGTAGCAGTGGCAGCGGCCGCCGAGGCCGCAAGCGGCGACCTCTCCTCTGGAGCGCGGCGGCCGTGACGCTCGCCGCGGCGGCCGTGGCGGGCGGGCTCTACGCGATGACGTCCGACAACGGCGGCCACGGCAGCAAGGGCTCGGCGACCGCGACCTCACCCACCGCGCCCGATTCGTCCCCCGTCCCCGCGGGGTTCCGTCTGGTCAGGGAGAAGGCGCTGGGCGTCACCTTCCCCGTCCCGGACGGCTGGAAGCGCGTCGACAAGGCGAGCGCCGAACAGGTCACCTACATCGACGAGTCGCGCCTGGTCGAGCTGACCATCGGCACCGTGAACCCCGCGGGCGCGAACCCCGAGTCGCACTTCCAGAACATCGAGGCGAACACCAAGCTCAACTACTCGACGTACCGGAAACTGCGCATGCAGCGCACCACGTTCCAGGGAAAGCCGGCGGCGGTGTGGGAGTTCACCTTCCAGGGCCAGGCCCGTGCCTTCCGCGCCATCGACTTCGGCTTCGGCGAGGAGGGCGGCACGGAGTACGACATCTACCTCTCGGCGCCCGAAGCTCAATGGGACACGCACCGCCCGGTGTTCGACACGGTCAAGACGGGCTTCCGCGTCGACTGACGACTCGTCGTACCGTTATCGGGTGCGGTCCTCCGGCGCGGCCGGTTCAGGTTCCGGTGTCGTCTCGGGGGCCGGGGGCCGGGGGCCGGGGGCACGGGCTGCCGTACGGCGGGCGTACTGCTGGGGAGGAGGTGCACTCAGCGCTGCTTCCGGTATCCGTCGGGTGGGCGCTCGAAGAGGCCGTACTTGGCCGGTATCCGACCGGCTCCTGACGGCTCGGTGTCAAAGAGGCAAGGTCTGCCCGGAAGTTGACGCGGGCCGAGACCTCGCAAACCGTACGGTCTCGGCAGCCTCGTTCACCGACGGTCAAGGTACGGTGGGGGAACCGAGGGCATGTCGTACGCCGGTGTTCGAGCCGGTCTCGTCCTCGGCGCACGACGACGCCGGGCCGATCAGCGCCCGGGGCAGGGTCCGCCCCATGTCCGGTTGAAGTCGTCCACGTCCGCCGGTCGAGCCCCAGTGCCGGGGCGGCACACGACCCTGACCGTACGCTCCGCGTCGGCGAGTCACCGAACCGCTGAGCCGTCGAACCGCTGAGCCGTCGAACCACTGGGTCACCCATTCGTGGGCTCAGGGAAGCACGAAGGTACCCGGCACCGTGGCATCGAGGCCAAGGAGCCACCTGTCATCCGGCTCGACCGAGCCGCAGGAGAAGTTCGGCCGAGCCGTAGGGAAAGAGAGCCCGTTCCGTGGCGCGGTCCGTCGTGTCTGCAATGTCCGTCGTGTCCGCCGCGAACGAACCACCGGCACGCCGTAGTCGTGCCCCAGACAGGAGTGCTCCATGACCACCGTCCCCGTCCTCGAACCCCTGCCTTCCCAGCCCCTCGCCCGCCTTCGGCTGGCCCCGCACAGCGCCCTGCCGCGCCGTATCGACGGGGCGTGGTGGCCCCACTCGCGCGATCTGCTGGCCGAACTGCCGCTGCTGATCGGCGCCTTGCCCCGTACGTGGGGACAGATCACCGGCGTCACCGTGAACACGGCGATGTGGGCGGCGTCGCCCGGCCGGATGCTCGTCGCCAACCACGTCGTACGGCTCAGCCGGTCCTCCGGGGCGCACGGCAGGCACACCGTCTGCCTGGTCAGTCCGGGCCGGGGCCGCTGGGACCTGCTGGTCGTGCCCCCGGAGGTCGACGCGGCGGACGCGGAGCCGCTGATGGCGGCCGCGGCGGCGGGCCTGCGCCCGTCCCGCTGACGGGATCACCGCAGTGGCCTGCGGATCCAAACCTCGCGGACGGCCGACGGGGAGTGCGGGGCGAGGACGCCCAGCTTCGACCAGCCCCAGGCGCGCACGGTCTCCTGGGCGGCGTTCGCCGGACGACCGCCGCCGTCACCGCCCCCTCCACTGTCGGGTCGCTCAACGTCCACGGCCGCGACGACCAGATCGGCTTCGAGCCGGGCCAGCAGCCGTTCACCCAGGAGGGTCGCGACGCCATGCCTGCGGTGGGCCGGCAGCACCATCAGCTCGGCGAGCAGGAAGGTGCGGCCCGAGGCGGTGAGTTCCTCGATGTCCGTGGGCAGTTCCCCACGGAAGTCGGACCACCACTCGCCGGTCCGCTCCACCCGGAACCCGTACGCGCATCCGACCAGCCCGCCCGAGTCGGCGACCATCATGTCGAAGCCGAGGCGCTGCACATGCTGCTCGAACCGGTCCAGGAAGCCCTGGCGGTCGCGGTATTCGGCCCCCGCGGCTCCCCGGTACGCCGTGACGTGCACGTCCGCGACGCCGGCCCGCTGCTGCTCGGCCTGCCACCGGGACAGTCTGCGCAAGTACACCTCGGTCATACGGGTCCTCCCCCGGCCGCGGGACGGTCATCTCCCGACTCGGCATCATCACAGCAGGAGCCTCTGGGGTAAACGGGGCGTCGGGATCAGCCGCGTGCCGCCCGGCCCGCAGGTGGCGGCGCCCGTACGGGCATACGGGACGTACGGACGCGGGACTGTCCAGAACAGGCGGTCGGGCCTGGGCCCGGACCCGAGTGACGAGTGAGGCTCTTCGGGAGCCGTCACAGCATCGAGGCCGTGTTCACCGGCTTCTCGCGCGCCCTGTGTCCCCGGGCGCATCCGGCCCCTGCCCCCGGGCGTCAGGACGAGGCGCTCTCCACCGCCGAGACAACTTCCGTATCCCAGCCGCCCCTTCGCGGCCGGGCCCTCGACCAAGCGTCCCTCGCGGACTCCGCCACGGCGCACTCCCGCGTGCCGCGGCGCGACCCATGAGGGATCCCCATGCCCTGCAACCCGCCGACCGGGGGTGGCATGCCAGGGCGGTGTGGTCGCCGCCGGAGCACCACCGGCGGCGACCACCACACCACGGAGGACGGTCGTACGAGGAGGACGGCGAGGACACCTTCCCGACGCGCCGCGTGGCTGATGTGCCGGAGGGCGGTCAGGCCGACGGGTGCAGTCGGTCGAACTCGTCGGCGAGGATGCCCAGCAGGACGAGATCGTGGTGCCGGCCGGCGAGGAACACGTGATCGCGGAGGCGCCCCTCCTCGACGAAACCGAGCCGGTGATGGAGCGCCAACGACCCCTGGTTGTAGGCGAAGACGCGGGCTTCGCACTTGTGATACCGCCGCTCGGCGAACATGTACCGCAGCAACATCACCACGGCTTCCGCCGCGTAGCCCTTGCGCCGATGATCCGCCCCGACCGTGACGCCGTACTCGAAGCGCCCCGCCTGCGGATCGGCGTGGTTGGACGAGACGGCGCCGACCATCTCCCCGGTGTCGAGCGCCTCGATCGCCAACCGGAAGCAGTCACCGTCTGTCTCGGCCGCGGCCTGCTCCTTGGCCCACGCACGATGCCCCTCGGCCGAACGCGGCGGACACACCGCATCCCCCAACCGCTCCTCATCCACGGCGAACCGCATGAACCCGGTCCAGTCGTCGGGCTCGATCCCGCGCAGCCGTATCCGCGTGCCTGTCCAGAACGATGTCATCCACCATTGGATCAAGCGGGGGCACCGGGAGTCCAGGTCGAACGGTCTCGAACCGCGCTCTACCGAGAAGACTTCAACTCCGTTCCCCGGGATCGAGAGCGGCGCGACGAACCCGTCCCCCGTGGTGACGGTCAGGCCTGGCTGCCCAACCCGGAGCCGGCGGCGAACTTCGCTGTCGGATTGGCCGCCTGGCCATGTCGCGAGGTCCGGTGGATGCGGCCGCAGCAGGTCACAGCCGGATCACCACCAGTGCCGTGTCGTCGTCCGGGCCCCGGCGGGGGGCCGGGACCAGGTCCGTCAGGATGGCGTCGGCCAGGGGCTCGGGGGGCAGGGTGTGGTGGCGTTCGAGGCTGTGGGTCAGGCGGTGGAGGCCGTGGTCGATGTCTTCGCCGCGGCGTTCGATGAGGCCGTCGGTGTAGAGGACGAGCGTGGCGCCGGGCGTGTACCGCACCGTCGCCTGGGTGCGGGGGATCGTGTCGTCGCTCGCCGCCAGGGGCGGGTCTGTGGCCGTGTCGAGCAGTTCGACCGTTCCGTCGGGGTGGGCCAGGAGCGGGGGCGGGTGGCCTGCGCAGCTGTACGTGACCGTGTGCGCGGCCCGGTCGATCACGGCCTGGACGGCCGTCGTGGCCAGCGCGCCCTCGACGGTGTGCGCGTGCTGCGCGAGGGTCGTGAGCGCGTCCGCGGGCCTGCCGGTCGCGCGGATCGCGGCGCTCAGGGCGCTGCGCAGCTGGCCCATGACACCGGCCGCCTCCAGACCGTGTCCGACGACATCGCCGACCGCCGCGGCCAGCTGGTCCTCGTCGAGGTCGATCAGGTCGTACCAGTCGCCGCAGACGTTGAGGAAACTGGCCGCGGGCTGGTAGCGGACGGCGGCGAAGTCGTGCCGCGGCAGTGCGGTGCCGGGCAGCATGGCGCGCTGCAGCGTGACGGCGACCTCGTGCGTGCGGGCGTGGGCCTTGCGCAGCTCCTCGTTGAGTTCCTGCAGTTCCTGGGAGCGCGTCAGGAGGTCCGCGGTCATCGCGTCCTCGCGACTGAGCGTGGTGAGGGAGGCGTGCTCGGTCCCCGGCGTCCGCGTGGCGGCCTGGCGGGCGCGGACCAGGGCCGTGACCTCCTCGACCCGGTGGGCGATGAGCGACACCCGCCCGTCCGCGTCGAGGACCGGGATGTTGACCGGGCTCCAGTAGCGCTCCTCGAACACTCCGGGGCGGTCGGGCGACTCCACGTCGTACTTCTGCAGGGCCATCGTGTCCCGCTCGCCTGTGGCCAGCACCCGCTCGAGCGACGCGCGCAGGGTCCTGGCGCCGGTGGCCTCCTCGGAGGGGCTGTCGGGAAACACGTCGAAGAGGAACCGGCCCAGCAGCTCCTCGGGGCCGCGGCCGGAGACCTGCGCGTAGGCCCGGTTCGCGGCGATGATCGTCAGGTCCGGCGCGAGCAGCAGGACCGGGCTGGGCAGGGCCTGGAAGACCTTCCCGAAGTCGATGTCTACCCCGGGAGGAGAGGAGGAGGGGGGAGGGGAGGAGGGTGAAGAGGAGGGGGAGGGGCTGGTGCGGGAGCTTGAGCGCGTGATGTTCGGATCGCGATCCGCAATCGCTTCTACGTCGGCGTCCGCTTCTACGTCGGCGTCCGCCTCGACGTCGGGGTCCGTCCTGATGCCCGGGCTCTCTCTCCCACCAGGCGCATCACTGTCGCTCATGCCACCATGTCTACTCCCTCCCCCGGCCCCGTGCGACCCGGTCCCGGGACGGGCCTCCCGCGCGCACATGCCCGGGTGCGTACGGGGCCCGGGTGCCTACGGGGCGAAGCGCGTACGGGCACGATTCCTCGCGCCTTCCATCCCCCCGCGAAGCGGAACGCTCAGACGAGGCCCGCGCGGTAGACCAGCAGCGCGATCTGTACTCGGTTGTTGAGGTCGAGTCTGGTCAGGATGTGGGAGACGTGGGCCTTCACCGTGGGCAGGCTCATGTGGCAGGCGGTCGCGATCTCCGCGTTCGTTCTGCCCTCGGCGACGGCGAGGGCGACCTCCCGTTCCCGGGCGCCGAGCCGGTCCAGCATCTCCTCGGCCTTCTTCCGTTCCTCGTGGCGGGACGGGCCGGGCACGCCCGCGGGGTCCGTCACGGTGTCGATCAGCTGCCTGACGGCGGCCGAGGACAGTACGGGCTCTCCCGCCATGACGTTGCGCACGGCAGCCACGATCTGGGCCGGGGGCGTGTGCTTGAGGACGTATCCCGCCGCTCCGGCGCGCAGGGCTTGCAGTACGTAGCTGTCGGTGGTGAAGGTGGTCAGGATCAGCACCTGCGGAGGCCGCTGCCGCTGCCGGAGCGCCGCGGTGGCCGCGAGACCGTCCATCCTCGGCATGCGGATGTCCATGAGGACGAGATCCGGACGGTGCTCGTCCACGAGTTCCCCCACGTCGGCTCCGTCGGCCGCCTCCGCGACGACATCGATGTCGTCGGCCGCCGACAGCATGAGGCGCAGCCCTGCGCGTACCAGGGGGTCGTCGTCGACGACGAGCAGGCGGATCCGGGGGGTCAGGCCGTCCATGGGAGCCAGACGTCGAGGTGGAATTCGGTGGGTGTGGTGCGGTGGCGCAGGCGGCCACCCGCGAGGTCGACGCGTTCCCGCATGCCGATGAGCCCCTGACCGGAGCCCGGTACGGGGTTCGGCGGAGGGGCGGGCGCAGGGTTCGGTGCGGGGTCGGCTGCAGGGTTCGGTGCGGGGCCGGCTACAGGGCCCAGTACGGAGTCCGGCTTCAAGTCCGGCTTCGAGTTCGGTATCGAGGCCGGTTTCAAATTAGGTATCGAGTTCGGTACGGAGCCCTGCGTCGGACCCTGCCCGGGATCCCGCGGCGAGTCCCGCGGCGAGTCCCTCGCAGGGCCGCCACGCGCCACCGGTTCCAGCGGGTTCGTCACCCGGATGGTCAGGCCGGTCTCCGGGCCGCCCTCAAGGATGAGGGTCACTGGGGCGCCGGGCGCGTGCTTGCGGTGGTTGGTCAGGGCCTCCTGCAGTAGGCGGTAGGCCGTGCGGGCCATCGCCGGCGACATGGTGACCGAGTTGTCGACCCGTTGCCGGAGGTGGACTTCCACGCCCGCGGCGCGGGACTCCTCGATCAGCTGGGCCACATCCACGTGTGTGGGCTGGGGCGGTTCGGTGTGGTCGCCCACGACGGGGGCCCGCAGGACCTTCAGTACGTCCTGAAGGTCCTCCAGGGCCCGGGTGGCGCTCTGCCGGATCACGCCCACGGCCTCGGCGAGCTGTTCCGGCGGCGCTCCCGGGGCGTATTCCAGGGCGCCCGCGTGCATGGACAGCAGCGACAGCCGGTGCGCGAGCACGTCGTGCATCTCCCGGGCGATCTCCTCCCGGGCGTGCTGCCGCGCCTGCTCGGTCCGCAGGGTCGCCTCCGTCTCCGCGCGGACCGCCCGTTCCCGCAGGCCCACGACGACCAGGCCCCAGCCGACGGCACCCGCGACCAGGGTGACGGCCGACACCGCGGTCGCCAGGATGAGCGGTCCCGGGGGATACGGGGCGAGCAGAAGGGCCACGGGCACCGGGACGAGTGCGGCCGCGGTGACCGCCCAGGCCGTACGGGCCGGGCACATCGTGGCGACGGTGAACAGGGCGATCAGCAGGGGCACCACCACCGGCCAGCCCGTGCTGAGGACGATCAGGGCCACCGCCAGCCCGGCGGGGTGGCGCCGCCGCAGACCCAGTGCGGCGCAGGAGAGCAGGGGTACGAGGCTGTCGGATCCCGTGTGAGCCCAGGCGAAGGGCTGTACGCCGCTGAGTCCCGTGAGCGCCCAGTGAAACGGCAGTACCTCTTCCAGCAGGCTTGCCGGGGCGCCTCCGCCGATCTGCGGATAGACGGACAGACCCGACCGCTGCGCCCTGGCCACGAGCACGGTCAGGGCAACGGCGGCCATGGCCACGGCCAGTTCCGCGAGCCCGGGACGGCCACGCCAGGCCTGTTTCACGTCGATCACGGAGAAACCGTACCCATGGATCCCCATGAGCGGGAACCGGCGGCGAATTCCTATACCAAAGTATAGGTGCGTCCTGTTCATTGGTATCGGTGCGCTCTGTCAATTGGGTCAGGTGTGCCGTATTCTTTTTGTCGATTTCTTTTTCCCCGTCGATTTCTACGGTCGACGGCATGGAAACAGAGAACTCGGGGACCGGGACCCTCAATCGGACGACGCTGCTGTGCGGAGTGGCGGGCGGGCTGCTCCTGGCGCTCGGCGGGCTCCCGCTGCTGGACCGGATATGGGCCCTGCTGGGCGCCATGTTCTGGGCCTTTCCCGGCGCGCGAGATGTCCTCTCGGTGGTGGTCGGCGCGGTCCTCGTGACCGTCGCTGTCACCGCCCACCGGCGCGGGCGGCAGGGCGCACGTGCCGCTGATGTGCGGTGACGCGGCTCAGAAAGCCGGCCTTCCGCGCCGCGGTCACGCTCGCGATCGGCGTCTCCCTCCTCCTGGCCGGCGGCTGCGGCACCCTGCACGGCGTGCAGGCCCCGCGCGACGCCCGGGAGGCAGCCGCCACTGAATCCGGAGCGCAGAAGAGCACCGACGGCCCCGACTGCACAGTCGCGAAGTGCGTCGCGCTCACCTTTGACGGCGGCCCGAGCGAACCCACCCCGAAACTCCTCGACATCCTGAAGGAGAAGAAAGTACACGCGACTTTCTTTCTTCAGGGAAAGGGGCACACGGACACCTATCCGGACACGGTTCTGCGGATGTCCAGGGAAGGTCATGAGATAGCGAACCACACCTGGTCCCACAAAGTGCTCACGGAATTGAACGCCGAGGAGATCGAGGCGGAGATGAAGCCCGTGCAGGACGACGTGCGGCGCATCACGGGCCGCGCCCCGGTGCTGATGCGGCCGCCGCAGGGGCGGACCAGCGACGACGTGTCGGCCGTGATGAGGAAACTGGGCCTCGCCCAGGTCCTGTGGAGCGTCACGGCCAAGGACTACGCCACGACGGACACCGCCCTGATCACCCGGCGGGTGCTGGACCAGACGAGACGCGACGGGATCATCCTGCTGCACGACCGCTACAAGGGGACCGTTCCGGCCGTGCCGGGCATCATCGACTCCCTGCGCCGGCGCGGCTACACCGTCGTGACGGTCTCCCAGCTGCTGGCGCCCGCGTCACCGGAGCCCGGGACCATATACCGGCCCTGACTGCCGGCCCTGACTGCCGCCCCTGACATGTCGCCCCTGACGGCTTTTTCCCGAGCTTGTTCCCAACAGGCAACCCACGCACCGCATTTGCCTCTCTCACAGGTTGCTCACAGCAGCTTGATCACAGATCGGCGCCGGGCGCGCGGGGGTGCGTCCGGACCGTACGGCCCGTGCCTGCGCAGCTCCATGCCCCGGCACCGGCCCGGTCGGCTGTGGGCAGCCCAGTCCGATGCCACTGACCATGGCACTCGCAGACGAGGAATCGATGACCAGCAAGAGAAGTCAGACCGGCCGGATGAGTCGCACAAACCGGACGAGGACGAGTCAGGGAAGTCAGACAGACCAGAGAAGTCAGACAGACCAGGGAAGTCAGACAGGCCGGGGCGGTCAGGAAGGCCGCACCCGTCTACAGCGTGCGACGCTCGCGGCGGGAGCCGCGCTCACCGTCGTCGTCGCGGGGGCCGGGGCCGCTCCCGGCGCCGGGGCCGCACAGGAGAGCACGGCGGGGAAGCCGAAGCTCAAACTGATCGCCGCGTCGAACTCCGTGACGCTGGAACGGTACGAGGGGGACGGCGCCTCCGGTGTCTACCTGGACCTCGGCACGTACGTCTCGGTCGACGACGCGCCCTTGGAGTTCAAGGTGACCCGGAAGTCGTACAAGGACCCGGTCGTCGCCCAGCAGATACTCCGCGACGGAACGAGCACGAGTACCCCGAAGACACGGACGCTGCCCGCCGGGCTGGTGAAGGACTTCTCCGGGCTGCCGGGCTTCATCGACGTGTCGATCAAGAACGCGGCGGGCGAGGTGGTGTCGACCACCAAGGGTGGCTTCTGTCCGAACAACGCCTCGGGGCGGATCCGTCCGGACGCCCCGGCGACCTCGAAGTATCCGCAGAGCTGCCCCACCAATCCCTTCACGCTGGGCTCGGTGTGGGGCGTCGAGAAGGGCTGGGCGTCCAACACCAGCATGGTCGACTACGACAAGCCGGTGGACCTGCCGGTGGGTGAGTACACCGCCAGGGTCGGGGTGGCCAAGAAGTACCGCGACCTGTTCGGAATCCCCGACGACCAGCACACCATCAAGGTGACGGTCCGGTCGGAGGACGAAGGCGGGGAGGGAGCCGGAGCGGCCGCCCCGCGGTCCTCCGCGTCATCCTCCGCCCACCACGGAGGCGGGCACGGCGCACCGTCCGCCGACGACCCCGCCGCGGCAGCCGCTGCCGCCGCACACCACTACGGCCCCCGCGGCGCCGACGCACCCACCCCGCCCGCCCTCTCCCACGCGCTCGAAGACCGTGGCCTGGCACACCACCTGGGCGACGGACCCGGCCACACCGACGGCTCGCGCATCGCGCCCGCGCTGAAGCCGGCCGCCAAGCGGCCCGGCGGCCGCGCCGGTGTCCCGGCCAACGTGCCCAAGCCCGACCTGCGTTCGCTCCCGGCCTGGGACATCGCCGTCACCGACGGCGAGGACGGCGACGCCCCGGGCAAGGACTACCTCGCCTTCAGCGCCAACGTCTGGAACGCGGGTCCCGCGCCGCTCGTCGTGGACGGCTTCCGCAGCCCGGGCAAGGACCTGATGGACTCCTACCAGTACTTCTACGACGCCGCCGGCAAGCAGGTCGGCTACGCCCCCAGCGGCACCATGGAGTGGGACCCGCGCGAAGGCCACGAGCACTGGCACTTCACGGACTTCGCCAGCTACCGGCTGCTGAGCGAGGACCAGACCAAGGAGGTGCGCAGCGGCAAGGAGGCGTTCTGCCTGGCCAACACCGACGCGGTCGACTACACGGTGAAGAACGCCAACTGGCACCCGGAGAACACCGACCTGTCGACCGCCTGCGGTGAGCGGAACTCGATCTCCGTCCGTGAGGTGCTCGACGTCGGCTCCGGCGACACGTACACCCAGTACCGTCCCGGCCAGTCCTTCGACATCACGGACCTGCCGAACGGCACGTATTACATCCAGGTGATCGCCAACCCGGAGAACCGTCTCCAGGAGACGAACACCAAGAACAACGTCGCGCTGCGCAAGGTCGTCCTGGCCGGTGAGCCGGGCGCCCGCACCGTGACGGTCCCGCCGCACGACCTGATCAACGCCCCGTAGCGGACCGCTCAACTGACCGCCCGTAACAGGCTCTTGGTCCCGGCGCTCCGGCTCCGGGACCAAGGGCCGCGTGCGAGCCGCGTGCGGTACGGGGAGCAGGGGCCGCGGTCATCCCCGGCGTCGGCGTTGGTGCTGGTGCTGGTGCCGGTGCCGGTGCCGCGGACGGGAGGGTCACTCAGTGGCCCAGCCCCGCACCCCCGTCCACCGGGATCACCGCCCCGCGCACATATCCCGCGCCGACCAGGAACGCCACCGCGTCGGCGACCTCCTCCGGCCGGGCGAGCCGGCCGGCCGGGGTCTGCCGCAGCAGGGTCCCGCGCTGCTCCTCGGTGAGCGCACGGCTCATGTCCGCCTCGGTCAGACCGGGCGCCACCACGTTGCAGGTGATGTCCCGGGGCCCGAGTTCATGGGTCAGCGACCGGGCGAAACCGACCAGACCCGCCTTCGACGCCGCGTAGTTGGTCTGCCCGGCGGCGCCGTGCAGCGCCGCCGTGGAGGAGATCAGCACGATACGTCCGTGGCCCCCGCCCAGCATTCCGCGCATCGCCCGCCGGGCGACCCGGAAGGCCCCAGTGAGGTTGGTGTCGACGACGGAGGTGAAGTCCTCCTCGGTCATCCGCACCAGCAGCCGGTCCTGGGTGGTGCCCGCGTTGGCGACCAGGACGGTGACCGGACCGTGGGCCGCCTCGGCCACCTTGAAGGCCAGGTCCACCTGCTGACTGTCCGTCACATCGCAGCGTACGGCGAGGAATCCAGCGGTCGCGGGCGGCGGCTCCTCACCGCGGTACGTCACCGTGACCCGGTCCCCCGCCGCCGCGAAGCGGCGGGCCGTGGCCAGCCCGATCCCCCGGTTCCCCCCGGTCACGAAGACCGACCGGCCCGTTGCCTGTTCCATCGGCGCCCCCACTTCCCCTGCCTCCGCCACTACTTGGTCTGTCGACGTTCCGTGTCCGCAGTCCCACGACGCCCACCGCGAATCCGACGACGGCCAGTACGGCGGTCCAGAACGTGGCCGCGTACATGGCGTCGAGGAAGGCGCGGTCGGCCGTGGCCGCCAGTTCGGGCAGCCGCAGTGAACCGGCCAGCGAGCGGGCCGCCTCGGCGGAGGTGCGTGCCTGTTCCACGACCTCCGGCGTCAACCCCCTTGCCCCGTCCGGGAGTTCGGCGTCCGCCATTCGCTCCCGGTACACCCCGGAGAGGATCGAGCCGGTCATCGCCACACCGAGCGTCCCGCCCACCTGCCGGGTGACGCTGTTGACGGCCGACCCGGCGCCCGCGAGATGTGGCGGCACTCCGCTCATCATCACGGCCGTGACCGGCGTACCGACCAGGCCCATCCCGAACCCCTGCACCCACAGCAGCGCGGCGACGGTCAGGACGGGGGTCCGTCCGTCGAACCACAGATAACCGACGTACGTGGCCGCCGTGGCCAGGACCCCGGCCGCGACCGTCCACCGGGCCGAGAGCAGCCGGCTCAGCGCGGGGGACGCCTGACTTCCCAGGACGATGCCGACGGCCGCGGCGATCATGACCGTTCCGGCGTCGGCGGGGGAGAGCCCGCGCGGCCCCTGCAAGTAGAAGGCCGCGTAGAAGAGGTGCCCGGCCAGTGCCATGAACGCGATCAGCAGCACCACGCTCCCCGCCGTGAACCCCGGCTGCCGGAACAGCCGCAGATCCAGGCTGGGCGCGGGTGACCTGCGCTGACCGGCGACGAAGGCGGCGAGCAGCGCGCAGCCGAGGAGGAGCGGGAGCAGCACGTACGGGCCGTACCAGATCTGCCCGTTGCCGAGTTCGATGACTCCGAAAACCACGCCGCCGAGACCGAGCACCGACAGGGCGAGGCCGGGCAGATCGAGCACCCGGCGCCGGGGCCCCTTCAACTCCGGTACGACGGCTACCACTCCGGCCATGCACAGGGCCACGATCGGCACGTTGACCAGGAACACCGAGCCCCACCAGAAGTGGCTGAGCAGCGACCCGCCCACGACCGGGCCGACGGCCACCCCGAGACCGCTGGACGAACTCCAGATCGCGATCGCCCGGGTGCGCTTCTCCTCCGGAGTGCTCTGCACGATGACCGAGAGGGTCGCCGGCATCAGCAGCGCGCTGCCCGCGCCCATGACGGCACGCGCCACGATCAGCCAGGCGGGACTCGTGGCGAAGGCGCCCGCGCCGGAGGCCGCGCCGAACAGCGCGAGCCCCGCGACGAGGGTGTTCCGGGGGCCGAAACGGTCGGCCAGCGCGCCGCCCGCGAAGAGCGTGCCGGCGAAGACCAGGGTGTAGGCGCTCGCCACCCACTCCAGTTCGGCGGGGGTCGCGCCCAGGCCGTCGACCGGGTCGGCGAGCGTGGTGACGGCGACGTTGAGGACCGAGGTGTCCAGCCAGATCAGCATCTGGGCGCAGACCACGACCAGGAGAACGGGCCAGGACCGGGACGGGACGGCCTTCTCCCCCGCCTCCTCCTCCGCCCGGTTCGCGGTGGTCATCGGCTGCCTCCCTTGTCGTCGAGATCCGCGTCATGCGCGTACCGGCCCAGCGCCCGGTCGACCAGTGCGTCGGCCGCGCCCGTGTAGTGGGCCGGGTCGAGCAGTTCCGACAGCCGGTCGGGGGTGAACAGGGCGGAGAGTTCGGGGTGTTGGGCCAGTACCTCGGCGAGTGGGCGCCCGGTGTCGGCCACCTCGGCGGACGCGGCGGTCAGCAGCTTCTTCGCCCGCGCCTTGCCGAACGCCGGGGCCAGCACCACCGTCAGCCGCTCGGTCACGAGGGCGCCCCCGGTCAGTTCGAGGTTGGCCAGCATCCGCTCCGGGTGGACGACCAGCCCCTCGGCGAGTTCGACGGCGGTGTGCGCGGCCCCGCCCGCCAGCCGCAACGCCTCCCGCAGCGGCTGCCATTCGGCGTGCCACGCCCCGGCGGGCCGCTCGTCCTCGGCCAGCAGACACTGGGCCAGTACGAGCGCATGGGCGGGCACCTGACGGGCGGCCGACACGATCAGCGTGGCGAGCGCGGGATTGCGCTTCTGCGGCATCGCCGAGGAGGCCCCGCGTCCGGCGGCCGCGGGCTCGGACACCTCACCGATCTCCGTACGGGACAGGGTCTGCACGTCGAGCGCGAACTTGCCGAGCGCGCCCGTGACCAGCTGGAGTACCGCCCCCACCTCCGCGACGGGCGTACGCACGGTGTGCCACGGCAGCACCGGCTCGGCCAGCCCCAGCGCCTCGGCGAAGGGGCGGAGCAACTCGACTCCACCCTCGCCGCCGACCGGCTCCCGGCCCCCGCCCCCGTCACTCCCGTCCTGCCCGCGGTCCAGCAGGGCGTACTCGCGGTAGGCGGCGAGCGTCCCGGCCGCTCCCCCCAACTGGGCCGGGAGCGCGGCGGCGACGGCCCGAACCCGGACCAGGGCGTCGCCGACCAACTGGAGCCAGCCCGCCGCCTTGAGACCGAAGGTGGTGGGCACCGCGTGCTGGGCCAGGGTCCGACCGGCGAGCACGGTACGGCGGTGGGTGTCGGCCAGCGCGGCCAGGGCGGCGCCGGTGCGTTCCAGGTCGGCGGCGATCAGTCCGAGCACCCTGCGGGCGACCAGCATGACCGCCGAGTCGAGGATGTCCTGGCTGGTCGACCCCCGGTGTACGTACTCGGCGGCGGCCGCGCCCTTGGCGGCGACCACCTCTGTGAACGCCGTCACCAGCGCGACCACCGGGTTGGCTGCGGCCCGGGCCGCGTGGGCCAGGGCGACCAGGTCCAGCCGGTCCGCACGGGCCACCGAGGCGATCGCCCGTACCGCGGCGGCGGGGGTCAGTCCGACCGCGTACTGCGCCCGGGCCAGGGCCACTTCGGCGTCCAGCATGGCCTGCAGCCACGCCTCGTCGGTCACCTCGGCGGCCGCGGGCGTACCCGCCCAGGTGGGGGCGAGCAGGCCCGCGTCGGTACCCACGGACATCACGTTCACGCTCCTCGCCTTTCTTCGTCTGGTATGTGACGTATCGTCAAATCACTTGGGGGTGCCGGTATTTCGGCGTCCTCCAGGCTCAGCGCCGCCCGAGCGATCGCGTCCGAGTCCTCCAGCGTCACCGAGCCGACGCCCGGCCTGATGCCGACCGCCGTCACCCAGCGCACCCCCTCCGTCGGCACCCCGAAGGCGAACCGGCGCGGGTGTGCCCGGCCGGCCGCGTCCACCAGCCGGGGCGGGTTTCTGGTCACCGCGAGGCCGCCCGTCTCCTGTCCGCCCAGCCGGTACGGGACGCAGTCACCGGCCGCCAGCAGCCCCCGCAGCAGGGGATCGGCGCTCCGCCGCAGATCGACGACGGGCAGCCGCGCCTCGACGAGCGCGCGGACCGGCACCGGGGCTTCGGGCACCTGCTCCGCGTCCACGAGGAAACCGCCGTCGCGCGCGGAGGGCCGTACGCGCGTCCCCGGGCCGAGCACATGCACCACCTCGGCCTCGATCAGCGCGATCAGCTGCTCGATGCGGAAGGCGGGCGGGCCGATCGACGTGTAGGCGTTCAACGGCGTGTACCAGCCGTCCAGTTCGGCCCGGTAGGACGCGCCGGACACCCCGCCGTGGTCGACCACCAGCCGGATCTCGTTGCGCAGGTCCCGCAGTGCGTCCAGCGCGGCCTTCACCGGCCCGCTCACATTGCCCAGCCGGGCCTCGGCAACATCCCGCCGCAGGTACTCCAGCAGCCAGTGCCGGAAGTCGTCGCGGCCGGTGAAGTCCCGGTCGCCGTAGGGCCGTTCGATCCGCCGCCAGTCCCACGGCTCGGCGGGCGGCACCCCGTACCGGTCGATCCACGCCTCGCCGTAGACGGTCCGCACCTCACGGTCGATCAGCGGCCAGATGTCGTCGCGGAAGGAGACGGGGTGACCGTCGTCCGCCCGCCGCCGCAGCCCGGCGATGACCTCGGGGGTCAGGAAGCGGGGGTGGTGGCGGCCGAGCGCGCCCTTCTCGTTCTCGCCGCGTGCGTGGTACGGGACCCCGCGCCGCGAACCGGCGTACAGCACAGGCTCGTTGCCGCTCGGCAGGTACACCAGGCCGGACTCGCTCTCCTTGAAGGTGCCGCCGCGCCCCTCGGTGAGCAGCGCCACGCAGTCGAAGAAGTTCAGCCCCAGGCCGCGCAGGGCGACCGGTGTGCCCGGGGCGATCCGGCTCAGGTCGGCGTCGGCCGGGTTGGCGGGCCGCACGTAGAGCGAGCCGTGCCGGTCGGCGAAGGCGCCCAGCGCACGCTCCTCCGGGCTCGGGGTCAGGCCGCCGTGGCCGAGCGCCAGCACCACCGAGTCCAGCCCGGTCAGCCGGCCGCCGTCCGCCAGCGTCACCGTCTGCCGCCCGTCCGGGGTGTCCGCCAGCGCGACCGCGGTCGCCCGGTGCGTGTGGACCGTCACCCCGGGAGGGGCGGTGCGTAAGAGATGCCGGAAGACCCACTCCAGGTAGTGGCCGTGGAAGGCGCGGGTCGGATAGGTGTCCGGGCCGAGCCGCCGCGCCTCCTCCAGAACCCGGTCCGGGTACGCCTCGGGCCGCAGGGCGCGCGCCCACTCGTAGAGACTCGGCCCCGGAACGGACGGCCCCGCGCAGGCCACGCTGTCGTCGGTGAACAGGGTCACCTGGGAGGCGACCGTGTTCATCAGCAGCTCGGCCGGCTGGTCGGTACGCCACACCGCGCCCGCGCCTGGCGGGTACGGGTCGACGAGGTGGACGGCGACCGGGCGGGCGGCCCGGTCCGCGTTGGCGCAGATCCGCTCCAGGACCGAGAGGCCGCGCGGACCGGCTCCGATCACGCACAAACTGATGACGTCACCGGGGCCGGTCATTCCCGGCCCAGCCCGTCGCGCCAGCTCGGCCGCAGCGGCTTCCAGCCCAGTTCCGTACGGGCCCGGTCGTTCGCCGCGCCCCGTGCCGCGGTGAGCTGGTGGGCCATGAACCAGCCGAGGAGCCGGGGCGCGAGTGCCGCCGGAATCGTCCGCGGGGGCGGGCCGCCCAGCGTGCGGGCGAAGTGCGGCAGCCACTGCGCGGCCGGGGCCGGATCGTCGTCGGTCACATGGAAGACGCCGGTGACATCCGACTCGACCGCCGCCACGGCCGCCCCCACGGCGTCCACCACATGCACGAACGAGGTGATCCCGGCCCCGCCCTCGGGCAGCGGGAACTTCCCGGTCAACACCCGTTGGCCGGTCCCGCCGATACGGGCGTACCCGGTGCCGGGCCCGTACAGCGTGCCGTACCGCAGCACCACGCCCGCGAGGTCCGGACCTCCGCCCAGGACCTGCCGCTCCAGCTCGGCGACGGCCCGTACGGTGGCGGCCCAGCCGGCGTCCGGGGCGTCCACGTACAGCGGCGCGTCCTCGTCGAGGACCGGGTCCCCGGCCGGGGCGGCGGCGAAGGCGACGGACTGCGCGACCAGCCGCCGCGCACCGGCCGCACGGGCCGCCGCGACGAGATGGGCGGTCCCCTCGGTCCGCAGCCGCGCGGTCAGTGCGAAGGCCTCCACGGGGTCGGCGGGCAGCAGCCGCAAGGCCGTCATCTGGTGGACGACCACCTCGGGCCGGGCGGCCGACACCGCGGACAGCAGGCCCTCCCGGTCCAGGGCGTCGGCGACCACGACCGCGTCGGCCTCCGGAGCCCGGGCCCGGGACTCCTCCCGTACCAGCGCGCTCACTTCATGACCCCGCGCCCGCAACGCTCCCACCAGCGGATGTCCGACCACGCCGGTGGCCCCGGCGACCAGTACGCGCACGGCTCAGCCCTCCGTTGCGGGGGAGGGGACAGGGGCGAGAGGAGTGGCTACGCGCATCAGCAGACGGCACGCCTTGTCGCCGTCGCGCAGACAGCTCTCGGCCCGGTTCTCCGTCAGGGTCACGCCGAGTCCTTCGGACCAGCCCGCGTGGATGTCGGTGCACGGGCACCGGTAGCCCTCCAGCGAACCGGCCATCCGGACCATGGTGACGGCGAAGTTCCGCCGCAGCGTGAGCACGATCAGGCCCGCGCCACCGTCCCCTCCCTCGCATTTGTCCTCGACCTCGGTGGAGGCGTTGCGCAGCTCCCGCGGGAACATCCGGTCGCCGCACTCGTCGTAGCGGCGGCGCAGCTCCTCCAGGTCCTTGCCGTTGTCACCGCTGCCGGGCAGCGGTCCGGACCGGCGGCCGACGCGCTGCCCGACGTGGACGGCGACCTTGCGCAGCGCCTCCGCGTTGAGCTCGTTCGCGGCCTGCTGCCCGAACCGGCTCGCCACGCCCTGGTACCAGTGGGCGTCGTGCTGCCACCACAGCCGGTACGCCTCCACGGTCCGCGCGCGCTGGTTGACCTCCTCGGCACTCACACCTGCCCCCTGACGGCGAACCGGTCGCGCATCACGCGTTTCAGGACCTTGCCGGTGGCGCCCTTGGCCACGTCGTCGGGCTTCATCCGCAGGGCGTGGGTGACCGGGGGGAATCCGGCGCGTACGAGAACGGCGTTGACCCGCGAGGTCCACACCTCGTCGCCGTCGTGCTTGGCTGTCTCGTGCTCGGCTGTCTCGTTCTCTGTGGGCTCGTTCTCCGTGGTCTCGTCCGCGAGTTGGAGCAGTGCGTACGCCTCGGCCTCGCCGTCGCCGTCCCAGTCGGCCCGTACGCCCTCGGGGGCCACCCCGACGACCGTGCAGTCGGCCAGCTCGGGCAGCTCCCGGAGCAGGAGTTCCTCGGTGCGGGTGCTGAAGAGGATCCCGTCGCGGGTGCGGACGGCGTCCGGTGCCCGGTCGAGGTGGTAGAAGTTGCCCTCCTCGTCCTGCTGGGCGAGGTCCCCGGTGAGCCAGTAGCCGCCCAGCCGCATCCGGTTCCAGGTCAGCGAGTCGTTCCAGTAACCGGGCGTGAGAGTGGGCGACTTGAGGCCGAGGCGGCCGATCCGGCCGGGCGGCAGCGGGGTGCCGTCCTCGGCGAGCACGGCGGCCTCGGCGAAGCTGATCGGCTTGCCGACACAGCGCGAGTAGGCCGAGGTGTCCTTGGTGTGCCGGTTGTGGAAGACGGAGTACCCGGCCTCCGAGGAGCCGAGCCCGTCCACGAATACGGACCCCTCGACCCGTACGCGCCGCAGGTCCTTGCCCATCGTCTGGTGGCTGCCGTGCTGGACGAGGGCCCGGATGTGCGCCTCGTGGGCCGCGTCCCCGGTGTTGAACCACACCTGCACGCTCGACAGATCACGGTCCGCCAGCGTCTCGGCGGCCATCTCGCCGAAGGTCCCGGCGAAGGCCAGCACGGTGGTGGGCCCGAACTCCTCGATGGCGTCCAGCACTTGGGCACCGCGCTGGCTGGAGAGCAGCTTGATGTCCGTGCGCAGCAGCAGGCAGTACAGCAGCGTCGCCACCATGGCGTTGTGCGCGCCAGGCAGCCCCACCAGCGTGCGGGCCATGTCGGTGCCGGTGGAGTAGCGGAGCCGGTGCACCTGCGCGTACATCAGCGTCCGGTGGGTGTGCGGAACTCCCTTGGGCATACCGGTGGTTCCGGAGGAGTGCGAGATGAGCACCGGATCGGTGGGGTCGTGCCGGTACGGATAGGAGGGCGGGAGCAATTCGCGGTGCTCCGGGCGGATGTCGTCGGCGGTCACGCAGAAGCCGAGCCCCTCCGTCGACTCCGCTCCCTCCACCGGCGCCAGCACGTCATGGTGCTCGCGGTCCGTGAAGGCGCCGACCGCGCCCTGCCGGCGTACGTACTCCCGGGCGGTTTCCGGAGGCAGATTGCCGTTGACGAACGACGGGACGGCACCGAGAGCCGTCAGCGCCAGGAAGTTCACCGCGAACTCGGTACTGGAGTAGGAGTGGACGGCGACCGGGTCGCGGGGCCGCACACCCTGGGCGGCGTACCAGCCCGCGTACGTCTCGACCGCCTCGTTCAGCTGTCCGAGCGTCAGTGTCTCGGGCCGGCTGCCGTCCGGCGCTCGCCAGCCGCCGTCCGTCCACAGCACGGGTTCGTCGAGCGGCCGGCCGTACGCGGTCAGGCGCTCCAGTACGTTGCCGGCGCCGAGTTCGGTGTCGGAGCAGATCCGCGCCCGCTCCTGTCTACTGATGAGCATGGGTCTCCGTCTCGTTCCTTGCGATGGTCGTTGCCTCTGTGCCGGCGGTGTCGGCGGTGTCGGCGGTGAGGAGGAACGCGGGCGCGCGCGGGTCGGTCACCAGGACCTGGCTGCCGCCCTCCCGCAGCAGTCGCCGGTGGAGGCCGACCAGGTCGAACAGGCTCTGGATGCTGCCGGGACGCACGCGTGTGCCGGTCCCGTCGGCGCTGGTGCCGCCGTCGCTCTCGTACGCCTCTGCCGACCGGACCGAGACCGGTGTTCCGGTGCCGGGGCGGCCGAGCAGGACGGCCGCCGCGAGTCCGGCGTCCGGGGGAAGGGCCGGGACCGGGGCCGGGGCCGGATGACCGTGGCTGTCGGCCAGTTCGTCGTACACGGCGGCCAGCCGCTCGCCGCCGCCCAGTTCGACGCCCACCACCAGGACCCGGTCCACCTCCGGGTCCTCCAGGAGAAGGTCGGCCATGGAGAGCAGTTCGGTCACCGGGTCGTCGAGGGTGGAGAGGCTGAACATCTGCCCGGTGATCCCGAACTCCCGGCTCAGATAGCCCAGTACGGAGTTGGGGGTGGCCTGCATGAACAGCAGCGGGTTGTGGACCCGCCCGGAGACCATCCGCCGGCTGGCCAGATCCGCGGTGGTGGTGTCACCGGTCGTACTCGCCAGTGCCACCGCGGTACGCGCCCCGTCCTCGGGCCGTTCGGCGAGGCACTGCCGGGCGGCCTCGTACGCGAGCGGGCTGAAGGCCGACTCCACGAAGCCGGGGAGTCTCGGCAGCGGGATGTCGCCGTCCCGCCCGGTGCCGTGGGTGGCGGTGGCCGTGGAGAGGATGCCGAGGGGCGTACGCAGCACGGGCTTGCGGGTGTTCCCGGCCGTGGTCTTGGTGTTCGTGTTCGTGTTCGTGGTGTTCTCGGTCGGGGTCACGGCCGCTCCAGGACGAGTGCGGTGTTGGCGCCCCCGAAGGCGGCGTTGACGGTGAGGGCCCGGCGGAGGTCGGCCGGGCGCGGCTCGTTCGGCACGTAGTCGAGGTCGCACTCCGGGTCGGGCGCGGTGAATCCGGCGGTCGGCGGCAGTACGCCGTCCGTCAGGGCCAGCATCGTGATCACGAACTCCACGACGCCCGCCGCCTCCAGGAGATGGCCGGTGGTGCTCTTGGTCGAGCTGACCGGTATCGACTCGGCCCGCTCGGGGAAGGCGGCCCGCAGCCCTCGGGTCTCGGCCCCGTCGTTGTACTTGGTGCCGGTGCCATGGGCGTTGACGTAGTCGAGGGTGGCCCCGTCCGGGTCGCCGACGAGCCGCATCGCCTGCCGTGTCGCGCGGGCGAGCCCGACACCCTCCGGGTGCGGCTGGGCGATGTGGTGGGCGTCCGAGGCCGCGCCCCAGCCCACCACGCCCGCCAGCGGCCGGGCCCCGCGCCGCCGGGCATGCTCGGCGGACTCCAGCACGACGACCGCCACACCGTCGCCGAGCAACAGCCCACTCCGGTCCACGCTGAACGGCCGCACCATCCCGTCCCGCGACAGCGCCCGCCCGGAGTCGAACTTCCCGAACGTCTCCTCCTCCACCAGATACCCGCCCCCACAGACGGCCACATCGATCCGCCCGGAGGAAATCAGCCGACAGCCATGAATGATCGCGGCAGCAGAGGCGACACAGGCATTGGTGAAGGTGAGCCGGGTCCCGACCAACCCGAGTTCCCTGGCCAGGAGTTCGGCCAGCCGAGCGGGCACGGCGTCGGCAACTCGCTGAGAGCCGGTGGCGGGGAAGGTGTCGGCAACTCGCCGTGAGCCGGTGGCGGGAACGGCATCGGCAACCGACTCTGCGCCCACGGAGCTCCCGCGCACCGGCTGCTTTTCAGGGGCGCGGGGAACTGCGCGACCAGCCACAACGGACCCGCAGCCAGCATCCGACCCGGCGCCCCGCCAATACCGAGTCACACTCGTGTGATCCCCGGCCACACCGAGCAGAACGGCAGCCTCCGCACCCGCGCCGAGCCCCGCCATGGCAAGGGCTTCGTCCCCACACTCTGCAAGCGCATGCCGCAGGGCCCAGCCCTCAACACCCCCGGGCCCATCAGCCGCAGCCCCCGCCATCGCCGTACGGTAAGGCCCGGTATCGAACCGGGTCGTAGCCGTGAACGACGGAACCCCCGCAAAAACCCCCCGCCGCAAGGCATCGCCCCCCATACCGAACGCGGTACGCACACCGAACCCGGTGACGGTCACCTCACCGCTCACGGGGACCACCCCCTTCACGGCGGACGGCCTGGTCCGTCTGCGCGGCGCACAGATAGTCGGTGAGCCGCCGCAGAGAGGTGAACCCGGCGATGTCCTCGTAGCTGGGCTCGACGACCAGCCCGAACCGCTCCTCCACCACGTGCAGCAGCCACACCAACCCCAGGGAATCCAGGATCAGTTCGGTGTCCGCACCGAGCTCGTCGGGCACGCCGGGAAAGATCTTGCGGTCCGCCAGCAGCTCACGGACGGTGTCGACGGTGAGGGGCGAGAGCGTGGGCGTGGGCGTGGGCGCGGGTTCGCCCTCGCGTGCGTCGCTCGCCGTGGCCCCCGTACTCATGCCTTCGCACCGCGTCGGACGATCTCGGCGACGAGGGAGCCGAGGGTCAGCGAGGCGAGGGGCTCGATGTCGGTGTCCGGTATCTCCACACCGAACCGCGTCTCCAGCCGCAACGTGAGCTCGATCAGACTCAACGAGTCCAGATCCAGCCCCCCGACGGTCACCGGACTCTCGTCGGTGATGCCGTCACGGCTCATCAGGATGTTCATCTCGTCGATGACGGTGCCAAGAACGAACTCACGGATCTCGTCTTCCAAGACAGACGTACTCATGATGGATGTCTCCATGTGAAGGATCGCGAAAGGTGTATTCCGGCGCAGCACGGGCGCCCCTTCAGGGGCGCGGGGAACTGCGCGACAAGCCACAACGGGCCCGCGGCCAACGATCAACGGGAGCTACCCCGCCTCACCCGACAGCGCGTTCACGCAACAACGTGGGCTGGCGAACAAGCTTCCCGTTGGACGTACGAGGCAACGCATCCAACAGCCGAACCACCCGGGGCAACTTGTAGTCGGCGAGCCGCTCCCGACACCACCGCAGCAACTCCTCGGAGGAAGCCACGGCAGCCGTCACGACATACGCCTCGGTCACGCCCTCGTGAACCACGACCGCCTGCTCAACCGCAGGATGCCCCCGCAACACGTTCTCGACCTCGGTGAGATCCACCTTGAGACCGCCGATCACGACGAGCGAGTCGGCACGGCCATGCACCCGCACCGCCCCGCTGTCGTCGACCGAGGCCCGGTCCCGCGTACGCAGCCAGCCGTCGGCGTACTGCGTACCGCCGGAGTCGAAGAGGTAGGGCGACTCGTCGAGGGCGACGTCCAGTTCGCCCTGCCGCACCCGTACGACCATGCCCGGTGCGGCCGGGCCGACCGACGGCCGCAGCGTGCCGCCGACGTCCATGGCGACCACACCGCTCTCGGTGGTGCCGTAGGACTCGCCGACCGGCACCCCGTACCGCTCGGTGAACCGGGCGGCGACGTCCGGCGGCATCAGTTCGCCGCCGGACACCGCGACCCGCAGGTCGGGCAGTTCGGGGGGATCGATGGCGGCCGCGAGCAGTTCGTAGTGCATCGGCACCCCGAACACGGCGGTGACCCGGTGGTCCACCGCGGTCCGCAGGAGGTCGCGGGCGGAGATCCGGGGTGCGAAGACGACGGAGACGCCGGCCGCCAGGGAGTGCAGCAGCCCGGCGACCAGGCCGAAGCTGTGCGCTGTCGAACTGAGCAGCAGTACGCGGTCGCCCTCGCCCGGCATTCCGCCGATGCCGGCGAACCGGTCCACCTCGGCGGCGAGCGAGGCGGCGGTCCTGCCGATCACCTTGGGCCGCCCGGTGGAGCCGGAGCTGAACTGGACAAGCCGGTGCCCGGTGGCGGCCGGCCGTCCCGTTCCGCGGCACTCGGTGACGACCTCGTACTCGGGCCGGAAGCCGAACGTCGCCTGGACGTTGGAGCCCGCCCGGACCATGAACTGCGGCCGGCAGGACGCGCAGAGGGCCGCCACCTCGGCCGGTTTGAGCCGGAAGTCGAAGAGCATCACCTGGGCGCCCAGCCGCCACAGTGCGAGCAGCACCTCGACCTGGGTGAAGCTGGGCGGAGTCCGCAGACCGACGGCGCTGCCCGGCCCGATACCGAACCCGGCGAACACGGCAGCCTGCTTGGCCACCCGCTCCCGTAACTCGCCGCGGGTGATGGTCTCCTGTTGATGCGTCAGATACGGCAGAGCGTCGTCCCGCGCATCGAGCAGCCGCCGGACCAGAGAACCCATCCCGTCGACGTCCACGGGACCACCGGACGGGTGATCGCTGACTGTGTCTCTGTCTCTGCCTCTGTCCTTGAGGGGGTCTCTCAGCGGGCCTCTCCGGGGGTCTTTCAGGCCGCCGCCCATCAGACCTCCTTGCAGAACTCGCCGATGGGCAGGCCCACATGGCGCTTGTCCGTGGCCAGATAGCCGAGGAGTTCGTCGCCCGTCCGCAGTTCGGTGACGTTGAGGACCTTCCCGCCCGGGCCGAGCACCCGTACGTGCCAGTCGTCCTGCACGGTCAGACTGACCAGCCGTCCGTCCTCGGCGTGGGTGCGGATCTCAAGCAGCGGCCGGGACTCCAGCTTGGCGCGGCCGACCACGACCCGCCGGGTACGGCCGTCGGCGCCGACCCCGAGCAGGACACTGCCGGAACCGACCTCGCTGAGGTAGCTGGTGCGATTGTAGGGCCCGAGCGTGTACGAGTGCAGGGCACCGGCGTTGACCCGGAACGGCCTGGTCGGCATGTACGGCAGCGGGTGTGTCTCGCTGCAGCAGAGCACGAACCCGGAGGAGTACGAGCCGACGAGGATGCCCTCGTCCTCCTCGAAGTGCGAGCAGGTGTCCACGCAGACCCGGTCGCCGAGCCCGACGTGCCGGATGCTCTCCACGGTCAGCGTGGACAGCTCCAGTTGGGGGGTCGTGGCCTCCAACAGCCGTGCCAGCGCGAAGACTTCGTCGGCGCTGCGGGGCGTGAACAGGATGCCGTCCGAGCCGCGTTCGAGGACGTCGAAGACGATGGCCGCCTCCTCCAGGCCGTCGACGACGGTCACCAGCTTGCCCTCGGCGGACTCTGCCGCGGCGAGCACGATCTCCAGCGGGATCTTGGTCGGGTCGGCGAAGTGGATGACGGTGTACGGCAACGCCATGGCGCCCGCGCAGGACAGCGTCAGGGTGCGGTCGTCCCGTACGTCTATGAATCCGGCGGCGGGCGTGCCACTGGTGCCTCCGGTGCCGCCAGTCCCACCGCCGGCCTGGTTGTCCGCGGCGAGGGCGTCCAGCTCCTCCTGGGTGCCGAACTTCCGCAGCAGGAGGTCGATTCCGGCGGCGGGTCCGGCGGGTCCGGCGGGTCCGGAGGCGGCTCCGGTGACGGTTCCCGTGACGTTTCCGCTGCCGGCCGGGGAACTACCCTTCCCGGAGGGCAGGTTGGTGTCCTGCGCACCCCCGGAACCCTTCACCTCCTTGTCGCCGGGCCTCGCCCCGGGCCTGTCACCGGCCCTGTCACCGGGCCTGTCCCCGGGCTTCTTCGTGGCGGCCGTGCCCCCGGCCCCCGTGACCAGCACCCGGGTGACAGTCGGCGGCAGCGTCCCGAGGAACTCGGCGTCGGTGGCCACGACTCCGGCCATCCGGCTGTGGACGGCCGCGTCGACCACCGCCTGGAGCTGCGGACGGGGGACCTCACGGAGATCGATCCATGCGAACCTCATGCGACTCCTGCCACGATCGTCGAATATTTAGGCATGCTCATGTCATCTGTGATGCCGCTGCCGCTGCCGCCGCCGTGCACGACCGCGGAGAGCCGGGACACCAGCGCGGCGGGCGAGGGGGCCGAGAAGATCCGGCGGCCGATGGCAAGGCCCCGGCAGCCGGTGGCCATCACGGCGGCCCCGTACTCGACCAGGTCGGAGCCGTCAGGCGGACCGCCGGCCGCGAGCACGGGGATCGGGCTGTTGGCCACGACCTCGGCCATCCGGTCGATCGGCAGGGCGACGGAGGTCTTCACCATGTCCGCGCCCAGGTCGGCGGCGACGTTGGCGAGATGGGCGAGGAGGGCGGGGTCGCGCGGGTCCTCGATGCGGGGGCCGCGGGGGTAGACCATCGCGATCAGCGGCATGCCCCACGCGTCGCAGGAACGGGCCACCGCCCCCAGGTCGGCGAGCTGCTGGGCCTCGGTGTCCGAGCCGATGTTCACGTGGACGCTGACCGCGTCGGCGCCGAGCCGCAGCGCCTCCTCGACGTCGGCGACCAGCACCTTGGCGTGGACGTCGGCGGAGCGGGCGGTGCTGGCGCTCAGGTGCACCACCAGGGCGCAGCTCTTCAGGATGTCCGGCGGGAAGGCGCTCGCCCGCCCCTTGTGGACGATGATCCCGTCGGCCCCGCCGGCCACCAGGGCGCGCAGCAGGTCGTCCCACTTGTCGGCGGGGACGATCGGGCCGTCCGAAACGCTGTGGTCGAGCGGTACGAGCAGGTGCCGGTCGTCACCCGCGAGCGAAAGTCTTCTCAAGCGTAATAGCTTGCCAGTTTTCAGCATGGGTAATGCGCCTTCCCAGCCCGGAGGCCGCATTTAAGAAAGCCGAACCGCGACATCCTGTTGCGGTCTCCATGTCCGAAAAACGATGGTCGTAGAACTTTCAAGTTCAGTCGGTCATCAGCATTCACGCGTAATCAGCCGTTGGCAAGGCGTGATCACCGGCAAATTTTTATGTGGGATCGGGAATGAATATTGACAGCGATTTGACAGGTATGACGGGGTTGACGCCACGGGAGGGTGCTGTTCGTGGGGTGTTGGGCGGCAAATGACGAGGTGGCGGGTGTGGTGTGCTCTATGCGCATTGAGGAGGTCTGCCCCCGCGCATGGCCGCATCGGGCGCTTTCCTACGGATGTCACGTGTAAATGCCAGGCAATTCCCGCGGGCGGCTTTTCTTTCGGGCTTCCTTGTCGAAATTGAATTTCCGGGCTTAGGGTGACAGGCGCGCTCCGGAACGTGTTTCATGCGAGGCCGTCCCCCCCATCTGCACCCGGACCGTGTGGCCCGGGCGTACCGGAAGTGACTCCCCATGCCTGATTTACCGTCCAAGACCGCTCCCGTGACCGTCGGCCCAAGACCGGCCGCGTCCCCTCCGCCGGCGGCGAAGACCGAGGCCCCACGGGTCGCCGTCGCCAGCCTGGTCGGCACCACGATCGAGTACTACGACTTCGCGGTGTACGGCACCGCGAGCGCACTTGTCCTCGGCCCCGCCTTCTTCCCCTCGGGCAACCCCACCGTCTCCTCCCTGGCCGCGTTCCTCACGTTCGCCGCGGCCTTCCTCTCCCGCCCCCTGGGTGTCGTCCTGTTCGGCACGATCGGTGACCGGCTGGGCCGCCGACGGGCCCTGGTCGCCTCGCTCCTGCTGATGGGCGTGGCCACGGTCGGCGTCGGCCTGCTGCCCACGTACGAGACCGCCGGACTCCTCGCCCCCGTACTGCTGGTGACGCTCCGTCTGCTCCAGGGCGTCAGCATGGGCGGCGAATGGGGTGGGGCGGTACTGCTCGCCGCGGAACACGCGCCGCCGGGCCGCCGCGCGCTGTACGCGTCCATCCCGCAGGCCGGCCCCTCGCTCGGCTTCCTGCTCTCCACCGCGGTCATCCTGCCCACCCTGAACATCGTGGGCCGGGACGGCTTCGTCGACTGGGCCTGGCGCATCCCGTTCCTGCTCAGCACCGTGCTCGTCGTGATCGGCCTGTGGGTGCGTACGACGGTCTCGGAGTCGCCGGTGTTCAGCGCGACGGCCGCCGACCGTACGGGACAGCCGCGCCCGGAACCCCCGACGGCATCCCGCTTTCCGCTGGTCACACTGCTCAAGCGGTACCCCGGCCGGGTGCTGCTCGGCACGGGCGCGGCGATCGGCGGCTCGGCCGTCTACTACCTGACGATCGTCTACAGCATCTCGTACGGGCCGAAGGAACTCGGCATCCCCCAGAACACGATGCTGACGGCCGCGAGTATCGGCGCGGCGGCCGGAATCGCCATCACCCTCCCCGTCGCCAGGCTGTCCGACCGGATCGGCCGGCGCCCGGTGATGCTGACCGGAGCCGTCGGCTGCGTGGTGTGGGCGGTGCCCATGTACGCGTCCCTGAGTTCGCGCAACGGGCTGGTGATCACCGGCGCGTACACGGTCGGCCTGATGTTCCTCGCGCTGATGTTCTCCCCGGTGGCGGCCTTCCTCCCGGAGCTGTTCCCGGCCCGGCTGCGCTACACCGGCGCCTCCGCGGCCTTCATCCTCGCCAACACCCTCGGCGGCGGCTTCGCCCCACTCGTCGCCACCTGGCTGAACAGCCACTGGGAATCACCACTGGTCCTCGGCTTCTACACCGGCACCCTCTGCCTGCTGAGCCTCCTGTGCCTGCTCGCCCTCCCGGAAACCCGCGACAAGGAGTTCGACATCTGACGGGCCCGTAAGCCCGTAACCGGTCGTCAGTTTCGGTGGTGTCGGTGGTGTGGAGATCGAGGCGACCGGAGTGACGGGAGTGGCGAGAGGGGGTCGCGGCGGCGCGTTCGCCGGGGAGGAGGAACGAGGACGAGGGCGAGGGCGGCGTGTTCCTGGCCGCCCGCTTTCTGGAGACCACCGACTACAACCCGTACGGCTTCGGCACCCATGTCGGCACATCGCCGAACTCGACGACGCCGGCTCCCCCGTCCGTCTCGTGCTGTGACCGCGAAGGTTCACCGGGTTCGGGTCTTCCGCCGACGCTGACGATCTCGGAGTATCGGAGAATGGGGAATCGGGGGGATCCGGCCGAGGCATTCCGGGCGGAGGTGGGCGTTGAGTTCGCGTTCCTGGTCGAGGACGCCGGCTTTTCGGGCCCGGAGCAGACTGACAATGGACTTCTCTTCCACGGCGTCGGCCTGGACGTGGAGGTCTGGTTCCTTGACGGGCACGAGCCCGTGGTGACGACGCTGGTCGCCCCGGTCGCATCGAACGGCGTGAGGTCCAGGGGAGTATGGCTGGACGAGTTGTATGTCGTGAGCGGATGCGGTCCCGCTCAGGACGTTCCCGGCTCGGCCTCGACCCGGCGAGCGACGCTCAAGCGAGTCCGTCAGCATGCGGCTGCGCTGCGTCGGCTCATTCCGCAGTTGCTCACCGCTGAGGGTTCACAGCTCATTGCCCGCTGTCGCCAGGGCTGAGCCGCGCCGGCCGGATCCTCATGCGGCCGGCGCGGTCCGTCCTCCCCAGCGGATGCCCTTCTCGCTGCGGGTGCGGGCGCGTTCCTTGCGTTCGGCGGCCAGGACGTCGCGGTGGCGGGCGTTGGCGTTGCGCCAGCGCAGGTAGGCGTGCCGGGCCCGGGTCCGCACGGTGTGGTCGGGGTGGTGGGAGTTGGCGATGGTGAACTGCCTCACCGGTCCGAAGTGCGCCTCGATCGGGTTCGCCGGCCGGCCCGGCGAACCTATGCGGTCAGAGCACAAGCGGCGGCTCCGGACGACCTGACCCGCATCCTCCGCGAGCCCGCCTCCGAGAGGACCCCCGTGAACGCCGCCGACACCGGGCACTCCGGCACCTGACCCCCTCCGGCGCACCGGCACCGGCACCGGCACCAGCACCGGCCGGTCCGCGTCGGCGTCGGTGTACTCGGTCGTGAGTGTGCCGACGTACTCAGGCGGACGTCTCGGGAGACTCGGACGTCTCCTTCGCGGCGCGGCGGTACTCGGCGTTGATGCGCTGTGCTTCCTCGAGCTGGTCCTCAAGGATGACGATGCGGCAGGCGGCTTCGACAGGGGTTCCCTGGTCGACGAGTTCGCGGGCGCGCGCGGCGATCCGTAGCTGGTAGCGGGAGTACCGCCGGTGTCCGCCTTCGGAGCGGAGCGGAGTGATCAGCCGTGCCTCGCCGATGGCCCGGAGGAAACCCGGGGTGGTGCCGAGCATTTCGGCTGCCCGGCCCATCGTGTACGCGGGGTAGTCGTCGTCGTCCAGACGACCGCTGAGCGGAGTATCTGCTGTCATGTCACCTCGTTGACCAACGCGTCGAGGGGCCCTGGTGCCGTACGGCACCAGGGCCCCGAAGGAAATTGAACACCATCTGTCGGCTCTACTGCTGCGCCGACCTTCTGTTTCCGCGGTCCGGCCCGGGAGACGGGCGGGTATGCGGGGATCGCGAATGCGTGACCGGGAACCACCTTCCATTCCGGGGTCTTGCGGTACCCGGCCGGATGATGCCCTGGCCGGGCGATCCTGATGGCGTCTGCTCCCTCCGTTCTTCCTCGGGACCTGTGGTGGAACTGTCGTCTTCTACCCGCCAGTTCGTGTCTGCCGGGTCTCTCTCGACCTTGTCTACGAGAGAAACACTAACCACGACGCAGGCCAATGTCTACTCTGGCGAGAGTAGATTTCGGTTCGCTTGAGGCGTAGGTATTCTGCGGTCCGCGGTGACGGCCGGTAACACCAGGTGACGCCGGGGCGGAGGCGGGTGTCACCTGGCGGGGCCGGGGCGGGGCCGTGCGGGTGAGGCCGGGCGGACCGCTGAATAGACTCGGCTTCCATGACGAACCCCGACCGGCTCCTCGTGGACATCTCCGCCCTCGTGGAGTCCGGGCAGAGCAATCAGATGTCGCTGACCGTGGTGGTCGGCGGTGCCGTCATCACCGGCCGGCTCGCTCCGGAAGCCGTGTGGAGGGAGCGGGTGTCGGAGGTCCTGAACGATTCGGACCGCCTGGGCCCGTTCTCCGCCGTCTTCGGCGCCGAGCCGGCAGCGGGTGGCGGCCCCGGGGACGGCGACCGTGGCGGCCCACCCGCGTATCTGCACTTCCACCTCGCCCGGATCCTCCAGGGCAACATCGGGATTCCCGAGACGGGCGGGATGTACCGCGTCGCGATCGAGGACGTCAGCGCCTGGACCGTGGGCGACGTCAGCTATTCCGACCACTGAACCGCCGTACCCGACACGCTCCGCAAGAGCGAGACGCTCCGCAAACAACGATGAGGGCCCTGCCGACGCGCGTCGGCAGGGCCCTCATCGTTGTTCCCGGTGTCAGCCGGGGAGTGGTACGTCCTGGTGTCGGCTCGCGCCGGCCGTCACAGGCCCAGGGGGGCCGGGGAAGGGGCCGGGCTGCCGAGCAGGGCCGACGCGGTCTGGAGCGGTGTGGCGGCGACCGGTGCGGGCTCGGGCGCGGGACCGGCCTGGCAGGTGAAGCCGAGCCGGGTCATGGCCCGTACGACCTCTCCGCTGGTGAAGTCGCGGCGGTCCTGCCGGGTGATGATCTCGCCCACCTGCTTGACCGGGTAGTGGCGGCGGCCGATGATCACGGACTCGCCCGTGATGGCCTCGGGCTTGACGCCCTTCATCGAGTCCAGGACCCCGCTCTTGTCGAGGTCGAACGGGAACCGGGCGATGACGCAGCGCATGATGCCTCACAGGGAAAGGAGGGGTGGGGAGGGGGGAGAAGAAAGACGAGGGGGACCGGGCCGGCCGGCCGGGGGACGATCAGCGGGAAGGCGCGAGAACGCCGGGCGACGCCCGGCACACTCTCCCACTGCCCGCCGGGAGCGCGTACCGGACGCGGCCCGGACCGCCCTTCCGGCGAGCGACGGGAAGACGACGACAGGACCTAGGCCGCCGCACCGGTGGCGGACGGGCGCTGCGGAGTGCGGCGGGCCTCGCCGGTCGAGCGGCCCTTGCCGCCCGTACGGCCCCGGCGGCCCCGGGACGAGGAGGAGGCGCCGCGCCGCGGCCGGTCCACGACCGGAGCGGTGATGACGACCGGCACGCCCGAGGGAGCCTGCGCGCCCGTGATGCGGTTCAACTCCGCCTCGCCCGAACGCACTTGAGTGGTCTGCGGGGTGATGCCGGCGGCGGCCATCAGCCGGCTCATGTCGCGGCGCTGGTTGGGGGTCACCAGCGTGACGACGCTGCCGGACTCGCCCGCGCGGGCCGTACGGCCTCCGCGGTGCAGGTAGTCCTTGTGGTCGCTGGGCGGGTCGACGTTGACGACCAGGTCGAGGTTGTCGACGTGGATGCCGCGGGCCGCGACATTGGTCGCCACCAGCACCGTGACGTGCCCCGTCTTGAACTGGGTCAGCGTCCGCGTGCGCTGCGGCTGGGACTTGCCGCCGTGCAGGGCGGCTGCCCGGACGCCGCTGTTCAGCAGGTGCTCGGTCAGCCGGTCCACCGCGTGCTTGGTGTCCAGGAACATGATCACCCGGCCGTCGCGCGCCGCGATCTCGGTGGTCGTCCGGTGCTTGTCCGCGCCGTGCACATGGAGGACGTGGTGCTCCATCGTGGTGACCGCGCCCTGGGACGGGTCGACGGAGTGGACCACCGGGTCGGCCAGGTAGCGGCGGACCAGCAGGTCGACGTTGCGGTCGAGCGTGGCCGAGAACAGCATCCGCTGGCCCTCGGGCCGCACCTGGTTGAGCAGTTCGGTGACCTGGGGCATGAAGCCCATGTCGGCCATCTGGTCGGCCTCGTCGAGGACGGTGATGGCGACCTGGCCCAGGCGGCAGTCGCCGCGCTCGATGAGGTCCTTGAGCCGGCCCGGCGTCGCGACGACGACCTCGGCACCGGCACGCAGCGCACCGGCCTGCCGCCCGATCGGCATCCCGCCGACCACGGTGGCGAGCCGCAGCGACACGGAACGGGCGTACGGGGTCAGCGCGTCGGTGACCTGCTGCGCCAGCTCGCGGGTGGGTACGAGGACGAGCGCAAGCGGCTGCCTCGGCTCGGCGCGCAGTCCCGCCGTACGGGCGAGAAGTGCGAGACCGAACGCGAGGGTCTTGCCGGAGCCGGTGCGGCCACGGCCCAGTACGTCACGGCCCGCGAGTGAGTTCGGCAGGGTCGCCGCCTGGATCGGGAACGGCACGGTCACGCCCTCCCGGCCGAGCGCGGCCAGCAGCTGCGCCGGCATGTCCAGCTCGGCGAACGCCTCGACGGCGGGCAGCGCGGGGGTGGTCGTCACCGGCAGTGCGAACTCGCCCTGCGGCGCGGACCGTTGACGGCTGTAGCCGCCCTCGGAGCGGCGCGAGCCACTGGAGTAGCCACCGGAGTAGCCGCCGCCCCTTCCGGAGCCCGAGCCGCCCGTGCGGGCGGATCCTCCCGAACGGGTGGACCCACCCGAACGGGTACGGGAGAAGCGGTCGTTCGTGCGTGTGCGGTTCATGCGGAACCTTCCTTGATGAGGCACGTATCAAGGAATTCCCGCAGCAAATGAGCAGCGCAGAGAATTGCAAGAACGAGCCGAAGAGAAGCCGAAGAGAATGGGGGGCCGAATCGGATCGGCGGAGAATGCTCGCGGGATACGTCGCTGAAGTGCGGGGCGATATTCCGGCGGCAGTGCCGGGTATTCCGTTCCAGAGGGTCCGGCAGTATGTCAACCGGAGCGTCGGTCCGAGCATTCCCGAGGAGCGGGATCGTGCGGGTTTTCTGGAATGCAGCGAGCTGGGGCCCGCACCCCAAGGTGCGGGCCCCAGCTGCGAAGTACGCGTCAGCGTCAGGCGGGAACGATGTTCTCGGCCGTCGGGCCCTTCTGGCCCTGGGCGATGTCGAAGGTGACCTTCTGGCCCTCCTGCAGCTCGCGGAAGCCCTGGGCGGCGATGTTCGAGTAGTGGGCGAAGACGTCGGCGCCGCCGCCGTCCTGCTCGATGAAGCCGAAGCCCTTTTCCGCGTTGAACCACTTCACGGTGCCTGCAGCCATGTCAAATCTCCTTCGGGGGTGCGTCGGAATCCACAACCTGTGAAATCCGAGTCGCCGTGATGATCGCCCCGTCTTCAAGATTTCGGGAACCACAACTGCAACTGAGATCGAGAGTAGCACGCTGCGGTCGGGCGTGTGCGGAGGATAATTCTGCTCTGCCTGTCGAGGAAGGAATGTTCATCGCGCGTCGTGTTCATTTCTTACTTCGCGGGCACAGATATTGACGCGCCAGGGGCGCCGGGCCGGGAAGGGCCCGACGCCCCTGGCGTCGATCGGTGTCGGTCAGCGTAGGTCCACCGAGTGGCTCAGCGCAGGGAGCCGAGCCGGTCGAGGCGCTCGTTGACGCCGTTGCGGAGCTCGCCGAGCGTCGTGCCGGGCGGGGCCACCTTGGGTGTGACGGTCGGCGGCTGGGTCTCGTCCGCGCAGGTCGCGCCCTTGGCCGGAACCTTCAGGTCGACCAGGTAGCCCGTGACCGCGTCCGTCGCGCAGACGCTCCGCCCGAAGGCGGTGTGTCCCTCCGCCTTGAACGTGAGCAGCGAGGCGTTGTCGAGCTGCCGGGACAGAGCCACCGCGTCCTGGTAGGGGGTGTCCGGGTCGCCGGTGGTGCCGAGGACCAGGATCGGCTTGGAGCCCTTGGCACGGTAGGAGCCGTCGTAGCGGCTGACGCGCTCGCCGGGCCACTGGGTGCAGGCCGTGGCGTGCTGGTGGTCGTAGGTCGGCGGGCCGAAGGCCATGGCCGGGCCGAGCAGCGGTGCCGCCTTGGCGTAGGCCGTGACGTTCCGCTTCAGCAGGGCCTGGTCACGCGGGTAGTCCCTGTCGACGCACTCGACGACCACGTTCGGGACCAGGAAGTCGAAGCTGCCCGGGGACGGCGGACGCAGCAGGAACGAGGTGTTGTCGCGCTGCTGGGCCTTGCGCAGGGCCTCGCCGAACGCGGGCCAGATGACCTTGCCCTCGTTGATGTTGAACATCAGCCGGTAGACCAGGGTGTAGCCGTTGGCCAGCCCGCCGCTCGCGGTCGGCACCGGGTTGGCGTCCAGGTCGCGCTTGAGCTTCTCGAACGCGGCCCGGGGGTCGCCGTCACCGAACCCGCAGGTGGCCTGGTCGGCCTTGCACCAGTCGAGGAAGCGGCTCATCGCGCCGTCCAGGGCCAGGTACTGGGGCTTGTCGTAGGAGTACGGCCGGTTGGCGTAGTGCACCGGGTCGTACGCCCCGTCGAGCGCCAGGGCGCGCACCCGCTTCGGGAAGAGCGCGGCGTAGACCGTACCGATGTACGTGCCGAACGACCGTCCGTAGTAGGTGAGTTGCTCCTCGCCCAGGGCCTGGCGGAGCAGGTCGATGTCACGGGCGACGTACTCGGTGCCCACGAACGGCAGCAGGTCGGCCGACTTGTCCGTGCAGGCCTGGTTGAACTCGGCGGCCTCGCGCAGGGCCGGGCCGAAGGCGTCGGGGCCCGGGGCGCCCTTCGCGTCGGTGACGGCCTTGGTGTACCGCGTGTCGTCCCAGCATTCGAGCGCCGAGCTGCGCGCGACGCCTCGTACGTCGTATCCGAAGACGTCGAACGAGTCGCGCAGGGCGGCCGGCAGGTCGTCGTAGTTGCCGCGGACGAAGTCCACGCCGGAGTTGCCCGGTCCGCCGGGCTGCATGAAGAGCGTGCCCTTGCGCTTCGTCTGATCGGCGGCCTTCTTGCGGATCACCGCCAGGGTGATCTTGCGGCCGTCCGGGGCCCGGTAGTCCAGCGGCACGTCGGCGTTCGCGCATTCGAAGCCGCCCTGGCAGTCGGTCCAGGAGAGGGACGGCACGGGCGGTGTCGGCAGCGAGCCCTTCGAGGCGGCCGCTGCCGTCGGGTCCTGCTGGGCGGCCGTCGCCTGGGCCCCCGACCCGGCGACGACGAGTGCGGTCACCGCGGCCGCGGCGATCCTCAGGCGGGTGAGGCCGTTCCGCGCCCCGGAACCGGACCTGAATCTGAGCCGGTGCGTCGGTCGGCCGTCTCGGCCGTCTCGGCCGGGCGGGACATGATCGTGCGTTGTCACTTCGTGCTTCCCCTCGGGCTGGTGTGACACCAAGAACCCACTGGTCAATGTGAGTTCGGAGAATTTCTAGCTCAACGGGACGGGGAATGGCCAGAAGAGCGGATCATGTCGCGGCCGTTCGGCCGGATCTCCACAACCGGTGGTGGCTGCCCCGGTACGGGACGGCACCCAACGCCGCGCGATCGGCCCCGCATACGGCAGGCTGAGGGGGTGAGCAGCTCCCTCTTCATCAAGATCTGTGGCCTGAAGACCGAGCGGGACGTCGACACGGCCGTCGAGGCGGGCGCCGACGCGATCGGCTTCGTCTTCTCGGCCAGCCCGCGCCGCATCGACACGGCCACGGCGGCGCGGCTGTGCGCCCGTGTGCCGGAGAACGTCCTGACGGTCGGTGTCTTCCGCGACGAGCCCCTGCGGGACGTACGGTCCCTGGCCACCGACTCGGGGATCCGTGCCGTCCAACTGCACGGCCCCGAGGACCGCGCCTATTACGACGACCTCGCGACGGCCGGCTGGACACTGATCCGCGCCGCGGCCTTCGGCGACCCCGCCCCGCGCCACGGGGACATGGGCGAGGACATCCTCCTCCTCGACGCCCCCGTCCCCGGCTCCGGCATCGCCTGGGACTGGTCGACCAAACCCCTGGCCGCTCCGGGGGAGAAGTGGCTCCTCGCCGGCGGCCTAACCCCGGACAACGTTGGCGCCGCCGTCACCGCCACCTCACCCTGGGGCGTAGACGTCTCCAGCGGCGTGGAACGGAGCCGCGGAGTCAAGGACCCCGCCCTCATCACAGCGTTCATCACAGCCACCCGCCACCGACCTTGACATAAACGGCCTGGCCCGCGCCGACCGGCGACCGGCCGTCACTCGCACGGCTCGCGGCCGGCTGCGACCAGAGTCGCCTGCGGCTGGCCTTGACCTGGGCTGCCCGCAACCGGCTCTGACCCGTGGAGCGGGTGAATGACCTGGTTTGCGCCGACCTTCGACCGGCCCTGAGCCGGCCTTCCGCGACCGGCCTTGACCGGCGCCGACCCGCGACCGCTCCTCACTCGTGCGGCTCGCGGCCGGCTTTGACCCGAGTCGCCTGCGGCTGGCCTTGACCTGCGCTGCCCGCAACCGGCTCGGACCCGCGCCGCGGGTAAATGGCCTTGAACCGGCCGACCGCCACTGGCATTGACCTGCGCCGACCCTCGACCGGCCCTCACTCGCGCGGCCCGCGACCGGCCTTGGCCCGAGCCATCCGCAGCGGGCCCGGCCCCGAGTCGCCCGCGACCGGCTTCTGAACAGTGCTGCCCGCAACCGGCCCTGCCCCGCGCCGCGGGTAAACGGCCTGCCCCGCGCCGACCCTGAACCGGCCGACCGCGACCGGCCTTGACCCGCGCCGACCCGCGACCGACCCTCACTCACGCGGCCCACGACCGGCCTTGACCCGAGTCGCCCGCGGCTGGCCTTGATCCGCGCAGCCCGCAGCCAGCGTTGATCCGAGCCACCCGCAGCGGGCCCCGCCCCGAGCCACCCGAAGCAGGCCCCGCCCCGAGTCGCCCCCGACCGGCCTCTGGACAGCGCTGCCCGCGACCGGCCCCGGTCCGCGCAACCGCCCGTGTCAGCCCTGCTTGGGGGCGGCCTGCTGGACCACCTCGAAGGTCCACAGGGTCGAGTCCGTCGCGGCGGGCTTTGGGCGCTCGCCGCCACCGGCGGCGGCGCTGTCGCGGTGGGCGGCCTGGCCGCGGCCGGACATCCAGTTCTGGAAGTCCTCCTCGGCGCGCCAGCGCGTGTAGACGAGGTAGGAGTCGGTGCCCTCCACCGGACGCAGCAGCTCGAACCACTCGAACCCGTCCGAGCTGTCCACGGTCCCGGCACGGGAGGCGAACCGCTTCTCCAGCGTCTCGCGCTGCTCTTCGGGAACGGTGAGTACGTTGATCTTGACGATGCTCATGTCCCCATTCTCCAGCAGCCGGCACGGCGGCGGATGGCGGGCCGCGCCCAAGCCCGGCGCCCCCCCGGGTTCCCCCCGACACATGCCTGACGCGTCGTCAGAAATAAATCGGATGTCTTGACAACCCGACTACAGCCCGACCCGTCTCTATGGCGAGTCGTTGGGCGTACGGGTGAGGCGCCGGGGTTCCGGTGTCGCGGGACGACTCCTGTCCGATGGTCCAAGTGTCAGGAGTTCAGGTGGAGTTACGTGCGAGACCCTTACGTTCCGTCGTGGCGGCAGGGGCCGTTTCGGCGGCCCTTCTGCTGGCCGGTGTCCCGGGCGGGACGGCCCAGGCCGCGCCCGCCGGTGACCCGGCCGACGGGCGTACCGGGTCGGTAGTCGTTGGCGCGAGCGGCGTTGGCAAGGCACAGAAGGTGAGGACGGTGACGCTGGTCACCGGCGACCGGGTCCGGCTGGACGGCGCCGGCCGGGTCACCGGGGTGGAGCGGGCCAAGGGCCGGGAGCGGATTCCCTTCTCGGTCCGGGTGGTCGACGGACACACCCAAGTGGTGCCGGGCGACGCGCAGTTGCTGCTCGCACAGGGCAAGCTGGACACCCGGCTGTTCGACGTGACGCAGCTGCTGGCGGACGGCTACGACGACGTCGGCCGGTCCGAGCTGCCGCTGATCGTCACGTTCCGGGGCAAGAAGGCGCCCTCGATGAGCCCGTTCACCGGGGCCGGGGCGCGGCTGGGCCGGGCGCTCCCGGTCGTCAACGGCAAGGCGATGCGCTCCGTGAAGCAGCGTGGCGCCGAGTTCTGGAACGCCATGACCGGCACCGGCACCGGCACCGGCGGTGAGGGCAAGGGCGATGGAACAGCCCGGTTCGCCGACTCGACCGCCGTCGAGAAGCTGTGGCTCGACGGCAGGCGCAAGGCAAGCCTCGACAAGAGCGTCCCGCAGATCGGCGCGCCCACGGCCTGGGCCGCCGGGTTCGACGGCACCGGCACCAAGGTCGCCGTCCTGGACACCGGGATCGACACCACCCACGCCGACCTGGCGAGCCAGGTGATCGAGGAGCGGGACTTCTCCGGCTCCTCCGGCCCGGGTGACAAGTTCGGCCACGGCACCCACGTGGCGTCCATCACCGCCGGTACGGGAGCCAGGTCGGACGGCAAGTACAAGGGCGTCGCCCCGGGCGCGAAGCTCCTGAACGGCAAGGTCCTGGACGACAACGGCTTCGGCTCGGACTCCGGGATCATCGCGGGCATGGAGTGGGCGGTGGCGCAGGGCGCCGATGTCGTCAACCTCAGCCTCGGCGGCACGGACACGCCCGGCGTCGACCCGATGGAGGAGACGGTCAACCGGCTCTCCGCCGAGTCGGACACGCTCTTCGTCGTCGCGGCGGGCAACGACGGCGAGTTCGGCGAGGGGACCGTCGGCTCGCCCGGCAGCGCCGACGCCGCGCTCACCGTCGGCGCGGTCGACAAGGCCGACCGGCTCGCGGACTTCTCCAGCCGCGGCCCGCGCGTCGGCGACGGCGGGGTCAAGCCCGACCTGACCGCGCCCGGTGCCGCCATCACGGCCGCCTCGGCCGCCGGCAGCGTCCTGGAGGGCGCGTACCCCTCCGACATACCCGGCTACCTCACCATCGACGGCACCTCCATGGCGTCCCCGCACGTCGCGGGCGCCGCCGCGATCCTCGCCCAGCAGCACCCCGACTGGACCGGTGAGCGTCTCAAGGCGGTCCTCACGGGCTCCGCGAAGCCGGGCGCGTACAGCTCCTTCCAGCAGGGGACCGGCCGCACCGACGTGGTGCGGGCGATGGAGCAGAGCGTCGTCACCGAGCAGGGGCCGATCGACTTCGGCAAGCAGCGGTGGCCGCACAACGACGACGAACCGGCGACCAAGAAACTGACGTACCGCAACCTCGGTTCGGAGCCGGTCACCCTGGACCTGTCCGTCGACGCGTTCTCGGTGGACGGCAAGCCCGCGGCCGAGGGCATGTTCGCCGTGTCGCCGCGGCAGCTCACCGTCCCGGCGGGCGGCGAGGCGACCGCCGACGTGACCGCCGACACCCGCGCCGGCAGCGCCGACGGCACCTTCGGCGGCTCGGTGCAGGCCACCTCCGCCGACGGCAAGACCCAGGTGCGTTCCGCCGTCGGCGTGGAGCGCGAGGTCGAGTCGTACGACCTGACGGTCAAGCACCTCGACGAGAACGGCGAGCCGGTCGGCGACGCTGCCACCCAACTCAGCGCCATCCACAGCGACTTCTACGCCGACCTCGCCGACGAGCAGGACGGCGAGATCACCGTACGGGTGCCCAAGGGCGTCTACACCCTGAGCGGTGTGATCCACCCCTCGTACGACGCCGCCACGCACGCCGTGCTGGTGCGGCCGATGCTGAACGTGGACAAGGACACCACCGTCGCCGTCGACGCCCGGCAGGCGCGGCCGGTGGACATCACCGTGCCCGACGCGGCGGCGAAGAACACCGAGGCCACGGTCGTCTACACCTACGACCGGGGCGGTGAACTGAGCCCGGGCAACCTCCAGTTCCTGGTGCCGACCTTCCAGGGCACGCGGTTCGGGCAGCTCGGACCCGACGAGTCCGCGGGCGGCATGTCCGCCGTGTTCGCCGGCGACTGGACCCGCACGGACGACACGGGTCGGCCGGTCGCCTACCACCTGGCCTGGAACCGCGCCGGCCGGCTGGACGGCTTCACCGCCGACATCCGGCAGGACCAGCTCGCCAAGGTCGACGTCCAGGTGGGCGTGCCCGTCGAGGGCAGAGGCGTCCAGTTCGAGGCGTCCGCGCACACGCCCGACGGGGGCCTGGTCCTCAGCTACGACGACCTGCGCGCCGACCTGCCGCTGAGCACCACGGAGTACGTCCTCGACAACGACGTCAAGTGGTCCTTCCGCGCCTGGCAGATGTTCGGCGAGGGCGACGACAGGGTCTCGGAGAGCTTCCTGATGCGGATGCCGAGGACCTGGCAGGCCGGACGGAGCTACACCGAGCGGTTCAACGTCGGCGTCTTCGGCCCGACCATGCCCGCCGCGGGTGACCTCGGCCCGGAGCGGGGACTCCCCGGAGTCGTGCGGTACGGGAACGTCATCAGGGCCTACACGCCGCTGTTCGGCGACGGCTCCGGCCACTGGGGCCTCAGTGACTACACCTCGGTGACCAGTTCGCTGCAGGCCAACGGCAAGGAGATCCCCGACGACCACGGCATCTCGCCGATCGACCTCACCGAGTACACCGTTCCGGCCGGCGACAGCGCGTACCGACTGACCGTGGACGCCTCACGTGATCCCGCGGTGTACCCGGTCAGCACCCGGGTCCGCACGGAGTGGACCTTCCGCTCCGCCACCACCCCCGAGGACGGCACGACCGCGCTCCCGCTGTCGGTGATCCGCTTCTCCCCCGACCTGACCCTGTCCAGCACGGCGAAGGCGGGCAAGCGGTTCGAGGTCCCCTTCACCGTCGAGGGCGCGGCCACGGGCAAACGCCCCGCCAAGCTCGCCTTCGAGGTCTCGTACGACGGAGGCACCACCTGGCAGCCCACCAAGGCCGTCGGCGGCACGCACCTCTCCCTGAAGCACCCGGCGAAGGCGGGCTCGGTCTCCCTCCGGGCCAAGCTGACGGACCGCGCCGGCAACACCCTGGTCCAGACGATCGAACGGGCCTACAACACGACCCTGTAACCCCGTAGCTGTCTGGATCTTGCACCCGGCCTCGTCCGGGGCGGTGTCACCACCGCCCCGGACGAGGCCGTTCGTGAGGTGTACGGCTTCCACTCGGCCATGACCGTGCCCCTGTCGGCGCGCGGCACCGCCCTGGGTGTCGTCGTCCTCGCCCGGCACCGGCACCCCGACCCGTTCAATCAGGACGACCTGGTACTGGCCGAGGAACTGGCGGCCCGGGCGGCGGTCTGCATCGACAACGCCCTGCGCTACACCCGCGAACGCGGCACGGCCGTCACCCTGCAGCGCAGCCTGCTGCCGCAGAGCCTGCCCGAGCAGGCCGCGGTGGAGGTCGCCTTCCGCTACCTCCCGGCCGGTGCCCGGGCCGGCGTGGGCGGGGACTGGTTCGACGTGATCCCGCTGTCCGGAACCAGGGTGGCGCTGGTCGTGGGCGATGTCGTGGGCCATGGCATCCACGCCTCGGCGACCATGGGCCGGCTGCGTACCGCCGTACGCACGCTCGCGGACATCGGCCTGCCTCCCGACGAACTGCTCACCCACCTCGACGACCTGGTCGGCCGCCTGGCCACCGAGGCGGAGGGCGTGGAGCCGTCCGCCGCCGAGGGGGAGAGCCCGGGAGGCGTCGGAGCGACCTGCCTGTACGCCGTGTACGACCCCGTCTCCCGCCGGTGCACCCTCGCCAGGGCCGGGCATCCCCCGCCGGCCGTCGTGACCCCGGACGGCACGGTGGAGCTGCTCGACGTTCCCGCGGGGCCCCCGCTCGGCCTGGGCGGTCTGCCCTTCGAGTCCCTCGACACCGAACTGCCGGAAGGAAGCCTGCTCGCCCTCTACGCCTACGGCCTGATCGAGTCCAGCGACAGCGACAGCGACCTCGACGAGGGCACCTCCAGGCTGCGCCGCGCCCTCGCCGCTCCCGCGGTCTCCCTGGAGGCGCTGTGCGACGCGGTCCTGGCGGCCGTGCTCCCCCGGCGGCCCAGCGACGACGTGGCCCTGCTCATCGCCCGGACCCGGGCGCTCGACACCGACCGGGTCGCCGCCTGGGACATCGACCCCGACCCCGCCGCCGTCGGTGAGGCCCGCAAGAACGCGCTCGGCCGGCTGGCGGCCTGGGGCCTGTCCGACGCCGCCTTCGTCACCGAACTGGTCGTCGGCGAACTGGTCACCAACGCCATCCGGCACGCCGCGCCGCCCATCCAACTGCGCCTCATCCACGACCGGACCCTCATCTGCGAGGTCTCGGACGCCGGCAGCACCGCACCCCACATGCGCCGCGCCCGTTCGTACGACGAGGGCGGCCGAGGTCTCCTCCTGGTCGCCCAGCTGACCCGGCGCTGGGGCACCCGCCCCACCCCCACGGGCAAGACGATCTGGGCGGAACAGAGCGTGGAGCCGGACCTGTGACCCACGAGGCCGGAGAGCCGCACCCGTAGGCCTGGACCAATACCGCCCCATCCCTCATGATGACGCTGGCATGACAACGTCAGTCAGTGTCGTCCTCGGGATTCGGGATGGTGACCGTGCGCGGATCCTTCGTCGGGGCGGCTCTGACCGCCGTACTTCTGCTGGCGCCCCTGACGCCCGTACCGGCTGCCGCGGCCCCGCAGGGGTCTGCCGCCAAGAGTGCTCCCCGATCGGAATCCGCCTCGGCCGCCGCGGACTGGACGGCGCCGCTCAGTGCACGAGGCCGCTGGATCGTCGACGCGGACGGCGACCGCTTCAAGCTGCGGTCCGGCAACTGGCATGGCGCCAGCGGTACTTGGAACGGCTCGGGAAGCGTGGACGAGGACGCCAACCATCACGCGGGGGAGAACTCGGGCCGGACCCCCCTCGGCCTGGACCGGGCCCCCATGGCCGAGATCATCGCCGGTTTCCAGGAGATCGGGATCAACAGCATCCGGCTGCCGTTCTCCAACGAGATGATCCACGACGGCGTGCCCGTCAAGGACGACGCGGTCGCCGCGAACCCGTCCCTGCGCGGCATGACCCCGCTCCAGGTGTACGACGCGGTGGTACGCGAACTCACCGCCGCGGGCCTCGCCGTGATCCTCAACAACCACACCAACACGACCCGTTGGTGCTGCGGAGTCGACGGCAACGAACGCTGGAACGCGAGTCAGTCCACCCAGACCTGGGAGGCGGACTGGCTCTTCATGGCCCGCCGCTACAAGGACAACAAGCGTGTCGTCGGCGCCGACCTCTACAACGAGGTCCGCCGCAACATCTGGGACGACCCCAACTGGGGCCTCGGCGACGACCACGACTGGTTCGCCGCCTCCCAGCGCGTCGGCGACCGCATCCTGACGGAGGCCAACGCGGACCTCCTGATCATCGTCGAGGGCATCAACTGGACCGGCATCCCCATCGACGGCTTCGCACACGAACGCCCCACCCTGGAGCCCGTACGCCGTCTCTCGCACACCCTCGTCGACTCCGGCAAGCTCGTGTACTCCGCCCACTTCTACGACTACACGGGCCCGAACCACAGCGGCGCCACGGGAACGGGCGAGACGACCGACCCCCGCTACCGCGACTTCAGCCCCGCCGAACTGACCGCCGTACTGAACCGCCAGGCGTTCTACGTCACCGCGGAACAGGACCAGCACTTCACGGCCCCCGTCTGGATCAGCGAGTTCGGCGTCGGCGGCCGTGAGGAGACGGGCGCCGAGCAGCGTGCCTGGTTCGAGAACTTCGTCGACCAACTGGTCCGTACCGACGCCGACTTCGCGTACTGGCCGCTCGTCGGGTGGCACGAGAACCGCAGGGGCAACGGCTGGGCCCTGCTGCACTGGGACTCTGCGGGCCACCGCATGGGCGTGTACGACGGTGACGACTGGCGGGCCGCGGCGTGGACCCGGCTCGTCCAGGCCTCCGGCCGTACGGGCCCTGTCGCCCCCGTGACGGAGTGGTCGATGCTCAGCCCCGACCACGGCGACTTCGTCGCCTCGCGACGCATGCGCGCACTCCCCGACTGGGACTCCGGCGCCCGCAAGGCCGCCTGCCCCGACGGACAACGCCTCCTCGGCCTCAGCCACACGGGCAACCGGGGCCTGTGCTCGGACGTGACCGCCGGGGCCTTGTGGGCCCCGGCGGGCGGACACGAGGTGGTCAGGGACGAGCGCCACGTCGTCCCGGGCGGCGACTGGGCCTCCGGATACACCAAACTCCAGTGCCCCGACGGCCACTTCCTCACCGGCTACAGCGTCCGCGGCTCCGCCGTCTCCGCCGCCCTGTGCGCGGCCGCCCCGACCGGGAAGCTCGGGGCGGCCGGCCGTACGGTCTGGTTCGACCGCGGCGACGACAGGGGCCCGGCCCCCAAGGGCGGCGACTTCGCGAGCGGCCACTACAAGGGCCAGTGCGCGGCCGACGAGTACGCGGCCGGCATCGCCTACACCGGCCGCGTCGGCTCGGCACGGACCCCGGACGCGCTGTACTGCCGGAAACTCGCCTGACCCGCCTGGTCTCAGGCAGGGACCCCCGCACGTTGTCTCAGGCAGGGACCCCCGCACGTTGCCGCTCCGCTTCCGCGAGGCGTGCCGAGCGGGTCAGGGGGCCGAAGACGGCCAGCACGACCGCGCCGACCAGCCAGGTGCCGGCGATGAAGTAGAAGACGCTCTGATAGCCGTGGCCGTTGTAGAGCGCCGCGACGATCAGCGGACCGGCGGCGTTCGACAGCCGGCCGAAGCCGTAGGAGACGCTCGTCCCCAGCGAGCGGCCCCGGGTGTCGAAGAGTTCGGGTGAGTAGGCGTAGGCGAGGGCGGTGTAGCCGCGCTCGAAGAGGTTCACCAGGAAACCGAACACGATGATGAGGACCGGGTTGAACGTGAGCCCGTACAGCAGACCGCAGGCCGCGATCACCGTGCCGAAGGCGACCAGGCACCACTTGCGTTCGAACCGGTCGGTGACCAGCGACGCGAGATAGCAGCCGAGCGGTGCGCCGACCGTCGTCAGGGCCACGTAGAAGACGGACTTCTCGACGCTGAAGCCCTCCTTGGCCAGCAGGGTGGGCGCCCAGCTCGAGTAGCCGAAGAAGCCGATGGTCTGCGTCATCCACAACACGGTGAGCAGCAGCGTCGGGTACAGGTACTTCTTCTGGAGGAGCAGGCGGAGCGGTGCCTTCGTCGACGGTGTCACGTCGACCGGGGGCGCGGGCTCGGGCAGGGGTCCCTTCTCCGCGACGACGCTCGCCTCGATCTCTCTCAGGACCGCGTCGGCCTTGGCGTGCTCGCCCCTGCTCTCCAGCCAGCGGGGTGACTCCTTGAGATGCCGGGTGAACAGGACGAGCAGGATGCCCAGGGAGCCCCAGATGTAGACCAGCCGCCACGACCAGTCGGTGAGCGGTACGACCGCGCTCGCGATGAGGTTGGTGACGGGAGTGCCGCAGATGCCGATGACGATGGCGTACGCCTGGTACTTGCCGCGGACCGCCGACGGATACATCTCGTTGATGTAGACGACTCCCACGACGGTCATCGCCGACAGCCCCGCCGAGGTCAGCACACGGAACACACCGAGGGACACGAGGTCCCAGGAGAAGGCCGCCGCGAACGAGAAGAAGCCGAAGAACATCGTCGTCCACAGCAGGGCCCGCTTTCGGCCCCACCGGTCGGAGATGGACCCGGCGACGATCGCCCCGATGAACATGCCGACGAACGAGAGCGAGGTGACGTAGGCGACCTGGTCGACCGTCAGGCCCCACAGCTTGATCAGTTTCGGCGCGGTGGTGGCGAAGCTGTTGATGTCCGCGAACTCGAAGAAGTAGGCGAAGGCGATGGCGAGGAGAGTGACTTTGTGGAACCGGGAGACCGGAAGCCTGTCCAGCCGGTTCAGCGCGTTGGCTTGTCGCATGAGCGGACCCTTGTCCAAGTTGGGGAGAAACAGGGGGAGTTGGGGGTTGGGGAGGAACAGGGGGAGTTGGGGATTCGGTGGGTCAGAGGTTCTCGTCGGGCCAATAGAGGCCCATCGGGTTGGCGACCAGGAGCTTGTGCCGCTGCTCGTCGGTGACCGCGACCTGTGGCAGGTGGTCGACGAGGAGGCCGTCGTCGGGCATGTGGTCGGTGAGGTTGGGGTGGGGCCAGTCGGTGCCCCACAGCACCCGGTCGGGGAACTCCGTCACGACGCGGCGGGCGAAGGGGACGACGTCGGTGTAGGCGTGCCGTTCGCCGTCCAGGGCGGCGGGTCCGGTCACGCTGAGGCGCTCGGGACAACTCACCTTCACCCGGACATCGTTGGCGTCGACGAAGCGCAGGAACCGTGCGAACCGCGGCCCGTCCACCGGCTGGGTGACATCCGGGCGCCCCATGTGGTCCACCACCAGCGGAACGGGCAACGAGCCGAAGAACCCCTCCAGTTCGGGCAGGTCGGCGCTCTCGAAGTAGAGGACGACGTGCCAGCCCAGCGGGGCGACCTTCCTCGCGATCGTGCGCAGGTCGTCCTTGGGGGAGGCGTCGACGAGACGTCGTACGAAGTTGAAGCGCACCCCGCGTACGCCCGCTATGTGGAGGTCCAGCAGCTTCCTCTCGGAGACGTCCGGACGGACGGTCGCTATGCCGCGCGCCCTGCCGTCGGCCGCCCGGACGGCGTCCACCATCGCGGAGTTGTCCACGCCGTGGCAGGTGGCCTGCACGATGACGTTCCGGCTGATGCCCAAGTGGTCCCGGAGCGCGAACAGTTCGGCGCTGCCGCCGTCACAGGGGGTGTACTTCCGCTCCGGTGAGAAGGGGAACTCCGCCTGGGGGCCGAAGACATGGCAGTGGGTGTCGACGGTTCCCGGCGGCAGCCGGAACTCGGGCCTGGACGGGTTCTCGTACCAGTCCAGCCAGCCGGGGGTCTTGGCGGCGGGAGTGCTCATGGTGCTCACCGGCCCTGGCGCTTCAGCAGTGCGTCCAGGCGGGGGTACACCGCGCGGGCATTGTGCTCCTGGACCGACGCCAGGTCCTGCGCGGGAAGCCCGGCCGCCTCCGCGTAGCGGCGGGTGTCGTCGAAGTGGTGGCCGGTGCACGGGTCGATGTCGCGGACGGCTCCGATCATCTCCGAGGCGAAGAGGATGTTCCGGGCCGGGATCACGTCGTACAGGAGGTCCGAACCGGACTGGTGGTACACGCAGGTGTCGAAGTAGACGTTGCCCAGGACGTGTTCCTCCAGCGGAGGTTTGCCGAGCGCCATGGCGAGGCCCCGGAAGCGGCCCCAGTGGTAGGGGACGGCACCGCCGCCGTGCGGGATGACGAGACGCAGGGTCGGGAAGTCGGCGAACAGGTCACCCTGGACCAGCTGCATGAACGCCGTGGTGTCGGCGTTGAGGTAGTGCGCGCCGGTGGTGTGGAAGGCGGGGTTGACGCTCGTGCTGACGTGGACCATCGCCGGGATGTCGTACTCGACCATCTTCTCGTAGACGGGGTACCACGAGCGGTCGGTGAGCGGCGGGGCGGTCCAGTGGCCGCCCGAGGGGTCGGGGTTGAGGTTCAGGGCCACGGCGCCGAACTCCTCGACACAGCGGGTGAGTTCGGGGAGACAGGTGGCGGGGTCGACGCCGGGCGACTGCGGAAGCATCGCGGCGGGCACGAAGCGCTCCGGATACAACCGGCTGACGCGGAAGCAGAGTTCGTTGCAGATCGCCGCCCAAGCGGCGGAGGTCCCGAAGTCCCCGATGTGGTGTGCCATGAACGACGCGCGGGGCGAGAAGACCGTCAGGTCGATGCCGCGCTCGTCCATCAGCCGGAGCTGGTTCGGCTCGATGGTCTCGCGCAGCTCGTCGTCGCCGATGCGCAGATCCGCGCGGGCGGGAGCGGCCGACGGTTCGGTGAGGGAGGCGATCTGCCGGTTCCGCCATGCCTCCAGGGCCGGCGGGGCGGTCGTGTAGTGACCGTGACAGTCAATGATCATTACGGCGTCCTTCGCGGCGGGCTGCTGGGTGCCGTGCAGCCTGGCTCGGCCCCGCACGGGCGGGCGAGAGACCCGGACGCAGAACTAACCTCCCCTTAACACTCCGGCGGGCGCACGGTCGGTGTGGTTTACATTCGGCTGCGAGCAGAGGCGGCGGACGCGGCCGAGGAGCGTCCGAAGGGAGGTGGACAGGGTGCGGATACTGCTGGCCGAGGACGACGACGGTGTGGCCGCGGCGCTCGTGGAGGTCCTGTACGACCATGGTCACGTCACCAGGCGGGTTCGGTACGGCAGGGAGGTGCTGACCTACCACCGCAGCTCCGACCTGCTGCTTCTCGACCTGGGCCTGCCCGACACCGACGGTCTGGACGTGCTGCGCGCCCTGCGGGCGGTGAGCGACATGTCGGTGGTGGTGCTGACCGCCCGCGGCGACGAGCGCTCGGTCGTGCGCGGACTGCGGCTCGGGGCCGACGACTACCTCGTCAAGCCGGTACGTCTCGCCGAGCTGCTCGCGCGGATCGACGCCGTCACCCGGCGGAACGCGGCGAAGGGCGCTTCCGCTGTGCGGGCGGGCGCCTCCGCCGTACGAACGGTCCGTGCCGGTGACGTCGCGGTGGACCTCGACGCACGCCGGGTCGTGGTCGGCGGGGCGGAGGTAGAGCTGACCACCAAGGAGTTCGACATCCTCGCGGTGCTGGCCGGACGCGCGGGCACGGCGGTCAGCCGCGAGCAGCTCCTGGACGAGGTGTGGGGCGACGCCCACCACGCCGTGTCCCGCTCCCTGGACGTCCACCTCACCCAGCTGCGCGCCAAGCTGTGCCGCCCCGAGCTGCTCACCACGATCCGCGGCTTCGGCTACCGATTCGGGGACCTGGGGGACCTGTCCGGGGACCCCGGGAACCTTCGCGATTCCGGGGCCTGAGGAGCCGGCGCGTGCGTACCAGGGTCGAGGCCGCGCTGCTGCTGTTCGTCGTGATCGCGGTGGCCGCGTTCGCCGTTCCGCTGCTGCTGTTCACCGCGTCCGACCGCACCCAGCAACTGGTCCTCGCCCGCAGCGCCGACCTGGACCGCTTCGCGTCTCTCATGGACCAGGCCGCGGCGACCGGCGACACCTCGGCCGTCACCGCCGAGGTGCGCCGCTACACACAGCTGTACGGCGAATCACTCGTCGTCACGGACACGCGCCGCAACCCCGTCGTCCAGACCGGTGGCATGCGGGCGGCCGATCCCGCCGTCGCCCGGCTGCTCGACGCGGCGCTGCGCAACCAGACCGCGCATCCCGGGGGCACGCTTCGGCCCTGGTCACGGGGGCACCGGATGTTCGCCGAGCCCGCGGGTACCGGGACCCGGGTCTCCGGGGCCGTCGTGCTGCGGGCCTCGGTGGAGACCGCGGCGGAGGACATCACCCGGCGCTGGGCCGCCGTCCTCGCCGGAGCGGCTCTGGTCGCGGTCGCCTGCACGGTCCTCGCCCGGGCCGCGACGGGGTGGGTGGTCAGCCCGCTGCGCCGTCTCGACCGGGCCGTCGGGCAACTCGCCGCGGGACTCCCGCCCGAACAGACCCGAGCGGGCGGCCCGCCCGAACTGCGCCAGCTCGCCACCGGCTTCAACCGCATGGCCCGTACGGTCACGGCGGCCCTGGAGCAGCAGCGCAGGCTCGTCGCCGACACGTCCCACCAGATGCGCAACCCCATGGCGGCCCTCAGGCTCCGTGTCGACGCCCTGCACACGCATCTGCCCGCGTCCGCCGACCGTACGTACTCCGGGGTCACCACCGAACTCGACCGTCTGGAGAGCCTTCTCGACGACCTGCTGGCCCTCGCCACCGCGGAACACCGGGCCGGGGAACTGACGGTGACCGACGGCTCGGGCGCCCGCTGCGACGCCACGGCCGTGGCGGCCACCCAGCACAGCCTGTGGGAGCCGGTCGCCGACCGCGCCGGAGCACGTCTGGGCCTTGGGCCCGCCGAGGCCCCGGTCCAGACCGCCTGTACGGACCGCGAACTCGCCCAGATCACGGACATCCTCCTGGACAACGCCATCAAGTACGCGGGCCCGGGCGCCGGGATCTCGCTCAGCTGCACCGTCGAGGGCCCGCTGGCGGTCCTCACGGTGACGGACGACGGCCCGGGGCTGGGCACGGAGGAACTGGCCCTGGCCACCACGAGATTCTGGCGTTCGGGCCGGCAACGACAGGACGGCACAACGGGTACGGGGCTGGGACTGGCCATCGCCGAACAACTGCTGGCGGGGCGGGGAGGCCGCCTGGAACTGGGGCCGGCGCACCCGCGAGGGCTGCGGGCCAGGGCGCTCGTGCCGCGCGCCGTGACCGATGGAGGGGACGGAGTGGACGGCGAGGGCGGTGGGGGCGGCGAGGGGGGCTGCGGTGGGGGTGACGGCGGCCGTGCGGGTGGTGGCGGTGCGGGTGGCGGCGGCCGTGCAGGTCATGGCGGTGCGGGTGACGGTGGCCGTGCAGGTGACGGTGGCCGTGCGGGTGACGGTGGCCGTGCGGGTGACGGCGGCGGCGTGTGGTGAACCACCCCGCCGACCGGGTGGTGAACCACCCCGTCGACCGCCGCAGCCTTCTCCACGCCGCCCTGGGCACGGCGGCCGTCGCCGTTCTCGGCGGCGCGCTCACGGCCGACACCTCACGGCAGCGTCCCGGACCGAGCGGTGTCCTGCGGTTCGCGACCGGTGAACCCACCGCGTTCTACGAGGCTTTCGGCCGCCTCGTCGCGGCGGAACTCGAGACGGCGTATCCCCGCCTGAGCTGCCGCGTCCGTACCACCGCAGGCAGTGTGACCAACATCGAACTGCTCCGCGACGGCCATGCCGACCTCGCACTCGTCCTCACCGACACCGCGCAGGCGGCCAAGGGCACCGCCCTCTTCCCGCGCCCGGTGCGCCTGCGCGCGATCGGCAGGGTGTACGAGACCTACCTCCAGTTCGTCGTCCGCGCCGACTCGTCCGTGCGCGCGGTGCCCGACCTGGCCGGACACACCGTCTCGCTCGGCGCGACCGGATCGGGCGCGGCCGAACTCGGCGAACGGATCCTGCGCGCCGCGGGCCTTTCCCCCGGCACCGACGTTCCCGTACGCCATTTCCCGCTGGCCGACGCGGCCGAGGCGATGCGGGCGGGCTCGGTCGACGCCCTGCTGGTCGCGGGCGGCGTACCGCTGCCTGTCCTGTCCGACCTCGACGACCGTTTCGGCCTGCGGTTCCTGCCGCTGGCCGGCCTGCTGCCCCGGCTCGGTGGCCGCGACGGATTGGCGGGGTCGGGCCTGGAGGAGGTGTCCCTGCCGCAGAGCGCGTACCGGACAGCGGGCGGAGTCGCCACCATCGGCGTGTCCAACCTGCTGGTGTGCCGCCCCGACCTCCCCCTCTCTGTCGCCGACGCGCTGACCCGCCTGCTGGTCCTCCGCGCCACCGCCCTCGTCCCCGACAACGCCGTCGGTACCCAGTTCCTCGACGTCGGCAGCCTGATCGGCACGGGCGGCATCGCCCTGCACCCCGGGGCGGCCGCGGCGTACCGCTCACTGCACGGCTGAGTACGTCCACCGGAGCCTGCGGTTCGGGCGTTCGGGCGTTCGGGCGTCCCGCTCCGGGATGCGCGGGGCCGCGCGGCCGGACTCTGCGGGGTAGGCCCCGGCATCTTCCCGGTCACCGGGCCGACGGATTCGCTCCGCCGAGGCGCCGTCCGGGCGCGGGCGCCGCAGTCCCTACCGTGTCCGCCGTGAATGCCGGTTCCGGCGTCGACGCAGAGTGAAGGCGCAGGCGAGCATCCCGAGGCCCCAGGCGATCAGAAGGGCACCCCACAGCGGCATGGTCACCTCCGGAATCAGGAGGCGGATCTCGACGCTCTCGCGGTTCTCGAAGATGAAGACCAGAGCGATCGCGCTGATCAGAACGAACGGCACGAGACGCCGCACACCGGGCCGCGAGAAGAACGGCGTATGCGCCTTGTGGTCTGTACTCGTCTCAGCCATGGGGCCGCCTCTCCGTCACGCACCCCTGCATCCAGGTTCCTCTTCCACGAGATGACCCGCCACCGAAGGGCCGTATGGGGGCGGCAACTCCTCGTACCGAGCCGGACGCGGTACGTGTCAGGTGCGCCCTGCGGCCCACTGCCGACCCGCTCTGCCGGACCTGTTGCGACGGGTGGGAGCGGCGGACTCGGCACGGAGTTCCGCCATGCTGCCCGCGCCTGTATCCGGGATGGGAAATTGAGGACAGCACGGGTACGAGTCTCTCGGACGGCGTGTATCCCCCGGACGGGACGGCCTATGCGGCCGCCTGGCCGGGAGTGGAAGTGGTCTGCGATCGAAGGGTGATGATCGACCTTCCGTCGCAGCTTCCGGAGCACCTGGTCGCGGCAAGCGCAGGCCGACGGCTCGTCCTGCACGCGATGCACAGCGTGGTCGACTGGCTGGCGTTCGTGGTGGTTGCTGTACTTCGCTGCTGTACAGCGGTCACGGGATCAGGAAAGCAGGCCGGCCTCGTGAAGCGCATCGAAAGCCATCTCGTCGACGGCCGAGACTCGGTCGCGATCTGCGTAGTGGAACCACGCTTTCTCGGCGATCTCCCTCGATGGGATCAGCTCACCGCGGTGATCGGCGGTGTAACAGATCATCCGGAAAGGGCCGTGATCCGGATGGCCCTCGCCGATCTCGAAGGTGCCGAAGTGCACCATGGATCCGGGGTCGATCGCCGCCTGCAGTTCCTCGTCGATCTCCCGCACTAGGGTCTCGCCGTCGGACTCGCCCGGCTCACGATGACCGCCCGGGAAGTAGAAGCGATCTCTGCCGTGACTACGCGTCACCAATACCCGGTCGTCCCGAATCAGGATCCACGCGACCTTCTCCGGCACACCGTTGCCATTCGCCATGGCTCGGGACCGTATCGGAGGGCATCGTCTGCGTCAGCACCGTCCAGCCTCAGCCACGCTGCTGGCGACGTCCGTACGAGGAAGCGGAGCTGGCGGAAGCGTAGCGGCGAGCCTTTGAGGAACGACCGCTTCGTCCCGAAGCAACTTGGGTGAGGGCCCTGCCATCAGCTGGTGCGCCTCTCACCTGTGTTGATGGTCCGTAGGTGTCCGCGCTCGTCCGCCGGTGTGCGTCGGCGTTGTCACGCAGTTAGACACTCATAGCTGCCCTGCCTGAGGCTCGCTTTCCGATGCCTGCGATTCGTGACCGGGGCTCTAGCTGCGTGGTCGACGAGTTGGCCAGGGGTGCCCGTCGGGGGATTGATCCGAGGGCCGGCCCGCTCGAACGAAGTCGCCGTATTCGTCCTGGACGATGTTCTCGTTGACCCACCGTTCCCGCACTGCGCCCGTGGTCTCCTCGGCAGCGGTCACCGCGTTCGACGGGTCCTCGGCCACGACAACGAGCCGGCCGAACTCTTTTTCGCTCGCGTCGGCGTCGAGGGGTGGAAACCCGCCCAGGTCGAGGAACGCCCCATGCCCGACATCCTCAACGGCATGGACGTAGACCTTGTACGACGCATTCGCTGGACGGACTTCTACGTAGCTGACGCCAAGCAGCCCCGGAGCACCGACCGGCCCGAGGAACTGCTCCACCGGCCGACCCCGCTTCAGGGCCCCGATGATGAAGGCTTCTGTCAGGTAGCGCACCCTGCAAACCCTACCCAGCGCGTCAGACGAGGGGTGTGGGCGAAGCTCGTATCTTGGGAAGCAGCGGGCATGTTGGGCATGTTGGGCTTGTAGGGCGGCTGACTTGGGACGAACGCCTCGTGCGCGAGTTCGGCGGGCTTTGCGCTCTCCCCGTGGTTCCCCGCTGTTCCCTGCTTGATCTGGTGCGGCTGTGGTGCGCTGCTCAGACCGCAGTATCGGTAGGTCGCCCGAAACGGGGGAGGCGAGCACCCCCTCCCACCGATCGGTGAGGATCACTCTTTCGGCCGTGGCTCTCCGCAAGTAGTCTCCATCCGGCGGCTATCTGATCGGCAGGGGACATGTCAGGAGAGCTGTTCACCTTGATGGGTGTGCTCGTTGGCGCATTTGCCTCCTATGTTGGCGGCGCGTTGATGGAGAGATCCCGCTGGCGACGCCAACTCTCAACGAGATGGGACGAACGCCGTCTGGAGGTCTATCTCCGATACGCCGATGCCATCAAGAGATTCACATCGATGGCCGGCCGTCTGGCAGCGGGCAAAGGACTCTTCGACCTTCCCCAACCGCTGCCCCAGGACATCGGTCTTGAGCGCCTGGCCGACGCTGAACTGGAGCGTGGGTACGCGTTTGAGGCAGTGCTCCTGATGGGAGACGCGGACACGATCTCGGCAGCGAGAGCGCTGCAACGTCACGCCTGGGTGCTGGAGCAGTTCGTTCGTGACATGCGCTCCGGTACGGCAGAAGACTGGGAGCGAGCGTTCAGAGCTGTAACGCAGCCGAGGCATGACGTGGTTGGAGCCTGGGTGATCCGGCCGATGTTCCAACACGCTTTCCAACTGTGGTGGGGTACTGGGCTGTGTACAGGGGCGTTCACCTGCGTTCATGGGCGGCCCGCTCACGGGCCGCACTCTGATCCAGGTCTTGCTTGAACGGCCCTGAACGGGGCTGAATGAGACGGAAAGTGAGACGGTGGCACAGTGAATCACGTCAGACACAGACGGCTGCGGACCCAAGGTTGATTGATGACGACAAGCTGGTGGATGTTTGGGCTTGGCGTGGCAACGGGCGTGTTGGGTACCGGGGTATCCGGAGCCAGCCACGTTCTGGCGCTCAAGAAGGACCGTCGGGAATTGGCCGAGAAGCTCAAGGCGGAGCAAGCGCAGCAACTTAGGGATGTAGCTGAAGCATCACTAGTCACGGTGACGGTCCGTGGATCTGGTGGATCCGTCGCCGTGAAGATCACAAATGACGGTGACCAGCCGGTGCTCCGCGTCGAACTGTTGGATATCCGGCGGGAAGGTGCTGATCCTGCCGAGACCTGGTCTGTAAATCAGAACATGGTGCCGCAGCCGGCCGTGATGCGTGAGGTTCTAAAGACACACACTGCCCTGCAGGTAGCGACATGGCTCTTGGATGCGGACGGGAAACGCATGTCTGTTCCGCGAGCTGTCGAGTACGCGGTCCGCTTCTGCGATGTGTCCGGCCAGTGGTGGCTGAGGGACGCAAGCGATGCGCCTCCCCGCCCGATCGAGGCACCATGAACGAAGCGTGACTGAACTGCACCGCGTGCGGCCCTGGAGGTCCCCGCGCTGCAAGTAACGTCGCTGGCCCTAACCCTGCAGTCGCTCAGCCGACTGGACTTCGTCCGCCGGCAGGCCATGGGTGCCTGACCACTGCTTTAGGAGTTCGATCGCGTGGCCTGCACGGGGTCCCGCCCCCGGCGTCGGTGCACCGTTCGCGACCGCCCAAGGCCGCCTGCGTTCGCCGTCTTTGATGTGAGCTGGTGATGTCAGATTGGATGGCCTGATGGAACGCGTTGAGGCAGAGCTGTTCACTGACGGTGGGAACGATGCTGTGGTTCGCCTGCCCGGTCGCAGGTTCCCCGGAGTGCCGATCCAGGGCGACTCCCTGCACATCCTCCGCAGCGACATGGCCGAGGCCGGGGAGTCCGCCGGTTTACTGCTGGCGAGCCTCGATGCCTTGCTGACGCGATACTCCACTGCGCTGGAACGGCACAAGATCCAGCGGTCGTACCGACCGGGCCTCTCAGCTTGAGAGGCTTGTGTGCTCTGGCCTCGACCGTCTCGCTGAGCTCGGCGTGATGCGCGCTGACACCGCGGTTGACCGCCGACTCGATACCGGTGCTCCCCAGAGTCCCCGCGCAATCTGGCATGCGTCTGGCACGGCTTCTTCGCCCTGAAGCGAGTGGGGGGTGAGCGCGCGACACAAGGCAGGATGACCGCACTTCAGTACTCGTTGCCGTCGTCATCTGCGGCTCTGTCTTGGCGAACTGAAGGCCCGTAGCCGCAACTTGGAGGTTACGAACTGCGACGAAGGCGGAGCAGAAGTGTGCCAAGTGGTGCAACATTGTCGCTGATGTGCCATCAGTTGACTGGTTGGCGATTTTTGAGTACATGACGGTGTGACTCGTGCGAAGCTAGCCTGCCTCGTCCTGGGGGAATAGGGGGAACAATGGTTAGGCGTAAGCGGAAGAGCAAGAACCAGAGCAGTCAGGGCGTTGCGCCGTCGGCACAGGGCATGGTGGCTGCTGAGCCGACAGCACCTCAAATTCCTGTCCAACAAATACCGCAAACTCCACTCAAGTTGCCCAAGGTTCTATTCGCCGAATCAACATCGGCCAGTCCTTTGCTGAGTATGACGCAGCTCTCAGCGACCCTGCGATGTTCGTGCACACACCCGCTCTTTCTGCCGCTCAGAACCCGGAGAGTGGCAAGGTCTTCTTTGTAGGGCGACGGGGAACCGGAAAGACGGCAATTCGCAAATATTGCGACGAAAATGGCGACCTGACCCGCGTGATCGTTCCCGAAATATTCAGCCCTTCATCAACTCTGCAGGAAATCGATCTACTGCGTAACACCAAGCAGCGGCCGTTCCGATCGCTCGTCTCTGCGTTCCGCCGTGCATTGCAGATAGAAATCCTCAATATCTGGCAAGAGTCGCGAAAAGCTAAATACCAAACCCCCCCGGAACTCGCGGAGGAGTTGGAAACCTTTGGGTATTTAGACTTCGATATTCGCTGCCTGAGCTTCATTCAGCTGATTAGTGGACCTCTTGCTAGTGGAGATGATGAAAGGTGGTTGATAGAGAATAAGGCGGCTAAGAAGATAGCAGATTGCATGAAGTTGCTTGGTTCCGGCGGGCTTTCCACTCACACGCTCCTCATCGACAGCATCGATGACTACTGGGAGGGTAGTGACGAGGGCTTGGTGTACCTGACGGCCTTTATGCATGCTTGCCTGGAAACTTCGACCCAGATTCCATGGGCTCGTGTCATTCTCTTTCTTCGAGAGAATATCTTCGAGCGCGTGAGAGCTCTGGACACAGAATCCTCCCGCCTAGAAACGGCAGTGGTCGGTATGGAGTGGACCGAACGACAATTGCTGGAAGTTGTCGAGCGTCGCTTGAATCGAAATCTAACGGCTAAATTCGGTTTGAATGGGGCCACTTGGGACGCCTTCTTTGAGAACAGTGATATTGCGTGGCGCAATGTGCTGGAGTATTGTCAAAAGCGCCCTCGAGATATCCTGATCTACGCAAGTAACGCTGTCGAGGCGGCGCAGTCCGCTGGCCATGAGAAAATCTTAATCGAGGACGTTCAGCAGGCCCGCAGGCGGTTCTCAGACAACAGATTTCGTGATCTTGGTGACGAGTATGCGGAAAACTATCCACATATCTCGCTTGTTCTTTCGCGGTTTTATGGTCTCGGAAACTCGTTTACGTTTGGTGGTGTCGAGTCGTTCATCCGGAAACTTTTGAATGACAGCGAAGCTGTTCAATTGTGTGGATCTTGGCTCTATGAGAATTCCTCTCCGGAGCGGTTCATTAGGCTGCTTTATGACATTGGATTCGTTGGTATCCGCGCATCGGGGAGACAATCGAAGTTCCGGGCACTCGGTCCTATGGATACCAGCCCACCTCCGGTTTCGGAGACTACTGATATCGTGATTCACCGATGCTATTGGGATGCGCTGGACCTGCAGGACACCCTCGTGCGACATCTCCCAGAACAGAAAGAATTCGGCAAGATCGGAATCATCGAAGACCTTCCGGGTGGCTTCGACCCCACTGAGTACACGACAAACATCGATCTCATTGTCTCTACTCTCAGTGACCTCCCGCTGGGCCACGCTGGCGCAACCGACTTTGAAGAAATTGTCGGCGATGTGATCAAGCTTTGCTTCTTCCGTGGTTTGGAGAACGTAGAGGAAAGGTCTAGGGACTTCGAAGGTCGCGTTATTCGAGACTGGGTAGCTGCGAACAGGGCGCAAGGCGGATTCTGGGAATCTGTGCGTGTCCGCTACGACGCGGTGCAGGTGATCTGGGAATGTAAGAACTACTCCGACCTTTCCGCGGACGATTTCCATCAGTTGAGCTATTACATGACTGACGTCAGTGGTAGGTTTATCGTTCTGGCATTTCGTGGCGAATTGAAGTCTGCCCATTATCAACATCTAAAGCGGATAGCTACACACAATAAAGGATTTGTCTTGCCGCTCACCGAGAAAGACCTGATGGTTTTCCTTAGGCAGGCAAAAAACGGCAAGATTAAAGAGGATCATATTCAGAATAGGTACGACAGTATCGTACGAAAGCTGTCTTAGTTCGCCTAGCCATGCGGTCCAGCTGACCTGTATGGCCGAAGAAGCCCACGGGCTCTGACCAGCTCAGATTCCGTGGGCTTCTACTGTTGTCGGGTTGGCGTTCGGCTGACCTTGGACGGCCCGGAGAAGGCCCGGTCTTGGCTCGCAGGCCAGGAAGACTCGCATACTCCTACCCAATGTCGATAGGGGGAGCGCCGGAATCTGCCCACACATTTGCGAGACGGGTACCGATCTCTGTCAGGCACCAAGTATCCATTGATTCTTTTGAATCTCCGGCCCCGGCTTCTATCAGTCTGATGTAGCCATCCGCTTCGAGGGAACGCAAGGAGTCTCGTTCGCTTCGCGGGTGAATGAAATGAGTGCCCCCACGTTTCGAAAATACCCACAGCCAAATATGCTCAGCGCGAGTGTATCGTTTAAGATTCCAGGCGAGGCGCGCTTTGAGTAGGTGTATTTCCTGCTCTGAGAAGTCTCCTGTGTCAAACTGCCTGTGGTGGTTTGGGCACAGGTAGATCAGATTGCCAAAGTTATTTACTCCTCCCCTCGCCATGGGCGTGATGTACGCCAATTCAATAATTGTGCTGTGGCAATGGGGGACAGGGCATGTTCCGCCGGCCTCCAGCCTAAGATCTCTTTTAAGTCTGGTTGAAGTAGCCCGGCCAATCCTGGAGGTCATGGCTGGCGTAGCGGGTGGCGATGCGATTGCAGGGGGTGCCGTCCATACGCCCTCGCTCGTGATGGTGTTGCTGTGGTCTTCGAAATTTCCATGACTTGTCGGGGATTTATCTGCCAGGAGAATCCACAGCGAGTGAAATTGCTGGGCGACCTTTCGAGGTTCGGGTCTGGTTAAATCCAGCGACGCCAGTACGAGGACTATGGCTTCGAGCTTGCACCATCTTGGAATGGATTTGCCGGACAAGATATTCGAAGCTCCCTGGTGTGAAATCATGTCGCAATTATCGCCAAGGTGAATTGACGCGTTGCTGATGGATTTGATGCCCGGGAATCCTGCTCGCCTGTAGAGTTCGTGAAGTTTAATTACTAGATATCGATGTGCACCGGCAGGTAAATCCTTCTCATTGGGAAGTGGAATCATGCTCACTCCTGGACGGATCCTCTGATGTCTCGTGGGGTCAAGTATGGCAAACCAGGAGAGCGGGATTCCAGGTCTAACGAGGTCAACTTGGGTCAATAATCTTCCACTTGCGCCCACTGGCATGACGAGAGCGGGAGGCTGGTACGGGGTCAAGGTGGCCCATTCGAACAAGTGATGTGGAGAGTGGGAACATGAAGAGGATCATGCCGCTGGTCAAGGTCATCATTGGCGCTGTAGTCGCAGCTCTCACGCGTGCCTTCGTGGCCGAGGAGTTCGACTCGCAGGAGTAGACACCGAGGTCGGTGGAGCGGCTTTGGGCTGGTGCTGCTTTGGCGCGAGTGATCATGGCTCCGTAAGCTTTCGGCGCGTCGGGCAGTCCGTGGACCTGCCCGGTAAAGCACGACGTTGGGGCCATGATCTTCGAGGCTCGCGCCAAAGTGGCTGCGTAAAGCCGCGGAAGCGACCGCCCTAGCCACGATGTACCCCTTCACTGACGTCAGGCGGCTGATCGCTTAGTGCGCGGCACGGGCGGCAGCCGGGCTGGAGCGGGGCGGAGACAGAAGCGCAGGCCCGGCCGGGTCCGGGGCCGCGTGCGGTGAGCGGAGCGAGCCGCCTTGGACCAGTAGAGAAAGTTGTAACCCAGTTTGCTGTTCGATCGAGTGCTGGCGCTCAAGAGGAGTGGTTTAAGGTCACTCAGCTGAGGCTGGCCTCGTTGCGATGTCAGGCGGGAGCTGTGTTGCATTGTCCAGTATTGCTGCTATCTCGATCTGTTCCGCCGTGCAGCCTTGTGCTGTCGATAGGTCCGTTCCGAACAGCTTGGCGTTCGTCAGGTTGGCGTCCATGAGGCTGGCATCTCGAAGATTGGCCGCCCGTAGATTGGCTTGACCAAGGTAGGCGCGATCTAGCCAGACACCTTCCAAGCTGGTCTCTTGCAGCCATGCGTCTTCTAGTTGCGCCTCTGTTAGGTCCGATTTGTCGAGTTGGGCTCCGCCGAGTCTAATTCGATCCAACCGAGCCTGCTTCAGGTCCGCTCCTCTGAGATCAGTTCCGCGTAGATCGATTCGAAAGGGCTCGTGTACTACGGGCCGTCGCCCCAGCACGGTTAAGGCCGCCTGCACATGCTCGGTTGGGTGTGGGTTCGTCTGTGGCGCGACCTCGACGTCAGTAGCGATTCGCGTGTGCTCTCTTATAAATGAGGCGAGCACTTCGACTACCGTCAGGTGATCCTTGAGGGAGTCGCGCATGATGCGTTCGAGTGCGTATATGCCACCTAGGCGCTCAACTGTTCGGTCCGATGCCAGAAGCTTGATCGCTTCCACGTATCGGTCAGTAACCTGAGCTTCTCGTGCTAGTTCAACTTGTTCCCGATCCCGATCGCGTGTGTGTCGCAAGCTGCGATCGGTGTAGTAGAGACCAGCTGCAGCGACTACACCCGCGCCGAGTGCAACGAGTGCCGTGCGGACACCTGTGACAACGACACCGTCGGCTGGCTCCAGGTTGTTGGTTCTCAGATGCTGCCCGTCCAGCCACCAAGGTCCTTGCCACAGCAGCAAGACGTAACCGGACAACGCTACAACGAGCCCCGCTACTAACCCCGCGCGCTTCCACTGCGGCCGCATAGCGAGGAGAGTGCCCGGCGGAGTGGATGGCTAAGCTCGAAGTCCGTTCCAAGCGGGGCGGTGCTCTTAAAGGCACCACAGGGGAGCCGAGTGTTGCGTGGGACGGCTCCGGATCAGGAACTGGCGGAGATCCTCGCGCTGGGAGCCGTTGAGGTTCAGAGCTTCGGTGAGGTGGCGGAATGTTGTGTGGGTGACTCCGCGGCGCCGGGCCTCGCCCTCGAACTGGTCGAGTTGGGCCAGCACGGTTTGGGGGACCAGGTCCGCGGGTGGCTGGTCCTTGAGCCATGCGGCCTTGTTGCGTTCGTAGTCGATTTCTGAGTATCCGCAGATTTCCCGGCTGTGCGCTTCGACCTCGTCGAGCGTCTCGGTCGTCATGATGGCGCGGGCCAGTTGGTTGCGGGTGATGGCGTCGTCCAGGTCGCCCTCGTGGACGGTGGGGCCTTCGTCGGTGAGCGCGACGGGCAGGCCGGCGTCCCGGACCTCGCAGGTGCCACGTACGCCTCGGGCGGTTGCGGCGAGCATTCCGGTGGCCTCGGACGGATGCCACTCCAGAACCGCGCTGACCGGCTCGACATCCTTCGCCGTGAAGGTGTGGACGAGGGGGCCCAGGATGCCGCGCAGGTCGTCGAGCGGTAGTTCGCCGTCCAGGCCTGGGCCTGCGATCAACAGCCGGATGGGTGCGTTCACCTGGCAGCACGCGGCGAGCGTGAGGGCGTCCGCGAGCGGGCTCTTGAGGGTCGGTTCGTCGCCTCGCGCGAGGATGTCGCCGCCCACGTCGAGTAGATCGATCGTCTCCGGTGACAAGTGGCCGATCAGCTCTTCGAGTTGGCGTGTGATGCCCTCGGCGCCGTGGTGAGGGTCGATCAGGGCGAAGGTGTGCGGGAGCTCTGCCGCGAGACGGGGGAGTGTGGAGCCTGCCGGGGCGATCGGGCGGGCGTCCGCCGGCACTGTCCAGACTGCGGGGGTGAGCTGTTCGAGGCCGGTGAAGTTGTCCGGTCCTCGGGGGCCCGGTACCGGGTCGATGAGGAGGCGGTCCCACGCGTACGTGAGGATCACCGCCTGGTCCTCGGCGCCGTAGAGGGCGGTGTGGAGCATGGCGGCGGCGACTGCGTCGCCCCCTCCTCCTGCTGCGACGATCAACCTCGTCATGGAGTCAGAGTACGGGGTGGAGGGTTGACCGCTCACTCTATAGTGGCTAGAGGCCATAGCCACTTGGCGAGGAGGGTGAATGCCTCAGATCGAGGAGGCTCAGCCGAAGTATCTCCAGATCGCGCACTTCATCCGCGATCAGATCCTTCGGGGAGACCTGCGGCCGGGGGACGAGGTGCCCTCGGAGCGGCAGTTGGCGGCGGACTGGAAGGTGTCCCGGCCCACTGCCGCACGGTCGTTGGCGGCATTGAGTCATCAGGGCTTGGTCGAGAAGCGCCAGGGGTCGGGCACGTACGTGCGCAGCCTGGAGGTCAACCGGCGGGCGCGTGAGCTGTACGGCCGGGCCCGGCAGACCGGGAAGATCTACACGCCCGGCGAGTATGCGGTGATCACTTCGGCCGGTTGGCTGGATGCGCCGGATCACGTTGTCGAAGCCTTGGGGCTGGTCAAGGATCGTCGGGCCGTGCACCGGCGACGGGTGACCAGCAACCATGACGGGCCGATCACCCTGTCCACCTCGTGGTTCGCTCCTGACGTCGGCCGGCGTGCGCCGAAGCTCCTGGAGCCCGAGCGGATCCAGGAGGGGACGCTCATGTACGTCGAGAACATGACGGGCCGCCAGGGCAGTTATGCCGAGGACCGTATGTGCGCTCGGAGCGCCACTGGCGAGGAGGCGTCGGACCTTCAACTGGCCGCTGGTTCAGCCGTTCTGGTTGTTCATCACGTCGTCTTCGACCTTCAGGACCGGCCGTTGGAGTTCGCCGAAGCCACCTATCCCCCGCATCGCTGGGCCTTCGAACAGGGCTACCCGCTCACCTGACAGTCCGGCAGTTGCGTCGATCCGCTTGCACACCCCAAGTGGCTAATGCCACTATCCATGAAGTGGCTAAGGCCACTTCTGGGAGGAGGCACGGCGTGACGGTCAGCGGCTGGACAAGGGCGCACGGTTCGGTTTCTGGGGATGCCGTGGGCGCGGTTGGAAACGCGTCGGCTCCCGTGCCGCTGTGGCGTTCTCCACGGCCGACGACCGCGCTCGGGCCACATCGAAACGGCGCTGCCTCGACTGCGACGGCAGCGGCAAGGAGTGAGCGCGGATGGATGACACCACCGATGGCCGCGACGGTTTCGGTACCGCACGACTGGGGGCGATGATCCTGCACCCGGCGCCGGAGTCCGTACCCCGGGCCCGGAGCTGGTTCCGGAAGTTCATCACCGCGTACAACCCGGCCTGCTCGATCGACGACTGCACGCTGATGGTCTCTGAGCTGGTCACCAACGCGATTCTCTACGGACGGGCGGATGAACCCTGGCTGGTGCGGGTGGAGTGGTACCGCGTGGAGACGTCGCTTCGGATCGAGGTGCACAATCCGGGGTTCCCGGCGAACGTGCGACTGCGGCGCCCGGAAGCCAGCGAGGCACACGGGCGTGGCCTGTTCCTGGTCGACGCCATCGCCGACTCGTGGCACTCCGGACCCAGCCGATTCGGCGGGACCGTGGTCTCCGCCGTGGTGGCCGACGCCTGGCCGACGAACGAAGGATTCGGCCCCCTTCTACTGTGAGTGCGCAAGTGTCTCTGGTCTGGCTGACCAGTTGAGCCGACCGGCCCCGGGACAGCACAGCAGAAGACCCCGGATGCCTGGAGGCGGAAAGGCTGTACCGGATGTGGTGGCACCTATGGAGCGGGGCAGGGCGAGCCAGAACGAGGTAGGCCGCGGATGTCACCGAAGGCGTACGCCTGCATCCCGAACACGCCGACGCGGCCGGCCGGACAGTCCCCCGTGCCATCCGACCGGCCATCGGTTGTACGAACGGGGACGTTATCGGGCGGTGGGCGGGCGGGTCTTGGACGAATTTGACCTCGTGGAGACGGCCAGGGCGCCTTCCACGCGGCGGGCGGCCAGCATCTGGCCGGGGGTGGTGCCGGCGATGGCGCGGAACTCGCGGTTGAGGTGGGCTTGGTCGTAGAAGCCGCAGGCCGTCGAGATCTCGGTGAGGCTCGCGGCCCCGCGGTTGAGCATCGCCACGGCGTGGCGGAAGCGGAGGACGCGGGCGGACGCCTTCGGGGTCAGTCCGATCTGCTGGGTGAACCGTCGGATCAAGTACCCCTGGCTCCATCCCACTTCGGCGGCCATACGGGCGATCGGGATCGCCCCCGCGCTGCCGGAGAGCAGTCGCCAGGCGTGGCCCACCTCGGGCGAGGGCTCCGGGCCGTCCCCGAGCCGGGCCAGCAACGCCTCGTCCAAGAGGTCGAACCTGGCCGACCAGTCCTGGGTGGACGCCAGTTGTTCCACCAGCATCCCGGCCCCGGACCCCAGAACGTCCCGGATCTCTATGGCCAGGTTCGTCAGCTCGCTCATCGGCATGCCGAACAGCCGGTACGCGCCCAGGGGTGTGAACTCGACCCGGATCGCCTCCTGGCCGCCGGGATGCACGCAGATCGCGGGCCGGTCCTCCAGCCCCACCACCAGCGACCCGATGCTCCCGCTGTCCCCGCCCGGTATGCCCAGCCGCCGGACCTGGGAAAACGGCTCCGCGAGGTTGATCAACAGGGTCGCGCGCCCGGACGGCATCAACCGCGCCTCGTACGGCGAGGTCATCGCCTCCCAGTAGCCGACGTAACTGCGAAGGAACGGCCGCAGCCCCGGATGCCAGGGGCGCGTGACCCGCCACAGACCACCGACCCCCGTGACGTCGACCGCACCCGTACGCAGCGTGCCGCCCCGCGCGCCTTGAAGCACCAAAGGGCTCCCCTCAACCCGAGGGACCGCCCCGAGCAAACCGCCTGGCCGCTCCGCAGTACCTCGTCCGCTGTCCGGTGTTTGCTGTCCGGTGTTCGCTGTTCGGTGTAGCAGCCGATCGTTCCGCGTGTTTCACAGTACCCATGTCGTCGCACCGAACTCACGGGCCATGGAGTGAAGTCGAGATGCGGATGGTGGATGGCCGAAGAGGCGCCCCGAGCCGATGACCGCCCCGAGCCGACGAGGGCCGCCGCGAGCCGCTGAGGGCCCTGGGCCGAGGAGCGTCCCGGGCCGAGGAAGGCCCTGGGCCGAGGAACGTCCCGGGCCGAGGAGCGACCCAGCCGAGCAACATCCCCGGCCAAGCAACATCCCGCCCGTCGGACCAGCGACAGGCCAGGCGTCGGGCAGCGGCACCCTACGCGTCGGGCAGCGGCACCCCACGCGTCGGACAGCGGCACCCCACGTGTCGAGCAGCGGCACGCTACGCGTCCGGCAGCGACGCCGCGAGATGTTCCCACGCCGCGTGCACGTCCTCCCCGACCATCCCGAACTGCGTGACGACCGCGACGCAGCGTCCGTCCTCGTCGTCGAGTTCGAGCGCCGAGGTCGGGCCGTGGGCCGCCGTGGAGCGGACGAGGTGGCAGGCCCGTACCCCCGCGAGGTCGATCTCCACCGAGCTGTCCGCGATCGCCGCGAACACCCGGCCGCCGACGGTCCGGTCGGTGACGTGGACGTGGCCGCCGCACGCCTGCATGGCCGCCGGGGCGAACACCGCGACGCCGATCGGCAGTCCGACGGAGCAGACGTGGTCGAGGACGGCGGGGAGGACATCGACCTCGATCGGCCGGTGCTCGCCGCGGTAGCGGTGGAACGCCTCGCGCCGGGCCGCCCCGCCGTCCGCCAACACCGCGTCCAGCTGGGCCAGTTGGTCGCCGCTCTCCCACTCCGGTACGTCGGGAACCACGGGCGGCCCGGTGGCCGACGCCCCCGCGTCGACCGTGGGCGCGAGTCCGACCAGCAGCCGGTCCCCCTCGGACAGCAGCCGCCCCTGGTGCACGGTCCGGCCCTCCGCGTCGAGCAGACGCAGGGCGACCGAGCCCGTGCCCTCGTCCCGCGCGACCACCGCCGTATCGACCCCGTCGGCGTCGATGCGCAGCGCGATCGATCCCGGCCGTACGGCGAACGCCTCGCCGCGCAGGCTCGGGACCGCGTAGCTGCCGGCCTGGTCGATCCGGGCGACCGGTCCGCCGGTGACCGCCTGCACGTACTGGAAGAGTGTCAGGCACCGCGCCAGCTCCGGCATCCGCGCGTCGATCAGCCGTGCGGTGCCGTTCCGCCTGCCGCAGCAGCCCTCGAACCCACAGCCATGGTGTTCAGCCATCCTCAGTACACGTCCCGTACATAGCGCTTCGCCCGGCGCAGATCCGCCAGGTACTCCGCCGCGTCGTCGTCCCCGCGTCCGCGCTGCTCGGCGACGACGCCCAGCAGGGCCGCCTCGACGTCCTTCGCCATCCGGGAGGCGTCGCCGCAGACGTAGACGTGCGCGCCCTCCTCCAGCCATCCGTACAGCTCGCGCGACCGCTCCCGCATCCGCGTCTGCACGTACACCTTCTCGGCCTGGTCGCGCGAGAACGCGAGGTCCAGTTCGGTGAGTACGCCCCGCTCCCGCAGCTCGGCCAGCTCGTCCTCGTACACGAAGTCCGTCTCGCGGTGCCGGTCGCCGAAGAACAGCCAGTTGCGGCCGGTGGCACCCCGCGCGGCGCGCTCGTGCAGGAAGCCGCGGAAGGGTGCGATGCCCGTTCCGGGGCCGATCATGACCATCGGGGCGTCGTCGTCCGCCGGGACGCCGAAGGAGGCGTTCGGCTGCACGAATACGCCTACGGCCGCCTCCTCGCCGACCCGGTCCGCGAGGTACGTCGACGCGACACCCCCGTACGACCGGTCCCCGGTGCCGTACCGGACGGACGCGACCGTGAGGTGGATACGGTCCGGGTGGGCGAGCGGGCTCGACGAGATCGAGTACTGCCGTGCCTGCAACGGCCGCAGGAGAGGGAGGAGTTCGGTCAGGGTCGGTGCGGCGGCGGGGCCCGCGTCGCGGAGCAGGTCCAGTACGTCCCGGCCCCAGAGCCAGGAGTCGAGGTCGGAGCGGTCGCCGTGCGCGACGACCGCGGCGAGTTCGCTCGACGGCGCCCGTTCGACGAGGTCGGCGATCAACTCCTTCGACGGGGTGCGGATCTCGCGTTCGGTACGGAGTGCTTCCGCCGCCTCCTCGTCGCCGCTCGCGCCCAGGTGCGCCAGGAGCCCGCCGACCAGGGCCTCGTCGTTCAGTGGTACGACGGCCAGCGCGTCCCCCGCCTCGTACGTGATGCCGCTGTCGCCGAGGTCGAACTCGTAGTGGCGGATCTCCTTCGCGCTGCGGGGCGAGGACAGCAGCCTGTTCACCGCGAGCCGGGAACGGTACGGGGTGCGCTTGTTCCAGGGGGAGCGCGGGGTGGCGGCCGTATGAATCTCGGTGCCCGCGCCCGTACCCGTGCCCGTGCTCGTCGCGCCGGTTTCGGCCACCAGCCGCTCCAGCACCGCCGCCGTCCACTCCGCCGCCGGTTCCTCGAAGTCGACGTCACAGTCGACGCGTTCGTGGAGCCGGCCCGCCCCGAGCTGCTCAAGGCGGGTGTCGATGAGCTTCGCCGCCTGGCAGAAGTCGTCGTAACCGCGGTCGCCGAGCCCGAGGACCGCGTACCGCACGCCTTCGAGCCGCGGTGCCGTCTCGGCCTGCAGCGCCTCCCAGAACAGCCCGGCGTTGTCGGGCAGTTCGCCTTCCCCGTACGTCGAGGTGACCACCAACACATGGGACATGGCGGCGAGTTGCTCGGGCGTGACGTCGTCGAGCGCGGTTACCTTCCCGCCGAGGCCGCGGGCCCGGGCCCCGGCGGCCAACTCGCCTGCCACGAACTCGGAGTTCCCGGTCTGCGTGCCGAACAGCACGTCGATCGTGGCGGCAGGCACGTCAGCCGTCCCGCCCTCCCGGCGTCCGGCGGCCGCGACACCGGCGATGAACCCGGCGAGCCAGGCCTCCTGTTCGGCGGAGAACGGCGCGTCGGCCGGGATCAGGGACCCGGTCGGGGGCATGAGGGTCACGTGGTCACCGTCTCGGTCGGGGCCTGCGGGGCGCGGCGCGTGGCGATGTCGTCGAGGGCCGCCGTCGCGAGCAACTCGTCGAAGCGGGCGGCGCGTACGCGGCCGGCGTTCTTCGTCGTCTGGTGGACGATCCAGCCGTAGGTGCCGGGGGCGTCCACGCTGAGGTTGTTGCGCTGCTTCAGCGCACGCTTGTAGTCGCCGAGGCGCTTGCTCGCGATGAGCGTGGCCAACTCGCCGTCGTCGAACCGCTCCAGCGTGCCGCGCAGGTACTTCACCACCCGCTGCTTCACGAAGAAGTCCTCGGTGAGGACGAGGTTGCGGACGGCCTCGGCGACCCGGGGATCGTCCGGGCCGGTGGCGCCCGGCACCCGTTGCACCGCCAGGTCCTGTGCGACGCCGAGCACCGTGTACGACGACAGCAGCGAGAACATGTCGTCGCTGCCCTGGTCGCCGAAGGCCGGGGCCCGGCCGCCGAGTACGGTACGGCGGTCGCGGTAGTCCACCTTGAACGCGCGCAGCTTGTCGGTGGCGATCGAGGTCGCCAGCTCGTCGAGCAACTCGCTGCGGGTCGCCGCCGCGAGGATCTCACCGGCGTCCTGGTAGAGGAGCAGTGCGCGGGGCATCCCGCAGTACACGTGCTGCCGTTCGGCCTCCCAGTTCTCCAACAGCCTTGCCGCGAGCGGGGAGTTGGTGGCCTCGGCATGCCATGTCAGCAGCAGTCGCACGGCGGCCTCGTGGAAGTCGCCGTGCGCGGTGTCGGTCACCGGGAACACGAGCAGCGAGTCGGCGCTCACCCGGCCGGCCGGCTCGCCCGAGGGGTCGTACTGGTAGAGGAACCCGCCGCTCATGCCGTTGCCGAGGCCCTTGCCGAAGCCGCCGAGGTTGAGGACCGTACCGCCGGTCATGTACTCGCAGCCGAAGTCGCCGAGCCCCTCGACGACCGCCGTCGCGCCGGAGTTGCGCACGGCGAACCGGTCACCGGCCTCCCCCTGCACGAACGTCCGCCCGCCGGTCGCGCCGAACAGCGCGAAGTTCCCGACCAGCACGTTCCCGCCGCGCTCGGCGCTGCCGCCGCCCGGGGCGCGCACGACGATCCGCCCGCCGCTCTGGCTCTTGCCGACGCCGTCGTTCGCGGTGCCGGTGTGTTCGAGGGTGATGCCGTCGTTGCAGAACACGCCGTACGACTGACCGGCTGACCCGGTGGTACGGATCCGGACGGCGTCGTCGACCAGGCGGCGACGGCCGCGGTCGTCGGTCGTGAACGCGGGCCCGTCAACGGTGAGTTGGTGGTTGAGGAGCCGCTCGATGTCGATGCCGAGCTGCCCGCCCACCGACTTGTCGCTGTTGCCGAGGTGGATGCCCTCGACGAGCAGGGACGGCTCACGCCGGTCGACGAGCGCCGCACGGACGCGCTCGATGAGGGCGTCGTCGGTGGAGAAGTCCTTCTCCAGGTACTCCGGGTCCTCGACGACCTTCTCGGGTACGTGCGCGAGCAGGCGCCGTACGTCGAGGCGCCCCACGCTCGCCGGGTGGTCGAGGAGTTGCAGCAGATCCGTACGCCCCCGGGCCTCGCGCAGCGACCGCAGCCCGAGGCGGGCGAGGATCTGCCGTACGTCGTGCGCGATGTTGAGCAGGTACTGGGCGAGTGCGCGCGGATCGCCCTCGAAGGCCTCGGAGTTGGTGGTGAGTCCGGCGGGGCACTTCACGTTGCAGTTCTTCGCCATGACGCAGCCGAGCATCATGAGCGCGGTCGTTCCGAACTCGAAGCTGTCGCCGCCGAGCAGGGCCGACGTGACGACGTCGCCGCCGGTCTGGTGCGCGCCCGAGCAGCGCAGGACGACCTTCTGGCGCAGGCCGTTCGCGACGAGGGCCTGGTGCACCTCGGCCACACCGATCTCCGCCGAACGGCCCGCGTACTTCAGGCTGGTGACGGCCGCGGCGCCCGTACCGCCGGTGTTCCCGGCGACGTTGATGACGTCCGCGCCGGCCTTGGCGACACCGACCGCGATGGTGCCGATGCCCTCCGAGGACACGAGCTTCACGATCACCCGTACCCGTGCGGCCTTGCAGTCGTGGATGAGCTGGGCCAGGTCCTCGATGGAGTAGGTGTCGTGGTGCGGGGGAGGGGAGATCAGCTCGATGCCCGGCGTCCCACCGCGTGCCGCCGCGATGTCGACCGTCACCTTCGGCGCGGGCAACTGGCCGCCCTCGCCCGGCTTCGCGCCCTGCCCGATCTTGATCTCCAGTTCCTCCAGCATCGGGTCGGCGAGGTAGCCCGCCCAGATGCCGAACCGTCCCGACGCGAACTGCTTGATCCGGGAGCCGCGGATGGTGCCGTACCGGGTGTGGTGCTCGCCGCCCTCGCCGCTGTTCGACATCGCGCCGACCATGTTCGTGCCGTGCGCGACGGCCTCGTGCGCGGTCGCCACGAGCGCGCCATGGCTCATCGCGCCGGAGGCGAGGGCACGGGTGATCTCGTGGGCCGGTTGTACGTCGGCGAGTCGGACGCTGTCGGGGGCGCCGCGGAGGAGCGTGAGGAGGCGGGCGGCGGTGCCGGTGGCGGTGACCTCTATGCCATCGGCACCCACGGCGACCGTCTCGACCTCGCCGGGGTGTGCGAGCGCGAGGCCGTCGGCGAGGGCGGTGTGGCGTTCGGTGTCACCGTCGAGGCTCAGCCGGACAGTCACCGTTCCCGGGGACCGGTCCACGACGGTCGCGACGACGCCCCGGACCGTGACGCTCGCGTTGCCGCTCGTGGAGAACCGGCCCAGCTCACGGGCGAAGTCCTCCGGCGTGCGCAGCCCGGTGACGTCCGCGGGCAGCGCGAGGACATCGCGCAGTGCGGCCGGCCGGCGCGACCGTTCCTCGTGCGTGGTCCGCAGGAAGGCGCGGTACCCGGGGGTGATCCGGAACGCGTCGATCTCGGCGTCGCTGAGGGCGTCGTACCCGGTGTTGCGGTACGCGGCGTCGGTGATGCCGAACGCGTCGTCGAGCTGGCCGAGGGTGAGGAGACGGAGCGCGTCCGAGTCACCGCCTTGCCCGCGCGGCCCGCCCGGGCCGACCATCGCGTCCTGCTCGCCCTGTGGGTCCTGTCGGCCGAACTCCGGACGCTCCTCCGTCATGTCGCCGAAGCCGCGTACGGCCGTGACACCGAAGGAGTGCCCGGCGCCGTCCGACCGCTCCTTGAACAGGCCGAGCAGCGGGATCTGCTGCTCGGTCTCGACGGTACGGGCCCGCTCGTGCCACTCCGTCGCGGCCTGCGCGATGCGGGCGAAGCCGACGCCGCCGACCGGGGCCTCCATGTGCGGGAAGGCCCGGGCGAACACGTCGTCGCGGGTGTCGAGGTAGTTCGGTTCGAAGAAGGCGCCGCCGATGTAACTCTCGGCGGTGCACAGCCCGACCCGCCCCATGGTCTTGGCGAGCGACTTCTCGGCCGCCTTGCGGAAGCGTGCCAACGCCCGGTCGGTCTCGGTGACTTCACCCGCGGGGGCCGGTGCGCTCGGGTGCCTCTCCTCGGCGCGCAGTCGCGCACTCAGGCTGTAGACCGCCGACGCACCGAAGCCGAGCGCGGTCGCGACGTGGTGCGACGACGGCAGTTGCCCGCTCTCCGCGACGATCGAGACGCGCAGCCGCAGCCCGGTCTCGATGAGGCGCTGGTTCGCCGCCGCGACCGCGAGGATCACCGGCAGCGGCGCGCGCGTGGAGGAGATCCCCCGGTCGGTGAGGACCGCGATGCCGCCCCCTTCCGTCGCGAACCGCTCGACGTCGTCGCAGAGCCGCTCCAGCGCCGCCCGGAGCGCGTCGGCGTTCGCGGTCTCGTCCCCGGACACCGGGTCGTAGAGCATGTCGAACCGCTCGAGCGGCACGATCCGCTGGTCGCGCAGCCGGACCATGTCGAGGTGCCCCAACACGGGTGAGGAAACGACGAGTTGACGCCCACCGACGCTCCCCGTGCCGTCCGGCTTGGGTCCGAGCGCGACCCGCATGCTCATGCCGTCGGCCTCGCGGATGCTGTCCAGCGGCGGGTTGGTCACCTGCGCGAAGCGCTGCGAGAAGTACTTCGCCATGCCGCCCTCGGTGTCGCTGAGCGCGTTGATGGCGTTGCCGTAGCCCATCGCGGAGATCCGCTCCGACCCGTTGGCGAGCATCGGGTCGAGCATGAACCGGAAGCTCTCCTGGTTCAGCGCGTACGCCACGTACCGGCCCGAGAGGCTCAGATCGCCGTCGTACCCGAGCGTCGTGGTGCCGCGGTAGTAGTCGGGGGCGGGCAGGTCGTCGAGGTTCACCCGGGCCGCGTCGAGGAGTTCGGAGTACGGTCGCCGCGCGGCGAGGGCGTCGAGCACCTCGCGCGTACGCATCCGGCGGCCGGTGCGGTGGTCGACCACGAGCATGCCGCCGGCCTCGATACGCCCCCGGTGCACGACCTCGTCGTCGGGGAACGCGACCTGCCCGGCCTCCGACGCCACCATGAGGTACTCGGCGGTCTCGACGGTACGCAGCGGACGCAGGCCGAGCCGGTCGAGGCGGGCGCCGATGACGTCCCCGTCGCTGAAGATGACGGCGGCGGGCCCGTCGTTCTTCTCCTCGTAGAGGGAGAAGTACTCCAGCATGTCGCGGACGGCGTCGGGTAGGGTGCGGTCGTTCTCCCAGGCGGGCGGCATGAGCGACACGACGGCCTCGACGAGGTCCAGCCCGTCGTCGAACACCCGGCTCTGCAGGGTCTGGTCGAGGCGGCTGGAGTCGGACTGCCCCGGCGGGCGCACGATGCTCCGGGTGCGGGCCCGCGCGAGGGCCTCGTCGCTGAGCCGGTTCTTGCGGTCGGTGTTCAGCTCGCCGTTGTGCGCCATGAGGCGGAACGGCTGCGCCATGGTCGGATGCGGCTCGGTGTTGGTGGAGAACCGGGTGTGGAAGTACAGCGACCGCACGGAGTGCCGGGGATCGCCGAGGTCGCGGAAGTATCCGATGACCTCACCGGAGTTGAGCCGTCCCTTGAGCACCTGGGTGCGCGCGCTGAGCGACAGCGGGTACAGGCCGGCGTAGGTGTCGTCGGCGTAGGCGACGGCTTCGACGGCGAGCAGGGCGCGGTTGGCGGCGGTGTCGACGTCGGCACGCGTCCAGTCCGCCGGGGCCCGGAACACCCATTGCACGATGGGCAGTTGGTGCTGCTCGGCGGCGGGCCGGGCGACGCTGTGGTCCACGGGTACGTCCCGTACGAGCAGTACGTCGAAGCCCTGCTCGGCGATGCTGCGGCCGACGAGCGCGACGGCGGCTTCGCGGCGCCGGGCACCGGTGGCCGCGTCGGTTGTGTCGGGCGCGCCGGCGTCGGTCGCATCGGTCGCGTCGGCGGCGTCGGTCGGCACGAAGCAGTTGGCGACGCCGAAGTGCCCGGCGCGCAGCTCCTCGCCGGTGATCGCGCCGAAGAACTCGACGGACAGGTCGACGCTCACGCCCCCGCCGTCGCCGACACCCTCGGCGGAGGTGCCGCCACGGTGCGGGATGGCGCGGAGCGCTTCGTCGCCCTTGCGGATGACGTCGTGGCTCGGTGTCCCGTCCAGGCGGGTGATGAAGCCGACGCCGCAGGCGCTGTGTTCGCGGGCAGGGTCGTACAGACCGAAGGTGGGGCGCTTCAAGTGCGGGTCCTCTGAGCGGGTTCCGGCCGGGGACAACTCCCCGGCCCTCGATGCACTGGGGGAGGACGGCCAGGCTGCGTCGGTGAAGCGCTCGCCGCGGGCGGACCGGTGTGATGGCCGGGGCCCTGAGTGGTGCGATTGAGTATGGTAAGGCTTACCTAACTTTCCTTGCAAGGGAGGGGCGGGGTCAGGGTGCTCGGCACCGCGTCGCGGGCAGGTCGGGCAGCCGGTGTTCGCGCGTCGGCCCCGGGCTCGGATCCCGGTCCCGCACCGTGGAAATGCAACCTGGGTTAGAGGGTGGAACTACGTCCGTGGGCTGACGAGTCCGGGCACCCGCGCTGAAAGGATTTCAATTCCCGACGGCGGGAAAAGCCGTGATTCCGAGCTCGCGATCCAGAAGGAAATCATGCGTAAATCGACGTCAGTTGTCGTCAGTTCCGTCATGGCATTCGCCGGAATGGCGACGGTGGCCGGCACTCCGGCCCAGGCCGCGACAGGACCGGAGTACGTGGCGCTGGGGGACTCGTACGCATCCGGAGTCGGCGCGGGTCCGTACGACCCCGCGAGCGGCGCCTGCAGACGGAGCCCGATGAACTATCCGCACCAGTGGGCGGCCGCGCACCCCAAATACACCCTGAAGGACGTCACCTGCAGCGGCGCGACCATAGCGGACGTGCGCAAGAACCAGCTGTCCGCCCTGAGTGGCACGACCGGGTTCGTCACCCTCACGGTGGGCGGCAACGACGCCCAGTTCGCGAAGCTGGTGCAGACGTGTCTCACCAAGGACGACGCCACCTGCAAGGACGCCACCGACCGGATGTCGTCCTACGCCAGGAACCAGCTGGTGACGGAACTCGCCGCCCTGTACCGGGACATCAAGGTACGCGCGCCCAGGGCCCTGATCCTCGTGCTCGGCTACCCGAGGACGGTCGCCCCGACCGGGACCTGCAGCGTGACCGACCTCGGCCCGGTCAAGCGCACCGCCGTGAACGGCCTGGCCGACGCCCTCGCCGAGGGCACCCGGGCCGCGTCGATGAGGGCGCCCGTCCACTTCCTCGACATGCGGGCGCGGTTCACCGGCCACGGGGCCTGCGGGTCGGACCCGTGGATCACCGACCTGAACGACCCGGCCGCCGTCTTCCACCCCAACCTGGCGGGCTACACGAAGGGCTACACCGCGAGGCTCAACGCCATCTGGAGCTGCGTCCGCCGCGCCACCCGGGGCTGACGCCCGCGCCACCTGGGCCCTCTCGGTCTGCGGCTGCCTGCTGCCGGTCGCCGGTTACCGGTTGCCGGCGTCCGTCAGGTCGGCACCGGCCCGTCCGCCGTCGCGCGGAGATGCTCGATGCCGGTGTCGAGTGCGGCCCTGAGGTGGGCCGAGTCCCCCGTGGACATCATGATCGCCACGCCTCCCTGGATGCCCGCCAGCAGTGCCGCGGCCGTCCGGTCCACATCGAGGGCCGGTGCCACCCGAGTGTGCCGTGGCGCCGGCGATCGCCCGGAACGCCGCCCCGGACGGCCCGGGCAACCTCGGACGGCAAGGAGCGCGGGTCGGTGCCGTCCTCGATAACCGCCGTCCGCCTGTACGGACCCGCTGCGGGTGCGGCTCCGCAGCACGGCGGCCCCGGGGCCCGAGCGACGGACGGTGTCGGCGACCGTGTGCCTGGCCGACCGGCCGCCGCCCCCCGCCCCCTTCAGGGCCGTATCACGACCGCTCGCGTCACGGGCAGGTCGGTCTCGACCCCGCACACTCGGACCCGGCGGCCCGGTTCACCGTCCCGGAAGTGTGCCCTCCCCGTTCCGGGCGAGGATGCCCAGCAGGATCACGTCGAGGGCGCCGTCGAGTCGGTCGCGCAGGTCGAAGGGGGCGGGCTCCACGCGGATCCAGCGCAGGACCGTGGAGAAATAGCAGGCTGCCAGCATGGCGCCGACCTGGTCGGCGTCGACGCCTGTCCGTAGTTCCCCGCGCTGCCGCCCCTGCTCGACGATCTTCGCCAGCTCGATTTCGAGGGACCGGTCGTGCAGGAGGCTGCCGACCCGGGCGCCGGCGTCCATCAGGATGGTCGTCTCCGCCCGGGAGGCGACATTGAGCTCGGCCATCTCCCGGAGATAGCGGCGCAACCGGTCGCCCACCGACAGGTCCTCCAGCCGGAGCGAGTCGAGGATCTCCGCGACGCGCGCCCGGCGGCGGGCGCCCCACTCCTCCAGGAAGCCGACCTTCTGCGAGAAGTGGTTGAAGACGGTGGCCCGGGCGACGTCGGCGGTCTCCGCGATCTGTTCCATGGTCGTCGTCTCGTATCCCTGGGAGACGAACAGGTCCAGCGCGGCGGCGTAGAGCTGGTCGCGCACCTGTCGGCGTTTGCGCTCGCGGCGTCCGGTGGGCCGGGTGTCCGCCGCGGCCGTGGCTCCTGCCTCCGGGGTCTGCATGGCCCTCAGTACAGCACAGGCGTGCACGGGTCTTGACCCGCCGGAACCCTTCTCATTAGATTGCAGGCCATTGGTGGACTGCAGTCCATCAATGGACGCGAGTCTCGCAACCTGGAATGCATTCGAGGGCTTGTGCGGGACCTGGCGCAGCCGAACTGGAGGCAGCGTGGCTTCCCTGATCACTCCCACGGGCTCGGTCGACCTCGGTCGTGGCTGTCATGCGTGGATTGCGCAGGCCGGCGGCTGGGGGATGAGCAATGCCGGACTGGTCACCGGCAGGGGCGAGTCCCTGCTCGTCGACACCCTCTTCGACCTGGGCCTGACCCGGACCATGCTGGCCGGGCTTGCACCGCTGACCGGCGCCGCGCCCATCTCGACCGTGGTCAACACCCACGGCAACGGCGACCACTGGTTCGGCAACCAGCTCGTGGCCGACGCCGAGATCGTCGCGGCCCGCGGATCACTGACGGACATGCGGCAGGCGGGCCCGGCCCAGGTGCGGGCACTGCTGGCCGAGGACAGCGACGCCGGACGGTTCGCCCGCCGGATCTTCCGCCGCTTCGACCACCGCGACGTCCAACCCGTCCTCCCCAACCGGGTGTTCGACGGCGAGACGGTCCTCGACATCGGCGGGACAGAGGTCCGGCTGATCGACGCGGGGGCCGCGCACAGCGCCGGCGACACGATCGTCCATGTCCCGGGCGCGCGAACCGTCTACACCGGTGACATCGTCTTCGTCGGCTCCACGCCCGTCGTATGGCACGGCACGTTCGCCGCCGGGCTCGCCGCCTGCGACCTGTTGCTGGGCCTCGACGTGGACACCGTCGTGCCCGGACACGGCCCGGTGACCACCAAGAAGGCCGTCCGGGCCGTCCGCGACTATCTGTCGTACGTCCATGAAGAGGCCACCGCCCGCTTCACCGCCGGAATGCCGGCCGCGGACGCCGCACGGGACATCCGCCTCGGCCCCTTCGCCGGCCTCGACGAGAGCGAGCGCCTCGCGGTCAACGTCTACACCGTCTACCGCGAGCTCGACCCCGGCCTGCCCCCGCTCGACGGCCCCCAGTCCTTCGGCCGCATGGCCTGCCTCGCCCACCCCTGAGCTTCGCCGACCCCCTGAGCCGCGTCCGTCTCGTCCCCGTAGCCGCACCCACCAAGGAGGAGACATGGTCTCCAGCCCCTCCGACGATCCACCCGTCTACGATCCACCTGCCTACGACTCCCCCGCCGCAGCGCCCGCCCACGACTCCCCGGCCGCACCGCCCCCCGCACCGCCCGCCAAGCCGGCCGTCGGCCACCGGGGCACCATCGTCGCCGGATGTCTGGCGGTCTGCCTCGCCCAGATCGGCCTCGTCCTGCCCGCCGCGATCAACGGCGTCATCCAGCGCTCCCTGGAGACCTCCGGCGCCGAACTCACCTGGATCAGCGACGCGTTCCTCGTACCCGCCGCGGTCCTGGCGCTGACCTTCGGCGTCGTCGGTGACCTGTACGGCCGCAAGAAGCTCCTGGTGGGCGGCGCCCTGCTGGCGGCCGTCGGCTATCTGGTCTCCGCCACCTCCGACTCACCGGCACAGCTGATCACCGGGCAGGCGCTGTCCGGCATCGGCGCCGCGGCCCTCTTCCCCGCCTCCCTCGCCGTGATCATCGCGGGGACCCCGACACCGGCGGCCCGCGCCCGGGGCCTGGCCTCCTGGACCACCGCGCTGTCCATGGGCGCCCTCATCGCCCCGCTGCTGTCCGGCGCGGTCGTCGAACACGCCTCCTTCCACTGGGCGTTCGCGGCCACCGGCGTCCTGGCGGTCGTCACCGCGGCCGCGGCCTGGCGGCTGACCGCCGAATCCAGCGCACCCGAAGGCCGCTCACTGGACTGGCCGGGGCAGATCACCATCGCCCTCGCCCTGCTGGCCCTGCTCTACGGCATCATCCAGGGCCCCGCCGACGGCTGGGGGTCGGTGACGGTCGTCGGCTCCTTCGTCGTCGCCGCGGTGATGCTGGGGGCGTTCGTCGCGGCCGAGTCGCGCGGCGCGTCGCCGATGCTGCGCCTGGAGCTGTTCCGCAACCCCGCGTTCTCGGCCTCGGCCGCCATGGCGGTGATCGGCATGTTCGGCTTCCTGGGCGGTGCCTACGACCTGAGCATCCGGCTCGGGGTCATCCAGCACCAGAGCCCGCTGCGGGTCGCGGTGTCGTTCCTGATCATCCAGGCCGTCACCCCGCTCATCTGGCCGCTGCTGGTCCGCCTGCTCCAGCAGGTGGGGCCCGGCCCGATGCTGGTCGCCGGCTTCCTGTCCCTGGCCGTCGGACAACTGTGGCTGCGTGCCGTGCCGGTGCACGAGACCGGAATCCCCGTCCTGCTGGGGCCGCTCCTCCTCAACGGCGTCGGCTTCGGACTGGTCGTCGCCGCCATCACCGCCGCCGCCGTCAACGCCGTACCGCTCCACCTCACCGGCATGGCGGCCGCGACCACCAGCTTGGTCCGCGACCTCGGCCAGACCCTCGGTCCGGCGATCGTCGGCGCCGTCGCCCTCGCCACGGCCACCCACCAGCTGACCGGCAGCCTCCAGGACGCGGCCCTCACCCCCGCCGAACACGGCACGGCCACGGCCGTCCTCGACGCCGGCGGTCCGCTCGCGCTGCACACCGCCGACCTGGGCCCGCTCAGCGCCAAGATCGCCCCGCTCACCGAACGGGCCCTGGCGGACGGATACGGCGATGTCCTCCTGCTCACCGCCGCAGCCTGCCTGACCGCCGCCGTGATCGCCGCCGTGAGCCTGGGCGTCAGACCGCGCGGCACCGCCCCCGCCCGCAAGAACCAGACGGACCGGATGGACCAGACGGACCGGAGGGAACAGACAGACCGGACGGAGACGGATCAGGCGAATCAGACCGACCAGACCGACCAGACGGACCAGACCGACCAGACGGAAGGGAGCCGGTCATGAGGTTCGCGACCTTCCTGCACGGCGGTCGACGGCGGTCGGGAGTCGTGGTGGACGACAAGGTCCACCCCTTCGAAGTCCCCGCCGAGCTGGTGGAGTTCATCGAGGCGGGCGAGGACACCCTGCGCACGGCGGCCGAGGACGCCCTGGCCGGGACAGCGCCCCTGCCCCTGACCGACGTACGGCTGCTGCCCCCGCTCCAGCCGCCCACAGTGCGGGACTTCGTGACCTTCGAGCGTCATGTGGAGGGCATGGCGCGGGGACACGGAGACACCGTGCCCGAGGAGTGGTACGCGGCCCCCACGTTCTACTTCAGCAATCCCTACGCGGTGATCGGCGCCCACGACGACGTGCCCGTCCCGCCCGGCTGCGAGCGCTTCGACTTCGAGCTCGAAGTGGCCGCCGTCATCGGCAGGGCGGGCCGCGACCTGACCCCCGACCAGGCCCGCGAGCACATCATCGGCTACACGATCCTCAACGACTGGTCCGCCCGCGATCTGCAGGGCCCGGAGATGAGCGTCGGACTGGGCCCGGCCAAGGGCAAGGACTCCGCCACCACCCTCGGCCCCTGGCTGGTCACCGCGGACGAACTCGAACCCCATCGCACGGCGGACGGCTTCCTCGACCTCCGGCTCACCGTCGAGGTCAACGGCGAGACCGTCGGCCAGGACCGGCTCGCCAACATGGCGTGGACCTTCGAGGAGATGGCGGCCTACGCCTCCCGCGGCACCCTGGTCCGGCCCGGTGACGTCCTGGGCTCCGGCACCTGCGGCAACGGCGGCTGCCTGGCCGAACTCTGGGGCCGCCACCACGTTCCGGAACCGCCACCGCTCGCTCCCGGAGACACGGTCACCATGACCGTGCAGGGCATCGGAACCATCAGCAACACCGTCGTCGAAGGGGTGCCGCCCGTCCCCGTCCCACGAGCCCGGCGCAGACACTGATCCACATCCCCGCTGTCACCGCGGTGCCTTCAAGGGCGGCTGCGCGGCACCCGTGATCGCGGCGAAGAACCGTTCCAGGCGCGGTTCACCGGAGTTGTCGAAGACCGTCTCGGGCGGCCCCTGGACAAGGATGCGGCCCTGGTCCATGAAAACCACCCAGTCCGCGACCTCCCGCGCGAAGCGCATCTCGTGGGTGACGACGACCATGGTCGTGCCGTCGGCGGCGAGTTGGCTCATCACCGACAGGACCTCGCCGACGAGTTCGGGGTCGAGGGCCGAGGTCGGCTCGTCGAAGAGCAGCACGCTGGGGTCCATCGCCAGGGCGCGGGCGATGGCCACACGCTGCTGCTGGCCCCCTGACAACTGGTGCGGGTACTTGTGCGCGTGGGCGTCCAGGCCCACCTTGCGGAGCAGTTCCCGCGCCCGGCCCTCGGCGGCCACCCGGCCCTCGTACAGGCGCTGTTGGAGCGGGGCGAGGGTGATGTTCTGCAGCGCGGTCCTGTGCGGGAAGAGGTTGAACCGCTGGAAGACCATGCCGACGCGACGGCGCTGGGCGGCGAGTTCACGGTCCCGGCCGCCCATGGGCCGGCCGTCGATCTCCACACTGCCGCCGTCGGGCCGTTCCAGGTGGTTGAGGGTGCGGACAAGGGTGGTCTTGCCCGAGCCGGAGGGGCCGATGACGGCCACCACCTCGCCCCGGTGCACATCGAGGTCCACCCCGTCCAGGACGCACACCGTGCCGAACGACTTCCGGAGGCCCCGGGCGCGTACGACCGCCTCGCCCTCGTGCGGGACACGGGGCCGGGTCCGCGTCGGAGCGGCGGGGACGTCGGCCTCCGGGACGGTGCCGGCCGTGGCCTTCGTACGGCGCCTGCGGACGTCGAGGCGGCGTTCGAGCAGGGCGCGGAGCCGGTCGAAGAGGGTGACCAGCAGGACGTAGTAGACCGCGACGGCCAGCAGGGTCTCCAGGACCAGGAAGTTCTGGGTGTAGAGGCGCTGGCCGACCAGCAGCAGTTCGGCCAGGGAGATGGAGCTGACCAGCGAGGTCAGTTTGAGGATGCTGATGAACTCGTTGCCCAGCGCGGGGAGGGCGACCCGGAAGGCCTGCGGTACGACCACATGCCGTTGCACACCCGCGTACGGGATACCCAGCGCCTGCGCGGCCTCGCCCTGTTCCCTGCCCACGGCCAGCAGGCCGCCGCGGTGGATCTCGGCGATGTACGCGGTCTCGCTGAGCACGAGCGCGACCAGGCCCGCGGCGAAGGGGCTCGACAGGAAGGGCCTGAGGTCGGGGAAGAGCTGCGGCGAGTTGTAGACGAAGATCAGCAGGACCAGCAGCGGCAGACTGCGGAAGAACCAGACGTACGCGGAGGCGAGCAGCCGCAGCGGACGCGGCCGGGACTGCTGGGCGAGGGCGACGAGCAGGCCGAGCGCGGTGGAGATCACCCAGGCGGAGACCGCCAGTTCCACGACGAGCAGCGCCGCCCGCCACAGGTCCGCGTCACCGAACAGGCCGATGGTGTAGTGCCAGTCGAAGCTGCCCATCACCCGTCAACTCCCCTCGGCCTGACCGAGGTTGTACTTCTTCAGCAGCTCGGCGTAGGTGCCGTCCTTCTTGAGCTCGTCGAGTGCGGTGGTGAGGGTCTTCTTGAGTTCGGTGGCGCCCCGTTTCACAGCGAGCCCGGACTGGACCGGATAGATCAGGGTCCTGCTGGAGATGGTGAGCCGGCCACCGGTCTTGTCGGCGGCGGCCTTGGCGACGGCACCGTCGGTCACCTGGGCGTCGACCTGACCGGACAGCAGCGCCTGCGTGCCCTCGGGGTCGGTCCCGAACTCCCGTACATCAACGGCCTTTTCGCCCTTCCCCTTGCACTGCGTACTCGCCTCGCCGCGCAGCTTCTCGACGATCTGGCCGCCCTTGATCACCGCGACGGACTTCCCGCACAGGTCGGTGACCACGGTCGGCCGGTAGCCGCCCGAGGACTGCACCACGATCGAGTTGCCGGTCGTGAAGTACGGGATGAAGTCGACCTGCTTCTTGCGCGCGTCGGTGATGTAGAGGTCGGACGCGATCACGTCGAAGTGGCCGGTCCCGAGCCCGGCGATGAGCTGCTCGAACCGCGTGTCCACGAACGTGGCCTTCAGCCCCGACGCCTTGGCCAGGGCGCGGGAGATGTCCGGGTCGAAGCCCGCCGGGGTCTTGCCGTCGAGGTAGGCGTACGGGGGATACGTCAGGTCCGATCCCACCGTCAGGGTGCCGGCGGTCATCGTGCCCGAGCCGCCCGAGCCGCCCGAGCCGCCCGAGCCGCCCGAGCCGCCCGAGCCGCCCGAGCCGCCCGAGCCGTCCGAACCACCGGTCCCGCCGGCCGAGGAGGAACCGCTCGAACAGCCGGACAGGGCGAGGAGCAAGCCGGCGGTGATGGAGCGGAGGAGGGTCACGCGCATGAGGGGGCCTCTCGACCGGGAGACTGAAACTGTTGAACAATCTGGTTGCTGATGATGGTGACGGCTTGGTGTTTCAGTCAAGTAAAAGGTCGAAATTTCCTGGATGACACACATGGATCATGTGGAGCATGCCCCTGTTTTGTTCAACAGATCGTGCGTTAGGGTGGGGCCATGTCGACTCTGAACAGTGCGGCCTCCGCCGGGCGCCCCGTCCTGGTGACCGACGTGCTGCGTGAACGCATCGTCGAGGGCGAACTGCCGCCGGGCACCCCGCTGCGGGACGTGGCGCTCTCCGCCGAGCTGGGGGTGTCCCGCAACACCCTGCGGGAGGCCCTGCGCACCCTGCACGACGAGGGGCTGGTGGTGCAGCGGCTGCACAAGGGCACGGCGGTGAAGGCCCTGGCCGCCGAGGACGTGACGGACATCTACATCGCCCGCCGCACGCTCGAACTCAGCGCCGTCGACGCGAGTCCGCTCGCCCCGGAACCGCTGCTCGACGCGATGGAGGCCAAGGTCGCCGCCGCCGAACTCGCGGTCGATATCGAGGCGTGGGACAAGGTCGGCACCGCGTCCCTGCGCTTCCACCAGTCGCTGGTGGCGCTGCTGGGCAGCGCCCGCCTGGACGGCTTCTTCCGCGTCACGATCGCCCAACTCCGCCTGGCCTTCGCGGTGATGGCGGACCAGGGCGCCTTCCAGGCACCGTGGGTCGCCCGCGACCGCGAGATCTGCGACCTGATCCGCGGCGGCCGGCGCATGGACGCCACGGCCGCGCTGCGGCTCTACCTCGACGACTCCGAGCGGACGGTGCTGGACGCCGTACGCGCCAACTCCCGTACGACCAGCACACGTAGCGCTATCAGTACAAGCCGTACGAGCCGTACGACATCGGCAGCGAAAGGCAAGCGATGACCTCCCGCACGGCGCCCCCCGCGCCCCCCGCGCCCGCCGCGTCCAAGGCCGCGGCCGCCTACCAGGCCACCCAGGGCGGCGCCTTGGACGTCGACCGCGCCTTCTACGACCGTTTCGCGGGAGTGCGCCACGAACTCGTGGACTCCTTCGAGATCCCGATCCGCTCCGGCCGCGCCTGGACCGTCCCCCAGGGACACCTGTGCCGGATCGTCACGGTCGAGGGCCCCCAGGTCGGCGACTTCAACGTGTGGAACCTGCACGACCCGCGCGAGCGCATGTGGGCCGCCCGCACCCGCCAGCTCCAGCGCGCGCACATCTCCACGTACGACCGGATCTGGTCCACCCTGCCGTTCCTGCGTCCCCTGCTCACGGTCACCGCCGACACCCTCGCGGACTACGGCGTGGACGGCGACGGCGGACGCGTCCACGATCTGCTGGGCACCCGCTGCGACCCGTACGTCAACCGCATGCTCACCGGCGAGGACTTCGACTTCCACTGCCACTCGAACCTGGTCCGGGCCGTACTGCCGTACGGGCTCACGGAGTTCGACGTGCACGACGTGCTCAACGTCTTCCAGTGCACCGGCCTGAACGACGACGACCAGTACTTCATGAAGGACTGCCCGGCACGCAAGGGCGACTACTTCGAGTTCTTCGCGGAGACCGACCTGCTGTGCGCCCTGTCCACCTGCCCCGGCGGCGATCTGTCCGTCCCCCTCTGGGGCCCGGACGCCCGTGATCCGCTGGACGTCTGCCGACCCCTCGGTATCGAGGTCCACCGCCCCGACCCCGCCCTGCTGGACGGCTGGACCCCACCCCGCAGGGCGGCCTACCGCAACCTCCACGGCATGGGGCGGCCCGAGTTCGTCAGGGCCGCCGACCGAACGCCGTGAGACGTCAGCACACCGGGAAGCCGAAGGAGTAGCCCTGCTCCTTGAGCCGGGGGAGGATCCGGTCCAGGGCCTCGACGGTCTGGGAGCGGTCGCCTCCCGCGTCGTGGAAGAGGAGCGTCGGCCCGTTCGGCACCTCCCGCTCGACGGTGGCGACGATGGCGTCCGTGCCCGGCCGCTCGAAGTCCTTGCTGTCCACGTTCCAGCCCAGCGGACGCATGCCGCGCGAGGCGGCGAGCTTGCGGCTGTACGGGGTGAAGGCCCCGCCGGGCGCCCGGTAGTACATCGGGCGTACGCCCCCGGACGCCTTGGTGATCATGCGTTCGGCGTCGAGGATCTGCTTCGACTGGTAGGTCTCGGAGTTCTTGTCCATGGCGGTGTCGTGCGACACCGAGTGGTCGCACAGCCGGTGCCCGGCCGCGACGACCTTCTTCACGAGGTCCGGGTGGGCCTGCGCCTGCGTCCCCACCATGCAGAACGTGGCCTTCACCCCGTACTCCCGCAGTACGTCGAGGACCTGGGGGGTCCACACGGGGTCGGGGCCGTCGTCGATGGTGATGTTGACGCCACGCGCCCCCTTGTCCGAGGCGTGCGCGATGGTCACCGCGACCGGCTCGACATCACCCGGCTCGGCCGACGCGGACGCCTTCGGCGACGGGGTGCCCACGGCACCGGCCTGCGCCGCCCACGTCGAGGCACCGCCGGCGACCAACGCCACCCCGAGCGCCGCGCCGAGCACCTTGCCGTACCAGCCCCGCCCGCCGCTGTGCCGTGCCATGTCCGCCCCGCTTTCACGCAGTTCCTCGCCGAATTCCCTGGTCGGCCCGCGACCACCAGGAAGGACGAGGAACGGCGGTCACCGGATCCGTCCGTTACCGATCAAGGACAATCCCGGAGTGGTTCCCGGACAACCGGGCCCGCGGCGGGTGGAACGGCATCCGGCGTCGAGGCCCCGCCGCCCGACGGCCCGCACACACGGCGCACGCACTCTCTCGTCCATGCACGGACGCGGATCGACGAAAGTATTTCGTAACCGGGGCATTTCCCGTCCTTGTCCTGGCCGTGAATTCCGTGTCAGTGTCCCGGCCAGCAGGCAGGCCGTCGGAAGCGTGGCATCCGAAAGCCTTTCGTATGGGTCTCCGATCTGCCTGGCCACCGACGGCATGCGGAAAGAAAGAGGGGCACACCATGCGGAGAATCCCGGTCAACGGAACTCGCGGAACTCTCGGCAGTCCGAGAATTCGACGCGTCGTCGCGTCAGCCATCACCCTGACGGCGGCCATGGGCCTTGCCGCGTGCGGGACTTCGGGACCGACCGGATCATCCGGGGGCACGTCCGAGAAGGGCCTCACGATGTGGGCGCTGAACGACCAGACGATCCTCAAGGAGTCCGTCGACGCCTACAACAAGGACCACCCCGACGAGAAGATCACCCTGCGGCTGTTCGCGAACGACGACTACAAGCAGAAGCTGCGCGTCGCCTTCGGCGCGAACCAGGCCCCCGACATCTTCTTCAGCTGGGGCGGCGGCGCCCTCAACGACTACGTCAAGGCCGGCAAGGTCGACGAGCTGACGGCGGCCGACGCGAACACGGACCGGTTCACCCCGAGCGTGATGCAGAGCGCCACCTTCGACGACAAGGTCTACGGCGTGCCCGCCAACGGCCTCGCCCCCGTCGTCCTGTACTACAACAAGAAGGTGCTGGCCGACGCGGGCGTCGAGCCGCCGAAGACGTACGCCGACCTGCTGGCGGCCGTGAAGAAGCTGAAGGGCGAGGGCGTCACGCCGCTCTCCCTCGCGGCGAACTCCAAGTGGCCGACCCTGATGTACCTGGAGTACCTGCTCGACCGGCAGGGCGGCGCCGAGGTGTTCTCGAAGATCGCCTCCGGTGACGCGTCGGCGTGGAAGGACCCGTCGGTCACCAAGGCCAACCAGTACCTCCAGGACCTGGCGAAGGCCGGGGCCTTCGGGGACAACGCCTCCTCCGTCAACTACGACCAGGGCGCCTCCACGGCCCTGCTCTACACGGGCAAGGCGGCCATGGAGGTCATGGGCACCTGGGAGTACGCCAACATCGCCAAGGCCGACCCCGACTTCCTGAAGAAGGACCTCGGCTACACCGCCTTCCCGTCGCTGCCCGGCGGCGCCGGCGACCCGGACAGCATCGTCGGCAACCCCTCGAACTTCCTGTCGCTGAACGCGTCGACCAAGCACAGGTCCGCCGCCCTCACCTACTTCAAGGACTACGTCCTCAACGACTCCCAGATCGACGCCTACCTCGCCGCCGGCAGCGTGCCGCCGGTCAAGGGCCTGGACTCGAAGCTGGCGGCGGTGAAGTCGGCGTCCGACAAGGCGTGGCTGACCTTCGTCTACGACCTGGTGGAGAAGTCGCCGAGCTTCCAGCTCTCCTGGGACCAGGCACTGCCGTCCGACCAGGCGGACCCGCTGCTGACCAACACCGACAAGTCGTTCCTGGGCGAGATCGCGCCCGCGGACTTCGGGACGAACATGAGCAAGGCGGGGTCGTGACGATCACCACCACCCCTGCGCGCCGGAGAGGAGGGAGCGGCCTCCTCATGGCCGCGCCGGCCCTGATCCTCTTCGGCCTGTTCGGTCTCGTCCCCCTGGTCGGCGTGGCGGCGCTCAGCGTCGCCCGCTGGGACGGCCTGGGCTCCGTCGGCTGGGCGGGCCTCACCAACTGGACGTCCGTCCTGACCGACGGCGCCACCTGGCAGTCGTTGTGGCTCACCGTCAAGGTGATGGTGGTCAGCTGGCTGGTGCAGACGCCGATAGCCCTGGCGCTCGGCCTGTTCCAGGCGCCCAAGGGGAGGCTGCGCGCACTGTTCGCCGTGCTGTTCTTCCTGCCGCTGCTGCTGTCCGCGGTGGCGATCGGCCTGACCTGGCAGGCGCTGCTCGACCCGTCCTTCGGCATCGGCTCCACCCCCGGTCTGCACTGGCTGGCCAAGCCGCTGCTCGGCTCGCCGGACCTGGCCCTGTACACGGTGATCTTCGTGATCGCCTGGCAGTTCGTGCCGTTCCACGCCCTGCTCTACCAAGCGGGGATACGGCAGATCCCGACCGCCCTGTACGAGGCCGCCGCTCTCGACGGTGCCGGGCCCGTGACCCGCTTCCTGCACATCACGCTGCCGCAGCTGAAGTACACGCTGGTCACGTCGAGCACGCTGATGCTGGTCGGCTCGCTGACCTACTTCGACCTGATCTTCGTCCTGTCCGGCGGCACGGGCGGCCCCGGCACCGCCACCCGTGTCCTGCCCCTCTCCATGTACATCACCGGTTTCCAGGCCCACGACATGGGCCGGGCCAGCGCGGTGGCCACCCTTCTCGTCGTCCTCGGCCTCGGCCTGTCGCTGCTGACCACCCGCCTGTCCGGCTTCACCCGGATGGACAGCCAGCAGGAGGGCATGTGAGCACCACCGTGACCAAGACCCGTACCGCCGCCAGTCGGGAGACCGTTCCCACGCGCGGGGCGGTGACACCCGGGCCCGTCCGCCGGAACCCCGTCCCGGGCATCCTCCGCCGCACCCTCACCACCGGCGCCGCACTCTTCTGGACGGCGATCGTCGTCGTCCCCATCTACTGGCTCGTCGTCACCAGCCTCCGCAGCCAGGCCGACTTCACCGCCGACAGCCCGCTCGCCCTGCCCAGTCATCCGACGCTGGACAGCTACCGGGCCGTCCTGGACGGCGACTTCACCACCTACCTCCTCAACAGCGTCGTCGTCACCGCGGGCACGGTAGTCATCGCCGTCGCCGTCGCGTTGATGGCCGCGTTCTCGATCGTCCGCAACGCCGGCAGCCGCTTCTCCCGGGTGTCGTTCCGGCTGTTCCTGCTGGGCCTCGCGATACCGCTCCAAGCAGTGATCATCCCGGTGTACCTGCTGATCATCAAGATGCAGCTCTACGACAGCCTGCTCGCGATCGTGCTGCCCTCGGCGGCCTTCGCGCTGCCGATCACCGTGATGATCCTGGTGAGCTTCCTGCGGGACGTGCCCCGTTCGCTGTTCGAGGCGATGATCGTCGACGGCGCCGGCGACTGGCGCATGCTCTGGTCGCTCGCCGCGCCACTGGCCCGCCCGGCGCTGATGACGGTCGCCGTCTACGACGGACTCCAGGTCTGGAACGGCTTCCTCTTCCCGCTGATCCTCACCCAGAGCGGCGACAAGGCCGTACTGCCCCTGGCACTGACCCTGTTCCGCGGCCAGTTCGGCATCAACGTCCCGGCCACCATGGCCGCCGTGGTGCTCTCCACCCTGCCGATGCTGGCCCTGTTCATCCTGGCCCGCCGTCAGCTCGTCGCCGGTCTCACCGCCGGTTTCTCCAAGTAGCCCCCACCACCGGGCAGTTCACACCGTGACGACGGCCGGGCCATGCGCCCGGCCCCGTCGGCGTGCCCGCGCAACACCGAGGAGTCGTGAATGACGACCACCATGCCCGACCACGGCGGCATCCCCCAGGAGGAGAGCGACCGCCCCTGGACCGACCCCGCCCTGCCCGTCGCCGAACGCGTCGAAGCACTGCTCTCCCGGCTCACCCTGCCGGAGAAGGTCGCGCAACTCAGCAGCACCTGGGAGGACATCGAGGCCGACGGTCCAGAAGTCGCCCCAGGCAGCAACCACTTCGGCCGCGTCGGCGACCTCGACGAGACCGCCCGGCACGGCCTGGGCCAGCTCACCAGGCCCTACGGCACCCTGCCCCGGCCCGCCCTGGAACACGCCCGCCTCCTTGCCAGGCACCAGCGACAGGTGGTGGCGCAGAGCAGGTTCGGCATCCCGGCCATGGCCCACGACGAGTGCCTCACGGGCTTCACCGCCTACGGCGCCACCATCTACCCCACCTCGCTCGCCATGGCGGCCACCTTCGACCCCGCGCTGATCCGCAGGGTGGGCGAGGCCATCGGCTCCGACATGGCCGAGGCCGGAGTCCACCAGGGCCTCTCCCCCGTCGTCGACGTGATCCGCGACTACCGCTGGGGCCGCTGCGAGGAGACCTACGGCGAGGACCCGTACCTGGTCGGAGAGATGGGCGAGGCGTACGTCACCGGCCTGCAGAGCGCCGGGGTGTACGCCACCCTCAAGCACTTCGCCGGATACTCCGCCTCCATGGGCGGCCGCAACCACGCCCCCGTGCACGCCGGCCCCCGCGAACTCCACGACGTCATCCTGCCGCCCTTCGAGCGCCTCGTCGCCGCGGGTGTGCGGTCCGTCATGAACTCGTACGCCGAGATCGACGGCGAGGCGCCCGCCGCGAGCCGCCGGCTGCTGACCGAAGTCCTGCGCGAACAGTGGGGGTTCGAGGGCACCGTCGTCTCCGACTACTGGTCCCTGCCCTTCCTGGTCAACTCCCACCGGGTGGCCGCCGACCTGCCCGACGCCGGGGTCCTCGCCCTGCGCGCCGGCCTGGACGTCGAACTGCCCGACCAGCGCGGCTTCGGCGACGCCCTCGTGCACTCCGTCGAACAGGGCGCGGTCGACGAGGACCTGGTCGACCGGGCGGTCCGCCGGGTGCTGCGGCAGAAGGCCGAACTCGGGCTCCTGGACCGGGACTTCGACCCGCGTCCCCCCGCCCTGCTCGCGGGCGAACTCGACCTGGACAAGGCGGCGAACCGCGCGCTCGCCCTCGCGGTGGCCCGGTCGAGCGCCGTCCTGCTGTCCAACGACGGCACCCTGCCCCTCCCGCCCGGCGGCCGGATCGCGCTGATCGGCCCGTGCGCCGACGACGTACGCACCATGTTCGGCTGCTACAGCTTCCCCAACCACGTCCTCGCCGAGCGCGACGACCTCGGCAACGGGGTCGAGGCGGTCTCCCTGCGTACCGCACTGGCCGAGGAACTCCCTTCCGTGGACTGGGAGTTCGTGCAGGGCTGCCCGATCCGGGACGAGGACGGCTCCGGCATCCCGGCCGCGGTGGCGGCCTCGACCGCCGCCGACCTCACCGTCCTCGTCGTCGGCGACAAGGCGGGCATGTTCGGCATCGGCACCTCGGGGGAGGGCTGCGACGTCGAGGACCTGCGGCTGCCGGGCGTCCAGGAGGAGCTGGTCGAGGCGGTCCTGGCGACCGGGAAGCCCGTCGTGCTGATCGTCAGCAGCGGCCGGCCCTACGCCGTGGGCAGGTTCGCGTCCGCCGCCGCGGCCATGGTGCAGGTCTTCCTGCCGGGCGAGGAGGGCGGCCGGGCGGTCGCGGGGCTCCTGTCCGGCAGGGACAACTTCAGCGGCAAGCTGCCCGTGCAGATCCCCCTCTCGCCGGGCGGACAGCCGTACACCTATCTGCACCCGCCGCTCGGCGACCGGCAGAGCTTCCTCTCCAACCTCGACCCCACCCCCGCGTTCCCCTTCGGGCACGGGCTGTCCTACACGACGTTCGAGGTCGACCAGCTGACCGTGGACCGCGAACAGGTGGGCACGGACGGGGAGTTCACGGTCCGGGCGCGGGTCCGTAACACCGGGACGGTGGCCGGCGCCGAGACCGTCCAGCTGTACGCCGTCGACCCGGTCGCCCAGGTCACACGGCCCGTACGCGCCCTGCTCGGCTTCGCCAAGGTGGATCTCGCCCCCGGCGAGGGGGCCACGGTCGGCTTCCACGTCCACACCGACCGCCTGGCCTTCACCGGCCTGGCCGGCCACCGCATCGTAGAACCCGGCGAGATCCTGCTGGAGGTAGGCTCCTCCAGCCTGGACACACCGGTGCGGGGTGCCGTCCGGCTGGTGGGGGAGGAGCGGGATGCGACGGTGCTACGGCAGCATCGGGTGCCGGTTACCGTCGAGCGGGAGTGAGCGTTCCGCGGGAGGGCCGGTTCCTTACCCCGCGGGTCCGTTGTGGCTGGTCGCGCAGTTCCCCGCGCCCCTGGAAAGCGGGGGCTGCGCCCCGCTTTTGGCGGCGCCACCGGGTTCACCGGTGGCGCCGCCTGCTTCTCGCAATCGGTGTCTAGCTCCGTGTCCAGGTCTGCGTCGCGTTGCCCAACCCGGTCCACAGCTGCACCTTCGAGCCGTTGGCCGTCCCCCAGTTGGTCACATCGATGGCCAGCCCGTTGGAGCGGTTGGCGATCGTGCCGTCCACGCGGAACGACCACTTCTGGCTGGACTTTCCGTTGCAGGCCCAGAGGATGAGCGTCGTGCCCGCGGTGGTGCCGTCGCCGTTGGCGGCCAGGCAGTTGCCCGAGACGCGGAGTTCGCCCGCCGTGGTCCGGGTGATGGTCTGGTTGGCGTTGCCCGAGCAGTCGTAGATCTGGACCTGGACGCCCGTCTGGCCGTTCGGGACGTCGAGGCAGCGGCCGGAATGGGTGCCCTTCAGGGTGAAGGACGAGGCGGTGGGGAGCGGGTCCTGGACCAGCTGCCAGTCCTGTGAGCCGTCGTTGGTCGACGCCGCCACGGTGACGGAGCCGCCCGCCGTCGAACCGGTCATGTAGAGGCCGGTGTTGAGGACCGAGCGGAGCTTGTAGTAGCCGCTGGTCGACGACGCGACCTGGGTCCACTGCTTGTCGGTGGCTCCGTCGTCGACCCACTGGGCCAGCTTCTGCCCGGCCGTCGCGGTACCGGTCCAGATGGCGACCGAGCGGCCCCCGGCCTTGTTGAGCAGGGTCACGTTGCCGCCCTTGGGCGTGAGGTGCCAGCGCTGGGTGTCGGCGGTGGCGTTGGCCGCGCTCAGGACGAGGTCGGGTGTGTTCCCGGTGTAGCTCGCGTCCTGTGTCTTCCCGGACGCGGTGCTGAGGACCTGGCCGGTCAGCCGGTTGACGAGGCTGTAGTAGGCGCCGTCGGAGCGGCCGAGGTCGACCTCGGCGTACTTCACGGGTCCGGTGCTGCCGCCGCTCCAGGCCGCCTGGAGGATGAGGACGCGTCCCGTGCCGTCGACGTGCTGGAGCATGCGGCTGTACCCGCCGGGCATCGTCGTCTTGTACTGCTTCCAGGTGCCGGTGCTCAGCCCGGACTCGTTCACCCAGACGTCGCCGCTGCCGGAGGCGTTGTAGACGATCCGCCCGTCCGGCATCGGGAGCAGCACCGGGCTGCCGCCGGTGGACAGGGTGGCCCCGCCGGAGGGCACGGGCAGCGAGGTGATCGCGGCGTCGGTGGCGGAGAAGAACTTCGTCGGGTCGTCCGAGATCCGGTAGCGGACGTTCGTGCCGCCGCCCCAGTACTCGTACGTCAGTAGCCACTTGCCGTCGGTCGTCGGGGCGATGGTCGTCATGCCCGGACGGCCGCCGCCTATCTCCGTCTTGCCGCCGCCCATGTTCACCGTGGCACCGGGGACGTCGACGACCGGGGAACTCCAGGCAGTCGAGCTGCCGCCGTCCCAGGTGCGGTGGAGGAGGACCTGGCCACCGGAGTCGGTCGCGGTGTCGTTGGCCGGGTCGATGGTCGGGGCGCCGGTACTGGTGTTGTAGCCGGTGAAGTCGCTCTCGTCGGAGTAGTAGGCGATGAGCTTGCCGTTGTGGGCGAGCAGGTGCGGTTCCCAGATGGGATCGACCTGGGCGTGGGTGTTGGCCGCCGAGACCCGGCCGACGTTGCCCGCGCTGCCGCCCTGCCAGCCGCCGGCCGCGATGATGTTCTTGAAGCTCCAGGACGCGCCGTCATCCGTACTGGCGTACAGCGCGAGCGCCACGTCCCTGCGGTCGCCGTCACCGGTGGGCGTCCAGTTGGGGTTGGCGGCCTTCTGTTCCTGGTAGTAGTGGTCGTCGCCCGAGACGATGCTCGCGAGCAGCAGCGTGCCGGCGCTCAGACTTCCGACGTTCTGCGGGAGCACGTAGAGATACGCGTTGGTCCAGTTGCTCGTGTATTTCGCGACCGCGGGGTCGCTGGACATATAGGCGGGGGCCTTGACGTCGGCCAGCTTGGACCACGTCGTGCCGGCGTCGTCGCTCTTGTGGATGGGCAGCGTCTGCCCCACCGGAGCGGTCTGGCTGTTCTCGAACGTCGCCACGATCCGCCCGCTCGGCAGCTGGGCGGACTTCGGGTAGAGCACACAGGGATTCTTGTTGCACGCGGCGGGGTTTTCCGCCGTATACAGATTCGCCGGGGTCGGCTGATACGCCGACGCGCTCGTCGCGGAGGCGATGGCGAATGCCACGCCCATTCCGAGGGCCGTCGCCGAAGCGAAAACCTTTCGCGCCCAGGATCTTTTCAACGGCGTTCCTTTCAACGGGCGTTCCTTTTGGAGAAGGAGGCGCGGGGCAGGAAGCCAGTATTCGCAGGCGACATCGCGCTGTCATCGGTACATTACGAAAGGGTTTCGCGGAGTTACGGGCTACGGGGTATTGACGCGGCCGCGCAGGGACGTCGAGGTGCGCAGGGACGTCGAAGTGCGCAGGGACGTCGAAGTGCGCAGGACGAGTTCCGTGGCCAGCTCGATACGCGGGGCCGCGGGCGGCCGGCCCTCGGCGAGGTCCATCAGCACCCGGGTCGCCTCACGACCCAGCTCCTCGAAGGGCTGGCGGACCGCGCTGAGCGGCGGACAGGCCATGGCCGCCACGAGTGTGTCGTCGAAGGACATGACCGACAGGTCGTCGGGCACCGAGAGCCCCAGCTGCCGGGCGGCCTCCAGCACGCCGAGCGCCTGCGCGTCGCTGGCCGCGAAGACGGCCGTGGGCGGATCACCGGCCCGCAGGATCTGCCGGCTCGCGACGAGCGCCTCGGTGTAGTCGAAGTCGGTCGAGCGGACGATCGCCGGGTCGTAGGCGACTCCGGCCTCCTCCAGCGCGGCCCGGTACCCGTGCACACGCGCCGCCCCCGCCAAGGAGTGCGAGCGGCCCGCGACCATGCCGATCCGGGTGTGGCCGAGGCCCAGCAGGTGCTGAACCGCCTCCCGGGCCCCGCTCCAGTTCGTCACCCCGATGCTGGGAATGTCCTCCGAGGGCGCGCTCAGGGGGTCGATCAGCACCACCGGCAGCCGCTGCTCGACGATCCGCCGCTGGTCCTCCTCGGCCAGCATGGAGATCACGATCACGATCCCCGCCGCACCGAGCGACACACACTCCTCCAGCCAGCCGGAGATCGACCGCCTGCTCGTCGTCCCGGTGACCACGTCGAGCCCGAACTCACCGGCCGCGTCCACGATCCCCCGGGCGACCTCCAGGGTGTACGGGCCGGACAGGTCACGGAAGACGACGACGATCTGCCGCGGCGTCGAAGGGCGCGGCTCCCACGGGCGGACGTACCCGTGCCTCGTCAGCAGTTCCTCGACCCGGTCCCTGGTCGCCGTGCCCACGTCCCGGCGCCGGTGCACCACCTTGGACACGGTGCTGAGCGAGACCCCCGCCTCGGCGGCGATGCTCGTGAGCAGCCCGTGCTGCGCTTCCTGCCGGCCCCTGATTCGACCTGTCACCCGATGTCCGTTCCGTACGCCGGACATTGATACGCCGGACCGCACCGCGTATCTGGCCGGGAACTCCGCCGCAAGGTAACGGGGCGGGCCACGTGCGGGCAAGACCGCTGCGCACTGTTCCGTGACGTGCGTCCGGCCTCCCTACGGGCGCGGCGACGGCCGGGCCGGCTCCGACAGGAGGAAGTCGGCGCAGCGCTCGCCGATCATGACGGTCGGGGCGTGGGTGTTGCCGGAGGGGACGGCCGGCATGACCGAGGCGTCTGCGACGCGCAGGCCCGGGACGCCGTGGACGCGGAGTCGGGGGTCCACGACGGCGTCGGGCCCGGTGCCCATACGGCAGGTACCGACCTGGTGGTGGTAGCTGGCCAGGTTGCGTTTGACGTACGTGGCGATGTCGTCGTCGGTGACCACTCCCGGCCCGGGCGCGACCTCGCGCGCACACCACTCGGCGAGCGCCTTCTGCTCCCCGATCTCCCGCGTCTGCTGCACCGCCGTCACCATCGCCCGCAGGTCGTACGGCTCGGCGAAGTACCGGGGGTCGAGGGCGGGCGCCTCGGTGGGATCGGCGGAGCGCAGCCACAGCCGGCCGCGGCTGAGGGTGCGGATCGTGCCCGGGGCGATGCTGTAGCCGTGCCCCTCCTCCGGGACCTCCTGGCCCACGACGGGCAGCGGCACGTGGGACATCACCGGTTGGAGGTCGGGAGCGGCCAAGGCGGGGTCGGTCTTCGCGAAGTACTGGGCCTCGATCTTGTTGGACGTGCCCGGCGGTACCGGGCGGGCCGACTCGTACACCACCGGGGCGAGCGCGTGATCGTGGAGGTTGGCGCCCACCCCCGGCAGGTCGGCGACCACGCCGATGCCCAGCGCACGCAGCTCGTCGGCCGGGCCGATCCCGCTGAGCAGCAGCAGGTGGGCGGAGCCGATGGTGCCGCAGGACAGGACGACCTCGCCGTCGTCGGCGCAGCGCACGGCGGTGAGCCGGCCGTCCTTGACGATCTCGACTCCGCGGGCCCGTCCGCCCTCACCCTCGACGAGGATCCGGACGACCGGCGATCCTGTCATCACCGTCAGCAGGGGGCTGTCGAGCACGGGCTGCACGAAGGCGGTCCAGGCGCTGACCCGCCTGCCGTCACGGACGTTGAGGTGGAGCAGGTTGACGCCGAGGATCTCCTCGCCGTTGCAGTCGTCGTTGTACGGGATCCCGTACTGCTCGCACGCCTCCACGAAGGCGACGGAGACCGGGTTGGGCGCGTGGTTGCGGGTGACCGGCATCGGGCCGCCCGACCCGTGGAAACGCGAGGGGCCGTCCTCGAAGTCCTCCGAGCGCCTGAAGTACGGCAGGACCTCGTCGTACGACCAGCCGGTGGCGCCGTACCGGGTGGCCCAGTCGTCGTAGTCCGACCGGTGCCCGCGCACGTAGATCATGGCGTTGATGGCGCTGGTCCCGCCGAGCACCCGGCCCCGCGGCCAGAACACCCGTGTGCCGTCGGCGTGTTGCTGGGGCTCGGTGAGGTAGGCGTAGTCCTCGGGCGAGGTCCACAGTTCCCACATGCGGCCCGGGTCGTGGATGGCCGGGTTGTCGTCCTGGCCGCCGGCCTCGATCAGCAGGACGCTGCGGCCGGCGTCCACGAGCCGGCGGGCGACGACACAGCCGGCGGAACCGGCGCCCACCACGATGTGGTCGTACGTGTTCTGAAGGGTCTCCATGCCGGGAAGGGTGCCGCGTGGTGCGCGGCCGGGCTTTCGTCGCGGTGCACGGGGAGTTGCCCGGCTGAGCACGGTCACCCGGTCATCGCGCCGCGCGGGCCTCGCTCGGGCTGATGCCGTACGCCGTCTTGAATGCGTGGCTGAAGTGGGCCGGGCCGGGGAAGCCCCAGCGGCCGGCGATGGCGCCGACCGGGAGGTGCGACAGCGCCGGGTCGGCGAGGTCGCGGCGGCAGCGGGCGAGCCGTTGTTCGCGGATCCAGCCCGAGACGGTGTACCCGTGCTCGGCGAGCAGTTTGTACAGGTAGCGGCGTGAGATGTGATGGGCCTCCGCGATCCGGTCCGGGCCCAACTCCGGGTCGGCGAGCCGCTGTTCCATGTAGGCGAGGATGCGCCGAGCGAGTACCTGCCGGCCGTCGTCGTACCGCGGCGCCCGGTCGGCACCCATGTGTTCCGCGAGGAGGGTGCCCACGAGATCGGCCACGTTGTCGGCGAGCCGGGGCGTGCCGAGCGACTCCAGCTCGTCCACCTGACGGGCCAGTCCGTACAGGAAGGGGCGCACCACCGTGCCCAGGCCGGCGCGGCAGGACACCGAGACGGCCGTCACGCGGGCCAGCTCGCGGTCCGGTATCCGGAGCATCGTCCGGGGGAACATCAGGGCCAGACTGCGGCCGGGCCGGTCGGTGTCGAGCGTGTACGGGCGCCGGGTGTCGTAGACCGCGAGTTCACCCGGTCTCAGCTCGGCCTGGTGGTCTCCCTGGGTGAGCACGCAGTGCCCGGTCAGCTGGAGACTCACCTTGACATGGTCGGACGCGTCCGACCCGGCGGGCCGTCGGCTGCGAGCCGTGTGCGGTGGGGTGGTGACGACCGACACCTGAACCGGGCCGACCCGGGCGATCCGCAACTGCGCGTGGAAATCCGGCCCTTCACGCGGCACGATCTCCAGGGGCACGAAGCTCCGGCTGACCGTGTCCCGCCAGAACTCCAGCCTCGTCGCGGTGTTCCCGTCGCTCGGCGTCGTGATCGAGGCCATGCGCTGCTCCCCTCCCCGGGTCCGGCCCGAGCACGGGACCGGACGGCCGACCCGTGACGTCGGAGTCTAGGCCGACCGGGCCCGAGTGCACCCCGGCCGGACGCCGACAGCCGACGGCCGGCCGTACCCGGAGCCGGACCGGTGGGGGGTGAGGAGCCGGGCCGGAGCCGGACCGGTGCGGGGTGAGGAGCCGGGGCCGGAGAGGGCGGCTGCCCACTGTGCCTACAGGGACTGGCGCATGATCCAGTCCCGGATGCCGGGGATCGTGTAGGCGACCTGCCAGGTGGCCATGTGCGCGCTGGTGGTGGAGCCGGACGGTACGACCGTGCCGGTCTCGAAGGCCGAGAAGTTCACCGGGGTCCGCTGTGCCGTCATGCTCCGGACGTCCGCGGCGAACTCCGCGGCCGTGGACCGCCCGTCCCACAGGGCGGTGCTGACCGGCGTGCCCTGCTCCTGGATGACCTCGGTGATGGCCTGCTCACCCGGGTACGCCTTGGTGTCGTCCGCGGCGACGAGGATCCACAGGTTCTTCTTCGCCAGCGGCGCGGCCTGGGTCTCCGGCCACTGTCCGGCGACGATGAACGCGGCGGCGAACAGGTCGGGGTACCTGATGTGCAGGCCCAGCGACATCATCGCGCCCATCGACTGCCCGGTCGTGTAGCGCCGCTTCGGGTCGATGCCGTACTGCCGCGTCACCGACTCGACGAGGGTGGCGGTGGCTTCGAACAGCGTCGACGGCTCGTAGTTGTCGTCGATCACCACGGACCCGTACTCGGGGGCCAGTACGAAGGACTCGTGCCGGGCCTGGTCCTGCGGGCTCGCCCAGCACACCGCGCCGAGGCCCTGGACCAGGGGGCCTTCCGTCGCCACGTTGACCACGCTCGCGTCGTGCATGAACAGCACGAGCGGGTAGCGCTTGCGCGGGTCGTAGTTCTTCGGGACGAACAGGTTGTACCTCAGGGTCTGCCCGGTCGCCGGGTCGGCGAACGAGAACTGCTGGAAGTCGTCGACGATCAGGTTCACCACCGCGTCGGTGGACAACGCCGTGCCGTCCGCGGTGTAGCGGGTACCGCGGGTCGTGGTGACGGTGCCCGTCTGGGTCAGCGTGGCCTTGGCCGCGACGATGGTTCCGCCCGGTGTGGTGTCACCGACCACCGGGCCGCCCGCCCCGGGCCCGCCGCCGGAATCGCCCGACCCGTCGCCGGAACCGTCGGTGGGAGGAGTGCTGGAGCCCTGCTTGGTCACCCACAGGGCCGCCGCCGTGTCGTCCGGCGACAGTTCCACGACGACGTACCGGCCTGCCCTGCCCCGCTGCGCCAGGCCGGCCGTCCGGTTCGCGTAGACCTTGGTGACGGTGCGATCGGTGACCTTGAACGTCGAGGTCGACAGGGCGGAGCCGTCGATGTCCCGGTCGTACTCCACCGCCACCGCGACGAGCTTCTGTCCGGAGCCGAAGACCTGCGTGATGGCGGTGACGCTCCGCACGTGGTCACTCCCCGGGCCCGTGCCGGCCGCCTCGTCGGCGGCGCTGGGGCCGGCCCCGGCGAACACCGCCAGGGCGCCGGCGGTCGCGGTCGCGGATCCGGCCATGAACGTACGCCTGTCCATGAAGATGAGCTCCTTCGGGATGGGGTTCCAGGGCTGCCGCGTTCCACTCTCCCGCCCAATTCTGTGAAGCGGTTCAAAGATTACAGACCGTTTCCACAGGAGGCGTAGAGGTTCCCTGGTCACGTGCGTGAATTCGCGGAGTGCAACCTTAGATATCGCCCCGCAATTGTTGACGCCCGGTAGGTCCGGTGTGACGATCCTGGCGCGCCGGGTCGCCGCCCACCTGCGACGGTGACGCCGGAATGGGCAGGAAGGGCGATATTCGGCCAGGTTTTGGAGTGGCCCACCGTGGACCCGGCGCCCCGGTGTCGTGCGTTTTCTCACATTACCGACTGCGGAAATTCGCAGAATTCCGACTGTTTGCCCGGTGTCGCGGCGGACGTATTCGGCCCCGCCGGGCAGGACATCTCGAGTGCGAAGGAGAAAGCTGTGGTTGCCAAGAATGAGCCTGCGGTTCCCAGGAACGAGAACGAGGACACCCGCCCCGGTGGCCCGCTGCACCGGCGGTCGTTCCTGGGCGGCTCGGTCGCCGCGGCCGTGGCGGCGATGTCCCTCGCGAACGGACCGGCGGCGCGGGCGTCGGACGCCGAACCGGCCGAATTGGCCGAACTGGCCGGAGCCGCCGGAGCGGCCGGAGCGGGGCTGAAGGTGGGGGCCGGCCGGGCCGCGATCGGCATCCCGTCCTCCCTCCTGCCGCTCGACGGCTTCACCACGGTCCACGACGACCTCTACGTACGGATCCTCCTGCTGGAGAACGGCTCGCACCGGGTGGCGCTCGCCGTCCTCGACCTGACGTCGATCGGCGCGGAGGCGATCGCCGGGATGAGGACAGCCATCGCGAAGGCGTCCGGAGTGGCGACGGCCGACATCGTGGTGACCGTGACGCACACGTTCTCCGCCCCGCATGTGCAGGCGGCCGGCACGTCACCGGCGGCGGCCCAGTACGTGCGGCAGATCACGCGGGCGACCGAGACCGCGGTCGCGCAGGCGGTCGCGGGACTGCGGCCGGCGCGGGTCGGGTTCGGGACCGGCGAGTGCGACGTGAACGTCAACCGGGATGTCCGCACGGCCGACGGCTGGTGGCTCGGCACCGGTGAGTCGGGTTCGTCGGACAAGAGCGTGGGTGTCACCCGCTTCGACGACCTGGACGGCAGGCCCCTCGCCGTCCTCGTCAACTACAGCGTCCAGTCCTCGGTCATGATGCAGTCGGTCATGGCCAACGGAGACCTGCCGATCACGGCCGACCTGGCGGGCGCGGCGGTGCGGCACCTGGAGAAGCAGTACGACGGCGACGTCGTCGGATTCTTCCTGGTCGGCTCATGCGGCGACCAGTCACCGGCGTTCAGGTCGAAGCGCTACACCATCGACAAGGACAGGAAGTGGTCCCAGGTCGACGCCCGGGACGCCGGCTGGCTGCTGCTGACCGTGCAGGGCGAGCGCCTCGGCACCGAGGCCGTCCGGGTCAGCGAGGGCATCAGGACCTCCGGCGGCGGCTCGGGCTCGACGGTGCGCCTGCTCACCGACTCCGTCACGGTCGGCACGGTGCCGGGAGGGCACCCGACGGGGCCGACGAAGACGTACGACTTCACCCCGAACGGCACGGCCGACGTGCCGATCTGGATCCTCCAGGTCGGGAACGGGGTGTTCGCGGGTGTCTCCCCCGAGCTGTCCACCGACACGGCGCTGGCCATCAGGAAGCACTCGCCGTTCCCGCACACCGCCGTCATGTCGATGCTCGAGGGCGGCGCGAAGAACATGGCCGAGGCGCAGAGCTACGCCCGGATCACGTACGAGGCGATGGACTCGTCGTACGCCCAGGGCGCGGCCGAGACCGTCGCGGCGAAGATCGGCGCGATGCTGCACTCCCTGCACGGCTGAACCGCACGCCTGAACCGCACGGCTCAACTGCTGTGTTGAACCACACGGCCGAACCGCTCAGCTCAGCGCGCTCTTCCGCTGCCACTCGCTCCACGAGAGGTTCCATGCGCCGAAGCCGTTGCCGGGCGCGACCACGCCCTTGGTGTCCTTGCCGGTGATCTCGAACGGGTCGCCGGGCCGCACCTGCCCGTAGAACCAGGCCGCGTTCGCGTCGCTCATCCCTATGCAGCCGGAACTCTGGTTGGAGTTGCCGAAGTAGCGGGCGTTCCACGGGGCGGCGTGCGCGTACATGCCCGACCAGGTCAGCCGCATCGAGTGCTCGACCATCTTGCGCGGACAGCGGGCCGGGCATTCGGCCCGCGGTGCTCCCGCACATCTTCGACCGCTTCTACAAGGCCGACGCGGCCCGCACCCGCTCGGCGGGCAGCGGCCTGGGACTGGCGATCACCCTGGAGAACGTGAAACTGCACGGCGGGACGATCCACGCGGGGAACCGTCCCGAGGGCGGCGCCGTCTTCGCCGTCGAGATACCGCTTCACGTGGAGAGGGCCGGCGGATGAGGCGTGCGCGGACGCGCCGACGTGCGGCGGCCGTCGCCTTCGCTCTCGCCTTCGCGGCGGTCGTACCCCTGCTCGGTGGCTGCGGTATCCAGGAGACCGACGCCATCGAGGCGGGCGGTCCCGCCAGCTCCCAGGCCTTCTTCAACCGCGACCAGGAAATACTGCTGTTCTTCCGTTCCCCCGACGGCGGGCTGAGCCCCGTGATCCGGACGCCCGCGAGCTCGTCCGTGTTCGACGGCTACGTCGAGGGCTCCGGAGAGCTGAACTCCGATGACACGGCTGAGCCGGTACCGACGGAGAAGGCCGTCCTGGCGCTGCTCGGCGGTCCGGGGAAGGAAGACCGGGCCGCCGGCCTGAGCACGTCCCTCCCCGCCGCCCTCCCCGGCGGGACCGTCAAGGTCGAACTCCTGCCGGGCGGCAGGGTAACGACCCGCCTGCCCTTCCCTCTGGAGGGACTGGACACCACCGCTCTACGCCAGCTGACCTGCACGATCGCCTACAACCAGGATGCCGACGGCCAGGTCGTCGTGCAACTGACGGGCCAGGACGGCACATCGAGATCCGCCACCTGCGGACTCGCCCCCGGCAGCACGGCCAGCACGGGCAGCACGGGCAGCACGGGCGACACCGGCGACGTACCCACGGGGACCGAAACTCGGGCACGGCCCACCCCGCCCGCCGCGTCCGGCTGAGAACGCGTCACACGGGGCCGGTGAGTTCCCGTCGGCGCCCGCGGCTCAGTGGTCGTCGGTGATCGTGGTCGCGATGCCGTTGCTGATCTCGACCTCGGCGGAGAAGCCCTTCTTGGCCGCAGCCTCCAGCTGGGCCTCGGTGCACTCGATGCCGCCCTCGCCGCCGGGCCCGGTGTTCACGGCGTCGCAGATGTCGTCGTAGCCCATGATCTTGGTGTCGTCGGCGACGAGGAACTGCTGCTCGGTGCCCTTCATGTCGGAGACGGTGTACTTGCCCGGCGCCAGGTAGGAGACGTTGCCGAACCAGGTTCCGTTGACGCCCTTGCCCTTGTTGACGCCTTCGACGACCGTCTCGTCGCGGCCGGAGGACGAGTCGGAGTCCGAGTCCGAACCGGAGGAGCCGGAACCGGAACCGGAGCCGGTGTCCTGCTGGGCTGCGCGGCGCTCGCTCACCAGGGTCGCGACGCCGTTCTTCATCTCCACGTCGGCGTTCACGGCACCCTTCTTGAGGGCCGCCTCCAACTGGTCCGGCGTGCACGGCGCGTCCACCTTGGAGCCGGCCTCGCCGCATATGGTGCCGACGCCGTAGACCTCGGTGTCGTCGGCGACCCAGAACTGCTGGTCCTCCTTGCCCGGTACGGACACGATGTACTTGCCCGGGGCGAGATAGGTGACCTTGCCGTTCTTGAACGAGCCGCTGACGCCCTTGGCGTTCTTGGCGTTCTTGGAGTCCGAGGCCTTGTCCGCGGCCACCGGGCTCGTGGTGCCCTTCGGGCTCTTGCCGGACGAACTGTCGTCGGTCCCGTTCTGGCATGCCGTCATCAGCAGACCGGCGGTGAGCGCGGCGGTGGCGACGACGGCCTGGCGCAGGCGGCGGTTCATCACGGGAGGTTCCTTCCGAAGCGGGGGTAGCGGGGAGCCGGTGGCGCATCCGCCGTTCCCGCTCTGTGATCACTATGAGGTCTCCCGGGTCCCGCAGGTCACGCCTGTCCTCGCTTCAGAACAGCGCGGTCACACAGCCGTGACACAGCAACACATCGGCTGCGTACGCCAGTTGGCCGACGCCACCTCGCGGCGGACCGCGAGGCCCGCCGGAGCCGCACCGCCGATGCCCTGAACCCGGCCCGCTGTGGGGATTCGGGGCGGGTCCGCGCGAAGTCCGGTGAAGCCGATCACTGCCAAGTTCGGGCTGAGTACACTCCGTGACCTGGCAGGGCGGACAGTTGTGGGGCGAGGGGTGGCGCGGTGCTGGTGACGCCGGAGGCCGGGGACAGGATCGCCGACCGGTATCTCTTGCGGGAGCCCATCGGCAGGGGCGGGATGGGCGTCGTCTGGCTGGCCTGGGACGAGCGGCTCGAACGGCGCGTCGCGGTCAAGTGCGCACGCCTGGACGACGATCGGGCCACGCGCCGGCTCATGGGCGAGGCGCGCAACGCCGGGCGGCTGCACCACCCGAACATCGTGGGCGTCTTCGACTTCGTCGACGAGGGCGCCACCTGCTGGATCATCATGGAGTACGTCCCCTCGCGCAGCCTCGCCCAGATGATGACGGAGGGCGGCCCGCTCACGCCCGAGGAGGCCGGATCGATCGGCTGCCAGATCGCGGCCGCGTTGGCGAAATCCCACAACGAGGGTGTGGTGCACGGCGATGTGACGCCGGAGAACATCCTCGTCACCGACGAAGGCATCGCGAGACTCACCGACTTCGGGATCTCGCGGGCCCTGTGGAGCGACGTCACCCACAGCACGACGGCCGGTGTGCGCGGCAAACCCCGCTATCTGGCCCCGGAGTTGGCCAAGGGGCAGCCCGCGGGCGAGAAGTCCGACGTGTTCTCCCTGGGTGCCTCCCTGTTCTCGGCGGTCGAGGGCCGGTCGCCGTACGGGGAGGCCGAACACCCCATGGCGTATCTGGCCCGCGCCGTCGAGGGACACATCGAGCCCGCGCTCCGGGCCGGCCCGCTGGACGAGCCGCTCACCGCCCTGCTGGAGGTGGAGCCCCGGCGCCGGCCCGACGCCGCGAGGGCACAGCAGCTGCTGACGCGCGCCGCACCCCCGCCCCCGCACCTACAGGAGCGGTTGCACGACAGCGGTACGGGGGGCGGTCGCGGGGACCTCGCGTCCCGCACGCTCCGGCTGCCGCGGCTCCTGCGCCGCCCGGGGGACTACACGCCCTTCATGCTTCAGCCACCACGGCCCGTACGCCGCCACCGCCACCACCCCTTGGTGATCACGGGGGTCGCGCTGGTCGCGGCGGGCGCGATCACGGCCGGACTCGTCCTCTTCGGCCCGTGGGCCTCGGACGACGAGGGGGACGAGGGCGACAAGGGCGGCCGTACCGACGCGAAACCGCCGGTCGCGGCGCGGGCCGGTGCCATCGGCGACGAGCGCACGGCGGACCCCTGCGGGCTGATGGGCGCGGCCTCGCTGAGCCGCTTCGGCGGTACGGAACTGGACCCCGACTACGGGGAGATCGACCGGTGCGACGTCCTGGTGCGCAACAACAGCGGTGACGACAACGCGGACGTCGAGGTGAACCTCGACTCGGACCGTGACGAGTTCGAAGACATCGTGTCCACCCGGCTGGTCGGCAGCCTCACGGTCGTGACGCTCAAGCGTGACGGGAACGCCTGCGAACGGGCGGTCCTGACCACCGACGGCAAGCAGATCCGCGTCATCGGCAAGCAGCTCAACAAGGTGTCGCCCGACCCGTGCCAGCTGGCCGACGCCGCCTCGGACCGCGTCGTCGGTGTGCTGGCAGAGGGCCCGGTCCCCCGCCGTTCGTCGCCGCCGGCCAAGAACTCCCTGGCCCGGCTCGACGCCTGCGCGCTGCTCGACGCCACCGAGCTCAAGAGGCTTCCCGGCGTCAAGGCGGACAACGACGACGGCGGCTTCGGTTCCTGGAGCTGCGACTGGTCGAGCGACGACGGCGACCGCGAGGTGGAGATCCAGTTCAGCCGGGACAACTCCCTGGACGCCGACGACGGAAAGCCGGTGAACGTCGCCGGCACGAAGAGCTACGTCGTCGCGGACGAGGCCGAGGACGACAGCTGCACCGTACGGACTCCGCACCGCACCTACCGGAACGCGGTCGGCGATCCCACCACGGAGCACCTCCAGCTGACCGTGTACGCCCCGCAGTCCGCGAAGCAACTGTGCGACACGGCAACGGAGTTCGCCGCGGTCGTCGTACGGAACATCGCGAAGCGGCTGCCGGGGACGGGGACGGGGACGGGGACGTGACATGACCGAGCCGGGGATGGCACGCAGACGGCCGGGGGACCGACGGCCGGGGGAGCGGGATCCGGGGGAGCGACACCCGGGGGAGCGATACCCGGGCAGGCGGGGAATGCCCGCTCCAGGCGGCCGGCTCCTGGCCGCCACCCACGGGAGCCTCGCCCGGGGCGCGTCCGCGCCGCTGCCCGGCACCCTCTTCGCGCTCGCGCTGACCGGCGGTATGACACTGGGGCCCGGGGACGGGCGCGAGGTCCTGTTCGGCCGCAACCGGCCCGAGGTACACGTCTGCCTCGGCGAGGACGACCCCCGGCTCAGCCGCCACCAGGGCACGCTCACCCACCGGGAAGGCCGCTGGTGGGTGAGCAACGCCGGGCGCCTGCCGATTCGGTGCGCCGGGGCCCGCCTGCTGTTCCGGGGCGAGGAGCCACTGCCGCTCGACATCGGCTACACCCCGCTGTTCGTCGGCGGTTCACGGGGCCGCGAGCACCTGCTGGAGGTCTTCGTCACCGGCCCCGAGGGCGAGCGACCACTGCCGCGGCACGGTGACGTCACCCGCCCGCCCCGGGTGTGGATCCTGACCGAGCAGGAGAAGCTCGCCCTCGTCGTCCTGGGTCGCCGGTACCTGCTCCACGAGCCCCGGCCGCAGCCCCTGACCTGGCGACAGACCGCCGCCCAACTCGCCGAGTCCCAGCCGCACGCGGGCTGGACGGACAAACGCGTCGAACACCTGGTCAACGGCGTACGCACCCGCCTGTCCCGCGACGGCGTCCCCTGGCTGACCCGCGAGGAACTCGGCGAGCCCCTGGGCAACGCCCTCAACGACAACCTGATCCGCGCACTGCTGTCGTCGACGACGCTCGTACCGATGGACCTGGCATTGATCGACGCCGTCTGACACGTGCTCACGGTGTCTCATGTCAGGTGTCATTTCCGCGTGGGGCGTCGAGTGGGCAGCCAGGTGTCGATGGCGGCCGTCAGTTCGTCGCGGTCGGTGAAGAGGTGTCCGTTCATGCCCACGGCCCGCGCGGCGCGTACGTTCTCCTCGCGGTCGTCGACGAAGAGGAAGTCGGCCGGGGCGGCCCGCATGGCGATGACGCAGTGATGGAAGGCCGCCGGGGCCGGCTTGGCCGCCTTGATCCTCCCGGAGAAGGCGACGTGGTCCAGGGTGTGCAGCCAGGGCTGCGCGGCGAGGAAGGCGTCCGCGTGGTCCGAGGGGATGTTGGACAGCAGGGCGACCTCGGTGACGGCGCGGAGGGACTGGGCGTAGGCGACCATCCGGTTGTCGACGCGCGACCAGCTGTCGATGTCGGCGAGGCGCAGTTCCTCGATCGTGTCGGCGTCGGCGTCGGCGTTGACTTCGACGGACAGGGATCGCAGTACGGCGGTCCAGTACTCGGGCGCGGACTGCAGGCCCGCGTCGTAGGGCGGGCGGCAGGCCCAGTAGGCCGTGGTGAAGGCGTCGGTGGGTGTGTGACAGCGGGCGGCCATCTTCGCCAGGGCGCCCGGGCGTTGGTGGCGGGCTATGACCCCGAAGAGGTCGAACAGCACGATGTGTCGGTCGGTGGGCATGGTGAGGGTTCCTCCGGGTTCTGACGGCGGGGGCGGGAGGAAAGCCTGTGCGGCACGGAGTGAGCCGTGCCGCACAGGCGGTCAGTGGCTGCCGTGTGCCATCTCGCGCGCGTGGCGCGTGCGGCGCGTGCGGTCGGAATCGGTGCGCAGGATCCCGGCGGCCCCAGCGGTGATCGCACACAGCAGGATCAGCAGTACGAAGGTGTGGTTCAGGGCGGTGAAGTGGGTCAGCCAGCCGATGACGGCGGGGCCGGCGAGCATGCCGACGTAGCCGAGCCCGGCGACGCGGGAGACATTGGCCCCCGCGGCGGCGGGGTCGGCGTGCCCCGCCGCGCTGAACAGCTGCGGGACACAGCCGGACAGCCCCAGACCGAACAGCGCCCACCCCGCGAACGCGGCCCACATCCACGGGGAGACGGTCACGATCGCGATGCCGACGGCAGCCGTCGCCGCGCCGTGACGGAGGATCGCCATGGACCCGAACCGGGCGACGAGGCGGTCGGCGAGCAGCCTGCCGATGGTCATGGTCGCCGCGAAGGTGCCGTACGCGAAGGCGGCCGTGCTCGCGGGTGCGCCGAGGACGTCCTTCAGGTGCAGCGCGCTCCAGTCGTTGGCGGCTCCCTCGCACAGCATGACCATCAGGGCCAGGGCGGCGAGGACCCAGATGCGCCCGCTGGTGGAGCGGCGCGCGGTGGCCGGTGCCTGCCCGGCCTTCCCCGTAGAGGCCGCCTCCCCCGTGGAGTCGGCCTCACGTGCGGAGCCGGTGTCGGCAGCGGCGGGTACGGCAGCGGCGGGTACGGCAACGGCGGGCGCCGCCGGCAGCAGGGCCCGTGCCGACGCCAGGGCGATCACGATGCCCAGGGCTCCCATGGTGGCCATGCCCGCGGCAGGGCTCAGCCCGGCGCTCGCCGTAGCCGCTCCGACGAGCGCGGCGAGGACGCCGCCGACCGAGAACGTGGCGTGGAAGGCGGACATGACGGGCCGGCCGTACGCCTTCTCCACATGCACGGCGTGGGCGTTCATGCTCACGTCCAGGCAGCCGTTGCAGAACCCGAAGACCAGCAGGGCACCTGCCAGCGCCCACGGCTCCCGGGGAAGGCCGGGCAGCACCAGGGCCGCGCTGCACAGCACGCCGGTGGCGGGGACGACGACGCGCGCCCCGAGATAGTCGGTCAGACGCCCGGCCACCTGCATACCGACGAAGGCCCCCAGCCCCAGCAGCACCAGCAGCCCCCCGAGCGTGGCGTGACTGATGCCCACGCGCTCCTCGACGGCGGGGATGTTCACCACCCAGGTGCCCATCAGAGTGCCGCAAAGACTGAAGTAGACGAAGGTCGCGACTCGGGCGGCTCGAAGCGAATGATTCATGAAATCCACCGTAACGAACATCCGATGCGATCGAATGCTGTCACTTCGCACACATTGAATGTTCGTTTCGGGTCGTGTTCAATCGCGGGATGAGCAGCACAGACCGGCACGGGATGATCGCGCAGGCCGTCAGGGAGTCGGGAAGGATCACGGTCCAGGAACTCGTCGACCTGACCGGCGCCTCCGAGATGACCATCCGGCGCGACCTCGACGCGCTGGCCGCGCAAGGCGTCCTGGAGCGCGTCCGTGGCGGCGCGCGCACCCTGCTGCTCCGGGGGCAGGAGCCGCCGTTCGCGCTGCGTGCCCACGAGGGAGTCGATGCCAAGCGCCGCATCGCGGCCGAGGTGTCCTCGCTCATCGCCGACGGCGAGACCGTCCTCCTCGACAGCGGCACCACCTGCCTGGAGGTCGCCCACCTGCTGCGCCGGCGCCCGGTCACGGTGATGCCTCTGTCCTTGCAGGCCATCCACGTACTGGGCGAGGTCCCGAGCACGGCCACGCTCATGGTCCCCGGCGGTCAGCCGCGGGCCGCCGAGGGAGCCCTCACCGGCCCTCTCACCCTCACGTCCCTGTCGGCACTGCGCTTCGACACGGCCGTCATGGGCTGCTGCGGTCTGAGCGCGGCCGAGGGCCTGACCGCGTACGACCTCGACGACGCGGCCGTGAAGAAGGCCGCCATCGCCTCCACCCGCCGCGTCATCGTCGCCACCGACGGCAGCAAGCTCGGCCGCACCGCCTACGCCCACGTCGGCCCCGCCACCCTCCTGCACACACTCGTCACCGACACGGCGGCCCCGGCCGACGAGATTACGGCCCTCGAAACGACCGGCATCGTCGTCAAGGCCGTCTGACAGGACGTAACCGGTACCTCGACGCCTACCGTGAACCGGACGGCAAAGCGAGGGATTTCAGCCGCTGCCGCTGCTGCGTGTGCTGGAGGGCTGGAGGAGCTGGTCGACGGGTGCGTAGTCGTCGGTGAGCGGTCGGGCATCGCCGATCCAGGAGGCGAGTTCGTCGCCGGTGGAGGTCTTCCAGCCGGTCTGCCGGGAGTCCAGCGCTTCCTGGGCCGCTCGCAGGTCGACCGGCCGGTCGGAGGCGAGCACCACCAGATTGCCGCCGTCGGGGGTGCCGGGGTTCGGGGCGAGGCCGATGTCGGCGGGTTCGCCGAGGACGGCCACATGCTCGAACGTCTCGCCGAGGGTGGCCACCTCGGCACGGGCGAAGTCCATGCCGCCGTGGTCGATGAGGTTGGCGACGTACAGGCCGTCCTCGTCGAGCACCCGCCGTACGTCCGTCATCGCCTCCACCGTGGTGAGGTGCCACGGCACGCTGACGCCCCCGAACGCGTCGCCGACGACGAGGTCACGACTGCCGTCGTCCAGCCGCCGCAGACCGAGCCTGCCGTCCTCGGCGCGTACGTCGATACCGGCGCCCGGTCCCAGACCGAGTCGCTCGCGGTTGATGCGTACGACCCCGCTGTCGATCTCGGACACGAGGCTGCGCGTCCCGGGCCGGGTGGCGGCGAGGTAACGGGGAAAGGTGAGCCCGCCGCCGCCCAGGTGGTGGGCGGCCAGTGGCTCACCTTCGGGAAAGGCGGCATCGACCACCGACGCGATGGCGCGCACGTACGCGAACTCCAGGAAGGTCGGATCGTCGACGTCGACGTAGGAGTGCCGCAGGCCGTCCAGAACGAGGGTCCGGCCGCCGGCCCGGTCGGGGTCCGCGACGACCCGTGCGCAGTGGTACTTGGTCTCCGTGTCGCAGGCGCCGGGCGCGACCGTGGTGGCGAGGCCGCCGGCCACGACCACGAGGGTGAGGGCAGGGGTGCCGCTCCACCCGCGCGTCCGCCACTCGATCAGCGCCGCGCCGGCCACCAGCAGTGTTCCGAGGCCGATCAGAATGCCGCTGACCGACAACCGCGACACGAGGACGAAGCCGGTGAGGACGGTGCCGAAGATGGCGCCGACGGTACCGACGCCGGACAGCCGGCCGACCACCGTTCCGGTCTCGGCGAGGCTGGTGAGCCGTAACTTCGTCACGATCGGCGTCACCGCGGAGAGCAGCGCGCCCGGCACGAGTATGGTCAGCGCCGCGATCAGCAGGAGCAGCGCCGGTGCCCACTCCGCGCTGGTGCGCAGCACGGCGGGGGTGAGCGCCACGACCGCTCCCGACACCCCGAGCGCGGGACCTATGAGCCGACGCGGATCGACCTGGTCGGCAACGACCCCACCCAGCCACGACCCGAGGGCGATCGCCGTGAGGGCGATGCCGATCACCATCGTGCTGGTCTCAAGGGTGAGGCCGAGGTAGGGAGCCAGCAGCCGCAGGGCGACGATCTCCACCACAAGGACCGCGGCCGAGGACCCGAACACGAGCGCGGCAGCGGCACGGGGACCCAGACCCTGACTGCGAGACGGGCCCTCGGCGACAGACGAGGACGACGATCCGGTCACGGACGACATCCTCGCACGCGACCCGTCGACCGAACGGGACGGTCGAGCGGCAGCGGGAAGTCACTGCCGGACTCGACGCGAGCGTGCGCGGGCAGGCCAGGAAGCCGCCGCTGTGCCGGAAGCAGCCACCAGTGATCCGGACGATCAACGTTCTGGCGCGAATCCGGCACCCGACGATTGATCACTTTCCTTTCAACTTCAGCGTGTTGAAGTGAGCTTGGCCCCAAGTGGCCTACTAGGGAGCCGTGGCGGCCGCCCTCAGCGGAGGAGCCCTCAGCAATGCAAAAGCCCCAGGCCGCTGATCTGGGCCTTCGACAACAGCGGGTGACCAGAATCGAACTCGCGCTCTCGGCTTGGGAAGCGGCGGCGCTTGTGCGGCTGCTCGGCTGCTGACCTCCGTGGATTCGTCGTGCGGCGTCGTTGCCCGAGCGGTGACCGGACCGCTGTGCACCGGACTCCGACCACGACCACGACCACAGCATGAGACGGCCGCCGCTTGCCGGGTGGCTGTCTCTCGGGTGGCTCCGGGGAACACGGCGGTCCGCCTCGCGCTGTGACCGCCACAGGGCGACCGCCTCCGAGATCCGCTGCCCGGTCTCCAGCTCGACGAAGTCGGACCGGCCGCCCTGACCGCACTCGTCGGCGGCGCGGACGAGGCCGCCCGACCTGGGGGAAGGCGCCCTTTCCTTGGTGCGCGGCCACCGCACGATTTCCGCCGGTTCACCCTTGGCGCAACGCCTTCTCGCGCCCCCGAACGGCGAGTGGCCCGGCCGCCGATGGGCGCAGTGGTTACTCGCCCTTCCCGCCGCTTGCCTTGCCGTTGCCGGTCCCGGCCCCGGCCGCGGACCCGTTTTCCGCGCCGTCGGCGTCGGCGTCGTTGCCGGGATTCCCGTTGCCCGACGTGCCGGTGTTCCCCGCCGTACCCGTACCCGTACCCGTACCCGTACCCGTGCCGGCGTCCGCGGCGCCCGCGCCGGGTTTGCCCGTGTCGCCGGACCTGCCCGGAGCGGCTGTCGCCCGCGCCAGCCGCTCGGCGCAGTACGCGGCGACCTTGCCCTCGCCGCCCGCCGCCGCGACGAGTTGCTGCCAGGCCGTCGAGTCGAGCGCCTTGCCGCGGTCCTTGACGTGCTCGTAGGCGCGGCAGTGGGCCTCGGTGTCCTGGGCGGCGGCCGGGCCGTCCGTCGGTCGGACCCCGCCGGAGGAGGCCGACGAGGTCTCACCGCTCGGCCGGGCCGGGGCGGACACCGAGGGGTGCGGGGTCTTCCGGTCGGCACCGGCGCCGTCCGTGGACGAGCCGGCCGAACCGATGGCCGCGACCGCGACACCGCCCAGGGCGAGGCTGGCGAACACGGCGGCGAACGTTGTCTTCACAGGGCGCCCGGTCCGCCGCTCCGCGGGCAGCCGCCAGTCGTCCCGGCGCCGGGTACGCGCCCGGTGCACGTCCGTGCCACGGGTGGCCCGGAAGGCGGCCACGGCCCGCTGCTCGGCCTCGGGGGCGAGATCGGCTCCGCGCAGGACGGTGGCCAGCGCCGTCTCCAGCACGGTGTCGTCGCACATGTCCCGCACGTCACGCACGTCCCGCAGGTCCTGTACATCCCGCACGTCCCGCAGGTCCTGTACATCCCGCATGTCCCGTACGTCCCATGGGGCGGGCGCGGCGTCGTCAGGGTGCACACATCGACGGCCCGGCACTCCGTCGCCGCTCAGCCGTTCACCCATGTCCGCTTCCGTTCCTGTCCGACATGTTCGATCCACCTGGCGTTCCGGGCCCTGTCGCCCGGCCGCCGGCCCACTGTCGCGGGCGTCGTTCACTTCGACTCCCCCAGCGTCCGGGACGCCTCATCCGTCACACGGTCCGCCGCCTGGCCCCCGACGCCCAGCTCCTGGGCGAGGCGTTTCAGACCTCGGTGGGCGGCGGTGCGCACCGCTCCCGGGCGCTTGCCGAGGACGCGCGCGGCGGCGGTACCGTCCAGGCCGACAACGACTCGCAGGAGCACGGCCTCGGCCTGGTCCTTCGGCAGCCCGCGGACCAGTTCCAGGGCCCGCTCGGTGGAGAGGGTCTCCAGTGCCTCGTCATGCGTGCTGTGCGGGCCGGCCAGGTTCAGTACGTCCTGCTCGGTCCCTCCCGACCGGGGCCGCACGCGCTGGCGGCGCAGATGGTCCAGCGCCCGGTGCCGGGCGATGGTCGCCGTCCAGCCGCGGAAACCGGCCCCGTCCCCCTTGAACCGTGTGAGGTCACGGGCGATCTCCAGCCAGGCGTCGGACGCCACGTCCTCCGCGTCCTCGCCGACGAATCCGCGCAGATAGCCGAGCAGGCCCGGCTGCACGATCCGGTACGCGACCGCGAAGGCGGTCTCGTCCCCGTCCTGGGCCCGCGCGACCGCCGCGCCCAATTCCCCGTCGTACGTCTGTACGCGGCGGGATTGCCGTGCCTGGCCCAAGACTGTCCTCGTTCGCACCTGGTTCAAAGCGAGTCCGTTCCGTCCGACGAGCCCCGTTGGCATCGACGGCCCCATTGGGACCAGCGCGCGTTCCCACGGAAGTGTCACAACGCATCAGGCGTCCCTCACGTGGTCGTCGGAGCTCCTGTCGCGTGGCCGGCGAAGCCGCGAGGCCCGTCGCCGGCTCCAAGGAAACGGCGACGTAAGGACGTTGAGCCGATCCGTACGCCGGGCCGGACGGCGTTACGGCTCAGCGAAGCCCGGCGAATCCGGTGTTCGGACACCTGCTCGCAATCCGTGCCGTCCCAGCCGGGTGACATATCGCACCGGCCGTGCGCTGTGTGAGTACCGAGTCCGCACCGGACGGCCCGCCGGTGATCGGTGATCCCCAGGCCGGACGTCACGGCGGTGCCACGACCACTCCCGGAACTCTCTCCGCGCCGCTCTCGACTCCCCCCGGAGGCGACATGGAGAGGGACGCGGGCGGCCGGACCCCGACCGCTGCATGGGGTCCGGCCGCCCCACACGCCGTTCGGACCCACGGCGGACGATCACCTCACCCGCGTATGTTCAGGGAAGCCGCGCAGCGCGATCGACAGATGATCCGTCACCTGGTTCTCCGGGGTTCCGACGACTGGCGCAGAGCCGTCTCCCACCTTGCCGTACGACGGCCGGTGGGGGGCTTCCGGAACGCGGCGTGCGCCGGGTGGAGTGATGCTCCGGCGTCCCCGTGCGCTCCATCTGTGATGAGCCTCTACTTTCATTTGCGAGCGGTGCCGCCCCCGGCACTGCGCAACAGCGCGACCTGGCTGGAGCGGCTGTTCGGGGACGCCTCGGACACCGTCCGGCACCGCGTCGACCGGCACCGCGAGGATGTGCTGGACAAGCGATATCTGGACCAGGAACTCCTCTACGCCGGCGATCCCCCGCACCGCGCGGAGCATCGCCCCCAGGCCCAGGTGGTGCTCGGCGGTCGGCCGGTGTTCCACCCCGATCGGTACAAGCCGCCGTTCCTGGTGCTGACGGCGGGCCAGGCGCAACGGGTGGCCAGATTCCTGACGGTGACCGACTTCGACGCGCTGTGGGTCTTCGCCCGCGACGAACTGCTGCCGCGCTACGGCGGCGTCACCGCGGAGCCCGACACACGAGGCATTTTCGCGGCGGCGCACCGAGAGCTGACGGAGTTCTACACGCAGACGGCCGCGCGCGGAGACGCGGTGGTGAAGTGGCTGCCGACCTGAAGCACGCGGCACACGGACTCCTCCCCGGGAAGCCTTGGCGCTTGGGCGGGGACCAGAGGGAGGTGGCCGGGCCGACGGTCGGCGCTTCCTCCCGAACCTGCTCCGGGCCCGGTCTCGGCACCGCCGAAACCGATTGAGCGTGCGATCCCGACCGTGGTACCAATTCGTGATTCGTAGGGTGATCACAAGGCGCACGAGGGGTCGGTGAGCATGGCGCTCGGAGAACTGGTGAAACTGCGGGCGATGGGTCCCGCGGACGCCGACGCACTGTGGCGCTGGAACCACGACCCCGAGGTCATGCGGTGGATGGACGACACGTATGCCCAGCCGGTGGAACGCGTCCGCAAGGGGCTGGAGGAGCGCCCCCGCAACACCTATGGCGACTTGCTCCTTGGCATCGAGGCACTGGCCGACCGCCAGCTCATAGGCCTGGTCATGCTGCACGACGCGAACCCGGAGAAGGGCATCGCCAAGCTCGACATCTACCTGGGCGAGAAGGCGTATTGGGGCCGCGGATACGCCACCGACGCGGTGCGGACGATCTGCCGCTACGGCTTCGATGACATGCGCCTCCACAAGGTGACGCTGACCGTGGTCACCGAGAACCATGCCGCGCGCAAGGTCTACGAGAAGGTCGGCTTCGTTGAGGAGGGCCGTCTTCGTCAGGTCTTCCGCCGCGACGGCAAGTGGTACGACATGTTCACGATGGGGCTGCTGGCGGGCGAACTCTGCTGAGCCCCGGTTCAGAAGTGGATCAGGACCTGCCATGACCCACACGCGGGGCGCGGAGATGTGACGGACGAGCAGTGGGCCGGACCGGAGCGGTTGTTGCGCGCAGGGCCTGATCGCCTGGGACGTGAGCGCGGACTCCACAGTCGCGCGTGCCCACCAGAACGCGGCCGCGGCCCGCACAAGGGGGACCTCCGGCCCGTGCTGGAGCGAATCCGAGTCCCGCGCACGGGCTCCGGGCGCCCTCGACGGGGGGCGACCTGAAGCGCTGCTGTCCCGTCCGCGTGCCTAGGCCGAGAGCTTGTCGGGGTCGTCGGGCGCGGTGCTGTCCTACACGGCCGCGAGGACGTTGGCGAGGGCGGACATGTGCAACGTCAGGGGTCATGGGCCGGTGTGATAGTGGGCGGCCCACCGGCTCGGTAGGTGGGCCTCCGCGTCCCGCATCTGCCGCACAGCATGGTGCAGGGCGGTGGGGATGCCGGCGGCAGGCGGTATTGCCTGGCGTGCCAAGCTCTTGTAGAACGCGTCGGCGATGGTCGAAGCCGCCCGGTCCGGAACGTTCCAGCGGGTCGCGATCACATGCCGGAAACCCGCGAGACGGTGACCGCCTTCGCGGCGGTCACGTTCGGGTAGTCGCAGATCAGTTTCGCCGGCCTCGGAAGCCAGGGGCAGGCTCGGCTGTCCGGGGCCGGGGTTCCGCCCTCGCTGCGAAGTGCGGTTCCGGTGGTGTTCGTTGTCGGCGCGATCCTGCTCGTCACCGCGGGGGCGATGCTGCTCGCTCAAGCGGTTGCGGTCCCCGTCGAACTCGCCTGTTGCGGCGCATGGCCCGGCTGGGCCCGACCGCTCGCACGTCGGTTGACGGAACGCCGAAGCAGGCGCTGGTCCCAGGCGCACGAGCGGGTGCGCGCGGTCACACCGGCGGAAGGGGAGCACCGCCCCTCGCGTGACGAACTCGTCGCGGCCCGCAACGCCATCTGCCTCGTACCACCTGGCTGCCCGACCTGGACGGGAGATCGTCTGCGGGCCGCCGAAGTCCGGGTCAGGAACGAGTACGGCCTGGACCTCTCCTCGTGCTGGCCCCGGCTCTGGCTGGTCGTGCCGGACACGGTGCAGGAGGCGGTCAGAACCGGGCGGGACGGTTTCTCGGCCGCCATGCTGACCGGAGCCTGGGCCGTGCTGTATCTGGCGCTCGCTCCGCTCTGGTGGCCGGCTGCGGCGTTCGCGGCGGTGCTCTGTGTGGTGTCCTGGTGGCGAGCCCGTACGTCAGCAACCGCTCTCGCCGATCTCGCCGAAGCCGTGGTCGACGTGCACGCGATCGATCTGGCAGTCGCACTGAGGGTGAAGACACCGCATGATCGGGTGACCCCTGATATCGGCCATCTCATTACCGAACGGCTCCGCAAGGGCACCTGAGCGGAATGCCGGATCCACCGGGGGCGCTGAGCGCCGCAGCCGCCGCCCGGAGGCCGGCTTCGGTCATGGGTGAACTGCCTTGGTGGGTCCGAGAAAGCCGCGCTGATCTATCAGCACTCCGACGACGACCGACAGCAGGAAGTCGCTGCCGTGCCAGATGAAGACACCGTTGACGATCAACGCTCTGGCGCGAATCCGGCACGCGACAACTGATCACCACGGACAGCTGGAGCTTGCGAGTGGTCGCGTGGGTCGGATCGCACCGCTGTTCACCATGGTTTTCCGCGCTTACGGGCATGTGGAAGGCACGGATTCTCACAAGACTCGCCACCCGCTATGCTATATTTAATGGCACACTAGATGTGTGACTGATGACGACGTTGACTTCCCGCCCGGCGATGGCCCCACCAGTGGTATCTCCGTCACTCTGACCGCCGGAACTCTCCACGCGATCCGCGAACGAGTCGGCAAACGAGGCGTCTCGGCCTACCTGGAGAAGGCGGCCCAGCGACAGATCGAGCGGGATAATCTGGACGAGCTGATCGCGGACTTCGACAAGGTGCACGGCCCCGCCGACCCCGAGGCCGTGGCAGCCAAGCGTGCCCGGCTGGCCGGAGGCGCCTCGAACGCTGGGGCGGCCGCGTGAGCGGTGCCCTGGTCCTGGACAGCGAGGGCCTGGCCAAGGCCGTACAGCGGGATCGGGAAATCCATGAGTGGCTGACGGCGGCTCGCGACGCGGACCTGCCAGTGATCACCTCAGCCGCCGTGCTGGTCGAGGTGATCCACCCGAAGATCAACGACGCCGCACTGAAGTGGACCCTGTCCCGCCTGAGTATCGAGCCGGTGACCCAGACCGTTGCGCAATCCGCTGCCGCTTTGCTGCGTGCGGCGGGGCTGCACGGCCACAAGTACGCCATCGACGCCATGCTGTGCGCGACCGCCCTGCAGCATCCCGGCCGGGTGACGATCCTGACCTCGGACGTGGAAGACATCGGGCTTCTCACTGCCGAGCATCCGCGCCTGAGCGCGGAGAAGGTCTGAGCCGAGGCGCCTTGCAGAGGCGGCGCTCGCTGTGGGCGGTCCATGAAGTGGTGCGCCCTACTTGCCGACGTGAAGCAGGCCCTTCGTGAAGAAGAGCCAGCCGCTGACCCCGGTGATCAGTGCTCCGAGCGGAGTCGCAGTACGGCGACATTCGCTCTCACCGAAGCGCCGGCCGGTGCGGCTTACCTTTACGTCGGCTCCTGGCAGGAGGCGCGCGTCCGAGGGCCCCAGCCGAGATGCAGCCCAGCGGTGCGACTGACGGCAGTTGAGGTCTCGCGGTGGATGCCCGGATGCGCTCGTCCCGCAGGGCCCCGGATTCGGGGTCCAGAGCCGCTTCGAGTGCGCAGCTGCCGACGTGAAGTCGGGCATGGCGCCGGTTACATAGTGTCCACACCCTGCGGCTCAAGCGCGTATCGCATCGGGGTGGCCGCGGAAAGGGGATTGGCACTGCCCGATGGCTGTCCGTTCCCATTGAGGGTCATGTTCCTTGGCAGCATGACCAGCGTGGCGATGCCGGCCCGCTCGCTGGTGGGGCGTAACCGGACAAGGACGCCGTGTCGGCCGGACAACTGCCCGACCACGAACAGGCCCATGCCCCGCGCGATCGAGGTGTCGAAGACCGGAGGGCACGCCAGCCTTTCGTTGATATCGGCGTAGTCCTCGGAGATGAGGCCGATGCCCCTGCTGTGGATCTCGATCGACACGAGGCCGTCGGGCATACGTGATGCGGTGACACGGACGTTGTCCTGCGGAGGGGAGAAGGTCGTGGCGTTCTCCAAGAGCTCGGCGAGCAGGTGTACGAGGTCGGTAACAGCACGACCGCGCACCTTGGTCTTCGGAATGTCTGAAAACTTAATGCGCTGGTAGTCCCCTACTTCACAGCGGGCGGCGAGCAAGACCTCGATCAGTGGGACCGGCTGGTCCCGATAGCGGTTGGGCTCCTCGCCCGCAAGGGTCAGCAGGGTTTCAGTGTGGCGGCGCGCACGGGTCGCGAGGCGGCCGAGTTCATCGAGGTCTGTCAGACGCTGCGAGCCGGCCTCATCGTTCTTGAGGTCGTCGAGTAGGGCCAGCTGGCCTGCGATCAGCGCCTGGGTACGCCGCGCGAAGGCAGTGAAGATTGCTGTGATACGGGCCCGCAGCAGGGCCTGCTCGACGGCCATGCGGTGGACTTGGTCGAAAGCTCTGGCAATATCGCCGATCTCGTCACGAGTGTCGATCGGCATGTGCGCGAACCAGGTGTCCACGTCGGCCGGGTCAGACCTGGACAGGCGGCCGATCAGTATCGGCAAACGATGTTCGGCGATGTCCGTCGCCACCTCCCGCAACCGGCGCAGTGCCGCGGACCTCGGCACCATCGATGGCCTGATCTTCGTGACCCTGGTCGAGGCTTCCGCAATGATCTTTTTTGCCGTCGCCTCCGCTTCTTCGCGATGGGCGGCAGCCTCCTGGGCTGCCTGCCTACGCACCTGCTCGGCTTCCCTCCGGATCCGCTCGAGATCCACGAGGTGCTGCTCGGCCGAGTTGGCCGCTCTCACCGAGCGCGAGCGCTCTTCGGCGGCCTGCCACTCCAGCTCCTCCCGTTCCGCCAGGTCTTCGGCCGTCGCGAGCTCTGCCTCCAGTTCGGCACAGCGCTTTTGCGCGGAGTCACGTTCGCGAATCGCCCTCTGCAGCGCGCTCTCCAAGCCCTGGATTTTCATACGCAGTTGCTCGCGCTGCTCCTCCAGATTGTCCCTCTGGCGACGGTACAACTCCAGTTCATTGCCACAGCGCTGCCGTTCCTCGAAACGCGCCGCTTCAATCTGCTGAATCTGGGATTCCAGCGCGCGCAACTGGCTTTTCTGGCCGGAAACTTCGGCCCGAAGGTCGTTGATCTGCAGGTCGGCCTGCTCTCTTTGCAGGATCGCGTCTTCCAAGCGATCACTGGCCATCTGCTCGTGGTACTTCGCGGGCCGGTCGGCCAGTAGCGCCTCACGGTGGAGCCGGTAGAGGTGCCCCTGCACATCAGAGGTGACTTCCTGCCCGAGAGCACTGCAGGCAGATTTCAGCAGGGCATCGAGGAGATACTTTTCCGGAAGGCGTTCGCCCGAGAGGTACCGAGAGGCAGTAGAGGCGCTCATGTGATGGGAGGCGGAAAAAGCGCGCAGAGATCTTCCTGAAGCTTTGAGGAGTCGTCGCATGGCGAGAGCCAGGTCGCGAACCTCCGGAGACAGCGATTCCGGCAAATGCTTGAAATCTTTGAGGTCGCCGGTCTCATCTAAAGGATTACTCACCGATCCTTACCCTTTCCGTAGCAATTTTAGATACGTTGGATTTCACTTATGGAATACCCTCTCGTGCGCGGTCCGCTGTTCCTGTTCAGGCGGCCGCCTGCCCGTCGGCTGTATGTGCGAATGTCAGTCGATGAGACCATTGAAGAAGGGCACGGCAGCAGATAGCCCTGTCATGCCGCATAGGACCGCTTCTGGGGGCTCCGCTCCTGCGAACGTGGTCAGGATGCCTGTCCCGATGCCGCAAAGGACAGCGAGGAGAAGGATGAGGGCCGATCTGGTAGTCAGCAATGCGCGGTCCACGACCAACCCCTTTGGCTTCAGCGCGACACTGTTGTTGATGTTCGTATCCTGCTGCTTCGACAAGCCTGCAGTACTCGTGGGGTGTTGCGGGATGGGGAACAGTGCCGTTCCCGCAAACGGGAACGGCTTTTGGCGCCGCGAATCGGCGCTCCCGGATGAATGGAACCGACTGCCGGCGGCCTCGCGTCCTCTCAGAACTGGGGTCTCGCTGCTGCCTTTGGGCGAGGTGAACGGCCGTGGGCAGGCGAAATCCAGCACCGCGCGCGGGAAGTACGAGTGCTATGAGCGTTCCCCGCTCCTGGTGGCCGAGCTGGAACCGTGGCGACGTGTGTACTCGGCAGGGAGGCTGCCCTCAGCGCGGCCGACGACCTGCGGCGCTGGATGAGCCGGAGGCCGTGTCGCTACGCCGGAGATCACGAAGGACCACCTGGGCGCGGCCCAGTCCGTTCGCGTCCGCCAACGCGCGCTGGACCTCGCCCTTGCAGACGTGTTGACCGTGGTTGACCTGCCGTACGGGCACGCCATGGGCACGCCGCCCTGTCGGTGTCGTCGGGAGCCCCTCTCGATGAGTGAGGAGTTGCCCAGCCCTGGGAACGAGCGCTGGGTGGAGGAGAACCCTTGCCGGAGCACACAGGGGAGGGCTGAGCGGAGGCCGGACAACTCCAGGGCGGAGATGGGCCTCGCCCGGGCGGCGTCGGGAGGACGGGGCTTCGCGGATCCACTTCGTCATCGCGGAGCGTCCTTGGTGCGGCTGGGGCACTGACGGCGGCACCTGCGTCCCGTGCCCGTTGGCCCGGGTCACTCCCGGCCGCCGTGCTCGGCGGTGTGGCAGGAGCGGTGGGTTGCTCGAGCCGCACCTATTCCGGGATGTCGCGCTTCTCCAAAGGGTGTACTGCGGGACCTTGAAGGATCTCTCCGTCCGGGGCGAAGCGTGATCCGTGGCACGGGCACTCCCATGCCTGCTCCGCGCGGTTGAAGGACACGATGCAGCCGAGGTGGGTGCAGCGGGCCGAGACTGCCTGTACGTGGCCGTTCTCGTCCCGGTGGACGGCGTACTGCCGTCCGCCCAGGCGTACTACGGCGCCGTCGCCCGGGGGGATGTCGTCCGGTGCGGGGCCCGTCACGGGCGAAAGCCGGTCGCCGACGAAGTGCCGGGCCACGTGAGCCTGGTGCTTCAGGAACGACGTTCCCTCGCGGACGACGGAGGCGAGGCGGCGCGGATCGTAGAGGCCGTCCCACGCGACCTCGCGGCCGTTGATCAGGTCGCTGAGCAGGCCTCCCGCCATGATGCCGCCGCTCATGCCCCAGCCGCCGAACCCGGTGGCCACGTAGGTGTGCCGGCTGCCGGGACGGAGCGGGCCGACCAGAGGTACGGAGTCGGTGGAGTCGTTGTCCTGCGTGGCCCAGCGGTGGGTGAACGTGAGCCCGGCGAAGTGGTCGTCGGCCCAGGCGGACAGCCGGGCGAAGCGCTTCTCGACGTCCGTGGTGCCGGGGACGAAGTGTTCCCCGGTGACGATCAGCAGGCGTTTGCCGTCACGGTACGGCGCGGTGCGCACGGAGCGCGTGGCCTGCTCCGGTGTGATGTACATGCCGTGCGGAGCGCGGTCCTCGTCGATGGTGGCGGCGACGACGAGTTCACGGCGCGGGCTGAGGCGGGTGAAGAGGAGGGCCCGGTCGAAGACGGGGTAGTGCGTGGCGATCACGACCTTGTCGGCGCGGATCGACACACCGGTGTCCGTCCGCAGGACGCAGGGCTCACCCTCGGTGAGGCCGACGACGCGTGTTCCCTCGTACACCGTGCCACCCCGTCGGTGCAGGTCGTCGGTGAGCGCCAGGAGGTACTTGCGGGGGTGGAACTGGGCCTGTCCGCTGACCCGGACCGCGCCGGCGACGGCGAAGGGAAGGTCGGTCTCGGTGACGAACTCTGCCGGAAGCCCCGCCTCACGCGCCGCTTGGGCCTCCGCCCGCAGCCTTCCGACGCGCCGCGGATCCTCGGCAAAGGTGAAGGCCGCCGCCTCCTCCCACTCGCAGTCGATGCCCAGCTCGTCGACGATCTCGCGGGCACGGCCGATCGCCGCGGTCTGTGAGAGCGCGTACAGTCGCGCTCCCTCGGGGCCCCGGGTGCGGCGCAGGTGGTCGTAGACCAGGGTGTGCAGGGCGGTCAGCTTGGCCGTGGTGTGGCCGGTGACCCCGGCGGCGACGCGGTCGGCTTCCAGTACCGCCACCTCGCGTCCCTGCCGGACCAGCTCCCAGGCCGTGCTGAGCCCGGCGATGCCGCCGCCGACCACGGCGACGTCGACGGTGAGATCACCGGACGGCGGGGGCGCGGGGGCGCCGGGCGGTGCGGTCTCCAGCCAGTAGGACCCCTGGATGTCTCTCTCAGCGTTCATGGCGGCCGAGTGCCCTTCGTGACGAGTGATACGCGCCGGTATGCCCCTCTTCGGCCGAACGTGATCGATCCTGCGGGATCGGTCTTCGGGTGTCCGCACTCGGGTACCCGGTGTCCTGCCGGGCCTGCGGTGGGCCGCAGGCCCGGCACGAACGACCGTCAGCGAGGAGGAAACGATGAGCACGGTCAAGGAAGCAGTGGACGTCGAGGTCCCCGTCCACACCGCTTACAACCAGTGGACGCAGTTCGAGGAGTTCCCGAACTTCATGGAGGGCGTCGAGGAGGTGCGGCAGCTCGACGAGCGGCACAACCACTGGACCACCAAGATCGGCGGGGTGCGGCGCGAGTTCGACACCGAGATCGTCGACCAGCTGGCGGACGACCGGATCACCTGGCGGGTCGTCGACGGCGAGACCCGGCAACGGGGGTCGGTCAGGTTCGAGAGGCTGGACGACACCCACACCCGGGTGGAGCTCACGATGGACGTGGAGCCCACCGGCGTTGCCGAGAAGAGCGCGGACATGCTGGGCGTGATCGACCGTCGGATCAAGGGCGATCTGCACCGCTTCAAGGACTACGTCGAACAGCGCGGGGGAGAGACAGGCGCCTGGCGAGGACGCATCCGGCCCGAGAATCCCGGTTCGGCACTCTGACAACTTGGACAACTTGGAACCGCGAAACGGGTTCCCGGACGGGGGCCGGGGCACCGTCTCCGGCCTGCGTCTGGAGGGGCGCCCTGCCTGGGCGTCCCTCCGACCGAGGGCCCGGGGGCAACGAGCGACCCCGCCGCTCGATCGGCACCACGCGATTCTGGAGGCGGCCGGGCAGGTCGGTCCCTTGCTGAAGTGCTGAAGTGCTGAAGTGGCGAGGGGGCTCGTTCCGGTCTCCCCTGGAGAGCGGCAGTCTGTGCCTGCGGTTGTCTGTGCCTGCAGCTGTCTGTACCTGCGGCTGTTTATGTCCGCGGCTGTCCATGCCCATGGCCGGCGGGTCGTCTCAGTCCATGGCGCCAGCAGGGCCATGGGCGCACTCCACGACCAACCGGCCGGATGGCCTGGGCCTCCCCGGTGGTCGAGGGTGGTCGAGCGCCAGGCGACGCCAGGCGAGGAGGGCCGTCATCCTCCACCCGCTCACGGCAGCGGCGTGCCACCCGTGGCGTTGAGGATCTCCGCGGTGATGAAACTCGCTTGTGGCGAGGCGAGGAAGACGAAGGCGGGCGCCATCTCGGCGGGCTGGGCGGGCCGCCCGAGCGGTGCCTGCTTACCGAATTCGGCGGTGTCAGGGAGTGTCGCCGGGATCAGGGGTGTCCATACCGGTCCGGGTGCCACGGCGTTGACGCGGATACCGGCGGAGGACAGCATCTGCGCGAGCCCCTGGGTGAAGGTCACGATCGCGCCCTTCGTCATCGCGTAGTCGAGCAGATGCGGGCTCGGCTTGTACGCCTGCACAGACGTGGTGTTGATGATGGAGCCACCCGCCGGGATGTGCGGCAGGGCCATCTTGCAGAGCCAGAACATGCCGTACAGGTTCGTGTGCACCACCCGGTCGAACTGTTCCGTCGAGATCGCTTCGATTCCGTCCGGCTGGGACATCTGGTAGGCGGCGTTGTTGACGAGGATGTCGATCCGCCCGAACTCGTCGACGGCGCGCTCCACCAGTCGGCGGCACTGCTCCTCCTCGCGGATGTCGCAGGGCACGGCGACCGCCTTGCGGCCCGCGTCCTCGACGAGACGTGCGGTCTCGGCGGCCTCCTGGCCCTCCTCCGGCAGGTAGGTGAACAGCACGTCGGCGCCTTCGCGGGCGTAGGCGAGGGCTACGGCGCGTCCGATGCCGGAGTCGCCGCCGGTCACCACTGCCTTGCGGTCGTTCAGGAGTCCGCTGCCTTCGTAGGAGGTTTCGCCATGGTCGGGAGGCGGGTCCATCGGACCGGTCCACCCAGGATGTTCCTGGTCCTGCTGCGGGAAGTCGGGGCGGGGGTGCTTGTCAGCGGGGTTCTCGGGCACGGTGGCTCCTGCTCACTCGTGGATCAGCCGGATGCGGCGCGGCTGACGCCAGGTTTTGAGGGGTGGTGTCCAGCCCGTCGCAGCCCGCCGGGGGCGGTCGGTGGTCCTGGCCGACTCGGGTGTCCACTGGCCGGTGGGCACCTCCGTTCGGCGCGAACCTCGCGAGACGCGGTGGACCTGTTTCCTGTACTGCGTGTCGTGCGGCACGGGCAGTCTGTCGTGATTATGGAGATGTGTGCGTGTCCGCTGCGCCTCCGGGTGCCCCTGCTGGAGTGATCCACACGGATGGGCCCGGGTCCCGCTGCGGGCAGGCGAGCACGGCAGGTGAATGTGGGATCCCGCACGGATCGGCTGATGGCGGTCCGATGCCGAGAACGCCGGGGTGCCGGTGGCCCTCGCGACGACGGTGGCCTGCGATGCACCCAACCGCATGGCGGCGCTCCGTACAGGGTGCACAACCGGGTCAACGTTGGCCGCCCGGGGCCCAAGGACCTCTTCGCATGGCAGGCCAACACCTCGCCGGACCGGCGGGAGGGCGGCGATCCGCCCCGGCTGCTGTGCGTCGGCCCACGCCCCACGCCCCACGCAGGTGACCCGGCGGGTCAAGGACGACAAGCTCCTCATCCTGGCCGTGGCCTGCCATCCGCAGAACCCGCGCCGGCCACCGGCCATGGGTTCCGCATCGCGGGCAGCTTTTCTGCCTCCTCAGCCTTCCACGCCGGTGGCGCCGTGGGCGGCTCCCACCGGTTTCGACTCCGGGGATCCGCGTTGTCTCAGGTAGATCGAGAGGATGGCCATCGAGGCGACGGCCAGCAGTTCGGACTGCCAGTTCTGCAGCGTGCGGCTCCAGAAGTCCGCGGCGCCCAGGTAGTCGGCCCAGCTCAGCGGGGCCTGCAGCTGCCGTAGCCGCTGTTCGTTGTAGGCGGCCGTGCCGGTGATCGACTGGACCAGCCAGGAGAGCAGGAAGACCGTCCCCATCACCAGCAGCAGCGAGTGCGAGTACACCGCGCGTCGCCACCCACCGGCCTTGGCCCACCTCGGCGAGTTCTCCTTGGCGTGCTCGCCGACCAGCTGCGCCTCGTCGGACTCGGTGCCGGCCCTGTGCAGTTCCTTGGACTCCGGGGAACCGCGTTGCAGCAGCCAGACGGTGACGCCGATGTACAGGAAGAACTGCAGGTACTCCGATTGCCAGTTCTCCGACACGTCGACCGCGAAGTCGGACGTCGTCACGTACTCGCCGAGGGAGACCTGCTGGAGCCCGTCCACGGCCAGCTGGTTGTTGAAGTCGGCGTGTCCGGCGATCGCCTGCCCGACCAGGGTCAGCAGGAAGGCGACGGTGAAGAAGAGGCCGAGCCCGTTGTCCCGCAGGAAGCCGCGCACACCTCCGCGCCCGGTCATCGGTACATCAGCCCCAGGACCGCCAGATAGACGAGACCGACCGCGATGATCCCGACGACGACGGTGAACATGGTCCGCACGTCTCACCCGCCCTTGATCCGGCACTGGTACGGCTCCTGCGGCCGTGGTTCGCAGCCGGCGGCCACGACCTTCCAGCCGGAGGTGAAGCGGGAGAGGAACAGGGTGTCCGAGGAGAGCACCGCCCGTGCCTGGTTCCCGTAGACGTCCGTCCGCCGCACGGCACCGCCCGGCCGCAGCGACTCCTCGCTCAGCGCCTTCGCGCACGGGCCGTCGGCCGTCTGCTCCAGTTCCTCCACGGTCGCGGGCGCGAGGACGGCACACATCCGGTCGTACGCGCGTTCAGTGAGGGCTCGCTCGAACTCGGCCGCCGTGTCGCGTACGTCGTCCCGCCGTTCCGCCACCGTGCCGCACCCGCCGACGCCGCATACGGCCAGCAGGACGGAAAGCGTCACACCGTACGCTCGCCGGGTCATCGGCCCACCTCCCACGGCAGTACACCGCAGCCAATTCCACGAGGGAGGCTACCGCGCCCCGAACCTCCCCCACCCGGCCGAACCTGCGTGAAATCGCGGTCAGGGGGTGCAACTCGCCCCTGGCGTGGCACCTGCAATGGCATGGTGTGGACGCGCAGGGTGACTTGGGCCGTCGGGCGCTGGGCCGGGTCAGCCGTGGAGGCGGTGCGGCGGGCGTGGGCGGGCCCTGGCCGGGAGCGGGATCTGGCGGCTCAGGCCGCCAAGGCGGCCCTGGCCGCATGGGTGGCGTGGGCGGTGGTGGGCTGGTGGCTCGCGGCTCCGATGGCCTTCGTGGCACCGTGGGTCGCGGTCGTGCTGGTGGAGTCGACGGTGTACCGGTCCCTCGCGCACGGGCTCCAGCAGCTCGCGGCGATCGCGGTGGGTACGGTGGCGGCGACAGCGGTGGCGCTGCTGCTGGACAGCACGATGGTCGCCATGGCCCTGGTCCTTCCGGCGGTGCTGTTGCTGGAACAGTGGCAACGCCTCGGGAGGCAGGGCGTCTACGCCGCCACCGGCGCGCTTTTTGTGCTGACCGGTGGCCAGGTGACTGTCGTTTCGTCGGCCGCCCGTCTCGCGGAGGCGGTCTTCGGCGCGGTGGTCGGCGTGGCGGTCAACGGGCTGATCCGGCCTCCGGTGTATCTGCGTGATGCCCGCTGCGCGCTTCAGGACGCGGCCTGTGAGGCCCAGGAGATCCTGGACGCGGTGGCCGACGGGCTGGCGGCCGGTGAATGGGACGGGCAGGCGGCCGGGGACTGGCATGAGCGCGCACTGCGCCTGGGCCCTCTGGTCGACCAGGCTCGTTCTGCGATCGGCTGGAGCCGGGAAAGCCTGCGCGGCAATCCGTCGGGGAGCCGTGAGCGGGCTCTTGCCCCGGCCGACAAGACGTACGCCGACGCGCTGGCCGTGCTCGACCATGTCGCCGTCCACACCGCGGGGGTGACGCGGGCGGTGGAGGAGATCTCCGGCAGCGGGAAGGAGTCCCGGCCCGCCGCGGGCATCACCTGCGCCTACGCGGACTTCCTACGGCAGACGGCGCGTGCCATCCGGTTGTACGGCCTGGCCCGGTTCGCGCCGGGCGGCCGTGACGACCTCGCCGCGGAGGAACTGCGCGAGGCCGTCGGGGAGCTGCACCGCACGCTCGACATGTTCCGCCGACTGCTCCCGGGAGCCGTGCCCGACGACCCGGACGCGCTGGTGACCTACGGCACCCTGCTGGCCCAGGCGCATCGCCTGGCCGGTCAGCTCGTCCAGGCCTGACACCCTCATGACGAGGTGCGGGCCCGGCTCGACCGCGTGGCCCTGCTGGCGTTCGGCCGGTGCGATGCCGAACCCGCAGAATAGAAAGGCACCTTCGCCCTGCTCCAGGTGCCGTTCGTCGTGGCGGGGAGCCGCGCCGGCCAGGGAACGCGCTCCACGACCGGGGTGTCACGCCGGCCAGGGCACGCGCTCCACGACCGGGGTGTCGCTCACGTGTCGTCCCGCGCGCCGGGCCGGTCCGCGCGATGGCGGTGGCCGGGCAGGAACTCCTGCACCTTGGCCTTGAAGCCCTGGCGGACCATGCCCGCGCGGTCGCTGTCGCCCTTGAGGACCGAGGACACGGCGGCCTCGATCTGGTCGAGGGAGGCGTGCGGCGGGATGGGCGGCACGGCCGGATCGGTCACGAAGTCCAGTACGCAGGGCCGGTCGGCGGCCAGCGCGGCCTCCCAGGCGCCCACGACATCGCCCGGCTTCTCGACCCGGATGCCCTCCAGGCCCACCAGGCGGGCGAAGTCGGCGTAGGCGACGTCGGGAATCGACTGCGAGGGCAGGAACTGCGGGGCGCCGGACATGGCGCGCATCTCCCAGGTGACCTGGTTGAGGTCCTGGTTGTTCAGCACCGCCACGACGAGTCGCGGGTCCTCCCACTCCTGGTAGTACTTGGCGATCGTGATCAGCTCCGCCATGCCGTTCATCTGCATCGCCCCGTCGCCGACGAGCGCGATGGCCGGGCGGTCGCCGTGCGCGAACTTGGCGCCGATCGCGTACGGCACCCCGGGCCCCATGGTGGCCAGCGTGCCGGACAGCGAGCCGCGCATGGCACCGCGCAGTTTCAGGTGCCGGGCGTACCAGTTGGCGGCCGAGCCGGAGTCGGCGGACAGGATCACGTTCTGGGGCAACAGGTCGTTGAGTGCGTGGACGACGTACTCGGGGTTGACCGGGTCGGCGTCGACGGCGGCGCGCCGCTGCATGACCTCCCACCAGCGGGCGGTGTTCAACTCGGTCTGCTTGCGCCAGCTCCGGTGCCGTGACTCGTCGAGCAGCGGCAGCAGCCGGCTCAGCGTCTCGCGGGCGTCCCCGACCAGATTGACCTCGAACGGGTAGCGCAGGCCGATCATGTGCGGGTCGATGTCGATCTGCACGGCCCGGGCCTGTTCGAACTCCGGCAGGAACTGGGTGTAGGGGAAGGACGACCCGATGACGAGCAGGGTGTCGCAGCGCATCATCAGCTCGTACGACGCCCGGGTGCCCAGCAGGCCGATGGCGCCGGTGACGTACGGCAGGTCGTCGTCGAGGGCGTCCTTGCCCAGCAGCGCCTTGGCCACTCCCGCGCCGAGCCGGTCGGCGACCGCCATGACCTCCTGACGGGCCCCGCGGGCGCCCTGCCCGACCAGGATCGCGACCTTCTCGCCCGCGTTGAGCACCTCGGCGGCGCGGGCGAGATCCTCGTCGCCCGGCACCGGCGCGTACTGAGACATGCCCAGGCTGGAGGGGACCATCTTGAAGGCGTGTCCGGGCGGCGAGTAGTCCAGTTCCTGTACGTCGGCGGGGACGATCACGGCCGTCACCGAACGGCGGGCCATGGCGGTGCGCATCGCCCGGTCCAGCACGCCTGGCAGTTGCTCGGGGACGGTGACCATCTCGCAGAAGTCGGAGGCGACGTCCTTGTACAGGCTCAGCAGGTCGACCTCCTGCTGGTAGGAGCCGCCCATGGCGCTGCGGTTGGTCTGTCCGACGATCGCGACGACGGGCACGTGGTCGAGCTTGGCGTCGTACAGACCGTTGAGGAGGTGGATGGCGCCGGGCCCGGACGTGGCGGCGCACACGCCGACCCTGCCGGAGAACTTGGCGTAGCCGACGGCTTGGAAGGCCGACATCTCCTCGTGGCGGGACTGGACGAACCGGGGGTTGTCGTCGGCGCGGCCCCAGGCCGCGAGCAGACCGTTGATGCCGTCGCCGGGGTAGCCGAAGACATGCTCCACTCCCCACTCGCGCAGGCGCTCAAGGATGTGGTCGGAGACTTTCATCGACATGTTCGACGACCTTTCCGGTATCGCGTTCAGAGCCACCTCGCCTGCGCCGGGTACCCGGTCCGAGTCCAGGAGCACATTTTTCGGGGCTCAGCCCGCGTGGGAGGAAGACGGCAGACCGCGGGACGCCGGGCCGAGGGGCGGCTGTCCGCCTTCTGCCGGGATTTCTCCGCGCAGCCCTGTGGCGCCCTCGCGCCAGGCACTGAGCAGCCTGTCCGCCAGGCGGTCCTCGAGGTGGGTGGTCGCGCGGATCCCGAACACCACGTCGGCGTCCAGGTGCGGTTCGCTCTCCAGGAGCCCGCCGACGACGTCGTGCCGTACGACCTGCTCGTGCACGGCGTCCGCCGTCACGTGCTCGGTGTAGAACCGTACGGCCGCCGGTCCCGCGCCCACTCGGCGCATGGCCTCGGCGAGGCGGCGGGAGCCCGGGGAGGACGTCACCTCGACGGCGGCGAAGTGTCCGACGAGCGCCGCGCGCAGCGCCCGGTGCAGCCCGAACAGGGACATCAGGTTGACGGTGGCGAGGGCCTCGGCCGGCGCGGCGTCGACGTAGTGGCCGTACGTCGGGTCGAGCCGCAGGTCCGCCATGAGGTCGGCGAACAACTGCGCGTGGATCTCGTCGGCGCGGCCCGCTCCGAACTCGTCGAACTCCACGGCGACCATGGCCGCCTTGGCCCGCCCGTGGAGCCGGGGGATGACCCAGGCGTGCGGATCGGCTTCCTTGAGGTGGTACAGCGAACGTACGGCCGCGTAGGCACGCAGGTGGCCGAGGCTGCCTTCGTCCCGGAGGAAGTACGAGAGGCCGCTGCCGTCGTCGCCGACCGGTTCGAGCTGGAGCTCGTCCAGCGCCTGCTCGGCCCTCTCCGTGTCGTCGACCGGCACGTCCTCGCGCAGTGCGCCCAGGAAGCGGTTCTCGATGGCACCGCGGTGCGCCAGCAGGCCGCTGTCCCACTCAAGGTCGTCCGGGACGTCCTGGAAGCCCTGGTAGTGCAGCTCGTAGAGGACGTAGAGGGCGAGTTGCAGGTCGTCACCGTAGGCGGAACAGCCTTCCGGGGACGGCACCCGCCCGGGGTCCGATCCCCGCAGCAGGGCCGTCACCGCGGCGGAGAGCGGGCCGCGCGGCTCGGGCAGCGGCGGCGGTCGGAGGCGGAGCCGCTGCCGGGAGCGGGAGCCGGTCATGCGGCCCCACCGTCCTGTTCGTGGCTCGGTTCCTGTCCGGGCCTCGCGTCCTGTGCGCGGCTTCCGTGTGCGCGGTTTTTGTGCGCGGGGCTCGGTTCCGTGTCGGCGGGGGAGTCCGGGCCGGACGGTTTGCGGCGCCGGCGATGGCTGGTGTCGCACCAGGGGAGGGTGCGGCTGCGGCGGCAGGTGCAGACGGCCACGGTGAAGCGCTCCGAGACCGTCACCTCGCCGTCCTCGCCCACCACTTCGACCGGCCCCTCGATGAGCAGGGGCCCGTCGCGCTGGACGCGGACGCGGCGGGGGCGGTCAGGCGTGTTCGGCACGGATCACCACCAGCTCCTCCGTCGTCCCGCCGGCCGTCAGCCCTTGCTCGCGCAGCCAGGCGAGCCGTGAACGCAGCACACGGCCGAAGGGCAGCAGGGCCCGGTCGACGACCTCCGCGCGGAGACCGGCTTTCTCCAGGCGGGTCAGCGTCGTGTCGGTGCCGCACAGGTGCGAGTGCACGATCAGGAGCGCCCCCGTCGGCCGCAGGACCGTCGGCGCGGTGTCGCAGATGCGGTCGATCAGCAGGCGGCCGCGCCTTCCGGCGTCCCAGGCCCGGGCGGCGCCCCGGGGCGCCGCGGAGCCCGGAGCGGGCACGTAGGGCGGGTTGGTGATCACCAGATCGAAGCGGCGGCCGGGGACGGCCGTCGCCAGGTCGCCGTGGCGCACACGCAGGGTCTGTCCGTTCAGCAGGGCGTTCAGCCGGGTGGCGGCGAGCGCCCGCCAGGAGATGTCGACCGCGGTGACCCGGCCGCCGAGCCGTGCCGCCTCCACCGCGAGCAGACCGCTCCCGGTGCCCAGGTCCAGTACGTCGGTCTCCGCCGTGATCCGCTCGCGGCGCATCGCCCGCCGCAGGAGCCGGGAGTCGGTCTGAGGGGCGTACACACCCCGGGGCACCCAGCAGCGGAGGCCGGGGGCGGCGGTGAGGGCCTCGGTGGTCATCGGCGCCTTCCTCAACCACGTGCCCGCAACGGCGACACGGACAGTGCCCGCGCGACGCCGAGGAGGTTGTCGGCCATGCTGCGACCGGTGTGGTGCGCCCAGTCGCGCCCCCGCTGCTCCTCCAGGTAGTCGGGCCCGGGTCCGGGACCCAGGTGCCAGTACGTCCACGCCTGGCCGGGAATCGTGTAGCCGATGTCCGCGAGGGCCCCCGAGATCTCACTGATCACGTGGTGTGCCCCGTCCTCGTTCCCGGTGACCACCACGCCGGCCACGCGGTTGTAGGCGACGGGGCGGTCCTCGTCATCGGTCTCGGACATCATCGCGTTCATGCGCTCGAGGGCACGCTGTGCCACCGAGGACGGCCGGCCCAGCCACGTGGGCGAGGCGATGATCAGGATCTCCGATTCCAGTAGCTGCGCGTGGATCCGGGGCCACTCGTCGCCGTCGCCCGCGTCGGTGACCACGCCGGGAGCGATGTCGAGATCCACGGCCCGTACGGAGTCCACCGCCACGTCGTGCTCGGAGAGCCGCTCCGCCACCACGGCGGCCAGCGCCTCGGTGTTGGAGGGCTCGGGGGACCTCTTGAGAGTGCAGTTGACGACAAGTGCTCGCACGTTCGCTCCGGAGTCGGGGGACAAGCGGCCCGCTGCCGCGGACACGAGCCGGCAGCGCCTCACGGGTACCCCCTGGCAGCAGACGTAACGAGAGGCGGGTCACTGGCGGGCACTTCGCCTCGACTTGGGGCACGCGAAGGTCACCCGAAGGGCACGCCACCCTCAAATTGGACTAGACAACAAACAAACCCCAGGCCACTGGCCTGGGGTTTCAATATGGAGCGGGTGACGAGAATCGAACTCGCACTCTCAGCTTGGGAAGCGGCGGCGCTTGGGCCGGTACATGGCTGCTGACCTGCGCAGATTCGTCGTTCCGCTGGACTCGTGCGTGCTTGGTGGCACCGCTGTTGACCGTAGTTGTCCGCTCTGAAGGGCACGGTATGGGCACGACGCCGTGAGGTGGACGAGTGCCGTGTCTGCGCCGCCTTCTCCGTGCTCGGCGCTCGTCGACGCGTAGGCCGACTGAGAAGGGTCGTCGCGACTGCACACGGATGCCGGCCTCCCGCCTAGTTCGCAAGATCACAAAATGCCGGTTCTACGCTGCAGACTTTGATCTCCATGACGGGCAGCGTGTTGCCCAAGGCGGTGGGCGCGGTGCGATACCGCGACGCAAGATCGAGAGATTTGCCTCTTCAGGTAAAGACCTCAGGTCTCATGGTGAGGACACTGCTGCCCGAGGCGAGGAGGCGGCCCGATGGAGTGGATCACCGCAGGATGTGGCGCCGCCGTAGGACTGTTAGTGATGCGCGTGCTGCTCCGCGAGGTGCGAGAACTCCTGATGGGTGTGGCTGCCGTTGTTCGCGCCTGGCGTGAGCTTCTGAGCGTGGTGAGGGATTCAGGGCCTCCCGCCAGAAGTGCTGGCCCAGGGGGAGCCCTGTCGTTCGGGTCAGTGCCGGAACGGTCGGCTTGCCGCCGTTTAAGGAAAGCCTTAAACTTCTCGTGCTGGAGTCGAGGGGAGTCGTCTTGAGCTGGGCGATCAGCGTCACCGATGAGTACGCGGAGTGGTTCCGGCAGCTGATTAAGGAGGATCTCGGTTCTGCCTCCCAAGTTGCCCAGGCCGTTGCCGCGCTGCGTGACGCTGGTCCAACTCTGGGCCGTCCTCTTGTAGACCGGCTGAAGGGATCGGACCTGCATCACCTCAAGGAGCTGAGGCCGGGATCGGGTGGCCGGTCCGAGATTCGGATCATCTTCGCTTTTGATCCGACTCGTTCGGCCCTGCTACTCCTCGGCGGCGACAAGGCGGGAAACTGGGATCGTTGGTACCGCGACAACATTCCCCTGGCTGAACAGCTCTACCGCGACTACACCGGTGACACGGAGGACTGAGGAGTAAGCATGCCCAAGAAGGCCCCGCAGGACTGGGAGACCCTGGAGCAGGAGCTGTACTCGGCCGGTGTGTCTCCCGCTGAGGTGGAAGCTGGTTCGCGTCGTCTGCTGGCGGAAGCCCGTGGGCATCAACTCGCCGAGGCGCGCAAGCAGTACGGGTTGGCCCAGAGGGACGTGGCTGCCCGCATGGGTGTGAGCATCGCTCGCGTATCCCAGATCGAACACGGTGAGGTCGCCACTCTCGATGTCATCGCACGTTACGTCGAGGCGCTCGGCGGCAGGTTGGACCTGGTCGCCGACTTCGGCGATCACACACTGCGGATGTCGGCAAGTGGTGATCAGGGCAGCGCGGCGGCGTAGCTGCCCGAAGGTTTTGGAGTGGGCCCACACGGTGCACCGCTCGGGAGTGCTCTCACGGGAAAGGCAGTCTGAGGGTTCTCTTTATGTGATCTTGCACTGCTCGGCGTAAGAGCAGCAAGTCGGCGATATGCACCGCTATGAGAAGCAGAGGTTCGCTCGCCTCAACTGAGCACTCGTGCCCACCGCGTGCCCAATCTTCGAGTGCGTGGCGGGGCGAAAGGCGCCGGAGAGCCGGTGGCGCAGCAAAAGCCCTAGGTCACTGACCTGGGGTTTCTCTCTGGAGCGGGTGACGAGAATCGAACTCGCACTCTCAGCTTGGGAAGCGACGGCGCTCGAGCGGTGACATCGCTTCTGACCTGGGGATACGTCACTTGCGGTGCAGTTTCGAGGACTGGTTTCGCGCCGCTGTTTACCGTAGTTGTCCGGTCTTAGACGTCATCTCATTTGGATCGGTAGCCTGTCGATCGTGGTTTCGATCGTTGAGCGGCTGGTGCCGGATGAGTTGTGGGAGTTGTTCCAGCGCGT
>NZ_JBITFQ010000007.1:0-387959 GCF_044456225.1 Streptomyces sp. NPDC050988 | reverse complement strand
GGGGGGGGGGGGGGGGGCCGGCTGGGGCGGGCCGGCCCCGCGGGGGGGGGGGCGGCGCCCGGGGGGGGGGGGGGGCGCGCGGGGGGGGGGGGGGGGGCGGGCGGGGCGCGGGGGGCCGGCCCCCCCCCCCCCCCCCCCCCCCCCCCCCCCACTCGGGCGGCAGGCGTTCCCACGCCCCGCCCGCTCCTTCGGTGATCTCGTCGTTCGGAACGCGACCTTCGTTCGTGTACGGGTGAACGGCCACCTGCGTTCACCCGTACCCCTTGTCGTACGCCCGGCCGCTTCGCGCGGACGGGAACAGCCCGGATTCGGAGAGGTACGTGTCACAGCAGCCACAGCGAGGACGGACCGGCCGCACTTTCACCGCCCGCGGGGTGCGCCGCGCCGCCCTGATCGGCAGCCTCGCCCTACTTCCCCTGGTCACTGCCTGCAGCGGCGGGGATGACGACAAGGCCGCGGGGGACAGCAAGCCGTCGACCGCTGCCATGGCCGCCGTCGTGGCGCCGGCGAAGGTCGAGGTGATAGCCAACCTCACCGGCTGCAAGGTCAAGATCCGAACCGACGCGGACGAACTCCGCGAAGGTGTCTGCCACACCCCCGAGGGCGACTACCTCATCACGACCTTTCCCGAGGAGAAGTACAAGCTGACCTGGCTGGACAGCGCCGCCATCTACGGGGGCAAGTACCTCGTCGGCCCGCGCTGGGCCATCAGCGCGAAGCCGAAGATGCTCGGACCGCTGCGCAAGAAGGTCGGCGGCACGATCCAGGACCTGGAGGCGATGCACGCGAAGCAGCCCTCCCCGAGTTCGTCGAAGTTCGGGCCCGAGCCGGAGCCGAGTTCGTCATAGCGGCGGTCTCGTCCCAGAGGCGGCATCGCACCTGTTCCCGTCACCGAACGACCCCTCACGGCCGCGGCCTTGAGGGGTCGTTTCACATTGACCTGGGCCCACGGCCGTGTCCGGCCGGTCGGCTCTTCACCTCCCACCGGGGCGTGCCGCGCGGGCCGCGATCCCCTCGACGAGGATGTCCAGGGAGAACGCGAACAGGGTGTCGGGGGAGTCGGGTTCCAGCTCGCCGAGCCGGGCCAGATGCGGCAGATCTCCTACGGGTTCCGAGCTCTCGGAGTTCTCGGAGGCATTGGAGCTTCCGGAGCCCTCGGGGTCCTCGGAGCTCTCTGCGTCCTTGGGGCGCAGCCATGGCGGCGGTAGCTGTGCCAGGTCCGCGGGGTTCACATGGGCGGGCGGACGGTCGTACACGATGTCCTGCAGTTCGACGAAGCCCGCGACGAGCCGGATCGTCTCCATGCACGCGCGGTAGGCGTCCTGCAAGGACAGCCCCACGGCCTCGAAGAACCCGATCAGGGCGTCCACGTTGCGCAGCATCGTCGGGTGCCGGGCCGTCGTGATGTTCTCGGTCAGCGCGAGGGTGGTCATGCCGGGGTGGCTGCGGTAGTGCGCGCGCAGGTCCCGGCAGTACGAGCGCAGGCTCTCCCGCCAACGTCCCGACTCCAGCTCGGGCGGCCGCCATTCGGACTCGAAGAGTTCGGCGGCGACGGTCAGCAGGTCGCGCCGGTCCTCGACGTAGTTGTAGAGCGCGCGGGGCGAGACGCCCAGGTCGGCCGCGAGCGAGCGCATGGTCAGCTCGGCCGGACCGTGGTGGTCGAGGAAGTCCAGCGCGGCTCGGCCGACCGACTCCCGGGTGAGGGTGGGGCGGCCCTTGCGGTGGGTCGGCCGCCGCCTGGCCACAGGGTTGCTGCTCATCGGGCCCGAGGCTAGCAACCTCCAGAACTTCACACATGTTGACTTTAAGGCGGCCGGTCGCCACAGTGACCCGGGTAAGGCTTGCCTAACTCCCTTGGAGTCGCCGTATGAGCCGCCCGACCGGTCTCGCGATGGACCTCACCCCGCTCCGCGAAAGCCGAGACTTCCGCCTGCTGTTCATCGGCTTCCTCGGCGCGATGACCGGCGCGCTGATGACGAGCGTCGCGGTGGCGGTGCAGATCTACGAGGTCACCGGATCGCCGCTGCACATCGGCCTGGTCAGCCTCGCGCGGGCCCTGCCCGTGGTGGTCGGCGTGCTGATCGGAGGTGTCCTGGCCGACCGGCACGACCGCCGGCTGCTGATGCTGGCCACCCGGCTCCCGCTCACCCTCGTGTCGGCGGCCCTGGCGGTCAACGCCCTGCTGCCGGAACCGCGGTTGTGGCTCATCTACGCGGCCACCGCCCTGACCGGACTGCTCGCCGGACTCGGCGGCCCGGCCATGATGGCGGCCATCCCGGCCCTCGTGGGCAGCGAACGCCTGGCGGCGGCAGGCGCGCTCACCTCCGCCTCCGCCCAGTTCGCGGCACTGCTCGGGCCCGCCGTCGGCGGCCTGCTCGTCGCGGGCCCCGGGCTCGCCGCCTGCTACGCCGTGGACGCGGCCGGATTCCTGGTCTTCTCGGCGGCCCTGTACTTCGTGCGGCCACTTCCTCCCGCAACTGCCCAGGCGGGCAAGGGAGTCCGGCAGGCGTTCACGGCGGTGGCGGACGGCGTCCGTTTCGTCCGGGGACACCGTCTCATCGTGGGCCTGCTCCTCATCGACGCCGCGGCGATGGTCTTCACGATGCCGCAGGCGCTCTACCCGGTCCTGGCCGACCAGCAGTTCGGCGGCGGACCGGGTGTGGTGGGCCTGCTGTACGCCGCGCCCGCGCTCGGTGCCCTGATTGGTGCCGCCACCAGCGGCTGGACCGGCCGGGCCGGCGGGCACGCCCTGATCGGCGCGGTCCTGCTGTGGGGGCTGTCACTGACGGGCTTCGGCGCGACCTCCTACCTTCCGCTCGCCCTCGTCCTGCTGGCGCTCGCCGGACTGGGCGACCTGATCTCCGAGACCCTGCGCTCGGCCCTCCTCCAGCACGGCACCCCCGACGAACTGCGCGGCCGGGTCAGCGGCCTGTGGATGGTGCAGGCGACCGTCTCGCCCGCCCTGGGCAACGCCGCCGTCGGCCTCCTCGCCGAACTGACCGGCGCCCGCGCCGCCGTGGTCATGGGCGGTCTCTTCTGCGTGGCCGCCACCCTCGTGGTCGCCGCGGCCTTCCCGGCCCTGCGCCACGCCACCCTCACCGTGTCACCCGAGTCGTCCGGGCCGCCGGAGTCGTCCGGGCCGACCGAGGCCTCAGAGCCCTCCGAGTCGTCCAACTCCGAGTCGTCCGACGAGGTTCCTCCGAACGCGGCCGACGACGCCGGTCACGCCGACGCGGAGTCACCCACGAAGGGATCGGCGCGCTAACCGCCGGCCGGTGCGTAGGCACTGATGACATACAGGGCTTCGTCGTCGACAGTGTTCTCGTCCCAGTCCAGCGAGATCCGCTCCGGGTGACCGTCGGGCGCGTACTCCGCCTCCGCAGTGTCGGCGTCGTCGCGCCGGGCCTGCTCGAGTTCGTCCAACAGCTCGCCGATGGTGGGCACTTCACCGGGCAACTGCCGCACCACTCGCCGGCTGTTCGCGTCGAGACCGACCGCCTCCGCGACCTTGCCGTCGCGGACGGTCACCCGGAAGGTGCCGATCAGACTCCGTTCCCCTTCACTCGACTTGAGCGTGTACACGTACGAGTCGGGCTCCTGCCAGGTTGTCCCGCTCGGGGAGGACGTTGCGGGCTCGGCGCTCCCCACCTGGGCGGACCCGGATCCCGAGGACGACTCCGTGCCGCAGGCGACGGTCGCCCACAACAGCCCTCCGACCAGCCCGGCGACGGACACAAGACGACGACCGGAGTGAAAGGTGGTCATGCGAACTGCGGTCATGCGAACGGCGGTCATGGCGGCTCCCTCGGGGACGGCTACCGCTATGACGCCGACCGGCCCCGGAACGTTCGGGGGCAGCGCCCATGCCCATGCCGTTGACGACCGACCGGGACCTCCCCAAGGGCGGCGGCCCGGAATCAGCGGTCAGGGATGCCGGTGCCGCTGAGGGCGGGGACCGTGTCCTCCCGGCGGGCCAGGGAGCGGGTGGCGTGCCGGAACTGGTCGAGTTTGTCGACGATGGTCCGGCCGACGGGGGTGTGGCCCCAGACGCTGATGCCTTGGTGGGTGCTGGGCTCCCAGGTGTTCTCGTCGACGACGACGGGGTTCCAGCCGACCTCCCACTCGAAGCCCGAGGGCGTACGGGCGTAGTAGGACAGCTCTCTGTCGTTGGTGTGCCGGCCGACGGACAGGGCCATGTCGAAGCCGAGTTCGCACACGCGCCGGTAGCTCTGGGCGACATCGTCGAGGGTGGCCGCCTGGATGTTGAGATGCTGGACGCGGGTGCGGACCGGGTCGACGGGCAGGCCCCGGACGGCGGCGACGGCGATGGAGTGGTGGCGCTCGTTGACGCGCAGGAAGCGGATCTTGAGCTTGACGCCGTTGATGGTCTCGTCGATGTAGTCGGTCAGGCGGGCGTCGAAGACGGTGTCGAAGTAGCCCCGGAGCTGAGCCGGTTTGGCGGAGACGATCGCGACGTGCCCCATCCCCGAGTCACCGGTGACGAACCCGGAGGCCCGCATGCGCAGCGGCTCCGCCGACTTCAGCGGGTTCGTGTAGATCTCCTGGGTGATGCCCTTGGGGCCGGGAAACCGCAGCAGACGCTCGACGCCACGCAGGGCGGCTTCGTCGGCGGTGCCGTGGGCCATCGGAACGCCGTGGGCGTAGATGCGGGTTTCGATCCGTTCGAAGGTGGCGTGGTCGTCGACGTGCCAGCCGGTGGCGACGACGTCCTCGGCCGGGCCGCGCCGGAGCAGGAAGCGGCACTCCTGGTCGTCGAGGCGGAAGCGCATCAAGTCCGTGTCGAGGGCGTCGTGGTGCATGCCGATGGCATCGGCGCCGAAGCGGCGCCAGTCGGTGAAGCGGTTGGTCTCGATGACGATGTAGCCGAGGTGTACGGCACCGAACACCGACGCGTTCCCAGGCACGTTCATCGTCGGCCCGCCAGGAAGTCGGCGCACATCCGGTTGAAGAGCTCGGCCCGCTCGAACTGCACCCAGTGGCCGGTGTTGGCGACCACATACAGGTCGCAGTCGGGCATGCGGTCGGCCAGCATTCGCCCACCGCCGGGCCGGTTGACCAAGTCCTTGGCGCCCCACAGCACCAGGGTGGGCACGGGGAGGCGGTTCAGGCGCCGGTCGCGGGTGAAGTCCGTCTTCCACAGCGTGCGCAGCGCGTTCGGGCCTGACGGACGGCGCAACGGCGGGGCGGCGACGACCTCCGGGTCGATGCTGGCCCGGTAGCGCTCGTCGATCGCCGATTCCGGGACGTCGGCGGCGTTGAAGACCAGGTACTGGCGGATGAACGTCTCCAGCTTCAGCCGGGAAGGTCCGTCACCGCCGTAGTAGTTGAGCAGGCTGTTCAGGCCTGCCGTCGGGAGCGAGCGGGTGGTGCCGATGCCGCCGGGCCCCATGAGCACCATGCGGTCGAGCCGGTCGGGCGTGTCCAGCGCGAGGCGCAGCGCACAGGCACCGCCGTAGGAGTTGCCGACCAAGTGGGCGCGCTCCAGGCCGAGTTCGTCCATGACTCCGCGGATGTGGTCCGCGAGGTAGCCGAACGGATCGGCTCCGTCCACGCCTTTGGTGCTGCGTCCGTAACCGGGCAGGTCGGGGACGATGACCCGGTACTTCTCGGCCAGGGCCGCGATGTTGCGCCTGTAGTTGGAGACCCCGGAGGCGCCGGGGCCGCCGCCGTGCAGGAGCAGCAGGGGCGGACCGTCACCGGTCTCGGCGACGAAGATCTTCTTGCCCGCGATGTCGAGCAGGGACTCGCGCATCGACGGCAGCTCGGTCTGTGTGGTCATGGTGTCCTCACTGACTGGATCACTGACTGGATCACTGACTGGTTCATTGGGCGGATCATTGGAGGGATCGCTGGGGGAGGGGTTGCTGGGGGTGGATCACTGGGTGGTGGTCGCGGTCGGGCGCGTCGCGGGGGTGAATCCGCCCGGGGGCGGCGGGAGTTGGGCGCCCGCGGGAGCGGCCGCGTAGACGTAGGCGTCCGGGCGCAGGGCGAGCGTGGCCGCGCGGTGCCGGGCCAGCCAGGGCAGCAGGACGCCGTCGCTGTCGACGAGGGCGCCCTCGGCCGGCCGCGATCCGGCGGGCGTGACGGTGAGCGAGGGGACACCCGGCCGGTCCCACGCGGGTTGGGGCGTGACCGATCCGGAGTGCAGGAGCAGCCAGCGGTTGCCGAGCACGTCGTCCAGCCGTACGCGCACGCCGTCGGGCCCGGTCACCCAGGGCTGGGGGATCTGGAGGCCGGACGCCCTGGTGCGGGGGCGGGCCTGCAGACCGGTGGCGTAGCGGGCGACGGGTATCCAGTTCGAGTCCTGCAACCAGTTGCCGAAGCCCGGCACACGGTTGAGGACCCGTAGTCCGGAGTTGCGCACCGCGGCCACGGGCCGGCGCCGCTCGGTGATGATCCGCCCGACGAACACCGCGCGTTCGGTGACTTCCCTGACGTGCGGTTTCCGTTCGGCCTCGTAGCTGTCCAGCACGGTCTCGGGGAGTTCGCCGCGCAGGACGGCGTCGAGCTTCCAGCACAGGTTGGCCACGTCGCGCACCCCGGCGGCCATGCCCTGGCCGATCCACGGCGGCATGGCATGGGCGGCGTCACCTGCCAGGAAGACCCGCCCCACCCGGAAGCGCGCGGCGAAGCGCACATGGTGGCTGTAGACGGTGGCCCGCAGGATCCTGATGCTGTCCCGGCTGATTCCGTACCGGGCCACAAGTTCGTACACCGCCTCGTCGGTGGTCAGGTACGTCTCGTCGTCGCCCGGCAGGATCGGGAACTCCCAGCGGTGGTGGCCGAGCGGGGTGGGGCAGTCCACGGCGGGCCGCGCCGGGTCGCAGTGGAAGCGCAGCCGGTCGTGGTCCGGCCAGGGCTTGATCATCTCGGTGTCGATCACCACCCAGCGGTCCTCGTACGTGCGCCCTTCGTAGCCGATGTTCAGCTGCGAACGGATCAGGCTGGAGCCGCCGTCGGCCGCGATCACGTACGAGGCGCGCAGCCGGTGCACGGAGTCGTCGGCCGTCCCGACCACCGTCAGTTCCACGCCGGCCCCGGCCCCGTCTGCGGATTGGCGCAGCCGCAGACACTCGTGCCGCAGCAGCACCTCGACGTTCGGGTGGCGGGCGACCCCGTCGCGCAGGACCCGCTCCAACGCGGGCTGGTAGACGAACAGTTGTGGCGGGTACCCGTGGCCGCGCGGGGTCGGGTGCGCGCAGAGGAAGGGGCGGCCGCGGGCGTCGACGAAGTCGAGGGGACGCTCGGTCAGCATGTCCTGCGCCAGCCGTTCGGCCAGACCGACGCGCTGCCAGATCCGCATGACCTCCTCGTCGGTGGAGATGGCCCGGGCCCGGGTGTAGATCTCGGCGTCGCGTTCCAGCACGACGACCCGCAGGCCCATCGCGCCCAGCAGGTTCGCCGCGGTCACGCCCGTGGGCCCGTAGCCGATCACCGCCACGTCGTAGCCGCCGTCCTCGCCACCGACTCCGCTCACCGGGCCACCTCGCTGTCGTCCCTGTTCGCGTTGTGTTGCGAACTCATTGCTGTAGCGTTTACTCCAATTGGAATGACCGCTACGGTAAGGTGAGTGCAGAAGACGGTCAAGTGCCGGGACGACAAGGAAGGGCGCATTCCATGACCAAGCCGCAGACGGCGCGCAGGAAGCGTGCGAACGGGGTGGAGTCGAGGCAGCGCATCCTCGACGCCACGGTGGAGATCGCGGGCGAGCGCGGCTACGAGGGCACGTCCATCGCGGCCGTCAGTGCCAAGTGCGGGCTGCCCGCCAGTTCGATCTACTGGCACTTCAAGGACAAGGACGACCTGATCGCCGCGGTCATCGAGCGCAGCTTCGAGACCTGGCTGGCGGCCTTCGAACTGCCGCTGGAGGGGACCGGCACATCGCTGGAGCGGGTCACGGTCATGGCCGCGAACGTGGCGAGGTCGCTGGTCGACGCGCCGGACTTCCTGCGCCTCGGCCTGATGCTCGCGCTGGAGCGGCGGCCCGTGGAACCCCGGGGCCGCACGGTGTTCCTCCAGGTCCGTGACATCGCCGCCCAGAAGGTCGCCGAGGTGGCCGGGACCCTGTTCCCGGACCTGGACGACGAGTCCGTACGCACCCTCACCACCTACGCCGTCGCCGGCGCCGACGGCCTGTTCGTGCACCGGGAGATCAACGGCGACGCCGTCGACCTGGTGGCGCTGTTCGAACTGCACGCACAGCTGGTCCACGACGCGGCGACGCGCATGGCATCGAGGAGCAAGGGATGACCCTGACCGCACCACAGCGTGAGGAAGCCTGTCGGCTCCTGCGCGAGGCAGAGCGGCGCGTGGCGCCGATCGACCCGCTGTCGGACCTGTTGCCAGGCCTGGAGGTGGCCGACGCCTACGCGGTCCAGCAGGGCAACATAGCCCGGCGCCTGTCCGCCGGAGCCACCGTCGTCGGCCACAAGGTCGGCCTGACCGCGGCCGCGATGCAGCAGCTGCTCGGCGTGGACGAGCCCGACTTCGGCCACCTCCTGGACGACATGGTCCACCGCGACGGCGGTACGGTGCCCGCGGCCCGTTACTGCCGGCCGCGGATCGAACCGGAGATCTGCTTCCGTCTCGCCCGGCCCCTGCGCGGCCCCGGCGTCACCGTCGAGGACGTCCTGGAGGCCACCGAGGCGGTCGCCCCGGCTCTGGAGATCGTCGACAGCCGGATCCGCGACTGGAAGATCACCCTCGCCGACACGGTCGCCGACAACGCCAGCGCGGCCGGTCTGGTCTGCGGCCCCTGGACACCCCTGGCCGACGCACCCGACCTCGCCACCGTCACCGCCGATCTGCTCGTGGACGGCGAGGTCGCCGCGACGGGCAGCGGCAAGGAGGTGCTGGGGCATCCGGCCGCCGCGGTCGCCTGGCTGGCCAACACGCTCGCCGGCTTCGGCACCGTACTGGAGCCGGGACACGTGGTACTGCCCGGGACCATGACCACCGCCCCCTTCGTCGACGCCGGCCAACGGATCGAGGCCCGCTTCAGTGCCCTCGGCGCGGTGTCGGTGACTTTCGTCTGAGGACTTCCGCCCCAAGGAGCACCCCCTTCATGCCCACTGCACCTGCATCCGCACCCTGGCCGGTCGCCGTCATCGGCTCCGGCAACATCGGCACCGACCTGATGATCAAGATCCTGCGCGGTTCCGGCGCGCTCACGATGGGAGCGATGGTCGGCATCGACCCCGCCTCCGACGGCCTGGCCCGCGCCGCGCGTCTGGGCACAGCCACCACCGCCGACGGCGTCGACGGACTCCTCGCCCTGCCCGAGTTCGCGGACATCAAGCTCGTCTTCGACGCCACCTCGGCCACCGCCCACCGGGCGAACTGGGCCAGGCTGGAGCCCACCGGCGTACGGGTCCTCGACCTGACACCGGCCGCCGTCGGCCCGTACTGCGTGCCCGTGGTGAACCTCGACGCCCACCTCGACGCCCCGAACCTGAACATGGTCACCTGCGGCGGACAGGCCACGGTTCCGATCGCCGCCGCCGTCGCGCAGGTCGCCCCCGTCGCGTACGCGGAGATCGTCTCCTCCATCGCCGCCAGATCGGCCGGGCCCGGTACCCGCGCCAACATCGACGAGTTCACCGAGACCACGTCACGAGCGCTCCGCGAAGTGGCCGGTGCCCGGCGCGGCAAGGCGGTGATCGTCCTCAATCCGGCCGAGCCGCCACTGCTGATGCGCAACACCGTGTACTGCCTCGTGGAGGGCGACTGCGACCACACCGCCATCGAGAACAGCGTGCTGGCCATGGCGGAGAAGGTGCACGCATATGTGCCCGGCTACCGGCTCAAGCAACGGGTCCAGTTCGACACGTACGGACCGGACAACCCCCTGCACATTCCGCAGACGGGCGAATTCACCGGCACCAAGGTGACGGTGATGCTCGAAGTCACCGGCGCCGCCGACTACTTGCCCGCGTACGCCGGAAACCTCGACATCATGACCTCCGCGGCCGTCGCCGCCGCGGAGCGGATCGCCCAGCACGCCCAGCACGCCCAGCACGCCCAGCACGCCCAGCGTGCTCAGGACGCGCAGACCACCGCGGGAGCCCTCCGATGAGCCGCCTCTACATCAGCGACGTCACCCTGCGGGACGGCATGCACGCCGTCCGCCACCAGTACACGGTCGACCAGGCCGTCGCCATCGCCACCGCCCTGGACGCGGCCGGCGTGGACTCCATCGAGGTCGCCCACGGTGACGGCCTGGCGGGCTCCTCCTGCGTCTACGGCTTCGGTGCGCACACCGACCTGGAGTGGATCGAGGCCGTCGCCTCCGCCGTCACCCGCGCGCGGGTCGCCACCCTGCTGCTGCCGGGCATCGGTTCCGTGCACGACCTGCGCGACGCCCACAGCGCGGGAGCGTCCGTCGTCCGCGTGGCCACACACTGCACCGAGGCCGACATCTCCGCCCAGCACATCGCGGCCGCACGGGGGTTGGGCATGGACACCGTCGGCTTCCTGATGATGAGTCATATGGCAGACCCTCAGAAGCTGGCCGCCCAAGCCGAGTTGATGGAGAGTTACGGCGCAACCTGTGTGTACGTCGTCGACTCGGGCGGCGCCATGGTCATGAGGGACGTCGCCGAACGCGTCGACGCCCTGCGACAAGTCCTGGATCCGGCCACCGAGATCGGCATACACGCCCACCACAACCTCTCCCTCGGCGTGGCCAACTCGATCGCCGCCGTCGAGCACGGGGCCCACCGAGTGGACGCCTCCCTCGCCGGGATGGGCGCGGGCGCGGGCAACGCCCCGCTGGAGGTCTTCGTCGCCGCCGCCGACAGACTCGGATTCGAGCACGGCTGCGACCTGTTCGGCCTCCAGGACGCCGCCGACGACCTCGTACGACCGCTGCAGGACCGCCCCGTCCAGGTCGACCGCGAGACGCTCACGCTCGGCTACGCCGGTGTGTACTCCAGTTTCCTGCGCCACGCCGAGGCGGCCTCGGCGCGCTACGGCATCGACGCCCGAAGCCTGCTCGTCGAGGTCGGACGGCGGGGCATGGTCGGCGGCCAGGAAGACATGATCACCGACGTGGCGCTCGACCTGCTCGCCGCGCGTGAGGCACGGGAGGCCCTGGAGGTCACCTCGTGACCACCGCCGCGGCCCGCGTCGACGTCCACCAGCACATCGTCCCCTCCTTCTACCGGGACCGTCTCGTCGCTTCGGGCATCGCCGAGGCCGGCGGCCGCGCCCTGCCGGACTGGACTCCTGAAGCGGCACTGGAGGTGATGGACCTGCTGGGCACCGACACGGCCATCGTCTCCGTCTCCACCCCGGGCACCGCCTTCCGCACCGACCCGCGGGAGGCGGCCGACCTGGCGCGACGGCTCAACGACTTCTCCGCGTCCCTCGCCGCCGAACACCCCGGCCGCTTCGGCTGCTTCGCCACCTTGCCCATGCCCGACACCGCCGCTTCCGTGACCGAGGCCCGCCGGGCCCTGGACGACCTGGGCGCCGACGGAGTCACCCTCCTGGCCAACAACCAGGGCGTCTACCTCGGCGCGGACGGCCAGGACGGCCAGGACGCACTGTGGCAGACGCTGGACGACCGGGGTGCCGTCGTCTTCGTCCACCCGGCCGATCTCCCGGCCCCCGCTGTCGAGAACATCCCCCCGTTCGCCGCCGACTTCCTGCTGGACACGACCCGGGCCGCCTACCTCCTCGTACGCAACGGAGTCGTCCGGCGCCACCCGCGCATCCGGTTCGTCCTCAGCCACGCGGGCGGCTTCGTGCCCTACGCCTCCCATCGCATGGCCACCGCCATCGCGGCCGACACCGGGCGCAGCCTCCTGGACGTGCTGGACGACTTCCGCGGCTTCCACTACGACACCGCGCTGTCCTCCAGCCCCGCGGCCCTGCCCACGCTGCTCGCCTTCGCCCGTCCCGGACGTGTCTTGTTCGGCAGCGACTGGCCGTTCGCCCCCACCATCGCGGGCCAGTACTTCGCCAACGGCCTCGACAGCGGTGTGGATCCCGCTGTGCTCCGGGCCGTCAACCGCACCAACGCCGAAGCCCTCTTCCCGCGCCTGTCCGGCACCGCCGCCGCACCGATCGCGGCCCGCCCGGCCCCGACGCGCCTGAGGCAATCCGCCCAACGGGCCGCCGCCCGCCTCCTCTTCAAACTCGTCCAGCCCGGCACCGGTTGAGACACGCGTCCCCATTGAGCAGCACGACTTGAGCAGCACGACGTTGCCCGATACGGGAGTTGGCCGGATGCGTTCTGCGCGAAGCGTTGACTAGAAAGCGCTTGCCCCTTACGTTTCCCGTTCAGCAGCGTGACCCGCCGCTGGCATCTCGTATATGAGATGTCAGATGCCGGAGGCGTTATGGCCTGGGGACGTGCACTCTCCAGGATGTCGCCGCGAGCCTCGCGTGGGGGCGCTGCGCCTGTAAGGCGATCCAAAGAGTGAACGTCGTTCACATATCTGGAAAATGGACGCTCTCGAAGGGACGCACCCGCATGCGTACTCTCCCCCCACGCTCCCGTCCGAGGAGACTCGTCGTCTCCACGGTCGCGGCAGCGGCTCTCGCCGTCACCACCGCCGTCGCTCTGCCGCAGTCCGCGGGTGCCGCCGAAACCTCCCCCATCGGCTTCGGCGCCGGCACCACGGGCGGCGGCGGTGCGAGTGCCGTCACCGTCTCCACGCTCGCCGCGTTCAAGACGGCTGTCACCGGCAACACCGCCAAGGTCGTCCGGGTCAGCGGGCTGATCTCGCTCACCGGTCAGGTCGACATCGGGTCCAACACCACGGTCCTGGGCGTCGGTTCGTCGTCCGGGTTCACCGGTGGCGGGCTGCGGCTGAAGGAAGTGACGAACGTCGTCATCCGCAACCTCAACATCAGCAAGCCGCTCGCGCCCTCCGACGGCGTCACCGTGCAGAAGTCCACGAAGGTCTGGATCGACCACAACTCCTTCTCCGCGGACCGCGACCACGACAAGGACTACTACGACGGTCTGCTCGACATCAATCACGGCTCCGACAACGTCACCGTGTCCTGGAACACCTTCAAGGACCACTTCAAGGGCTCGCTCGCCGGTCACAGCGACAACAACGCGAGCGAGGACACCGGTCACCTGAAGATCACGTATCACCACAACCACTTCAGCAACGTCTACTCGCGCATCCCCAGCCTGCGCTTCGGGACCGGGCACTTCTACGACAACTACGTCGAGGGTGCCGACACCGCCGTGCACTCGCGCATGGGCGCCCAGATGCTCGTCGAGAACAACGTCTTCCATACGACGAAGATCGCGGTCACGACGAACCGCAGCAGTGACGTGGACGGCTACGCCAACCTGCGCGGCAACGACCTCGGGGGAGCCGCCACCGAGATCTCCCGCACCGGCACCTTCACCAGTGCGCCGTACAGCTACTCCGCCGAGCCCGCCTCGTCGGTCGTTGCCTCGGTGACGAGCGGCGCGGGCGCCGGAAAGCTCTGACCGGCCCCACGAATCGGCCCCCACAAACCGACCCCCACAACCGGAAGAAGGCACAGGGACATGACTTCTCCAGCGATCCCGCGCGCCCGTCGGCGCGCGCTGACCGGCACCCTGACCGCACTCGGCCTATCGTCTGTCATGATCACGACAGTCGGGGCGCCGCCGGCGAGTGCCGCCACCTGGCCGACGCCGTCCAGCAGCCAGGGCGTGAGTTCGACCATCTCCGTCTCGGGCGTCAGGGACGGCGGCATGGTGCGGTACTACGGCAGCGGAGATCTGGCCGGTGACGGCCAGGAGGAGGGCCAGGACCCGATCTTCAAGCTCGCGGCCGGCGCGACCCTCAAGAACGTCATCATCGGCGCGCCCGGCGCCGACGGTATCCACTGCGAGGGCAACTGCACCCTCCAGAACGTCTGGTGGGAGGACGTCGGCGAGGACGCCGCCACCTTCCGCGGCGGCTCGACGTACACCGTGACCGGCGGCGGCGCCAAGAAGGCCGCCGACAAGGTCTTCCAGCACAACGGGCCCGGCACCCTGAACATCTCCAACTTCGCCGTCAGCGAGTTCAAGACGCTGTACCGGTCCTGCGGCGACTGCTCCACCCAGTACACACGCAAGGTGAACCTCAGCAACATCGAGGTGACCGGCACGGGATCCACCGCGCGGCTCGTCGGCATCAACGTCAACCGCAACGACGTGGCGACGCTTCGGGGCATCACGATCCTGAACGACTCCGGCCGGAAGGTCATCCCCTGCCAGAAGTACAACAACAACACGGCGGTGGGTACGGGGCCCGACAGCACCAACTGCCTGTACGCCGCCTCGGACATCACCTACAGGTAGGCCGTGACCGGTGACTTGACCCGAGTGAGCCGATTCGGGTGAGCCGACAAGAGTGAGTCGGAGCCCGGAGCCCGGAGCCCGGAGCCCGGCGGCCGGACGAACTTCCTTCGCCCCCCACGGAGGTTCGCTCGGCCGCCGGGCGCGGGCGCGCCACCGACCGGCGGACTGCGACTACGTCGAGAGCTCCTTGGTGATGCGGTCCAGCATGAAAGCCGAGGACTCGTGGGCCCGTTCCTCCCAGGCGAAGACGCAGGCGGTGGCGACTCCGTCGAAGTCCAGCTCGCGCAGGGTGCCGAAGAAGGCGTCCCAGTCGACCTCGCCCTGGCCGACGTCCAGGTGCTGGTGGATGCGCGTGGTGGTGCCGGGCGGGTTGAGGATGTAGCGCAGGCCGGACGAGCCCTTGTGGTCGAAGGAGTCGGCTATGTGAACGTGCTGGAGCTTGTCGCCGGCGTAGCGCATCATCTTCGCGATGTCCGCCCCGGCCTCCGAAGGCCCGGAGAGGTGGAAGGAGTGCGGGGCGCAGTAGAGGTAGTTCACCCAGGGCTTGTTGATGGCGCGGACGAGGTCGACCGCGGGGGTGTTCTCCTCGCAGAAGTCGTCCGGGTGGGCCTCCAGGTTGAGGGCGATGCCCTCGCGCTCGAAGACCGGCAGCAGCTCGTCCATCGAGCGCCAGAAGGCGGCCTCGCTCGCGGCGGCCTGCTCTGGGCGGCCGTTGAACTCCGAGTTCATCAGGGAACATCCGAGATCGGCGGTGATCTCGATCATGCGCTTCCAGTAGCGGACGGCGGCCTGCCGCTCGGCCTCGTCCGGCGAGGACCACTTGTACAGCGGCAGCACGGAGGACAGCCTGACGCCGTGTGCGCGCAGGGAGTGCTTCAGCGCGGCGACGCGTTCGTCGTCGGCCCGCGGGTGCAGGAAGAAGGGCATGAAGTCGTCGCGGGGTGACAACTCGATGTACCCGTAGCCGAGTTCGGCGACCGTACGCACCATCTCGTCCATCGGCAGGGAGCGGAGCATGTACGGGTCGAGGGCGATTTTCATGCGGTGCCTCCGTAAAGGGCCGGGCGGGGCTTCATGTCGACGGTGACGACCGCGCCACCGGACTCCAGGGACTTCACGGCGGCGCCGGTGATCACGGTGGCGGCATAGCCGTCCCAGGCCGACGGTCCGGTGGGCTCGGAGTCCGCCTCGACGGAGGCGATCCACTCGCGGAACTCGGTGTCGAAGGCGTCCACGAAGCGGCCCTTCCAGTCCTGCGGGACGGCGGTGCTGTGGCGCCCGGCCGTGCGGACTCCGACGGTGGCCGGATCGGGCAGCCGTACGAGACCCTCCTCGCCGACGGTCTCGCACTGGATGTCGTAGCCGTACTGGCAGTTGACGAAGACCTCCAGATCGACGCGGACGCCGCCGGCGGTCTCGAAGTACATGATCTGCGGGTCCTTGAGGTGCGCGAACCGTTTGCTCGTGGCGCGCGGGGTGATCACCTGGGCGGAGACGATCTCGTCGTCGAGGAGCCAGCGCAGTACGTCGATCTCGTGCACGGCGGTGTCCTGTGCGGCCATGCGTGAGGTGTACGCCTCCGGGACGGTGGGGTTGCGGTGGGCGCAGTGCACGATCAGCGGAGTGCCGATGTCACCGGCGGCGATCACCTCCTTCATCCGGCGGTAGCCCGCGTCGAAGCGGCGCATGAAGCCGACCTGGACCAGGCGCCTGCCGTGGGCGCGCTCGGCGTCGACGACGCGCAGGCAGTCCTCGGCGGTGGTGGCGAGGGGCTTCTCGCAGAAGACGGGCTTGCCGGCGGTGACGGCGTTGAGGACGTGCTCGGCGTGGGTGGGACCCCACGAGGTGACGAGGACGGCGTCCACCTCGGGGGAGTCGATCAGGTCGGTACCCGTGGGAAGCGCGAGGGCACCGACACGGGCGGCCACCTCGGCGGCGCGCTCCGCGTCGATGTCGGTCACGGCGGTGACGGTGGCCCCCGTGACGACATCGGTCAGTCGCCGTATGTGGTCCTGGCCGATCATTCCGGCGCCGATGACACCTACGCGTACGGTCATGGTCGTTTCCTTCGAGGGGGCTTCGGGGGCGGTGCGATGTCTCGCGGAAAGGCTCACTGTCGCGCTCTACTAGCGCGCTCTAGTCCGAGTACGATGACTCCTGTCCAAATGTCATGTCAATGACTTGTCGCCGGGAGATTTCGCGGGCGCCGCCGAGGCGAGCGGCGCCGGAGGGTGGTTCACAGGTGGATGCGTCGGGCAGGCAGCGGCCCACGATGGCGGACGTCGCCGCGAGGGCGGGCGTGTCCAGGGCGCTCGTCTCGATCGTCTTCCGCGGCCGTCCGGGGGCGAGTGAGGAGACCCGTGAACGGGTCCTGCGCGTAGCCGACGAGATCGGCTACCGCCCCGACAGCGCTGCCCGGCTGCTGGCCCGCGGCCGCAGCCGCACGCTCGGCGTGATGTTCACCGTGCACCAGGCCTTCCACACGGACCTCATCGAGGGGATCTACCCCGAGGCCGAACGCCTCGGCTACGACGTCCTGCTCTCCGCGGCCGCGCAGGGCCGCAGCGAGGCGAAGGCGGTCGAGGCTCTGCTCAGCCACCGCTGCGAGGCGCTGATCCTGCTGGGGCCCGACGCGGAGGCCGCCTACCTCGACGAACTCGGGCGGCGCGCGGTGACCGTCTCGGTCGGCCGGCGCGAACCCCGCGCCCGTGTGGACTTCGTGCACTCGGCCGAGGCCAAGGGCGCCCGGCAGGCCATGGACCACCTCGTCGAGCTGGGCCACCGCCGGATCGCGCATCTCGACGGCGGTCGTGGCCCCGGTTCGGCCGAACGCCGACGGGCCTACCGGGCCGCGATGCGCCGCCACGGTCTGGAGTCCGAGGCCCGTGTGATCCCCGGCGACCACACGGAGCAGTCGGGCATCGACACCGGCCGCCTGCTCCTGGCGGAGCGAGACCGGGGCATGCCCCTGCCGACGGCCGTACTCGCGGGCAACGACCGCAGTGCGATGGGCCTGTTGATGTCCCTGACGCGGGCCGGCGTCGATGTTCCCCGCGACCTGTCCGTCGTCGGATACGACGACAGTCACCTCTCCCACCTGATGCCGATCGGCCTGACCACCGTGCGCCAGGACGCGCTGCTCATGGCGGAACACGCGGTGCGGTTCGCTGTGGAACGACTGGAGAACCCGGAACTGGAGCCGCGGGAAGCGGTGTTGGACCCGAAGCTCGTGGTGCGGGAGACCAGCGGACCTCCGCCGGACAGGGCGGCGACCGGTGGGCCGTCGCCGGACGCGTGACCTGCGTACTCGAACCCGTGGGTCAGCGAGTCGCCTCCGTCCTCGGCAGCCCGAGCCGCGTCAGCCGACGTCGAAGAGGTTCGGCAGTCGCAGGAGGTATCGGGTGCGGTCGTGGCGTTTGAGGGCCTCGAGTTCCGGGGCCCGGTACAGCGGGGTGACGGTGCATCGTTCGGCGGCCGAACCGACCCTGTCCAGAAGGGCGTTGACGGCCTGACGGGCCGAGGTGTTGGCGCCTTCCATGGTGGCCAGGTCGATGGGCACGGCCACGTAGTCGCCGGACAGGAAGAGGTTGGGGATCTTCGTGGCCGATCGCGGACGGTGGTGGAAGGTCCCCGTCGGATGGATGAGCAGCTGTTCCTCGTTGACCGGGTTCGGGGTGCCGAGGCCGTCCACGGCCGGGTCGAGGAACCAGGAGTGCAGCACGGAGTCCTTGAGGACCGTACGGCCGGTGTCGTTGAGCGCGGCCTTCAGCTGCGCCCACACCTCGCGCGCGACCTCGGCACGGGTGCACTGCTTGGCCGTCTTGCCGTACAGGATGCCCGGCCGGTCCCACTCGGAGACGTCCACGGAAAGACAGTCCGCGACCGTGCCGTCGCCGAAGTCCTTGGGGAAGTCGTGGCCCGGCCAGTGCTGGGCCTGGGCGATCGCGGTCAGCGACCAGGGGGAGTCGATGAGGTCGAGATGGCCGTGCAGGATCGGCGTACGTTCCGTCAGATAGAACTGGATGCCGGTCATCCAGTCCGTCTCCAGCCGGTCGCACTCGGCGAGTTGGGGGTCGGCGGCGCGTACGGCGGAGTTCCAGGTGCGGCGGGCGTGCTCGACCGGCATGGCCGAGATGTAGTGGTCGGCGGTGACGGTCCGGCGTGCCCCGCCCGGGTCCTCCATGACGGCCCCGGCGATCCGGCCCGCGTCCAGGGTGAGGTCCCGTACGGTCCAGCCGATGTTGAACTCGACCCCGAGCGACTTCAGGTACGTCACCCAGGGGTCGATCCATGCCTCGTTGGTGGGCGCGTTGAGGATCCGGTCCAGTGGTCCGTCCGCGCCCCGCCCGAGGATGTTGAAGGCGAAGGCCTCCAGCAGGGTGGCGACCGTCCGGGTGCTGGCCTCCTCCGCCTTGGTGGCCACGATGTTGCGGGTGATGCCGATGGCGAGGATCCGCTGGTAGTCGTACGACATCCGGCCGGCCCGTACGAACTCCCACCACGGCATCTGCTCCCAGACCTCGTCGCGGCGTTCGTCGCAGCTGGTGAGGAAGACGAGGAAGCGGTTGGCGAAGTAGAGGGCTTCGTGGAGGGGGAGGTTGAAGGCGGTGTCCAGGACCGAGGTGAGGGCGCGGCGGATCTCGTCGGGGGTGAGTTCGGCCGGGGTGTTGCCTGGCCAGGGGAGCGGGATCCGGATGTCCTCGCGGCCGCCCGAGCGGGCGAACAGCATCTCCTTGGGGGCGACGAGGTTGTCGTGAACACCGTTGGGGTTGCCGGGGAAGGGGATGCGCCGCATGGTGTCGGGCAGGTTGTGGTAGATGCCGGGGATGAAGCGGAAGCCGTGCTCCCCGGGCAGGGGTCCGCGGCCGCCCGTGGCGCTGTCCGGTACGTCCATGCTGCGGGCCTTGCCGCCCAGCGCCTTGCGCTCGTAGACCGTCACCCGGAAGCCGCGTTCGGCGAGTTCGTGCGCGGCCGTGAGCCCCGCGACGCCCCCGCCCAGTACGGCGACGGTCTGCGGGGCGGCGCTGTCCTGGGCCGCGGCCCGCTGGGGAGTCGCCAGAGCGACCCCGCCCCCTGCTGCCGCGGCCGTGCCCAGGAATCCTCTGCGCGTGGTACCGCCCACTGCTCCCCCTTACCGTCGGTAACCATTGGCGCACGAGGATACGAGGGCCACACCGATCTCGGAAGGCGACCGACGAAGCCTGAGCCACTTTGGCTTGATGCCGCATCACCTGGGCGGCGTCACGGTGGTTCAACCCTGGGCGAGTTCGGCCAGGGCGTCGAGACGGGTGGGCGTCCAGCCGAGTTCGCGGTGCGCGCGGGCGCCGCTCAAACGCTGGTCGAGGGCGAATGCCTCGGCGATCGGGCCCATCCGCCGCACGGCCTCGTCGAGAGGCAGCGACTCGATCCGGTCCGGGCATCCGGCGGCGTGGCTGAGGGCTCGGGTGACGTCCGCCAGCGGAAGGTTCTGGCCGCCGACCCCGGCGTAGACGGAACCGGCCGGGGCGTTCAGGGCCAGGACGTACAACTCGGCGATGTCGTCGACATGGACCAGCGCCCAGTGGTTGGTGCCGTCCCCGATGCTGGGCACGGCACCCGCCGTCCGCCCGGGCTCGACGAAGAACGACTGCGCCAGTCCACCGGAGCGGCCGTAGACCAGCCCGGGCATCACCACCACCGGGTGCCCTCCGGTGGCGGCCCGGGCGAGCACCCGCTTCTCGTTCTCCGGCCGCCAGGCGGTGATGCGCGGCGGGCTCAGCGGGGCGTCCTCGTCGACGACCCCGTCGGTGTCGCCGTACACCCACACCCCGCCCGTGTGCACATACGGGCCGCTTCCCACGCCGTCCTGCAGCGCATCCGCCGCCGCGCGGTCCACGTCGGCGGTGCCCTCGGCGTAGTCCACCCCGAGGTGGATGACCCCATCGGCCCGGCCGTCCGCCTCACGCAGCACATCGGTGTCGGTGAGCGCGCCCGCGACCGGGGTGGCACCGAGGTCCGACACCGTGCGCGCCGCGCGCTCGCTGCGCGCCAGCGCCGTCACGCTGATCCCGTGCCCGGTCAGTGCCCGGATGGTGGAGCGGCCGATGTAGCCGGAGCCGCCTGTGATGAAGATCTGCATCGCTCTCACGGTCCCTGTGGGTGGAGGAGCGGCGGGGGATTCCGCCGTTCCTCCACCCTGGCCGGACGTCGCGGCAGACGTCCAAGACCTCTTCTGTCAGCGGTGATGCCCCCAGGACATCAGTGCTGGGCAGCGGCGATGTCGGCGAACTCCGGGAGCCGAGGGGAGCGACGGTCGGCGCTCCAGGCAAGGCAGACCTCGCCCGGGCCGATGTCGTCGACGGGCACATGAGCGACATCGGTGTGGGTGTAGTACGCCGCGGTGGACAGCGGAAGGACGAGGACGCCCCCGGACGTCGCGACGTGTTCCAGCTTCTCCTCGACGGTGGCGAACGAGAGCCGGGGCTCTGCCCCCTCGCCGGTCCGCTCGGGGAGATCACGCCACTCGGGGACGGCGTCGGGGTCCTGCAGCAGCCGTTCGGTCGCGAGATCCGCGATGACGATGGACTCCTTGCCCGCCAGCCGGTGGCCCGTCGGCAGTACGGCCACTCGGGGCTCCCGGAAGAGCGGGCGCAGCGTGAGGCCGCGACGGTCGACGGGCAGCCGTACGAAACTCACGTCGAGCAGGCCCTCGTGCACCCCTTGGACCTGATCGGCCCAGGAAGTGCGCACCACCTGCACACTCAGCTCGGGATGCCTGGCGGAGAAGGCGCGCACCGCGCCGGTCACGGTGATCCCGGGCATGAAGCCGACCGTGAACGCCGAAGACCCGTGGGCGGCTTGCTGGACCCGGCGGTGCAGAGCCTGCGCGGCGGCCAGCAGGGGGCGCGCGTCCTCCAGCAGTTGACGGCCCGCGGCCGTCAACTCGGTGGTCTGCTTGTTCCTGGCGAACAACTGGGCGCGCAGCTCCTGCTCCAGCGCGCGGATCTGCCGGGACAGCACCGGTTGTGTGATGTGCAGCCGCTCGGCGGCCCGCCCGAAGTGCAGTTCCTCGGCCACGACCACGAAGTAACGCAGCTTGCGCAGATCGACATCCACGACATCTCCCACTGTGTAGACATCTCCCACCGTGTAGACGCCGTGTACCAGCCTAGTTCCTCCGGACGGTGCTGCCAGGGAGATCGTTTGGTGCCGAGAGCACGCCTGTGCCCCGGTGCCTACGTCCTGGCCGGGCGCGGACCGGCACTCGCGTAGTACGTGTTCCGTGCCTCCTGGACCCGGTCCCGTGCGGGGCCCGGTGCCGCGCCGTCGAGATTCAGGGGCGGACGCAGGCCGGAGATGAGCGCGGTCTCCAAGGGGACGGGATCGGCGTGCTCGGCCCAGGTGAGACGGAGATGGCGACGCATCCACTCGGTGAGGCGCTGCTCGTCGTCGGGGATCAGGACGACACGGTCGGTCCAGGTCGTCCGGTAGCCCTCGGCCGCCATGAGCAGCCCGGCCAGGGTGCGGCGCAGGGTGGATCCGCCCGAGTGCCTCAGATCGTTCCCGGTGACACGGGTACGGAGCCGGGTCGCTTTGCCGAGATACAGCAACCGCCGCCCGGGGTCAGCCGAGTTGACCGGCCCCGAGAACGCGGCAAGGACACTCGGAGGCGCCCACCATGCGTACAGGCCCGACGTCCTGGGCAGCGCGGTGGTCGCCGCGTCAAGAGTTCGCGGCGTGGCAAGCAGGGCGGCCGTGACCTGACGGAGGGCAGCGTCATCAAGCATGGGCCGCACCCTAGGCCAAGCACGGCGAGTGCGTTATTCGCCGGCCGCATCCGCCCCGCCGGGCAACCAGTGCAGGGCGAACCAGAGTTCCATGCGTACGCCGGGGTCCTGGAGGTCGACGTCGAGGAGTTCGCCGACGCGTGCCAGCCGGTGGCGCACGGTGTTGCGGTGGACGTGGAGGGTCGCGGCGGTGCGGTCCCAACTGCCGTGCAGGGTCAGCCAGGTTCGCAGGGTGTCGAGGAGGACCGGGGCGCCCGGCGCGCCGGCCCGGTCGAGCGGGGCGAAGCGGGTGCGGGCCAGGTCCCGGGCGTCGGCGGCGGGGACGAGCCCGTGCACGGTGAGCGGGTCCTCGGTGTGGACGACGGCGGGTACGTCGGCGGCGATCGCGCATCGGAGGGCGCGTTCGGCCTGACGATCGGCATGCGGCAGGTCCGATGCCGGCGCGGGCGTGCTGAAACCGAGCACCCAGCCCAGGTCCGCCGCTTGCGCGGGAGCCTCGGGGCGGGCGTCCGCCGCACTGGGGACCAGTGCTTTCAGATCGGCGCCGTCGATGTGCAGGTAGGGCGTCCGCAGGGCCGTGGCCAGGGTGGCCAGGTGCGCGGGGTCGTCGCCCGGGTGCGGTGCCTGCGTGGCACGCGGGCGCGTGTGGCGGCCGTGGACAACGACCCAGGAGTGTTCGGCCTCCGTCGTGTCGGCGGGCGCGAGGGCCGGTGCGACCTCCGCCGGGTCGGCTCCGAGCATGAGCCGTACGAGGGCGCCCGCGCTGTGGGTGTCGGTGCCCAGGGCGTGCCGGGGGCTGGTGAGCAGGGCAAGCAGCACGGTCGCCGTGCTGGTGACCTGGCGGTGGACCAGCGTCGGGGCAGAGGTGGCCGCCTGGCCGAGGGCGAGCGTCGTGGTGCCCTCGGCCCCGGGCAGCGTGTGGACGGTCAGGTGTGTTCCGCCCTGGTGATCGGCCGCAGCGGCCGGTGCGGAGCGTCCGGCGGGGCCCGAACGGGCGCGGACCCGGGCGGTGGTGCGTACGGCGAGGTCGCGTACGCGGCCCGGTGTGGGCGCCGCGGGTCGGGTGCCGGCGCTGAACAGTTCGGCGCCCTGGGCGTCGTGGAGAACCGCCCAGGCTCCGGTGTGCGCGCTGAGCTGGGCCAGCACGGCCCGGATCGCGCCCGGACGGGCGGCGGCCGTGGCCAGCGCCGACTGTGCTCGCGAGATCTCACGCAGCTCACGGTTGCGGGCCTCGGCGATCGCCGCGTACACGGCCTGCCCGACGGCCACGAACGGGGTGGTCGGCGGCAGTCGCAGGAGCGGGAGCCCATGGCGGTCGCAGGCGGCGATGAGCTGGGGCGGAACCTCCTCGTGCACGGGGGCGACACCGAATCCGAGCGCGCTCACTCCGGCGGCGACGACCTGTCGTACGTACGCGTCGATGCCCTCCGAGTCGAGGGGGAGACGTACGCCCGCGGTGAGGAGCAGTTCGCCGCCCACCAGATACGGCGTCGGGTCCTCGATCTCCGTCGTGCCGACCGTACTGACCCGGACCCGGTGCTCCTCGGCTGGGCCCGCGATCCGGCGCAGCCCCAGCGCGGGGTCGGCGAGCAACGTGCTCAGCGGCACGGACGGCTGCTCGGACTCGGTCATGAGGGGACATCCTCCCGGTCCGGCGGCATCACGCGGGGCTGCCGGAATCATCCAATGGGCGACTCCATATTGGACAGAACCGCCACTTCGGCGCCAGCCCGAACCATCGATAGCGTCGTGGCGCCCACCAACCACCGGCCCCATGCCGGAAGGAGAGCCATCGATGACCGAGCTGTCCCCGCGGCCCGACCGCACCGCTCCGCCCGCTTCGATCACGCCGACGGCGGCGGCCGCGGCTGTCGGCGAGGAACTGCGCCTGCGTCGCGAACTCGCCGCGGTCTACCGGCTCGTGGCGCACTTCAGGATGACCGATCTGATCTTCACGCACATCTCCGTCCGGCTCCCGGGCCCGGAGCAGCACTTCCTGATCAACCCTTACGGTCTGCTCTTCGAGGAGATCACCGCGTCGAACCTCGTCAAGATCGACCTGGCCGGCCACGCCGTCGAGGAATCCCCCCACCCGGTCAACCCGGCCGGCTTCGTCATCCACAGTGCCATCCACGCCGCGCGGTCCGACGCCCACTGTGTCCTGCACACCCACACCAAGGCCGGTTGTGCCGTCGCGGCCCAGGAACACGGGCTGCTGCCGCTCAACCAGATCTCCATGGAGTTCTACGGCAGGCTCGGCCATCACGACTACGAGGGCGTCGCCCTCAACCTCGCCGAACAGCAGCGCCTCGTCGACGACCTCGGCGGTCACCCCGCGATGATCCTGCGCAACCACGGACTGCTGACGGTCGGCGAGACCCCCGCCCAGGCGTTCCTGCGCATGTACTACCTGGACAAGGCGTGCGAGATCCAGGCCGCCGCCACCGCCGCGGGCACCGGCCTCGTCATGCCCAGCCCCGAGGTCTGTGAACTGACGGCACGTCAACTCACGGGTGAGGACGACAGTTCGGACCTCCAGGACGACATGGGATACGAACTGGCCTGGTCGGCGCTGCTCCGACTGGTCGAGCGCGTCGCCCCCGACTACAAGGACTGACCCGAAGACGAATACAAGGACTGACCCGAAGGCGAGTACAAGGACTGACCCGAAGGCGAACCGTTCCGCTGCCCAACTCGTCTCCACGTTCGATATGGCACCTCGACGTGAGACGCCTTGAGGTGCCGACAAGGCACATGTGTGTCCAGGGAAAGGACTGCCGGAACGGTGTTAGTGAGCCACAGGAAAAGGACCGTCGGCTGGATCGCCGGAGGCGCGCTGGCGGTGACGCTCGCCGGTGTCACGGGGTGCTCCGGCGATTCGGACCCCGCCGCGGACAAGGAGCCGACCGCGCGCAGCTCGTCCGCGGCCGACGCGGAGAACGCGAACAAGGGGAAGCAGAAGGACGGTTCGTCGGCGCAGCCCTCGGCAGGCGGCCAGTCCACAGCCGAAGGTGCGGTCGCCGCGTGGGTCACCGCGGTCATCAAGGGCGAGCCGAAGCAGGCGTGCCTGCTGATGGGGGAGTCGGCCACCGATTCGGCGCCCGCCCGGGCCGGCACCGCCGAGAGGTGCGACAGCGACGATCCCGAGGTCCGGCAGATGCAGGACAACCTCGGAGAGATGCGTACGTCGTTCATGCCCAAGCCGCCCACGGACAACCCGAAGGTGGAGGTCGCCACCGTCCAGCCCACCGGTGACAAGGCAGTGGTCCCCGCAGAGAAGGTCACGGTCGAAGGGAAGACCCTCGACAAGATCATCCTGTCCCACTCGACCGGCGTGGAGGAAGGGCAGCTGGACGTCAACATGGAGTCCACCAAGATCGACGACGCCTGGTACGTGACCAATCTCGATTTCAACATCGGCTAGTGCCGTGACCGGGAACGTTGCCCGGTCGGGGACATGAATCCCCCTTCGAAGGCTGCCGCTGCCACTGCCCGGCAGCGGCAGCCTTCGAAGGGGCCCGCGAGGTGAACGGGACCCTTTGTGGCGGAGTCTCCGAACACGTCAGAAGGGCGTCACCGCCACGAACGAGCTGTCCTGGCGGAACAGGTCCGTGCCGTTCGACGGGTCGACGCGGAGTTGGTAGTTGTAGTGGCGCAGGTAGTAGCCGGGGTAGTTGTACGACTCCAGGCGTACTGCGCTGCCGGTGCGGGCGATGAAGGTGGCGTCCCTGGCGAACGTCGACGAGCTGTCGTTGGCGTCGAAGCGGGCCCGGAAGTCCCAGTGCCGCAGGTAGTTGCCGGCCACGTCGCGGAACGAGTAGCCGTTCGCGTCGGCGAGGCCCGCCACGATCGTGAACGTGGACGCCTGCTTCTCCGCGGTCGTGCTGGAACTGGTCAGCACGGGCAGGTTGAGCAGGGCGGACTGCTCCTGCCAGTAGCGGGTGGTGAAGTTGCCCGACCGGAGGTAGCGGGTGACGCCCGTCGGCAGGGTCACGCCGCCGGACACCGTCTCCTTGAGCACCGTGAAGTGGCGTGCCGTCCCTGAGATGGCCGGCAGTGCCTTCGGCGCGCTCCAGGTGGCGAAGGTGTCGTAGCTGTCGCTGTAGTAGTAGCTGCCGTCGCCGTATCCGTCGAAGAAGATCCGCCACGCGCCGTTGTCGAGCTGTGTCAGCGCGGCGCCCTCCCGAGTGCCGCCCCAGCCCGCCCAGTTCCCGGTCCTGCTGATCGTGTACGGGCCGGCGAGCGCGGTGCTGGTGGCGTACTCGATGTACTTGGACGTCTCGTTCTTCGTGAAGGCGTGGTAGGTCGAGCCGATCTTCACGATGAAGGTGTCGATGTGGTTGGCGCCGATGCCGGACAGCGCCACGGGTGAAGTCCAGGCGGTGAGCGCGGAGTTGGTGGCCTTGAGCAGATACGGGGTGAAGATCCACTCGTTGCTGGTCACCGAACAGGACACGATGATGTTGACGCTGCCGTCGCTGTCGACGAACCACTCGGGAGCCCAGGCGCGCGACAGGTTCGCGATGGGCACGGTGTAGTCGTACAGGAAGGTCCAGTTGCTGCGGTCCGAGCTGCGGGCGAAGCCGATGGTGGTGCTGGTGTCCTGCCAGGTGTGCGTGGTGTAGGTGATGTAGTAGTAGCCGTCGGTGTGCTTGAAGACGCTGGCGTCGCGGATGCGGCCCGCGGGTGGCGTGTACGCGGACGCCTTGAGGAGCCGGAAGTCCGTCGCGTCGTCGGACTGGTAGACGTTCACCGTGCCGTCGTTGCTGTTGAGGAACGGCACGATGGTGTAGCGGGTGGCCGATCCGCGGGGCGGCGCCGCCGCTGAGGCCGTGCCGAGCAGGCCGGGCAGCCCGCCCACGACGATCGCCGAGACCGGCAGGGCGGCCATCGCCCGCAACAGGCTCCGGCGGGAGGGCGCGAAGGGGCGGGGCGCGCCGGTCGCGTCGGCGGAGGTGACGGGTCTGTAGGGGTTTTCTGGCGTGATCATCTGCGGCTCTCCTCGTTCGGACTGGTGCTGCTGGTGCTGCTGGTGCTGCTGGTTGTGCCAGTCCCGTGGGCCCCGGGGTCGTCCGTCCCGGGGCCCACGGGGGTGGTTCAGAAGCGGGCTCCGGCGGCCGCGCCGTTCCTCGGGGCGAGCAGGTCCCGGGCGGGCGGCAGGGTGCCGTCGGACGAACGCGGTCCTGTGTTGGCGTCCGTGTTCGTGCTCACGACCGACGAGTCGCGCCAAGTGCCGTCCGGACCCCAGGAGTTGCCCGTGGACGTGATGCCGGAGCCGAAGCCGGAGCCGGTGCCGGAGCCGAGTGCCGCGGGCCGTGCGTCCGTGACGGACTGGTTGGCGGCGAGCATGCCCGCGATGCGCACGAGGCCTCCCTGTCTGCCGGTCCGAAGGCTGTCGCGGGTCAGTGGCCGCACATACCGGGTTGGTCGTCGGTTGGTTGCCGGGGTGCACACCCGCCACGAACTGATCGATATACCGAACGCAGTTCGGTAAACCGGTCAGAACGTAGAGTGCGGCCGTGACCACGTCAATAACTTCGACACGCTCGGCCACTGTTGGCTCCGCGGTCCGGTTCGCGGACGGGTTTGGCGTGGCGATGCCCGGCTACCCGAACCGCGTGTCACTAACAGAGCAACAGGAACTCGTTCGTTTCCTCGAGGACCGGTTCGCCTGCGCGCAGGCCTGTACCGAGTGCGCAAGGGTGTGCGCCCTGCGCGCGAGCCTCGCCGAACTCGACGGCCCCGACGACCAGCAGGAGTTGCGGCGCAAGGGCATCCTCTGCGCGGAGGTCTGCGACGCCACCTGCCGCGCCCTGGCCGAGCAGACCACGCAGGCCGAGGCCGGGATGCGCGCCCAGGTCGAGTGGTGTCGTGCCGTCTGCCTGGAGACCGCCCAGGTCTTCGACCGGAGTCCCGGCGCCGAGAAGGGCGCCGAGGCCTGCCGCGACTGCGCACGCGCCTGCACGGAGTTTCTCGCCCTGCTGAGGTGAAGCTCCGTGTGGTGGGTCCCGTGTGGTGGGCCCCCACGCGGAGGTGAAGTGTCAGGGCGGCGTGTCCGAACGCCGTGTCCCGAGGAACGCCACGCTCCGAAGTGCCGCGTCCCGAAGAACCGTTCAGACGGGCGCCCGTTGTCGCCTCACTCCCCGAGCGTCCGCCCGACCCGTACGTTCCAGCGCCCAGCCCGCCCGCTGAGTTCCGTCGCGACCAACGGCGGCACGTCGACACGCCAGAACGCCGACTCCGGGGCCCCGAGTGCTCGCACCACCCCGGCCCGTACGATCTCCGGCTCGACGACGGCGATGATCCGGACGGAGCCTGGTCCTGGACCCGATCCCGAAGCCGAAGCGGAAGCCGAAGCCGAAGCCGAAGCCGAGGCTGAGCCGGACCCTGAAGCCCCGGAACTGGGATCCACCACCGTCTCGAGCCACTTCGCGACGCGCTCGCACAGCGCGGTCACCGACTCTCCGCCGTGCGGTGCGGACGACGGGTCAGCCAGCCAGCGGCCCACGGCCTCCGGTTCGCCGGCGCTCACCTCGGCGAGTGTCGCCCCGCGCCAGCGGCCCACGTCCAGGCCGGCCAGCTCCGGCGGCTCGGTGACGGCGAGGGTGTCGAGCCCGAGGGCCGCCGCCGTCTCCCGGCAGCGAACGGTGGGCGAGACCAGGACCTGGTCGGCGGCCGGCAGTGAGCCCGCGGCCGCCTCGGCGAGCCGCAGCCCGGCCGGGTCGATGGGACATCCGTCGTCGAAACGCGCCTCCCGCAACGCCGCGCTCATCGCTGGTGAGATCAACATCACTCGGCTGGTCATCGGCCCGTCCTCGTGTTCCACACGTGCTCAACACCCCTGTCCGTACTGGGAATTGGGGGCGTGACCAGGGCACCGGCGCGCCCCCGGCATTCCGTGCGCCCTTGGCCGCGCCTCCGCTTCGCGGTACCTTCTCGACGATATTGACGACGGTACGACGGAAGCCGGTGAGAATCCGGCACGGTCGCGCCACTGTAAGCCCCGCACAACCGCCTCCCACCAGGGGAGGCGGAGGTCGAGCAAGTCAGACCCGTGGCCGTCGTCCTGTGCACCACCGAGATGGGACGCGAGTTCCCCCAGGAGGTCCTGCCATGGCGCAGTCCGCCGTCGCTCAGCCGACCGTAACCACCCCCGACGTACCCGCAAAGTTGCCGATCGGCGCGATCGCTCCCTGGGCGGTCTTCCTCGGCATCCTGATGCTGGTGCTGCTCTACTTCGTCGGCGCCGAACAGGGCGCCACCTCCCTGGTCTCGGGCGAAGGCGTGCACGAGTGGGTGCACGACGCCCGCCACCTGCTCGGCTTCCCCTGCCACTGACGGCGACAGAGAACCGACAGGACAACAACCCAATGAACTCCGTCACCGTCAGAAATCTCCTGGTGCGCGGCATGCTCGCGGGTCTTGCCGCGGGCGTGCTCGCCCTGGTCGTCGCCTACTTCCTCGGCGAACCTCGTGTGGACGAGGCCATCGCGTTCGAGGAAGCCCACGCCCACGAGCACGGCGGCGAGGAACTCGTCACCCGTGCCATGCAGTCCACCGGCGGTCTGTCCACCGGTGTCCTCGTCTACGGGGGCGCGTTCGGCGGCATCGCCGCTCTCGCGTACTGCTTCGCGCTCGGCAGGATCGGCCGCTTCGGGCCGCGCGCGAGCGCGCTGCTGCTGGCGGGCGCCGGTCTGGTCGCGGTCTACCTGGTGCCGTTCCTCAAGTACCCGGCGAACCCGCCCGCCGTCGGCGACCCCGACACCCTCAACCAGCGCACCGCGCTGTTCCTCCTGATGATCGTGCTCAGCGTGCTGCTGGCCGTCGCCGCGGTGATCCTCGGCAAGCGCCTCGCACCGCGCCTGGGCAACTGGAACGCCACGCTCGCGGCAGGCGGGTTCTTCGTCCTGGCCGTCGGCCTGGCATACGCGTTCCTGCCGTCCTTCAACGAGGCGCCGGAAGGCTTCCCGGCGACCCTGCTGTGGCAGTACCGACTGGCGACCCTGGCCATCCAGGTGACCCTGTGGACCGCGTACGGGCTGGTCTTCGGGCTGCTCGCGGAGCGCGTGCTGGCTCCGAAGCCTGCCCGGGCCGAGGACGACAAGGCGGCCGAAGGGCGGGCAACTCCCGTCGCGCACTGACCCGTTCAGACGCTGATCCGTTCGCATGCGGACAGGCCACCGGCTGACCGGCCGCACACCGAAGGGCCCCTGGAGCGCGTTCCCGGGGCCCCTTCGTATGAGTGCGCATGACCGCGTCCGTCAGGTGCGTACGTCACCGGCATTCCCAATTTCTGGAACACGTTCTACGGTGTGCGCCGTCAGGTCCGGGCGGCCGAACGAGCGGGCCAGTGGGAGCCAGGAGGCGCCGTGCATCTCGAATACACGCCGGAGCAGCAGCGGTTGCGCACCGAACTGCGCGCCTACTTCGCCGAGTTGGTCCCCGACGACGTGTACGCCCGCTACGGCGACCCGGCGGCGCAGAAGCGCTTCTACCGCGAGACCATCCGCAGGCTCGGTTCCGACGGCTGGCTCGGTGTGGGCTGGCCGAAGGAGTACGGCGGGCGCGGTCTGAGCCCGATGGAACAGTTCATCTTCTTCGACGAGGCCGCCCAGGCCGGCGTACCGCTGCCGCTGATGGCGCTCAACACGGTCGGGCCGACGATCATGCAGTTCGGTACCGACGAGCAGAAGGGGTACTTCCTGCCGAGGATCCTCTCTGGCGAGCTCGACTTCGCGATCGGCTACAGCGAGCCCGACGCGGGCACGGACCTGGCTGCCCTAAAGACCAAGGCAGTTCGGGAGGGCGACGAGGACACCGGCCACTACACGGTCGACGGCCAGAAGATCTGGACGACCAACGGCGACACCGCGGACTGGGTCTGGCTCGCCGTCCGCACCGACCCCGACGCTCCGCCGCACAAGGGCATCACCATGCTCCTCGTGCCGACGTCCGACCCCGGCTACTCCTGCACGATCATCAACACCCTCGCCTCGCACGACACCACCGCGAGCTACTACGAGAACATCCGCGTCCCCGCGTCCCGCCGGGTCGGCCAGGAGAACAAGGGCTGGCGGCTGATCACCAACCAGCTCAACCACGAGCGGGTCACCCTCGCCGCGCACGGCACCATGGCCATCCGTGCGCTGCACGACGTCCAGCGCTGGGCCATGGAGACCAAGCTCGCCGACGGCCGCCGCGTCGTCGACCTCCCCTGGGTACGTCGCCGCCTCGCCCAGACCCACACGAAGCTCGACGCGATGAAACTCCTCAACTGGCAGATGGTGAACGCCGTCCAGGAGGGCACGCTCACCCCGCAGGACGCCTCCGCGGTCAAGGTGTACGGCTCCGAGGCCCGCCGGGACGCCTACGCCTGGCTCATGGAGGTCGTCGCCGTCGCCGGTGCCCTCAAGGAGGGCTCCGCGGGCGCCGTACTCCACGGCGAACTGGAACGCGGCTACCGCTCGGCTGTGATCTTCACCTTCGGCGGCGGCAATAACGAGATCCAGCGCGAGATCATCTCGTGGATCGGCCTGGGCATGCCGAGGGTACGGCGCTAGTGTCCTGCGCCGGAGAGACGTCGGCAGAAGTGAGCCAGGGATTCGAGGATCTTCTCGGCGGTCTTGATCCAGATGAACGGCCTGGGGTCCTCGTTCCAGTTCTTGACACAGGCGCGGATGTCGGCTTCGAGGGCTTGGACGTCTTGCGTGCGCCGCGCCGGATCATCTGGTCGGCCAGGAACCCGAACCACCGCTCGACCTCGTTGATCCAGGAGGAGCCGGTCGGCGTGAAGTGCAGGTGAATGCGTGGGTGCTTGGCCGGCCACGTCCTGATCGCGGGTGTCTTGTGATTGCCGTAGTTGTCGCAGATCAGGTGGACCTGTCAGATGCGCCGGCACCTCCCTGTCGATCCGGATCAGGAACTTCTTGAACTCCGCCGCCCGGTGCCGGCGGTGCAGGGCACTGATGACCTCGCCGGCGGCGACGTCGAACGCGTCGAACAGCGTGGTCAGCCCGTTGCGGACATAGTCGTGGGTGTGCCGCTCGGGCATGCCAGGCATTGTCGGCAGCACCGGCTGCGGACTGGTCCAGGGCCTGGATCTGCGACTTCTCGTCCACGGAAAGGACCACCGCACCCTCGGGCGGGTTGAAGTACAGCCCCACGACGTCGTAGACCTTTTCCACGAACAGCGGGTCCGTCGACAGCTTGAAGGTGTCCGTCAGATGCGGTTTGAACTGGAACTTCGCCAGATTCGCCCGACCGTGGACTTCGACAGTCGGTGCCGACGCCCTTCTGGGACTCGGTGAAGTAGCCCACCTCATAGGCGGAGTCGGCGGCCCGTGCCGACCGTGTGCCTGCGGTCAGGGGGCGCTCAGGGCGAGAACCATGCCCACTCCGAGGAGCGGATGGATTCCGCGGCGGGCGTGGTCGAGGGCGGGTCTGCGGCTTATAGAGATCTCCTGGGCGTGGCGTGCCGAGCGGTGTCCCAAGTGCGCGTGGATTCTCTGGGGGTGGGGTACGCACCCGCTATGGAGGATCGATATGTCGAACGATGTTCGGTAAACCGGTCGGACGTAGAGTGTGGCCGTGACCACGTCAATAACTTGGACACGCTCAGCCGCTTCCCGGCCCTTAAGACGTCATCTCATTTGGCTGAGTAAGCTACCGCGGCGAAGATCGTTGAGCGGCTGGTGCCGGACGAGTTGTGGGAGCTGTTTCAGCGGGTAGTGCCTGAGGGGCTGCTGCGGCCTCAGGGCGGTGGCCGGCGTCGGCACGGAGACCGTGAAGTGCCGCCCGCAATCGTCTTCGTGGCGACCTCGGGCTGCACGTGGCAGCAGGTGTCGACCGCATCGTTCGGGCCGTCCGGCCCCGACGCTTCACCGAGTGGACCAAGGCCAGGGTGTGGGCCAAGTTCCACCGCCTGGTCCTCGACGAGCTCGGATCCCGCGGTGAGCTGGACTGGTCGCGGTGCGCGATCGACTCGGTCAACATGCAGGCTCTGAAAAAGGGGAGCTGACGGGCCCGAATCCTGTAGGCCGGAGTAAGTGCGGTTCAAAGATCCACCTGATCACCGAACGAACCGGCCTGCCCTTGTCCGTCGGAGTCTCAGCAGTGAACCTGCACGACGGCCGGGCGCTGATCGCGCTGGTGAAGGGCATACTGCCGATCCGCTCCCGGCGTGGACCCCGCCGGCGCAGACCGGGAAAACTCCACGCCGACAAGGGATACGACTACGACCACCTGCGACGATGCTTACGCGGGTGCGGCATCAGGCACCGCATCGCGCGCAGGGGCATCGAATCCTCGGCCGGCCTGGGCCGCCACCGCTGGACCGTAGAACGCACGATGTCCTGGCTCGCCGGATGCCGCCGGCTGCACCGCCGCTACGAACGCAAAGCCCACCACTTCCTCGCCTGCACACTCATCTGCTATCGCCGACTCACCAAATGAGATGACTTCTGCGAGTGCGCACGGGTCTGCGCCCTGCGCGCGCCTCGCCGAACTCGGCGGCCCCGACGACCAGCAGGAGTTGCGGCGCGAGGGCATCCTGTGTGCGGAGGTCTGCGACGCGACCTGCCGCGCTCTGGCCGAGCAGTCCACGCAGGCCGAGGCCGGGATGTGCGCCCAGGTGGAGTGGTGTCGTGCCGTCTGCCTGGAGACCGCCCAGGTCCTCGACCGGAGTCCCGGCGCCGAGGACAGCGCTCAGGTCTGCCGGGACTGCGCACGGCCCTGCACGGAGTTCCTCGCTCTGCTGAGGTGACGTGCCCTGCCGGGTGACAACGCTCCAGGGTGCCGCGCGAGGAGCGTCAGGACCTGGTGGAGACCCGAACCGGCCGCCTGCGCTCACCCCCGCGCCGCCTCGCTTGCCGCCGCCGGGAACTGGACCGTGAAATCGACGAGTTCGGCTCCGAGTCGAGCGCGTCGGCTGAGTGAGCGTCGAGCGCGTGCCGGCTCCCAAGCCGGCCGGGGTCGACGGCAAGGTGCCGGGGGCGCTGGAAACTCCCGTAGCCCACTCACCGGTTGACAGCGGTCGGGACGGGCCGTGCACGACCGGTCCACCCTGCAGTGTGTAGCCGACCGCCGCCCCCCGTTACCGTCTTCGTATGCCCACAACGGGTTTACCGGCCTTCGGAGTTGGCATGACTACCTCCCCTTGTCGAGTGCATGTCCCGGGGGTGGTGTCACCAGCTCCGAAGGCACTGACAAACTGCTGATTGCGGGCATGACCACCGGCTTCTTCGCAGGTCGGGAGGCTCTTCGTAATGTGGATGCGGCGATCAGCGCCGTGGCAGGGCGGGGTGAACAGCACCGAAGGAACCACGACGTGATCGATACCAGCGACATCGACGTCTACCTAGGCCTGGACGTCGGCAAGGGCGAACACCACGCCGCCGCACTCACCCCGGCCGGGAAGAAGACCTTCGACAAACGCCTGCCCAACAGCGAACCCAGGCTCCGCGAGGTCTTCGGCAAGCTGCAGGCCGAGCACGGGACCGTGCTCGTGGTGGTCGACCAGCCGGCCTCCATCGCCCTGCCGCTTGCGGTGGCCAGGGACATGGGCTGTCGGGTCGCCTACCTGCCCGGGCTGACGATGCGGCGCATCGCCGACCTCTGTCCCGGCGAGGCCAAGACCGATGCGCACGACGCCTTCGTCATCGCGGACGCGGTCCGCGTCATGCCACACACGCTCCGCTCAGTCGACCTCGAAGACGAGACCATCGCCGAGCTGGAGATGATCGTCGGCTTCGACGACGGCCCGGCCGGTGAACCAACCCGCGTCTCCAACCGGCTGCGCGCCTGCTCACGCAGATCCTCCCGCACTTGGATGCGCGTCCTCGGCCCGCGCATCCAACACCCGGCCGTGCTCACCCTGCTGGAGCGATGCGGATCCCCGGCCCAGCTCCGCAAGGCCGGACGCCGACGGCTGGTGGCCTTGCTGCGGCCGCAGGCCTCGCGGACGGCCGAGCGGCTGGTCGAAGACATCTTCACCGCCCTGGACGTGCAGACCGTTGTCGTCCCTGGAACGGATGCGGCCGTACTGATCGTCCTGAGCCTGGCCACCTCAATGACCGCCGACCTCGGCCGGCGCAAACTGCCGGCCGGCCGGATCGAGGAGCTGCTGGAGACCCACCCTTTCGAAGGTCCTGACGTCGATGCCGGGCATCGACGTCAGGACTGGAGCCAGGATCCTCATCGACGTCGGAGGCGGCAGCAGCTTCCCCGCCGCCGCCCACCTCGCCGCCTGCTCCGGGCTCGCCCCAGCGATCCGAAGCTCGGGCTCCTCGATTCGCGGAGAGCAACCCTCCCGGCGGGGAAACAAGCAGCTCAAATGGGCCTTCTTCCTGTCCTCTTCCTCGGCCCTGGCCGACCCGGCTCCCGCACCTACTGTGACAAGAAGATCGGCCAGAGCAAACACCACACCCAAGCCCTTCTCTGCCTCGCAAGACGCCGAACCGACGTACTCTTCGCGATGCTCCGCGACGGCACCTTCTGCGACCCCCAACCCACCCCTGAGGGTTGACGAAACCCATAGGGGCACCCCGCGCCGGTCAGGTCAGTCGCTCGAAGCCATCCAGTATCGCCGTGAGACCGATCCCGAAGTGCTCGTCGATCTCCGTGTCATCTGCCGCCCGAGCGAGGATGTTGTACGCGGAAGAGTCGGACGACGGCTTCCTGCTCCGGCTCTGTGCACCGAGCTGCACCACCGCGAGACTCAGCGCGTGGCCGATGGTGAACTCCCGTAGACAGCGTGCGATCTGCAGAGCGTGCGCCGGGGTGAAGCCCGCGTCCTGGAGCAACTCGATGATCCGTACCCCTGTGTCGATCGACGCACGGGAGCGCACCGGACGGGTCGCGAAGACCGAGACGGCGTGCGGATGGGTGAGCAGGGTGTCCCGCAGCCGCCGGCAGTACTGCTCGGTCACCTCGCGCCAAGTGGAGTCCCAGGGCAGCGAGTCCACGTCGAGCTCGTCGAAGAGCGCCTCGGCGATACCGTCGAAGAGCTCCTCCTGGTCCCTGAAGTAGCGGTACACCGCCATCGGGTCGACTCCGAGCCCCGAACCGAGCTTGCGCATCGAGAAGTTGCCGAGGCCATTGGCGTCAATGAGTGCCAGTGCCGCTGCGGCGATGTACGCCCGGTTCAGCGGCGGTCTGGCAGACGGGGACTGCCGCTCGCCCCCCGCAGTGCTCTTGTGGGTCGTCATGACGGTAGTGGGTCCAGAATCGTGGTCAGCCGCAGGGTGAATTCCTCCGGAAGCTGCTGGTAGACCGTGTGGCCGCCGGGGAACTCCTCGCATGCTACGCCGAGCAGGCCGCTCAGGACGTGAGCGGGGCGGTGGTAGGGGCGCCCCTCGCTGTCCCGGCCTGTGGCCAGGCACCAGGGGATGCCGACGTCCCGCAGCGCCTCCAGGTCGGGCTGATAGGCGAAGCAGAACTCGGGTAGTTCCCGCTCGATGAGCAGGGCGGAATTACCGAGGATGCGGGTCATCGTGTCGGGCTGGCGTCCGGTCACCCGGCGCACGGGAACGCCCGCGGCCAGCAACAGGCGAGAGGCCACGGCGATCACCGCCTGCCCTCGCGCGGACACGAACATCCGCGGTGGCCGCGGCAGCGTCATGGCGCCGAAAGCAGCCGAGGCCCGTAGTGGCCCCTTCTCCCGGCCGAGCCGCTCGATATCCTCGATGACCTTTCGCTCCGGGCTGTCGGCGGGCAGGACCTGTATGAGTGGTGGCTCGTGGACGACCGCGCCGAGCAGCCGCCGGGCGTGGCGCGCCAGCAGTTCCAGCGCGATGATGGCGCCCCCGCTGTTGCCGAAGACGTATGCCCGGTCGATCCCGTAGTGGTCCAGGATCGCGATCACGTCGTCCGCCTGCCGGGCCACCTCCACGGGTGCCGCCGGGTCGGCGAGTGGGCTGCGCGAGTTGCCGCGCCGGTCGAAGGTGATCACCGTGAACTGCTCGGAGAGCAGCGGCACGACGTCCTCGTACATCCCGGCGTCGCCACCTCCGCCCGGAATCAGTACCAGCGCGGGCCCTCGCCCGACCCGCTCCGTGTGCAGTCGCGCGCGGGAAACCAGGACGGTCCCGGTGCGCCCGACCCCCGGTCGTTCACGAGTCGACCCGTGCTTGCTCATGTGAGTTCTCTTTTCGCTTCTTGCCATGAGATGTGATTGTGTCTACGACGTAGTTCCAGTTCAGTCTACGGTGTATCTCAATGACTCTACGGATGGGGGAATTCCAGCCATGAGTGCGGAAGTGGCGGACGGAAAGACCGCGCCACCGGCTATGGATGCGCGGACTCGCAGGAGGCGGGCGTACGGGCGTGTGTACGCGGTGCTGATGTACACCGTCGCCCTGGCCTATTTTGGGCAGGCGGTCCTGGCCGGCCAGTTCATGTCGGGCAGCTATGACGCGCTGCGATGGCACCAGTACGGCGCGACCCTCTCCGACGCGCTCCTGTTCTGCGCAATTGTTGCGGCCGCCCTGCTGCGGTGGCACGGCAAGGGAAGGATGTGGCCGTTCCTGTCGGCGCTCGCGCTCCTTCTCGCCAACCAGGCGCAGAACGGCGCGGGCGCCGCTCGGCTGCTGTCCCTGCACATCCCGCTCGGCGTCGCGATGATCGCGGGCGCCGTCGTGGTCGCGCTGCGGGTGCGGCGAGCCGGCGAACCCGCCGACACCGGGTCCTCCTCATGAGCGGGCGCATCTCGCGGCGCTCCCTGCTCCTGGGCACCAGCGCCGCCGCGCTGGCCGTCGGCGGGGCCGGCGTGCTCGCCTTCGGCTTCCGGGGCACGAGCTCCACCGGCACCCTGCTGGTCAGTGATGTCCCGCTGCCCAGGGCCTTCCAGAAGCCACTTACCGTGCCTCCTGTGCTGAAGCCGACCAGCACCACGGGAGGCGCGGACACCTACGAGATCACCCAGCGTCAGGCGAACGCCGAGATCATCGACGGCCTGCGCACCCCCGTCTGGGGATACGACGGCATCCTCCCCGGCCCGACCCTCGTCACCCGGCGCGGCCGCAGAACCATCGTGCGCCACCGCAACGAACTGCCCGTGCCTACCGTCGTCCACCTGCACGGCGGCAGGAATGCGCCCCAGCACGACGGCTATCCCACCGACCAGATCCTGCCGACGAGCGGCGCCCACAAGGGCGCCCACCACGGCGGCGGCGATCTCAGCCAGGGCACGCGCAGCTACGAGTACGACACCGACCAGCGCGCTGCCACCCTCTGGTACCACGACCACCGGATGGACTTCACCGGGCCTAGCGTGTGGCGCGGCCTCGCCGGGCTGCACCTGATCACCGACGACGAGGAGCGGGCGTTGCCGCTCCCGGATGGCGACCGCGACCTGCCCCTGGTCATCATGGACCGGTCCTTCGACGAGGACGGCGGCCTGCGCTACCCCAGCGTCGACGAGGACCTGAGCGCCACTCCTGGCGTCACTTCCCCCTACGAGGCAGGCGTTCTGGGGGATGTGATCCTGGTCAACGGAACTCCCTGGCCGTACAAGGAAGTCGACGCCGTGCGCCACCGGCTGAGGCTGCTCAACGCCTCCAACGCCCGTCGTTACCGGCTGCGCCTCGACCCGGCCCCGGAGGGCGTGGACGAGCCGCTGGTCCAGGTGGCCTCGGACGGCGGCCTGCTCGCCCGGCCGCTCACGCATCCGTACGTCGATCTCGCCTCGGCGGAGCGCCAGGAGATCATCGTGGACTTCTCGCGCTACCGCGTGGGCCAGAAGGTCCGGCTGGTGAACGACTTCGGTGAGGGACCGACACGCCAGGTGATGGAGTTCCGCATCGCCCGCAAGGCCAGGGACGAAAGTCACGTGCCGTCCGAGCTGTCGGTGATCGAGCCCCTGGATGCCGGACGAGCCGTCAGGGAACGGGACATGGTCTTCCAGTCCAAGTCCATCGGCGACCACCGCGGCTGGACCATCAACGGCGAGCCGTTCTCCGTGGACTACGTCCACGCCGCGCCCCGGCTCGGCGACATCGAGGTCTGGAACCTCTACACGGACTTCCACCATCCGATCCATCTGCACCTGGTGCACTTCCAGGTGCTGGGCCGCGGTACCAAGGAACCAGGACGCTTCGACCACGGCTGGAAGGACACCCTGGACCTGCGGCCCTCGGAACAGGCCCGGATCATCACGCGGTTCGACGGCCACCGCGGCAAGTACGTCTTCCACTGCCACAACCTGGAGCACGAGGACATGATGATGATGGGCAACTTCGAGGTCCGCTGACTGCGGCCCACCTGGGACGCGAGGTGTGCGCCGAGCGACAGTCGAGCAGTGCTCCAGGCCCGTTCATGGCGGCGGGCATACGTTCGGCGTGCCGCACCGAGTCCGTAGCGACGACCGAGTTCAGCCCAGGAGAGCCATGGCCCGCCGCCTGTTCACCTCGGAGTCTGTGACCGAGGGTCACCCCGACAAGATCGCTGACCAGATCAGTGACACCATTCTCGACGCGCTTCTGCGCGAGGACCCGCATTCCCGGGTCGCCGTGGAGACGCTGATCACCACCGGCCTGGTGCATGTGGCCGGAGAGGTCACCACCAAGGCGTACGCGCCGATCGCGCAGCTCGTGCGCGACAAGATCCTCGAGATCGGTTACGACTCCTCGAAGAAGGGCTTCGACGGCGCGTCCTGTGGCGTTTCGGTGTCCATCGGCTCGCAGTCGCCCGACATCGCGCAGGGCGTCGACACGGCGTACGAGAAGCGTGTCGAGGGTGATGAGGACGAGCTCGACAAGCAGGGTGCGGGCGACCAGGGCCTGATGTTCGGTTACGCGACGGACGAGACGCCGGCGCTGATGCCGCTCCCGATCCACCTCGCGCACCGCCTGTCGCGCCGCCTCTCCGAGGTCCGCAAGAACGGGACGATCCCGTACCTGCGCCCGGACGGCAAGACCCAGGTCACCATCGAGTACGACGGCGACAAGGCGGTCCGTCTGGACACGGTCGTCGTCTCCTCGCAGCACGCCTCGGACATCGACCTGGACTCCCTCCTGGCTCCCGACATCCGTGAGTTCGTGGTCGAGCCGGAGCTGAAGGCCCTCCTGGACGACGGCATCAAGCTGGAGACCGAGGGCTACCGGCTGCTGGTCAACCCGACCGGCCGCTTCGAGATCGGCGGCCCGATGGGCGACGCCGGCCTCACCGGCCGCAAGATCATCATCGACACGTACGGCGGCATGGCCCGCCACGGTGGCGGCGCCTTCTCGGGCAAGGACCCGTCCAAGGTGGACCGTTCCGCCGCGTACGCCATGCGCTGGGTCGCGAAGAACGTCGTCGCCGCGGGCCTCGCCACCCGCTGCGAGGTCCAGGTCGCCTACGCGATCGGCAAGGCCGAGCCCGTCGGTCTCTTCGTCGAGACCTTCGGCACCGCCAAGATCGACGCCGAGAAGATCGAGACGGCCATCACCGAGGTCTTCGACCTCCGCCCGGCCGCGATCATCCGCGACCTGGACCTGCTCCGCCCGATCTACGCGCAGACCGCCGCGTACGGCCACTTCGGCCGTGAGCTGCCCGAGTTCACCTGGGAGAAGACGGACCGGGTGGACGCACTGCGACGGGCCGCCGGACTCTGAGACCGCGCTCGCCACCCGACGGTTCAAGGAGATCCCTGTGCGCATCGCCGTGACCGGATCGATTGCCACCGACCATCTGATGACCTTTCCCGGCCGTTTCGTCGACCAGCTCATGAGCGAGCACTTCGAGAAGGTCTCGCTGTCGTTCCTTGCAGACACACTTGAGATCCGGCGCGGCGGAGTCGCCGCGAACATAGCCGTGGGCCTCGGACGGTTGGGGCTCGATCCCGTCCTGGTGGGCGCGGCCGGCGTCGACTTCGCCGATTACCGCGACTGGCTGCGCGCCAATGGCGTGGACACCGACGCGATCCGGGTGAGCGCGACCCGGCACACCGCCCGCTTCGTGTGCACGACCGACGCCGACCAGAACCAGATCGCCACGTTCTACGCCGGTGCGATGGCCGAGGCGGGGGAGATCGATCTGGTTCCGATCGCCCGGCGAGCGCACGGACTCGGCTTGGTGATGGTCGGGCCCGACGACCCCGGGGCGATGCTCCGGCACACAGATGCCTGCCGTGAGCTGGGAGTCGACTTCGCCGCCGATCCCTCGCAGCAACTCGCCCGACTGGACCGGGCCGAGACTCGGCGCCTGGTCGACGGAGCTCGCTTCCTGTTCACCAATGCCTACGAGGCCGCCCTGCTCCAGGAACGCACTGGCTGGAACACCCCGCAGGTCCTCGGACGCGTCGGCAACTGGGTCGTCACGCATGGCCGGGCCGGCGTCGTTGTCTCCCGCGCGGGGCGGGCGGAGCTGCGGATCCCCGCCGTCACGGCGACTGCGATCGTGGACCCCACCGGGGCCGGAGACGGATTCCGCGCCGGATTTCTCGCGGGCACGGCCTGGGGATGGCCGCACGCGCGGGCCGGCCGTCTGGGCTGCGCCCTGGCGGCCGTAGTGCTCGAGTCCGTCGGCACGCAGGAGTACAAGCTGTCCGCCGCCGATCTGCACCTGAGGATCGAGCAGGCCTACGGGCCCGTGGCGGCCGCCGAGATCATCCACCACCTGGAGAGGCGATGACCATCAAAGAGTGCCGCGTCTGCGGCAACCGCACCTTGCTGCCGATACTCGACCTCGGCCCGCAGGCCCTCACTGGCATCTTCCCGCGCACCCGCGACGAGGTGGTCCCCGCAGTCCCCCTGGAACTCGTTCGCTGCTCCCCGGAGGGCTGCGGCCTCGTTCAGCTGCGGCACACCGCCGACTTCGGGCTGATGTACGGCGAGGGGTACGGATACAGGTCCGGGCTAGGCGAGTTCATGATCCGGCATCTGGGCGGCAAGGCCGCCCTGCTCACCGAGCTCGTCGGCCCCGGCCCGGGTGACCTCGTCCTGGACATCGGCAGCAACGACTCCACCCTGCTGCGCGCCTACCCGGCCGACGGGCCCACCCTGGTCGGCATCGACCCGACGGGCGACAACTTCCGCGAGTACTACCCCGAACACGTCACGCTGATCCCGGAGTTCTTCTCCCGTGATGTGTTCACCGGGCACTTCGGCCCGCGCAAGGCCAAAGTCGTCACCTCCATCGCCATGTTCTACGACCTGCCGCGGCCTCTGGAGTTCATGCGGGACGTCCACGACATCCTCGACGACGACGGAGTATGGCTGCTGGAGCAGAGCTACATGCCGGCGATGCTCGAGGCCACCGCCTACGACGTCGTGTGCCACGAACACCTTGAGTACTACGCCCTGCGTCAGATCGAGTGGATGGCCGAACGCGCCGGACTCACCGTCATCCGTGCGGAACTGAACGAGGTGTACGGCGGTAGCCTTTGCGTCGTCCTCGCCAAGAAGCACACGCGCCACCGCGTCGACGAGGCCGGGATCGCCGCGATCCGCGCCCGGGAGGCCGCCCTCGGCCTGGACACCATGGTCCCCTTCGAGGCCTTCGCGCGGCGGGCCGCCCAATACCGCGACGGGCTGCGGGACTTCCTCGACACCTCCCGCGAGGCGGGCAGGCTGACACTCGGATACGGCGCCTCCACGAAGGGCAACGTGATCCTCCAGTACTGCGGGATCACCGAACAGGACCTGCCGTGCATAGGCGAGGTCAACAAGGCCAAGGACGGCTGCTTCACGCCCGGCACCGGCATCCCCATCGTGACCGAGGCCGAGGCCAAGTCCCGCCGCCCCGACCAGTTGCTCGTGCTGCCCTGGATCTATCGCGACGGCTTCGTCGAGCGGGAGCAGGCGTACCGGGAGAGCGGCGGCAAGCTCGTCTTCCCGCTGCCCGAACTCGGCATCGTCTGAGGCCTCATGTGTCAGATGCCTCTTCGCGCAGGATTTGATCAACGGTTGGGGTTCGCGCGAGGTTCCTGCGGCACAATGAACGCATGCCAGCCGGTGGGGTCATCAGCGTCCTCGGACCGCTGCGGATACGGACCGCGGACGGTGCTGCCGCCGAGGTACGCGGAGCCCGGCTGCAGACGCTCGTCGCGATCCTCGCGCTGGCCGCGGGCCGGGAGGTGGCCCGCTCTGACCTCCTCGAAGCATTGTGGGACGACGACCTGCCGTCTGCCCCGGACAACGCGCTACAGGCCTTGATCTCCCGACTGCGGCGGGCCCTTCCAGGGCTTGTCGTCGAGTCGAGCCCGACCGGTTACCGGCTGGTCATGCGGCGGGACGACGTCGACGCGCTCCGCTTCGAGTCGCTCCTCTCGGCCGTCGGTGGGGCGCGGGGCGAGCCGGAGCGGCGCGCGGCCCTGTTGCGTGACGCGTTGGCGCTGTGGCGCGGCCCGGCGCTGGCCGGGCTGACCACCACCCGGGTCGTTCGCGCCCACGCGACGCGGCTCGAAGAGCTGCGCAGACGGGCTCGGGAGGACCGGATCGAGGCGGACCTCGCAGCGGGCGGTGGCACGACACTCGTCGCGGAACTGGCGGGCCTGGTCTCGCGGGAACCGCTCCGCGAGAAATTGCGCGTTCAGCTGATGCGTGCTCTGCAGGCCGCCGGCCGCCAGACCGAGGCCCTGTCCGTGTACGAAGAGGCAAGAGCCCAGCTCGCCGAGGCATACGGCATCGATCCCTCGGCGGAACTCCACCAGGCGTACCTGGACGTTCTGCGCGGGGAGGGGGTGCCACCTCCTCAACGGCCCTTGGGCGCATCGCGGTTACCCGTGCCGCTCACCGAACTCGTGGGCAGGCAAGCCGACGTAGAGCGGGTTCAGAAGCTGCTCGAGCGCGCCCGGCTGGTCACCGTGGTCGGCCCCGGCGGCGTCGGCAAGACCCGCGTGGCCGTCGAGTCCGCGCGCCGTGTCGACGAGCGGGGCACCGACCGTGTCTGCCTGGTCGAACTCGCCGCCGTCACCGACCCGGTGAACGTGCCTCGCACCATCCTGGATGCGACGGGGGCGGGCGAGGGCGGCTTGCTGTCGGCGCCGGGATTTGAGGAGGCCCACGGGGCTGTGTTGCGCCGAGTGACCAGCCTGCTGGCTGGGGAAAGCACCTTGCTCGTCCTCGACAACTGCGAACACCTCGTCGACGTGGTCGCCGAGACCGCCGGGACCCTGCTCTCCCACTGCCCTGGCCTGCGGATCCTCGCGACCGGCCGACAGCCCTTGGGCGTCAACGGTGAGCGGTTGCACCACCTTTCGGGCCTCGCCCTGCCGCAGCGCGCCGGCGATGCCCGTGACAGTCCCGCAGTGCGGCTCTTCGTCGACCGTGCCATCGGTGTACGCCCCACCTTCGCGCTGGACGAGCGCACCATGGAGCCCGTAGTCGCGATCTGCCGTGCCCTGGACGGCCTGCCGCTGGGCCTCGAACTCGCCGCGGCCCGGCTGCTGTCCCTCTCGGTCACCCAGATCCGCGACCGGCTCGACGACCGGTTCCGGCTCCTGGGGCCCGAGGGACGCTCTCCCGACGGGCGCCGACGCACGCTGCGGGCCGTGATGGACTGGAGCTGGGAGCTGCTGGACGACGCCGAGCGGACGCTGGCCCGTCGACTCGCGGCCTTCGCCGGCCGCGTCGACCTCCCGTTGATCGAGCGCGTCTGCGCCGGACACGGAGTCGACCCCGCCGATCTCGACATGCTGTTGTCCTCGCTCGTTGCCAAGTCGATCCTGCAGACCGAGGAGACGGACGGGCGCCTCGGCTATCGGATGCCCGAGACCGTACGGGTCTACGCTGCCGAGCAGCTTGCCGCGGCGGGTGATGAGGACCGGCTGCGGCTGCGGCACGCTGAGACACTCCTGGCGATCGCCGAGGCGGCCGAGCCGCGGCTGCGCCGTAGTGGCCAGGATGCCGAACTCGCGGTGCTGACAGCCCTGTTGGATGACTTCTATACAGCACTGCGCTGGTCCTTCAACACCGCGCCGCCGGAGCTGCCGCTGCGGCTGGTTGCCTCGTTGGAGTGGTTCTGGCTGCTGAGCGGACGCCGCGCGGAGGCATCGGAATGGACGCGCCGCGCGCTCGCCCTGCCCTGCGGGGACCGGCCCGTCGAGCGGGCGATCGTGTGTGCCGTCGGAGGGCTTCAGCACGGAGCCCTGCTCGGCCAGGAGGAGGGCGTCCGGTATCTCTTCGAAGCGCTGGCTCTGATCCAGGACCTTACGGACGCCGATCACCCCGTTCTCGTGGCTGCCGAGATCCTGGGCTCGCTCGCCTCCGGGTCCCCGGAGATGGTCAGCGAACTGCTGCGCGAGGTCAGCGGGCACAGCGATCCGTGGATCAGCTCGTTCGCCCGGATGCTCGGCGCCCGCATGCACGCCAACGCCGGGCAGCCGCACCCGGCACGCGATGAACTCCTTGCCGCACTTGACGGGTTCCGCACCATCGGGGACCGCCTCGGGCTGACATACACGCTCTCGGCGCTGGCCGAGTCCGAGAGCGCCCGGGGCGACCACGTGGGTGCTATGAGTGCGCTCGAGGAGGCGCTGCGCGCGGTCACCGAGCTGGGTGTCGCGGAGGACCGGCCCATGCTCATGGTCCGCCTGGCGATCGAACACGCCAGGACGGGGAGGCTCGACGAGGCCGAGGCCTCTCTGGACGAGGCCGCGGCGGAGGCCTCCCGGCTCGGCCTGGACGAAGTCCTCGGCGTCACTCATCTCGCGCTGGGTGACCTGCGCCGCGCCGAGGGCCGGACGGCTGAGGCCCGTCGACTGCTCGACCGTGCCCTGGCCGAGGTGGTGGCACACGGCCGGGGCGTCGGCTACCGGCCCGCCGTGCTCACCAGCCGGGGCCACCTGGCGGTTGCCGAAGGCCGCCTGCCCGCCGCGCTGGAGGCCTGCACGACCGCACGGGACTTGGCGGGGCAGGTGGACGACGCTCCGCTGACGGCGCGCATCCTGGTGCTGGCCGCGGACATCGCCCTCGCCCAGGCGGACCCCAAGACCGCGGCGGTCCTCCTGCATACGGCAGCCGATGTGCGCGGTCAGCGACTCGACGCCGACCCCGATGTCCACCGCGTTGCCCGAGCGACCCGGCTCGCTCTCGGTGACGACCGGTACGGAGCCGCCCGGGCCGTCCCCGCGGACGAGATCGACGGCTTGTTCACGGCCCTCAGCGGGCGGCTGGCACCACCGCCGGTACGCTGAGGCCGCGTCGTGCCGGGCCCATCGATCGGGCCGACGGTCGCCTGAAGGAGCCACGGGCCGCCGACGGCTCAGCGGACCGCCGGCGCCGCTGCCAGTTCGGTGAGCAGTGGGACGATCGCGCTCGGTGCCGGCATGCGGCGGATCTCGTCGGCGAGGGACTCGGCGGCGGCTCGGTTGCGGGGGCTGGAGAGCACCTCCTCCACCGTCGCGCTCAGGCTTCTTGGGGACTCATCATGGAGGGCTGCGTCCAAGTCCAGCACGACACCCGCGCCGCACGCCATGATGCGCTCTCCGACCGCCGCCCATGAGGGGTTCGGCTGGGCGAGGATCACTTGCGGGACACCGAACGCGAGACCGGTCAGAGCCGTTCCGGCGCCGCCGTGGTGCAGCAGAGCGTCGCAGCCGTCGAGGAAGAGGTCCAGTGGCACCGCACCCGGCGCACGTACGGAGGCGGGCAGGGCGGCCGCCTCTTTCGGGACGGCCGTGACAACCGACTCCAGGTCCCGGACGGTGGTGAGTGCGCGGATCAGCGCGTCCCAGACGGCGGGCTGGGCCAGCATTGGTGTCTCCCCGCCGAAGGAGATGCAGAGGCGGCGGTCCCCGCACGGCCGTGTGGCCCAGTCGGGTGGCGAACCAACCCCGTTGAACGGAACGAACCTCATCGGTTGGGAGGCCGCTGCGTCGGGGCATTGCAGACTCGGCGGACACGGGTCGAGCACCATCGACGGCAGCGCGGGACCTTCATCGATCCCGCGCCTGGCCGCCACGTCCGAGAGTGCCTCGACGGCCCGCGGAATCGACTGCGAGCTGATGCGGTCCGGCCCCCAGCGGTGCACCACGGCCGGGACGCGCAGCGCCGTGGCCACGATCAGACCGCTGAACTCGATCGGATCCACCAGCACCAGGTCGGGCCGCCACGCTCGGGCGACCTCCAGGTACTCGTCCAGGACGCCGTCGACCCGCTGCCGCCAGCGCTCCTGGAGGAGCGTCCAGTCCGGGCCTGCGCCGGGCAGCCCAGAAGGAGCCGCCGACCGCTGCACTCGTCTGCCAGGCGGCTCGCTCACCGCGGCCCCCGACAGTCCGGCGGCCGCAGCCCGCTCCACCACGGGCGTGCCACCGGCGACCAGTATCTTGTGCCCGGCAGCCCGTAAGGCCCAGGCGACCGGCACCATCGCCATCAGATGGCTCGGCACCAGTGCGACGATCAGCACCCTCATACGTGAACTCCCTTACCGCTCGCGGTGATAGGCGCGTAGCGCCAGCGGGGCGAAGACCACCAGCAGGACTGCCGACGCGATCAGCGTCTTCGTCACCGGCTCCGCTACAGGTCCGCCGACCAGCAGTCCGCGGATCGAATCGGCCAGCATGGACACAGGGTTGAGTTTGACGACCGCCTGGAGCCATCCCGGCATGGTCTCCACCCGGACGAAGGCGTCGCTGATGAAGGTAAGCGGGAGCATCAGGCCGAAGGCGAGAGCCTGTACGTTCTCCGGGTCCTTGGCGAGCAGCCCGGCCAGCACCGAGGCCCAGGACAGAGCGAAGGAGAACACCAGGAGGAGCAGGAACATCGGGATCAGCTGACCCCAATTGGTCTCTATCCGGAAGCTCAGGAGCATCCCGCAGGCCAGCAGCAGGACCACCGACCACACCAGCATCACGTAGTCCGCGAAGATCCGGCCGACCAACGGCGCCGTGCGGGAGATCGGCAGACTGCGGAAGCGGTCGAAGAGTCCCTTGGTGACATCCGCGTTCATCCCGATCGCCGTGCGCGCGGTCACAAGAACGGTGCTCTGCACGATCAGCCCGGGGACCACGAACTGCAGATAGGCGTGGCGTGAGCCGGCCATCTGGCCCGCGAGCACGAAGGCGAAGAGGAAGACGAAGATGACGGGCTGGATGCCGACCTCCACCAGCGTCTCCGGGCTGTGCTTGATCTGCACCAGCTGCCGCCAGGCCACGGTGGCACTCTGCCGCAAGGCGAACCCGGGGCCGCGGCGCCGCCCGGGCGGCGCCTCGTGAGGGGTGGCGATGGCCGTCATACCGGTGCTCCCGTCACTGTCAGCTGCTTGAAGACCTCGTCGAGACTCGGTTCCCTGATGGAGAGTTCGGCGACCTCGATCCCGGCGTCGTCGAGACGTCGTACGACTGTGGACAGGGTCGCCGTGTCCTGTACGCGTGCCTTGACCAGCCGGCCGTCGATTGTGTGCTCGCCGATCACCTCGGTCACCAGCGCAGCCACGCGCTCCAACTCGGCGCCGTCCAGTGGACGTACCTGGAGTGTGGGTCGGCCGACCTCACGCTTCAGCGTCTGTGGGGTGCCTTGAGCCACGACGGAGCCGTGGTCGATGACCACGATGTCGTCGGCCAGCTGGTCGGCCTCCTCCAGGTACTGCGTGGTCAGCAGCACCGTCACCCCGCGCCGCACCTCGCCGCGGATGATCTCCCACAACTGATCGCGGGCATTTGGGTCCAGCCCTGTGGTCGGTTCGTCCAGGAAGATCACCTTGGGCTCGCCGACCAGGCATGCCGCGAGGTCGAGGCGCCTGCGCATGCCGCCCGAGTACGTCTTGGCAGGGCGGTCGGCCGCGTCGGACAGCCCGAACCGCCCGAGCAGGTTCAGGGCCGTACTGCGGGAGTCCGCGCGGGACTTGCCGAGCAGTCGGCCCAGGAAGAGCAGGTTCTCGACGCCGGTCAGATTGTCGTCGACGGCGGCGAACTGGCCTGTGAGACCGATGATCTCGCGCACCCGGTCGGGCGACCTGACCACGTCGTGGCCGTGGATGAATGCCTGCCCGGCATCGGGCCGCAGAAGGGTGGCGAGGATACGGACAGCCGTGGTCTTGCCCGCGCCGTTGGGACCGAGTAGCCCGAGCACGCTGCCTGCCTCGACGTCGAGGTCCACGGAGGTGAGCGCGGCCGTCTCACCGAAGCGTTTTGCCAGGCCATGAGCCTGGATCGCGGATGTCACAGAATTCCCCTTCTCTCTCCTCCCGAACCGGACGTCCCGGTTCGGACGGGATCGGTTGGATGCTAGGAACAGGCACTGGCACGTCGCTGACAGCGCGCTGACACGCATCAGGGGTGAGTGTGAGGGCCGGTCCTGGATCGACGTTCCAGTCCCGCTTGAGCCCCGCCGACGAAGCTTGGTCAGGACATCAGGCGCCGACCGGGCGCCACAGGCTCCGGGCGAGGTGAGAACGTATGCGCGTGCTGTTCACGACCTGGGCGGCACCGGGGCACTTGTTCCCGATGGTCCCGCTGGCCTGGGCGTTCCAGGCCTCCGGGCACGAGGTTCGGGTCGCGGGCCCGCCGTCCTGCCAGGACGCCATCGTCCAGGCGGGACTCTGCGCTGTGAGCGCCGGAAACCAGGAGGCCCTCGCCGCGTTGCCCAAGCCGCCGGAACTCGCGGCCTGGGGCCGCCCGGCCCGCTGGCCCAGCGGCTGGTCAGCACACCTCGACCTGCTGGACGCCGACCGGCGCCGGGTGATCCGCGCCCTGTACGAGAAGCAGTGCGCCGTCGCGGAGTTGATGCTCGGCGACCTGATCGCCTTCGGCCGCTGGTGGCGTCCGGACCTGGTCGTCCACGACGTGCTCTCCATGGCGGGGCCCGTGCTCGCCGCCGTGCTCAAGGTGCCCGCCGTCGGCCACGGCTGGGAGATCGGCAGCACGCTGCACCCGCCGACCGGGAACTGCGACGCGGAGCCGCTGCCCGCCTACCGTGAACTCTTCGAGCGGTACGCAGACGAGGTCACCGATCCGATCGGCTGGGTCGATCCGTGCCCGCCGTGCGTGCGGCCCCCGGACGGACCGCCCGTGCGGCGGCTGCCCGTGCGGTGCGTGCCGTACAACGGCTCTGGCCACAACCCCGGTTGGCTCGCCGAGCGTGGCCGACCCCGACGGGTGTGCGTGACCGCCGGGGTCGCCGGAGCGCGCTACCGCGATCCAGGTGGACCCGACGTCCTCACGCTGACCCTGGAGTCGCTGGCTGCCACGGACGCAGAGGTCGTCCTGGCGCCCGGAGGGCCGGTCGCCGAGGAAGAGCTACCGGCCAATGTGCGGATCGCCCGTGGGGTGCCCTTCCGCATGCTGTTGCCGACCTGTGACCTCGTGGTTCACCACGGCGGCGCGGGCACGGCTCTCACCGCGGCCGTCCTCGGCGTACCGCAGCTCGTCGTGCCGCCGTCCCCGATCTGCACGGAGATCGGCCACGGCGTCGTACGTGCCGGCGTGGGTGTGATGCTCGACCGGCTCGACAGCAGCGAACTGCTACTGAAGACGGCCACTGACATGCTCGCGGCGCCCGATGCCTACCGCGAGGCCGCCGGGAGGGTGCGCTCGGAGACGGCAGGGCTGCCGTCTCCGAGCGCTCTGGCGGACGAGCTCGCGCAGTGGTAGGGCGCGATGCCATGAACGCTGTCGTTGTCGGTGGGAGCGGCTTCCTCGGGCGGCACATCTGCGCAGCGCTCCAGGCCCGCGGCGCTCGCGTCCTATCGCTTGCCCGTCGGCCTGCGCCCGGCATACCCTCCGCGCGGATCAACGTGGTTGACGAAGCTTCGGCCACCCTGGCCGACCTGTTCATCGAACACGGCACAACCGTTCTGGTGAACGCGGCCGGAGCGGTCTGGGGGTACGACGAGCAAGCACTCGAGGAGTCCAACGTCCGGCTCGTGGAACGGCTGCGGGACGCGGTGGCCAAGGTGCCGCACCAGGTTCGCGTGGTGCAGCTCGGCTCGGTCTTCGAGTACGCGATGCCCGCGCCGGGACGGCACCTCACCGAGGACGCTCCGCCAAACCCATCGACCGCGTATGGCAGGAGCAAGCTGCGGGGAAGCGAGATCGTTCTCGACGCCACACGGGCGGGCCTGCTGGACGGAGTGGTGCTGCGCGCGACGAGCTGTGCCGGGCCCGGACTGCCGTCCTCCAGCCTGCTGGGCCGGACGGTGGCGGAACTGCGCGACGCCGCCATACGCGGCAAGGCCGCGGTGATCCGGCTCGCGCCACTGACCGCGGAACGTGACTTCGTTGACTGCCGTGACCTCGCCGCTGCCGTGGTCGCTGCCGCGACCGTCCCCGTCGTCGGACGGACCGTCAACATCGGCAGCGGCTCGGCAGTGAGCGTACGCCGACTGGTGGACCTGCTGGTCTCCGTGAGCGGCGTGCAGGCCACGATCGTCGAGGAGGACACCTCGACCGGGCGCAGTGCCGGGGTCGACTGGCTTGCTGTGAACACCGGGCTCGCGGAGCGGATGCTCGGCTGGTGCCCCCGGCACAGCCTGGCCTCGACAGTCCGGGCCATGTGGAGCGAGGCCACCACCAACGCCGAGGAAGGGCCTGACTGAGCCGATGGACATACGCAGCGCACTGCTGGAACTGACCCGGAAATTCCACCAGGAGCAGACCGAGGACAGCTTCGTGCCGGGCCAGACGGACATCCTCACCTCGGGCGCGGTGCTCGACGAGGAGGACCGGGTCGCCTTCGTCGGGGCGGCCCTGGACATGACGATCGCCGCCGGAGCGCGGGCGCGCACCTTCGAGAGCCGGTTCGCCCGAGCGATGAAGGTACGGAAGGCGCATCTGACCAACTCCGGCTCCTCGGCCAACCTCCTCGCCCTCAGCGCCCTTACCTCGCCGCAGTTGGAAGACGCGCGCCTGGTCCCCGGTGACGAGGTGATCACGGTCGCCACGGGCTTCCCCACGACCGTCAACCCGGTGCTGCAGAACGGCCTGGTGCCCGTCTTCGTCGACATCGAACTGGGCACTTACAACACAACGTTGGAGCGGATCGAGGAAGCCATCGGTCCGCGCACTCGAGCCATTATGGTCGCGCACGCGCTCGGCAACCCGTTCCAGGCGGCCGAGATCGCCGAACTCGCCTCCCAGCACGACCTGTTCCTCGTCGAGGACAACTGCGACGCCGTCGGTTCGTACTACCGGGGGCGCCTCACAGGCACCTTTGGCGACCTGTCGACCGTCAGCTTCTATCCCGCCCACCACATCACGATGGGTGAGGGCGGCTGTGTGCTGACCGGCAGTCTGGCGCTCGCGCGGATCGTCGAGTCCATGCGGGACTGGGGGCGTGACTGCTGGTGCGAGCCGGGCGAGGACAACCGTTGCCTGCGCCGATTCGACTACAGTTTCGGCACGCTGCCTCAGGGATACGACCACAAGTACGTGTTCTCGCACGTCGGTTACAACCTCAAGACGACCGACGTACAGGCGGCACTCGGTCTGAGCCAGTTGCGCCACCTGGAGGATTTCGGCGCGGCGCGACGGCGCAACTGGCAGCGGCTACGCGAGGGGCTCCAGGATGTGCCGGGACTGCTGCTGCCCGAGGCGACGCCGGGCAGCGACCCGAGCTGGTTCGGTTTCGTCCTCACCGTGCTGCCCGACGCGCCGTTCACGCGCAGCGCCCTGGTGACCTTTCTGGAGGACCGGAAGATCAGGACCCGCCGCCTCTTCGCGGGCAATCTCACCCGTCATCCCGCGTACGAGGGGCGGAACTTCCGTGTCGTCGGCGAGCTGACCAACAGCGACGTCACCACCGAGGCGACGTTCTGGATCGGGGTGTACCCCGGCATCGCCCCGGAGATGGTGGACTACATGGTTGCGTCGATACGGGAGTTCGTAGCCGCGGCCTGACCGAGCGGGCACGTGGAAGGGAGCGGCCGCCGGCCGCTCCCTTCCACGTGCGCGGGAGTCACTCCTCGCCGAGCGCGTGTTTCGCCCACGCATCCGCGTTCACGTCCGGCTGCAGCGCGGCGTGCCCTGCCATGCAGTGCACATCCCGCCACACGCGCTGGATCGGGCTCGACTGGGCCTGGCCCCGGGCGCCGCTCATCCGCAGCAGCCCGTTCACGGCGTTGAGGAGAAGGTCCACCGCGGTCGAGTAGTCGCGCGTGGTGCTGAGCGTCAGGCCGGGGGTGACCTCGGCGTCGTCGGCTTCGGTGGCGGCGCGCTCGACGAGCAGCCGGGCCGCGTCCACGCTCGCCGCCGCCCGGGCGAGGGTCAGGCGGACGCCGGGCCGTGAGCTGGTCTTGACGCCGCTTATCTCGACGCGGTTCGCGGTCCACTCCGTCCACGCGCCGAGCGCCCCCTCGACGGCGCCGATCCCGGGTGCCACGAAGAACAGTCCGTTGATCAGCTTGAGCGGTACGCGATGCAGGCGCGGGGCGGAGGCGTCCGGCTCGCCCGTCAGTACGGCGTGGTGTTCGAGGCTGCGGTGCGCGGGCACAAAGACGTCGTCGACGAGCAGGCTGTTGCTGCCGGTGCCGCGCAGTCCGACGTTGCGCCAGGTGTCGAACACCGTGTAGTCGCGGCGAGGCAGCACGAAGTGGCGCAGTGCGGGAGGGCCGTCCGCCCTGCGGACCATAGCGCCCACCATTGTCCAGTGCGCGTGATCCACCCCGCTGGCGAAGTCCCACGTGCCGCTCAGCCGCCAGCCGCCCGGTACCTCACGAACGACCCCCAAGGGAGCCAGGGACCCGGCGAGCGGCACATCGGGTCCGTCGCCCCACAGCTCGTGCTGCCCCTCCTCGGGAAGATGCGAGCACATACGTCCCACGGCCGCGAGCACCCCGCCGCACCAGGCGGCTGACATGCAGCCTGCGCCCACCGTGGCAAGTGCCCGCGCGAGATCCTGTACCGCACCCGGCCGGGCGGCCGAGCCGCCCCACTTCTCGCCCACCAGGTGCCGGGCGAATCCGGCGTTCACCAGCGCCTCGGCGACGGCGGGCGAGAGCCGGTTGTCGGAGTCCGCGGCCGCCGCGGACTCGGCGGCTAGTTCAGCTGTCTTGCCCGCGGCCGCCGCCAGCGTGGTGTCCGTCGGTGGTACGCCGACCGTCGCGTGCGCCGACGGAGTTGTGGGCGTCGCGTTCGTCGTGGGCATGGGTATCCGCCTTTCTGGCCTGACTGCTATGGGCTCCGGTCTGCAGACCGTGGAACGCGCGGGCGAAATAGACCAGCGGCCGTCCCGCGAAGACCTCGCAGCGGTGCACCAGGCCGACAAGGATCACGTGGTCCCCGGCGTCGATCCGGCGGTCCAGTACGCATTCGATGCGGGCGAGCACGCCACCCAGTAGCGGCACCCCGCACAGGCCCTCGGAGGTCGGCAGACCGTCGTACTTGTCGATGTTCTTGGTGGCGAACCGCCGGGCCAGCTGTGCCTGATCGTCACGCAGGAGGTGAACGGCCATCGCGTCCGCTGTTGCGAAGGCCGGACGACAGTCGGCCCCGCGGTCCAGACACACCAGCACCAGCGGCGGATCCATCGAAAGGGATGAGAAGGCTGTGGCGGTAAACCCGCGCCGCACTCCGCCGGAGTCCATCGTGGTCACGACGGCGACTCCGCTCGGCCACTGGGACAGGGAGTCGCGCAGCAGGTTCCTGTCGACGCCGGTGGGCGCGGTGGTCACGGCGCACCTCCCGGACCGGCCGGGCCTGCCTGCCGTAAGGCGGCCGCACGCACCGAGTCGACCAGCTCCGCCTGCCGCACAGCGGCCACACGTTCTTCAGTCGGGTCCCCGCCGCCTCTGACCAGTGACGCGAACCGGGCGGCGATGTTGGCGAACTGGTCGTCGGCCGCAAGCGTCAACTCCTCGACGCGGTCCTGCCGTTCGATCCGGAGTACGGGACGGTGCTCGGGTGGAGGAGTGAACGCACGGTCGAGGATGATCCGTCCGGCGCTGCCCCACAGAGTGTAGGCCGCGCGGTAGGCGTGCCGGAAGCCGAAGGAGACATGGGACGTGACCCCGCGCTCGCCCCTCAGCAATGCGTCACCGGCGACGTCGACACCGGTCTCGTCGTCGGTTTCCAGCGTCGCGCCGATTACCGTCAAGGAGCTGCCCAACAGCAGTTGGCTGACCCGAAGGGCGTAGACGCCGGCGTCGAGCAAAGAGCCCCCGCCGAGCTCCGGCCGGTACCGGATGTCCTGCGGGGACAACGGCGGAAATCCGAACTCGGTGCTCACCCCGCGGAGTTCGCCGATGTCACCACGCTCCAAGAGAGCGGTGACGGTGGCGTGCTGGGAGTGGTGGAGGAACATGAAACTCTCCATCAGCACCAGCCGCCCCTGCTCGGCGAGTTCCGCCAGATCCCGCGCCTCCCGGGCTCCGGTCACCATGGGCTTCTCAACCAGGGCGTGCTTGCCCGCCTTCAATGCCCTCGCCGTCCACGGCTTGTGCAGCGAGGGAGGCAGCGGCACGTAGACCGCGGCGATGTCGTCGCGGTCCAGCAGCCGCTCATAGCCGTGCACCGCTTTTCCGCCGAACCGCTTTGCCGCCGCCTCGGCACGGGCCTTGTCGCGGCTGGCGACCGCGGCGATCTCCACCGCCGGGGTCCGCGCCATCGCGGGCAGCATCCGGCGCATGGCGATGCCGCCGCACCCGAGGATCCCGATCCGCAGCGGTGCCCCGCGCCCGGTCACCACAGGCTGTGCAGGCATGCCACGAGGCTGCGCGCTTGGACGTTGAGGTAGTGACCGTGCCGCAGCAGGCGCGTTACCTGATCCACAGTCAACCAATGGTGGCCTGGCGGCTCTTCAACTGGGAAGTCCTCCTCTACCTCGATCACCGCGTAGCGGCACTCCGCGTGGTGGAAGCGGCCGCCTTCCTCGGACTGCACTGCGTCGAAGCGCACCCGCTCCTGCGGGACGCTGGTGACGAAGTCCAGAAACAGCGGCCAGTGGTCGTCGGGCAGGCCCCGGTAGCTGTCCGGAGTGCACTGCACGGTGGGAGCCAGTTCAACACCGTGCGGGTGGCCGCCTTCGGGCCGGGCGTGCAGCAGAATGTGGAGCACCCCGCCGATGTTCTTCACCAGCAGCGCGGCCAGGCCGAGACCGTGCGGTGCCAGCAGCGGCTGCGTCCAGTTGAGTACCTCGCGACTGCCGGCCGTCACCCGGGCACCGATGATCGAGAAGTGCCGCCCCTCCGTGTGGCTGATCGCGTCCGCGGTGCGGTGCCAGCCTTCGACCCGGTCCAACGGGATGCGCTCGGTGCGCAATTCGTGGCGGGCGGTGGTGTCGGTGAACCAGCTCAGCACCGACCCCATGGTGTGCAGGCTTCCTTCGCCCGGCGCCATGGAGCGGCGCAGACCCGCACGGAATTCCCGGTGCGGCCCCGGCGAAGGTACCCCGGTCGGACGGGCGAACGGCATGCAGGCCAGTACCGTCCTGGCGTCCATATTCACCATGTTGTTCAGCCGGAGGAGTTCCTGAATCTCGCCGATGGTCATCCAGCGGTAGTCGTCGTGCGGCGGCACGTCCTCGGTCGTCTCGACCACGATATTGCGGTTGCGCTTGCCGCGGAACCAGGAGCCCTGCTCGGACTGGAGAACGTCGATGAGGACCTCGGACCGTCCAGGATCGGTGAAGTACTCCAGATACCGGACGCGCGAACCGCGGTGTACTCGTTTCTGGTTGCTCCGGGTGGCCTGCACGGTCGGCGAGAGTTGGACGACGTTCACGTTGCCGGGCTCCATCTTGGCCTGCGTCAGACAGTGCAGGACGCCGTCGAACTCCTTGACGACGAAACCGAGCATGCCGATCTCAGGCTGGTTGATGATGGGTTGGTCCCAGCGGGGCACCATCCCGTAGTCGGAGTGCACTCGGTGGCCCTCGACCGTGAAGAACCGGCCGCTGCGGTGGGCCAGATCGCCGGTGTCCGGCTGGAAGGACCACTCATCGAGGGCGTCGAACGGGACCCGTGTCACGTCGAAGGTGTGTGCGTCCCTGCGCTCGGTCAGCCAGTCCAGTGCGGCTTTGACGGACGAGCGGTCCTCGCCGGCCGCGCCCGATTCGGTGAATCGTGCGGACGGGCCTGGACCGTCCGTCGTGAGCAGGCGGTCGATGGCCATGGGATCACCTCACGGTCGGGGTAACGAGCATGTTCCGCAGCACCTTCTTGTCGGGCTTGCCGACGGGCGTGTGCGGCAGGTCGTCGAGGATCTCCAGCCTCTCGGGGATCTTGAAGGCGGCAAGACCGCGCGCGGTGAGCGCCGCGGAGACGTCCTCCAGAGCGAGCGTGTGGCCCTCGCGAACGCGGACGAACAGACAGACCCGCTCCCCGATGTCGGGATCAGGTGCCGGTACGGCGGCCACCTCGGCGACCTGGGGCATCTCCTGCACCAGGGTCTCTATCTCTCCAGCCGCGATTTTCTCGCCGCCCCGGTTGATCAGGTCCTTGACCCGGCCGCAGACCACGACATGACCGTTCGGGGTGATTCGCACCTGGTCGCCGGTGCGATACCAACCGTCGGGCGTGTAAGACAGGGCGTTCTGGTCCGGCACGCCGTAGTAGCCGCGCGGTGTGTAGGGGCCGCGAGTGAGTAACTCGCCGATCTCACCCGGGTCCACGGGCTCACCGTCCGGACCGACGACGAGCAGTTCGTCGTACGCGCTGATCGGCGCGCCCTGTGTGCCGTGCGCCACCTCGTCCGGGGCGTCCGGAGCGGTATAGCAGATGAGTCCCTCGGCCATCCCGTACACCTGCTGTACTCGGCAGCTCAGTGCGGGTCCGATCCGGGCGGCAAGCTCCGGCGACAGCACCGACCCGCCCACGTGCACATGGCGCAGCGAGGACAGATCACGCCCGCAACCGGACGCCGCCTCCGTCCACTTGAGGGCGACCGCCGGAACCGCCGATGTGGTGGTGACGCCCTCTCGCTCGATCTCCTCGAACACGGCTTCGGGCCGAGGTGAGGGCAGCAGAACGACTCGCCCCCCGGCCGACAGCGTCCCGAGAATTCCTGGACTGGCGAGGGGGTAGTTGTGCCCTGCGGGCAGGACCGCAAGGTACACGGTCTCTGCCGTGATGTCGCAGGCCGCGGCGGACTGCCGGATGTTGTACTCGTAGTCGTTGTGGGTCCGGCCGATCACCTTGGGCAGACCCGTGGTGCCGCCGGAGAGCAGGAACAGGGCCACGTCCGCGGCGTCCGGAGCCCGCTCGTCCAGTCGCTCGCGTCGGGCGGCCGTGTCGCCGTCCGGCCGCAGCAGGGCGCGTACGTCGGAGCTGCCGGGTCGTACGTCATCACCCACGACCAGCACCAGCGGCTCGCCCGGCAGTTCGCCGGCAACCCGATGGGCAAGGTCCTGGTGGTCGTAGCCGCGCCATTCGTCCGGCACGATCAGGGCCTTGGCGTCCACATGAGCGCCGATGGAGGCCAGTTCGTACGTGCGGTGCGGCAGCAACATCATCACCGGAGCCACACCGAGCCGGAAGCAGGCCAGCATGACCACGACGAACTCCCAGCAGTTGGGCAGCTGTACGAGAACCGTGTCGCCGTTGGCCAGGCCCCGGTCGGCCAGCAGCTCGGCCAGAGCGTCTGCCGAGGCGGCCAGTTCCGCGTAACCAAGCCGGTGTTCGCCATCGACGATCGCGGTGCGGTCGCCCCAGGCGTCGGCCCAGTCCCACATCAGCGAGCCCAGCGGGCGGCCGCGCCAGCAGCCCGCCTCCGTGTAGCGGCGCGCCATGTCGGCGGGCCAGGGCACGAATCCCTCGCGCTTCGCCGGGTGTGCCGTCCCTTCGAGCCTCACGGTGTGCTCCCTTCGTCGACCAGAGCGGGGCCGGGGGCGTCGACGCGCTGGGTGAGCAGGTCCGCGACCGCCTGGACGGTGGGCCGGTCCCAGAAGAGTGTCGCCGGCAGCGGCATCCTGAACTGCCGTTCCAGAGCTCGCCGGATGCGTACGGTCATCACCGAGTCGAGGCCCATCTCGGCCAGCGCCCGGTGCGGATCGACCTCGGACGCGGACAGGCGGGTCTCGGCGGCGACCTGGCGGCTCACCTCGGAGGTGAGGAACGCGCGCAGTTCGTCGCCCGCGAGGCCGGCCCAGGGGGTTTCGGTCTCTTCAACGAACTCGCCGTCGGGAGTGTCCGTCGGCACCTCGCTCAGGAGTGGGGGCCGCTGCTGTCCCGGCTCCGGCGGGAGCGTGCGCAGAACTGCGGCGTATGCGAGGTCGTAGCGCTCGGCCAGCTCCCAGGAAGCGAAGGCCTCGGAGGCTGTCACGTCGGCGGTGCCGTGCGCGGCCAGTTCCGCGTCGATGACTTCCGAGGAGGTCGACATGCCCAGGCCCCGCCATGATGTCCAGCCGAAGCTGACGGTGCCGGTGTCCCCGATGGCGCGGCGGTGGGCCGCGAGCGCGTCGAGGAAGGCGTTGCCCGCCGCATAGCTGGACTGTCCAGGCAGACCGAGCAGTTGCCCGCAGGATGAGAACAGCACCAGGAAGTCCAAGCTGCCGGGCGGGAAGAGGCCGTGCAGCACCCAGGCGCCCTCGGTCTTCGGCCTGAGTACCGTGCGCAGAGAGGCCTGGTCGAGCGAGCGCAGCGGACGGTCGTCCAACACACCCGCCGCGTGCACGACACCCCGGATGGGCGGCAGGCCGAGTGCGGCGGGCGCGAGCAGTTTCTCCGCGGCGTCGGCGTCGGAGACGTCCAGCGCGACCGTGGCGACCGTGGTGCCCAGCCGTTCAAGGGACTTGACTGCCTCCACCTGGGCCAGCACGTGCGGATCGGTGACCTCGTCCCACTGGTCCCGCGACGGCAGCGCCCGCCGCCCGGACAGGACGATCCGGCGCGCGCCGCGCCCGGCCAGCCAGTGGGCCACCTCCAGTCCGAGGGCGCCGAGACCACCCGTGATCAGGTACGTGCTGTCGGGGCGGCAGGTCATCGGTGGGCGTACCGGCTCGTCCTCCAACAGGGCCAGCCTCGCGACCTCGGGCTTTCCTTCGCGTATGGCCAGGATGTCCTCGCCGTGCGTCGTGCCGAGGAGGTCGATGAACCCGGCGACATCGCGGGGCGAGGATCCGATGTCCACCAGCCCGCCCCACAGGTCCGGGTGCTCTCCGGCGATGATGCGACCCAGGCCCCACAACGGCGCGTGGGCGAGGGAGGCTTCGTCCGCACTCTCACGTACGCCCTGGGTCACGCACCACAGCCTGGGCGGGCTCGCCGCGGGGGCCGCGGCGAGCCGTTGGGCAGTCCGCGCGAGCAGCCATGAGGCCCGTACGGACGCCCTGCCGACGGGCTCACCGGGCAGGCCGCGCGCCGGTACGACGACCACGGTGTGGCCGTTCGTCAGCTCACTCGCACGCAGTTCCTCGGGAGCGAAGGCGATCCGGTGTGGCACGGCCTCGCCGACCAGGCGCCGACTCAGCCGCTTCACCAGGTCACGGTCGTCGCCGACGAGCACCACAGTCGGATGCGAGCCGGGGTCCGTCCGCTCGAGCGGCCGCCACTCCATGCGGTGGACGAGTCGGCGCGGGCCGGCGCCGGTGACCGTGTCGCCCTCCAGCAGGCCGTACCGCAGTCCCGTGAGCCGGCCCAGGAGGGCGCCGCCCATGTCACTGATCTCCACGTCGACGACACTCTCGCCGGTGACGCGCACGGTTATCCGGGCCCGCGCGGGGGACGGTCCATCGAGGGTGACCCGCTTGATGTGCGCGGGCATGCGCAGCACCGGCGGTCCGGGGAACACCACCGACGCGGTCGACAGGGCGGCGTCCAAGACCGAAGCCCAGGTCGCCGGTGCCTCGTCGGACTCCGGGTCCGCACGGACCACGGCGGCCAAGGTGCCTTCTCCGCACCGAAGTTCGCTGATTCGCCAGGGGAAGCCCATGGCAGCGACACCGAGTTCTGCGAGGCGGTCCACGATCTGCCCGGTCGGCAGTTCCGCGTGGGTGGCGACCGGTGCCGCCTCGCCGAGCGCGCTGTGCGGCTCGACGGTCGCCGTGGTGTGGGTGATCAGACCCTTGTCGTCGCCCGGTTCGCCGACGAGGCGGGAGGTGAGCCGGATCGTGCCGTCCTGGCTGACGACCTGGACCTCGCGCGGCTGTGTCACGGACACGGGCACCCGCAGCGCCACATCCGTGAGATCCGGCAGAGTGCCGCCCCATGCGGCGGCGGTGAGGAAGGTGTTGAGCAGGACCGCCGCAGGGATGATCTCCACCTCGCGGACCGGGTGGTCGCCGGGGTAGGGGCGGCTGTCGCGGTCGAGATACGTCCGCCAGCTCTGTGCCGGGGTCGTGCCGTTCACGGTGGTCCGCCTGCCCAGCAGCGTGTGGCCGGTGACGTCGTGGCGGTCGGCTGTGGCCGAGCGGGGAGGCGGCTCCTGAAGCCAGTGCGGCCGGCGCTGCCAGGCGACGCCTGGCAGCTCGGCCACAGCGGCGTCGGGCCAGGAGCGCGACCAGTTCACGGTGGCGCCGTGGCAGTACAGCTGGCCGAGGCTGGCCAGCAGGGTCTCGCGTTCGGGACGGCGGCGGCGCAGCGAGTGGGTGGCGAAGGCATCCTCGACGCCGAGGTGGTCCAACGTCTCATTGACCGAGTGCTCGACCACCGGGTGCGGGGATACCTCAAGGAAGAGCCGGTAGCCGTCCTCGACGGCAGCCCGGACGGCCTGCTGGAACCGCACTCGGCCACCGAGGTTGGCCGCCCAATAGCGGCCGTCGCGCGGCGCGGTGTCCCTGGGGTCGTCCAGGGCCGTCCCGTAGACGGGGATCGTGGCGGGGGACGGCGTGAGGTCCGCAGCCGCGGCCGCCAGATCATCCAGCAGCGGGTCCATGTGCGGACTGTGGAACGCCACGTCGGAGTCGACCGCCCGGACCGCGACCCCGTCGGCACGCCACTGCTCGCCGACTTCCGCGACCGCAGGAATATCCCCGGAGATCACGGTGGAACCCGGTGACGCGGTTATCGCCACGGTCACGTCCCGGCGCCCGCCCAGACGGAGTTCGGCCTCCTCGGCGGTCAGGCTCACCATCGCCATGGCACCCTTCCCGGCCACCCTGCGCAGGAGCAGCGAACGTCGGCACACCAGCCGTGCGCCCTGCTCCAGCGTCAGCATTCCGGCAGTCACGGCGGCCGCGATCTCACCGACGGAGTGGCCGAGAACGGCGCTGGGCCGTAGCCCCCGCGCCCGCCAGAGGGCACTCAGCGCGGTCTGCACGGCGAAGATCAGCGGCTGGACCACGTCGACGGGCTGCGGGGCGTCGTCGAGGAGTGCCGCCCTGGGGGAGACGCCCAACTCTTCCAGGAACACGGGCACCAGCCGGTCGACGGCCTCCGCGAACACCGGCTCCTCGGAGAGCAGCTCGCGCGCCATACCGGTCCACTGCGAACCGTGTCCGGAGAACACCCAGACCAGACCGCGCCCGGCAGCCGGCAGCACCGAGCCGGTACTCAGCCCCGGTGCGCCGCCCGTGTTGGCGAACTCCCTCAAGCGCGCGGCAAGTTGTACTCGGTTGGCAGCCACCACAGCGGCACGGTTCGGCAGATGGGAACGCCGCCGCGCCAGCGTGTAGCCCACCTCGGAGACGGTTGCCGGTACCTCGAGCCGGTCGGCGAGATTCCCCGCGTATTCCCGTACGGCGGCCTCGCTCGCGCCGGACAGCGGGTACAGAGCAGGCCCCACCTGCCGGCCTTCCAGCACCTCGTCGTGCCGCGGCCGATCCGGGAGCTCGATGTCCGGTGCCTGCTCCAGTACGACGTGCGCGATCGTGCCGCCGTAGCCGTACCCGGAGACCCCCGCCCGCCGGGGACCGCTGCCCGTCTCGGGCCATTGCGTCGGTTCGGTGACCACCCGCAGGCCGGAGGTTGCCCAGGGGACGGCGGGATTGGGCTCGTGGAAGTTGAGACTCGGCGGGATCTCGGCGTGCTGGAGCGCCAGGATCGCTTTGATCACTCCGGCGACGCCCGCGCCCGCCTCCAGATGGCCGATGTTTGGCTTCACGGACCCGATCAAGCAGGGCCGGTCGCGCGGCCGGTCCACACCGAAGACCGAGGCCATCGCCCCCGCCTCCAGCGGATCGCCCGCGCGGGTGCCCGTGCCGTGCGCCTCCACGTAGCCGACCGTGGCCGGGTCGAGACCGGCACGCTCGTACGCCTTGCGCATCAGGTGAGCCTGCGCCTCACCGTTGGGCGCCATGATGCCGCTGGTCTTCCCGTCCTGGTGTACCGCACTGCCCCGTATCAGGGCGAGGATCCGGTCGCCGTCGCGCCGGGCGTCCGACAGCCGCTTCAGGACGACGACTCCGCCGCCCTCACCGCGGCCGTAGCCGTCGCCGCTCGCGTCGAATGACTTGCAGCGTCCGTCGGGTGCCGTTGCCCCGGCGGCGTCCAGCACCAGCGACAGACCGGGCGACGCCATCACGAGTACACCACCGGCAAGCGCCACCGGGCATTCATGGGCGTGCAGGCTCTGGACCGCCAGATGAATGGACACGAGCGAGGACGAGCACGCAGTGTCCACTGCGATGCTCGGCCCGTGCAGGTCCAGCACGTACGAGACCCGGTTGGCGACCCCACAGTAGGCGCCGCCGATGCCGGTCCACGCTTCGATATGGGGCAGATCCTCCAGCATTCGGCGCCCGTAGTCGTCGGAGCCGACGCCCATGAACACCCCGGCGTCGCTGCCCGCGAGATCTCGCGGGGGGATACCGGCGTGCTCCAGCGCCTCCCAGGCCAGTTCCAGGATGATGCGCTGCTGCGGGTCCATGAGCGCCGCCTCGCGCGGGGTCACCTCGAAGAAGTCGGCGTCGAAGCCCTTGATGTCGTCGAGGAACGCACCGTACCGGGTCACACCGCTCACCGCCGCCGCACTCTCGCGGTCGAGGGTGCTGTACCACTCCCAGCGGTTGTCGGGCACCTCACCGATGGCGTCACGGCCCTCGCGAAGCAGCGACCAGAACTTCTCGGGCGAGTCGATACCGCCGGCGAACCGGCACGCGAGGCCCACCACCGCGATGGGTTCGGGCGCCGTCATCGCCGTGTCCACGAAGGCACGTCGGTGATCTCGAACATCGCACCCGCTACGGTCATGCCCGGGCCGAGCCCGTACATGAGGTAGTGGTCACCCGGGCCGATCCTGCCGTCCTGGAGCAGCCGGTCGAGGGCGACAAGCTGGTCACTGACGCCCAAGTGCCCGATGTCGCGGCCGACGTCCCAGGTGGTGCGCTCCGCAGGCAGCCCCAGCAACGGCAGCAGCCGCTTCTCGATCGTGGTGCGCGAGGTGTTCATGTAGCTCAGATATGTGACGTCCTCGACGCCCAGCCCGGTCGCGGCTGTCCACCGGTCGTACAAGTCCTGGTGGGCCTTCATGAGCAGCGGTCGCATCTGCTCGCCCTCGTGCTTGAGGAAGTGCTGATTGCGCAGGGAGAAGTCGAGTTGACGCCCGATGGTGGCACCCGGCGGGAACATCGGCTCGCCACTGCGGTGCATCGCCTCGAGATCGGGGACGGCGATGCAGTCGACCCACAGCAGCTTCGCGAAGCCGGGCTCCTTGCCCAGCAGCAGTGCGCTCGCGCCGTCCCCGACGAGCATGCCTCCGCCGGTGGCCCGCCACCGGTCGATCAGCGGGGTACCGAAGTTCTCCGCACCCAGCAGCAGCGCGTCCGAGGACTGCGGATTGCCGCGCAGAAAGCCGGAGGCGAGCTCCAGGGCACTGAACACGCCGGTGCAGCCATGCCGCAGCTCCACCGCGAGGGCCTCGCCGCCGAGGTGGCGCTGCACATACGACTGAGGGCCCCAGCCGTCCGGACCCTGGTGCCACACACTCGCGTACAGGATCAGATCGACCACCGACGGGTCGACGCCGACGCGCTCGAACAACTGGCGTGCCGCCCGCACCGCGAGCTCCGGGGCGGGCACGTCACCGGCGACCCGCACGCCCGTCAGCTCGCCGCCCGCCACGTCCTCGGCGTCGAGGCGCCCCTCGGCCACGGCCTGCTCGGTGCTTACCGGCTCCGGCAGGTGAACCCCGAGTGACCTCACGTACAGGTCTTGTCCTGGCACTGAACTCTCCTTCTCCTATGAGCCCATGGGCTGCTGCGAGCCCGGAGGGTGCACCTACTTGTGCCCGACGACCAGGGAGTGGCTGAAGCCGAGACCGTCGTAACGCTCGACTCGGGAGAAGCCGGCGTCCCGGATGGCCTTGTTCATGTCCTTGGGGGCATACGTCATGCCTTCGCCGGAGGCGAGGGCGAGAAAGTAGGGCGAGACCAGGCCGCCGCTCATCGAGCCGGTGCCTTCGTCGTTCGACACGAAGTTGTAGACCAGGCAGACACCGCCGGGCGGCAGGGCCTCGTAGCACTTGCGCAGCAGCTGGGTGTTCCGCTCCAGCGACCAGATCTCGAAGATGTGGAAGAACATGATCGCGTCGGCACCCTCGGGCAGCGCGTCCGTGAACAGGTCGCCCGGATGGAAGTGCATCCGTTTGCTCAGCTCGGCGTCCTCCGTGCGCTGGGCCGCGATCTGCGTAACGCTCTCCTGGTCGAAGACCGTTACCTCCAACTGGGGGTAACGTCGTGCCAGTTCAATGCTGTTGGTCCCGTCGCCACCGCCGATGTCGATGACATGGCGTATCCCGGAGAAGTCGTACCGGTCGAGGATCTGCGCGAAGGCCTTCTTCGAGGCGTCGCCCATGTTCCGGTAGAACACCTCCTGCAGCTCGGGGTGGACTGTGAGTCGCTCGTACAAGGTGGTCCCAGGGCCTTGGATGTGGCGCAGGCCAACGTTGGTGTTCTGCCGCATCGACTCCGCGAAGTCGCCCATCGCCTGGTTGATGATGTCGGCCTGGATGTCCACCAGAGGGCCCAGAAACCGCGGGTTCGCCCTGAGCAGCTTGCGCCGTACCAACTCGCTGTTGACGTACTTGTCGCCCTCCTTCTCCAGGAGACGCAGCGAAGCGAGGCCGAGGAGCAGAATGCGGGCGGGCTGTGGCTCGACGTCGATCGTCTCGGCGACCTGCTCGATGTCCATGCCCTCGGCTGCCTCCAAGCGCTCGAAGAGGTCGAACTCGAGCCCCGTCCGCAGAAGTTCGAACGCGGTCGTGCCGTGAATGATGATTCGGAGGTAGTCGGCTTCCGTGACGGTGATGGTGCCGCTGGCCATGGATGTCCCTTCCGACGTGTGGAAGGCGAGCGGGCGCTCGCGGGCCACACCGTCGCAAAGGGGTCTAGCGCGCGCCTCGACGCCAACTCGAATCGAACTGGCGGTTCGGCCTTCAACTTGCGTTCGAGGTCGCCTCAAGTGGTGCCACGAATGCTTCGGGGCGCGGCATTGAATGCCGGATCAGCTTCAGATATCGGGGGATGAACAGGATGGCGCGTGAAGTAGTGATAACCGGTGTCGGCGTGGTCGCTCCGGGAGGCATCGGCAGCAAACCGTTCTGGGACCTGCTCGTCTCCGGCCGTACCGCGACGCGTACCATCACCCACTTCGACGCCTCGCCCTTCCGCTCGACCGTCGCCGCCGAGTGCGACTTCGACGCGGAGGCGGAAGGCCTGACGACCGAGGAGGCCGGCCGGCTCGACCGGGCCACTCAGTTCGCGCTGGTGGCGACCCGGGAGGCGGCGAGCGACAGCGGCCTCGACGCGGAGAAGATCGATCCTTACCGCACGGGCGTCACCATCGGCAGTGCGGTGGGCTGCACCACGAGTCTGGAACGGGAGTACGTCGTCGCAAGCCACGGCGGCCGCGACTGGCTCGTCGACCCGGACCTCGCGGTCCCGCACCTCTACGACTACTACGTACCCAGCTCGATGGCGGCGGAGGTGGCCTGGACCATCGGCGCACAAGGCCCGTGTTCTGTGGTCTCCACAGGCTGTACCTCCGGGCTCGATGCGGTCGGCCACGCCGTACGGCTCATCGAGGAGGGCTCGGCGGACGTCATGATCGCGGGAGGCACCGATGCCCCCATCTCGCCCATCACGGTCGCCTGCTTCGACGCGATCAGGGCGACGACGCCCCGCAACGACGAACCGGCCACCGCCTCCCGCCCGTTCGACCGCAGTCGCAACGGCTTCGTGCTCGGTGAGGGCTGCGCGGTCTTCGTGCTGGAGGAGCGGGAGCGCGCACGAGCCCGCGGCGCCCATGTCTACGCGGGCGTCGGCGGGTTCGCCTCCCGGTGCAACGCCTTCCACATGACGGGGCTGCGCCCGGACGGCAAGGAGATGGCCGCCGCCATCGAGACCGCGCTCGCGGAGGCGCGGGTGGCGGCCGATGAGGTGAGTTACATCAACGCACACGGTTCCGGCACCAAGCAGAACGACCGGCACGAGACCGCCGCGTTCAAGAAGGCGCTCGGTGAACACGCCCGTCGCACGCCGGTCAGCTCCATCAAGTCGATGATCGGCCACTCGCTCGGCGCGATCGGCTCCGTCGAACTCGCGGCCTGCGCGCTCGCCATCGAGAACGGCGCGGTCCCGCCGACGGCGAACCTGCACGAGCCCGACCCGGAATGCGACCTCGACTATGTACCCCTGATCGCACGGCAGGCGCAGCTCGACGTCGTCCTCAGCGTAGGCAGCGGATTCGGCGGCTTCCAGAGCGCGATGGTGCTCACCGGGCCCGGTCGGGCGGAGCGGTGAACGCAGTCGTCGTCACGGGCATCGGAGTCGTCGCGCCGAACGGCATGAGCACCGAGGAGTACTGGAACGCCGCCCTGGCGGCACGCTCTGGTATCGGACGCATCACCCGCTTCGCTGCCGACGGCTACCGCGCCACGCTGGCCGGCGAGATCCGCGGGTTCGACCCCGCCGCTCATCTGCCCAGTCGGCTCGTCCCGCAGACCGACCACTCCACCCGGCTCTCGCTCGTCGCCGCCGACGAGGCCATCCGCGACGCCGGCCTGGACACAGGGAAACTGCCCGAGTACGGCGTCGGTGTGGTGACCGCCAACAGCGCGGGCGGTTTCGAGTTCGGCCACCAGGAACTCGACAACCTGTGGCGCAAGGGCCCCGAGTACGTCAGCGCGTACCAGTCGTTCGCCTGGTTCTACGCGGTCAACACCGGCCAGATCTCCATCCGGCACGGTCTGCGCGGACCCAGCGGAGTGCTGGTCGCTGACGAAGCGGGCGGTCTCGACGCCCTGGCCCAGGCCCGACGGCTGCTGCGCCGCGGTCTGAACGCCGTGGTCACCGGTGCCGTGGACGGCTCTCTGTGCCCGTGGGGCTGGATCGCCCAGACCGCCACCGGACAGCTGAGCGCCGCCGAGGACCCGGCGCTCGCCTACCGCCCCTTCGACGAGGAGGCCGCGGGCTTCGTACCCGGCGAGGGTGGCGCGATCCTTGTCGTGGAGGATGAGGCGGCGGCCCGCAAGCGCGGCGCCCCGCAGGTCCGCGGCAGGCTCCTGGGATACGCCGCCACCTTCGGCCCGAAGCCGGGCACCGTACCCCCGGACGACGCGTCGGCACTGCGAAGGGCGATCGAACTCGCCCTGGCCGACGCCGGCGCCGACCCCGGTGACATCGATGCCGTCTTCGCCGACGCGGCCGGCGTCCCCGACCTCGACCGGGCAGAGGTCGCCGCGCTGACCGGGGTCTTCGGCGAACGCGAGCTTCCGGTCGCCGTCCCCAAGACCCTGACCGGCCGGCTGTGTGCGGGAGCGGGACCGCTCGACGTCGCCACCGCCCTGTTGGCGCTGCGCGACGGTGTCCTTCCCCCCGCGGCGCACACCCGTCCGTCACCCCGGTACGACTTGAACGTGGTCGTCGACCGGCCGCTCGCGCTCCGTATGCGCGCTGTGCTGGTCGTCGCTCGCGGCCTCGGCGGATTCAACTCCGCGATGGTCGTGGGCGGGTCCCACTGAGCCGTACTCCTCTCAGCAATCCCTAGGAGACATCGCCATGCCTGACCTGACTCTGGACGAGCTTGCCCGCATCCTGCGCGAGTGCGCGGGTGAAGGCGAGAGCGCCGACCTTGAGGGCGAGTTCGCGAAGCTGCCCTTCGCCGACCTCGGCTACGACTCACTGGCGGTCCTGGAGACGGCCGCACGGCTGAAGCAGGACTACGGCGTCGAGCTGACCGACGAAGAGGTCGCCGAGAGCGGTACGCCGGGACGGCTCCTCGAACTCGCCAGGCGGCAGATCGCCGCAATCTCATGACCGCCGCCCTGGCAGACACGACCCCGGTCTCCACCGACTGGTGGCTGTGTGACCACTGCCGGCGCCCCGTCTACGCGAAGCGACTCGCCCGCACCGGCGGCGTCTGCCCGGAGTGCGGTCACCACCGGCGGCTGTCGGCCCACGAACGCCTCGACCAGCTCCTCGATCCGGGCTCGGCCGAGCCCCTCCGCATGCCGCACGTCACGGCCGACGTACACAGCTTCGTCGACACCCGGCCCTACCGAGAGCGGCTGGCCGAGGCACGCGACCGCACCGGCCTCGACGACGCGGCGATCGCGGCGCGCGGCCGCGTCGTCGGCACGGACGTCGCGATCGTCGCCATGGAGTTCGGCTTCATGGGCGGCAGCCTCAGCGGAGGCGTGGGCGAACTCATCACGTTCACCGCGGAGATGGCCCTGGCCGAGCGGCGACCGTTGATCGTCGTCTGCGCGTCCGGAGGCGCACGCATGCAGGAGGGGCTGGTCTCGCTGATGCAGATGGCGAAGACCAGTCAGGCCCTGCTTGCCCTCGACGAGGCGGGCATCGTCACCGTCTCCGTGATCACCGATCCGGTGTACGGGGGAGTGGCGGCCTCGTTCGCCACGCTCTGCGACGTGATCGTGGCCGAGCCCGGCGCCCGGATGGGCTTCGCCGGCCCCCGCGTGATCGAGCGCACCATCGGCGAGCGGCTTCCGGAGAACTTCCAGCGCGCGGAGTTCCTGCTGGAGCACGGGCAGGTCGACGTGGTCGCGCCGCGAGGTGAACTGCGCGCCACACTGGGGCGGTTGCTGAGCGCGCTGGCGCCCGGGGAGCGGAAGGGAGCGGAATCCGGCGGGCGGGACTCCGTCCTGCTCACCGACGCGGACGAGGTACCCGACCTGGACCCCTGGCAGGCCGTCCGGCTCGCCAGGAACCTCGACCGCCCCACCACGCTCGACTACGTCGACCTCCTCGTCGAGGACTTCCAGGAACTGCGCGGCGACCGCATCGGCGCCGACTGTCCGGCCACGGTCGGCGGAGTCGGCACTCTCGGGGGCCGGCCCGTGATGGTCATCGGACAGCAGAAAGGACACACCGCGGCCGCGCTGCGGGAACGGAACTTCGGCATGCCGGTGCCCGCCGGCTACCGCAAGGCCGCCCGGCTGATGCGTCTCGCGGCCAAGGCGGGCATCCCGGTACTGACGCTGGTCGACACCAGCGGCGCGTACCCGGGGGTCGAAGCGGAACGCGGCGGCCAGGCCGTCGCCATCGCGGAGAACCTACGGCTGATGTCCGGGCTGCCCGTGCCGATCGTGTCCGTGATCGTCTCCGAGGGCGGCAGCGGCGGCGCCCTCGGGCTCGCCGTGGCCGATCGGGTACTCGCACTCAGCAACGCTGTGTACTCCGTGATCAGCCCCGAGGGATGCGCAGCCATCCTGTGGCGTGATCCCGAGGCCGCGCCCCGCGCCGCTCGTGAACTCGGGCTGCACGCACGCGCGCTGCTCGCCCGAGGGGTCGTTGACGGAGTCGTCCCCGAGCCCGGTGACGGAGCGCAGAGCGACCACCAGGAGATGGCCGAGCGCCTCGCGGCTGCCGTACGGCCCCTGCTGGACGAACTGAGAGAACTGACCGCCGATCAACTGCTGGCTCAACGGCGAGCCCGGTTCCGCAGGTTCGGTGGGCAGCCCACCGCCCACCGCCCGGTGCCAGAGAGGTAGGGAGATGTCCACGCCCGACAGCGTTGCCACACTCGACGGCCTGATGAACGACGGACGCCCCGACACGCTTCCGGCCGTCCTGGAGGCCGCCAAGACCAGCATGATCGAGCTGTTGTCCCAGGCTCCGGTCCCGCCGGCAGCGGTCCGCGTCACCGTCGGCCCGGTCACCATCGAGATGGACTGGCCGGGTGCCGCGCCCGAAGCGGGCACGCCACCCGAAGCACGCGCCCCGCTGGCGCCCGCGCCGACGGCGAAGGCTGCGGCGGGGCCGGGCAACGGGCCTGTCCTCGACCACGTCCACGCCCCCACGGTGGGGGTCTTCTACCGGGCGCCCGAGCCCGGCGCCAAGCCGTTCGTGAGCGAGGGCGACACGGTCGTGCCCGGCCAACAGGTGGGCCTCATCGAGGCGATGAAGCTGATGATCCCCGTCGAGTCGGACCGGCACGGCACCATCGACGAGTTCCTGCAGCCCAACGGCGCTCTGGTCGAGTACGGCGATCCGCTGTGCTCCCTCGTCCCGGCCGACGGGCGGTGAGGCGCCGTGTTCCGCACCGTCCTGATCGCCAACCGGGGTGAGATAGCCCTGCGTGTCGCGCGCGCCTGCCGGGAACTGGGCATCCGAGTCGTGGCGGTGTACTCCACCGAGGACACGGACAGCGAGGTCGTACGGTACGCCGACGAGGCGGTCCGGATCGGGCCCGGCGCGGCGCAGGCCAGCTACCTCAGCATCCCGGCGGTCATCGAGGCCGCCCGACGCACCGGTGCTGACGCCATCCACCCCGGCTACGGGTTCCTCTCCGAGAACGCCGACTTCGCAGAGGTGTGCGCCGCCGAGGGCATCACCTTCATCGGTCCGCCGCCGGACGTGATGGAGGCGCTCGGCGACAAGTCCACCTGCCGCGCTCTCATGGCGGACGCCGGTCTGCCCCTGCTCCCGGGCACGCTGGATCCCGTCTCCTCGCCCCGCAAGGCCGAGGCGCTCGCTGCCGATATCGGTTTCCCCGTGGTCGTCAAGGCGGTCGCGGGCGGCGGCGGCCGCGGTATCGGAGTGGCGTACAGCGCCGCCGAGTTCCCCGCCGTCTACCGGGAGACCCGTCGCCACGCGGCCGCCGTCTTCGGGGACGGGCGGGTCTATCTGGAGCGCTACCTCGAGTCCGCGCGGCACGTCGAGATCCAGGTGCTCGCCGACCGGTTCGGCAACGTGATCCACCTCGGCGAGCGCGACTGCTCGGTGCAACGCCGCCACCAGAAGCTGATCGAGGAGGCCCCGGCGCCCGGTCTGGACGAGGGCGTCGTCGCCGCGATGGCGGAGCACGCCGTCCAGGGAGCAAAGGCGGCTGGATACGTGGGCGCGGGCACCTTCGAGTTCCTCTACGACGGCAGTGGCCGGTTCTACTTCATGGAGGTCAACTGCCGGATCCAGGTGGAGCATCCGGTGACAGAACTGGTTACGGGTGTCGACCTGGTTCACGAGCAGCTGTGGATCGCCGCGGGCCATCCGCTGCGGGTCGGCCGGCAGGACGTCGTGCCCCGCGGCTGTGCGGTCGAATGCCGCATCAACGCCGAGGACGCCGACCGCGAGTTCGTCCCGACCCCCGGGCTCATCGACGAACTCGCCCTGCCTTCGGGCCCGTTCGTACGCGTGGACACCCACGTGCGCCAGGGCTCCCGTATCTCCGTCTTCTACGATCCGTTGCTCGCCAAGGTCACCGTCTGGGCACCCGACCGGAAGCGCGCGCTGGCCCGCATGGGCCGGGCGCTGGACGAGATCCGTGTCGAGGGCAGGGGCTTGCGGACCACGGCGGACTTCCTTCGTTCAGTCATCGACAGCGGTGAGTTCAGCACGGCCCGGCACGACACCGGGCTCGTCGGCCGGCTCCTGGAGTCGGCACCGGCTGCCGGAGGGGCCCGCGTCACGGCTCCTTCGCAGGTGCGACAGCCACCGAAAGCCTCGTAGGGAAGGTTCAGCTCATGAAAGCGCTCGTGCTTTCCGGCGGTTCAGGAACCCGGCTGCGGCCGATCACCCACACGCTGGCCAAACAACTCGTGCCGGTGGGCAACAAGCCCGTGCTGTTCCACGGCCTGGAAGCGATTGCCGCCGCGGGGGTGACCGAGACCGGCATCGTAGTGGGCGACACCCGTGCCCAGATCGAGGCCGCCGTCGGCGACGGATCCCGGTTCGGGCTGGACGTCACCTACGTGTGGCAGCGAGAGCCGCTCGGTCTGGCCCACGCCGTGAAGACGGCCCGCGATTTCCTCGGGGACGACGACTTCGTGATGTACCTGGGCGACAACGTCGTCTTCGACGGCATCACCGACTTCGTGGAGCGTTTCCGGGAGTACCGACCCGCCGCGCAGATCATGCTGGCCAGGGTCGACGACCCTCGCCAGTTCGGGGTGGCCGAGGTCTCCGCCGACGGAAGGGTGACGGGACTTCAGGAAAAGCCCCGCCACCCCCGAAGCGATCTCGCCGTGGTCGGCGTCTATCTCTTCAGCGCGGCCGTCCACAAGGCGGTCGTCGAGATCGAGCCCTCGGCCCGTGGCGAACTGGAGATCACCGACGCGATCCAGTGGCTCATCGATCATGACCTGCGCACGGACGCCGGCGTCATGACCGGCTACTGGAAGGACACCGGCAACGTGCCGGACATGCTGGAGGTCAACCGTCTGGTACTGCGGTCCCTGGAGCCGTCCTGCGCAGGGCTCGTCCTGGACAGCGAGATCAGCGGCCAGGTCGTGATCGGCCCGGGCGCCCGGGTGACCGGTTCCGCAATCGTCGGCCCTGCGGTCATCGGCGCCGGTACGACCGTCACCAACTCCCGCATCGGTCCCAGCACTTCGATCGCCGAGGACTGCCGGATCGCCGACAGCTGGATCCGCGACTCGATCGTCATGCCCCGTGCCTCGATCACCGGAGTACGGCCCTTGGAGTCCTCACTGATCGGGCAGGACGTGGAGATCACCCGCACACCCGAGCCGCCGGGCGCCCACCGCCTGGTCCTCGGGGACCGCAGCCAAGTGCAGATCGCCTCATGAGCGGCCGGCGGGTCCTCGTCACGGGCGGCGCCGGATTCATCGGCTCGCACTATGTGCGCGCCGTTCTGGCGGGTGATTATTCCGCTTATGCAGATGCGGAGGTGACGGTTCTCGACAAGCTCACCTACGCAGGAAACCCAGCTAATCTGGCAGATATGCGCTGTGAGTTCGTCTGGGGAGACCTGTGCGATCCCGAGCTGCTGGCCAAAGTGGTGCCCGGTCATGACCTGGTCGTCAATTTCGCGGCGGAATCGCACGTCGACCGATCAATCGCCGGCGCCGCGGATTTCGTACGGACCAATGTGCTCGGTGTTCAGACCCTGCTGCAGGCCTGTTTGGAGGCGGGTACCTCGCGCATCGTGCAGGTCTCCACGGACGAGGTGTACGGCACGATCGATTCCGGATCGTGGGACGAGGACGCCGCGCTCAGGCCCCGCTCGCCGTATGCGGCGTCCAAGGCCGGCGGCGACCTGGTGGCCCGTGCCTACGCGATCACCCACAGCCTGCCCGTCTCGATCACCCGTTGCGGAAACAACTACGGCCCCCGGCAGTTCCCCGAGAAGGTCATCCCGCTCTTCATCACCCGGTTGCTGGAGGGCAGGAAGGTGCCGCTCTACGGGGACGGGGGCAACGTACGCGACTGGGTGCACGTGGAGGACCACTGCCGTGGCGTGCAACTCGTCGCCGAGCGCGGGGAGCCGGGCGAGGTCTACCACATCGCCGGCACCGCTGAACTGACCAATCGTGAGCTGACGGAACGTCTCCTGAGGGCGTGCGGCCGTGACTGGGACATGGTCGAGTACGTCGCGGATCGCAAAGGGCACGACCGCCGATACAGCCTCGACGACAGCAAGCTGCGCGGGCTCGGCTTCGCGCCTCGGATCTCCTTCGACGAAGGATTGGCCGAGACGATTCGCTGGTACGCGGATCACGCCGAGTGGCGCATCAGCCCAAGTGCCGGTCAAAAAAGGGACTACTAGCGTAAAAGGCAGTGGTCACCCCGAAGGTTGACGCGGTGTCAATTAGGCGACGCGTATTCATCTGTGCATGTTGATCGTAAAAACATGGGCAAGGCGCGGAATTTGTTGCCTTCCTGTGATAATGTTAATCGACTCGGATTGCCTTAGCAGCACTGACTGCGGGGGTAAGTTGTTTTTGGCCATCCTGGGGGTAGCAAGTGAAGCTCGGCGTTCTCGGCACTTTAACGATCAATGATGTCGAAGTGGCAGAAATCCTGACGGCACCCAAGCCTCGCAGTGTCCTGGCGATGCTGATGCTCGAGCCCGGCCGTGCGGTGTCCACGGCGTCGCTGATCCAGGAGCTTTGGGACGAGCGCCCACCGCGCAGCGCGTCCACGACGCTCCAGACGTACGTTCTGCAACTGCGTCGCATGTTCCGCGACATCTCACGGACGGGTGGAGAGCCCCCGTCGGACGCGCTCGTCACGAGGGTTCCGGGGTATCTGCTGCAGGCAGACCACACCGAACACGACCTCAGCGCGTACGAGGCGCTGGTCGAGCAGGGCCAGAAGTTCCTGGAGCAGGGTGACAACGAGCGAGCCGAGGGACTCCTCTCGCATGCGCTTGAACTCTGGCGGGGTGCCCCGTTGAGCGACGTTCGCCCCGGACCGCTGCTGTACCCGCAGGTGTGCGGGCTGGAGGAGAGTCGTCTGGCGGCGACGGAGATGCGCATCGAAGCCAACCTGCGGCTCGGCCGGCACCGTGAGGTGCAGAGCGAACTGACCGTTCTGGTGGGCAGCTACCCCCTCCATGAGGGGATCCGCGTCAAGCACATGCTGGCCCTGTTCAGAGCTGGTCGGCTGTCCGCCGCGCTCGACTCGTTCCACCAGTACCGGCACCGGTTGGTGACGGACCTGGGGCTCGAGCCGTCCCCACGGATCCGGGGTCTTCAGCAGGCGATGCTCTGCTTCGACCCGATGGCCGACTCGCTGGCGATTCTCGATCGCGTCGCATCCGGTGTTCCCCAGTGAATTTTTCCTGAAGGGGGCCGACGGCGAGCAGCAAACCCGGTGAAACAGGTCGCATACGGATCTCGGATGATTTCCGGAATTGTGCCTGTACGTGCTTTATCAGGCTTGTGGATCATGCGCTCGGACTTCCTGCTCGAACGCAGGGAAGGCGCGTCTTACGCACTCCGTCCGGGAACGGAAACCCCGGACGGAGGTGGACGGTTCGCGTCCCGGCACTGTCAGCGGGCAGTGCCGGGACGCTCGGGCAGACGGCTGTCGATCATGTGCAGATAAGGGCCCACCGGCCGCACGTCGGTCACGGTGAGACCCGCCTCCTGCACCAAGCGCAGCAGACTCTGCCGCAGATGCTTCCTGCCGTCGACGTTGAGCAGCAGCAGGAGATCCATCGCCGTGGTGAAGCCGGTCTCCGGGCTCCCGTCGACCAGGTTCTCCACCACGACGACCCGCCCGCCCGGACGGGCCGAAGCGGCCACGTTGCGCAGCGCGGCCACGGTGTTGGCGTCGTCCCACTCCAGGACGTTCTTGAGGATGAAGACGTCAGCCTCGACCGGCACCGACTCGCGGCAGTCGCCCGCCACCAGTCGGCAGCGGTCGTCGAGCGCACCGCCGTCACGCAGCCGCGGATCGACGTCGGTGAGCACACCCGGCAGATCGAACAGGGCGCCGCGGAGCGACGGGTCGCGCTCCAGGACCGTCGCGATGAGGTCGCCGTGACCGCCCGCGACATCCACCACTGTGAGCTCGCCGCGCAGGTCGAGCGCTTCCGCGATGGCCGCCGACGAGAGCCGGCTGGCCTGCGTCATGGCTCGGTTGAAGACCTCGGCCGACTCCGGCGCGTCCTCGTAGAGGTAGGTGAAGAAGTCCTTGCCGTGCACCTCGCTGAAGCCTCCCTTGCCGGTGCGCACGGCATCGGCCAGACGCGGCCACACGGTCCATGTCCAGGGCTCGGTGGCCCACAGGACCATGTCCCGCAGGCTACGCGGGGTGTCGGTGCGCAGCAGTCGGGAGACCGGCGTGTGCGCGTAACCGTCGCCCTGGGCGGCGAAGACATCCTGTGAACTGAGAGCGCGCAACAGCCGGTCCAGCGTGCCGGGTTCGGCGTTGACCGCGCGCGCCAGCTGGGCGGCGGAGGCGGGTTCCTCGCCGAGCGCGTCGGCGAGACCCAGCTGCGCCGCGGCGCGGAGCGCGGCCGCATGGCCGGCGGCGAGGGCGAGTCGGCGGAGGTTCGTCACGGCTTCGAGAGTGGGAGCTGTCATGACCGAAGCATCGACAACTCCCCTGGACTGCAGCTGGACCGCCGGTCGAAAGCGCCCATAGCCCGGGACCGGCTACGAGCCGTGGGGCCGGCGGGACACTCCTGCGACCGAGAACCATCTCGCCGCGCGCTCCGGCCCCGCTCCAGCAGCGATCGACCGTCCTGCGGCACGGTGACGGGACTCGACTCATCCGCCCGGCCCATGTGTGGTAAGCGGCCCGCGGCGGCCCGGACACCGAGGGGAAGAGCACCGTGTCGGAACCGCACACGAGCAGCGAAGTCCAGCCTCTGCCAGGCCTGAAGGGCAAGAGTGCCCTCGTCATCGGCGGCACCCGGGGCGTCGGCCGCGCCGTCACCGAGAAGCTCGCCGCGTCCGGCTGCGACGTCATCGCCACGTACGCCCATTCGGTGCCGGACGCCGAGGCACTCCTCGCCGCCCTGAAGGACACCCCGGGAAGCCTTGCCACGGTGCGTGGCGACGCACGCCGTGCCTCGACCCTGCCCGAGCTGATGCGCGAGGTGCGCGAGCGGCACGGTCGCCTCGATGTCCTCGTGCACTCGGTCGCCTCGGCGCACCCCATGCCGACGCTCGGTATGCGTCTGACCGATGTGTACGCCGACACCGCGACCGCGCTCGTGCCGCTCGCGGCGTCCGCGGGACCGGCCGCGGACCTGATGCCCGCGGGCGGCCGGATCATCGTCGTCTCGGCCAGTGTCGCCCGCGGCGTGGCTCCCCATCTGGTCAGCCTGGGCGTGGCCAAGGCCGCCCTGGAGAGCCTGGTCCGGTTCGTGGGGGTGGAACTGGCCGACCGAGGTGTGACGGTCAACGCGGTGTCCGCCTCCAAGCTCGACAAGGGAGCGGGGACCACACGCCCGGAGGTGGCCCGCGCGATCGGTGCGCGCACCCCCGCCGGGCGGCTCGCGACCCCCAAGGACGTCGCGGACGTCGTGGCGCTGCTCTGTCTGCCCGAAGCCCAGTGGATCACTGGCCACGTGGTCTCGGCCGACGGCGGCCTCAGCCTGCTGGCCTGACAGGAGACCGATATGGAAGAGTCAACGGACGTCTGTGTGGTCGGCGGCGGCCCGGCGGGGATGACACTCGCCCTTCTGCTGCTGCGGTCCGGAGCACGCGTGACCGTCGTGGAACGCAGCTCCTCCCTCAGCCGTGAATACCGCGGCGAGATCCTGCAGCCCGGCGGCCTCGCCGTGCTCGACGAGATCGGCGTCCTCAAGGGCGCGACGGACCGCGGCGCACACGTTCTGGAGCGGTTTCGGCTCGTGGAGCGCGGCCGGGCGCTGATGTCCTTCGACTACCGCAAACTGCCCCCGCCGTACAACTATCTGCTGAGCCTGCCGCAGGCCCACCTCCTCGCCGAACTCCTCGACAGGTGCCACGAATTCCCGGGTTTCCGCTACCGCGTGGCACGGGTCAACGGACTGGTCCGTGAGGGCGGCGTGATCTGCGGCGTCCGGGCCAAAGACCAGGACCTGACGCACACCGTGCACGCCGCCTGTGTGGTGGCGGCCGACGGACGGCATTCCCAGGTCCGCCGGCTCGCGGGGATCGACCACGTTCGCCAGGACGTCTTCGACCAGGACGTGGTCTGGTTCCGGCTGCCCGGCGAGGAGCGCCTCGGCGAGGTCATGGTGAACCGCGCGGGCGGCAACCCCGTGCTCGCCTACGACTCGCACCCGGGTGCCCTTCAGATGGGCTGGACCCTGCCCAAGGGGGAGTGGAAGCGGCTCGCCCCACTGGGCATCGGGGAGGTGCGCCGACGTATCTCCGCGGCGACCCCGCAGTTCGCGGACCGGGTGGAGCAGGCGCTGCGCAGCTTCGCTGACGTCTCGTTGCTCGATGTGTTCGGCGCCTCCGCGCAGCGGTGGACCGACGACGGACTCGTCCTCATCGGCGACGCCGCGCACACGCACGGTCCGCTCGGCGCCCAGGGCATCAACCTCGCGGTGCAGGACGCGGCCCTGCTCCACCCGATCCTGCTCGCCGCCATCGCGGACGGCGACACGAGTGCCGCACGGCTCGGTGAGTTCGAGGAGATCCGCCGGCCGCACATCAACGCGGTGATGAAGTTCCAGGCCGTCCAGAGCCGGATGATGCTCTCCGCCGACAGCCTGGCCACCTTCCTGCGCCCCAAGCTCGCCCGTGTCGTCATGCACACCCCGATCGGCGCCAAGTTCACCCAGCGGATCGCTTTCGGAGCCCCCGGCATCCGCGTCGCCAGCAATCTCTTCACCGTCAACCAGAAAGAGTGATCGCCGATGAGACTGGTCGACCTGTCGTCTCCCGTCGACGCCCGGGGGTGGGAACCCGAACCGGTGACCCACGAGGTGACCACGCCGGCCGAGGGCGCCCGGCACATGGCCGAGGAGATGCGCGAGCACTTCGGCATCGATTTCGACCCGAGCGTCCTCGACGACGGTGAACTGCTGTCGATCGACACCCTGCGGCTCACCACCCACACCGGAACGCACATCGACGCGCCCGCCCACTACGGAACCCGCGCCTCCTACCGCGAGGGACCGCCGCGCACCATCGACGAGCTCCCCCTCGAGTGGTTCCATCGCCCAGCGGTCCTCCTCGACCTCACGGACGTGGAATCCGGCGTGGTCGGCGCCGACCGGGTGCGGGCCGAACTGAACCGTACCGGTGCCGAGTTGGAGCCGTTGGACATCGTGCTCCTGCACACCGGAGCCGACCAGTGGGCCGGTACGGAGAAGTACTTCACGAACTTCGTCGGCCTCGACGGTCCTGCCGTACATCTGCTCCTCGACCTCGGAGTGAAGGTCATCGGCACCGACGCGTTCAGCCTGGACGCACCCTTCGGCGACATCCTGCGCCGCTACCAGCAGACCAACGACCGGTCGGTGCTGTGGCCCGCCCACTTCGCCGGGCGCGACCGCGAGTTCTGCCAGATCGAGCGCCTCGCCAATCTGGACCGGCTGCCCCGGCACGGCTTCACCGTGTCGTGCTTCCCGGTGAAGATCGCCGGGGCCGGGGCCGGCTGGACCCGAGCGGTCGCTTTCATCGACGACAACGAGGGCTGAGGGACATGACCCACGAGACACAGGCTCGCACCGACGAACGTAGGGAGAGCGCCGACGGGACCGGAGCGGCGTACTCCTTCGTCGACCAGTCCGGCATTTCGCTCCGGCAGCGGCTCATGCTCCTCGCCAATGGCCAGCGATTCTCCGCGGTCGTCTACGCGCTGGCCGAACTGAACGTCGCCGACCAACTGATCAAGGGGCCCCGCACGGTCGGGGAAATCGCCGACGCGGTCGGCGCCGACGAGGCCGCGCTCTACCGGATGCTGCGCTGTGCCGCGCTCCTCGGCGTGTTCCGGGAGCTCGACGGACTGCAGTTCACGCTCACGCCCCTCGCTGAAGGGCTGCGCACCGATCTGCCCGACGGGGTGAGGGACGCCGTCCTGCTTGACGGATCCGGCTTCTTCTGGGGCGCGTTCGGGTCGATCCTGCACTCGGCGCGGACCGGCCACCCCGGCTTTGACGCGGCGAATGGAATGTCCTTCTGGGAGTACCTCCAGGGAGACCCGGAGGCCGGCGCGGTTTTCGACGACGCCATGACCACGATCAGCCGCCGACTGGGCGGCATCTACCTCGACCGTGTGGACTTCTCGCGGTTCCCGGTCCTCGCCGATGTCGGCGGCGGCCGTGGCTACTTTCTCGCCGAGATCCTCCGCCGCAACCCGGGCATGCGGGGCGTGCTGTTCGACCGTCCCCAGGTCACCGGCACAGCCGGGGAGTTGCTCACGGAACGCGAGGTGGCCGACCGCGTCGATGTCATCGGCGGCGACTTCTTCACCGATCCGGTCCCGGCCGGCTGCGACGCGTACGTCCTCAAGACTGTGCTGCACGACTGGCCCGACGAGAAGGCCGTGGCGATCCTGCGCCGAGTGCGTGAGGCGATCGGCAGCTCCGAGGGGCGGTTGCTCGTCCTCGAACAGGTGGTGGCGCCTGGCAACACCTGGGACACCGCCAAGTTCCTGGACGTGGACATGCTGGTGGTGATGGGTGGCCGCGAGCGCAACCTCGACGAGTGGCGGGCGCTGCTCAGTGCCGGCGGATTCGAACTGGACTGCGTGCCGGCCGTCGGCGACTGGGCGGTTCTGGAGTGTCGGCCCAACTGACACTGCCCCGCCGGAGACGGTCGCTCACGCTCACGAACCTTGAGGCACCCGCTGAGGAACCCCAAGAACCGTGAGACCCCTGCGCAATCGCTCCGAGTCCCCGCTCAAGAACTCCGTCGGCACCCCGATCAAGAAGGCAGGACCGCATGACCGACACCACCCTCGACGCGACGCCCGCACAGGATGCGCTCTACGCGGAAGTGCAGCAGTTCTACGCCCGCCACATGCAGCTCCTCGACAGCGGCAGGGCCGACGAGTGGGCCCAGACCTTCACCGAGGACGGGGAGTTCGCTCCCGAACACCGGCCCGAACCCGTCGTCGGACGGGCCGCCCTTGCCAGGGCCGTGCGCTCCACCCACGAGGCACTGGTGGCTGCGGGCGAGGTACGCCGGCACTGGCACGGCATGGTCGCCGTGGAAACCGCGGCCGACGGTTCGCTGCACGTGCGGTGTTACGCGCTCATCATCGGCACGGTGGTGGGAGGCGACCCGCAGGTGAGGATGAGCTGCGTCTGCGAGGACGTCCTCGTCCGTGATGCCGGCGAGCTCAAGGTCAGCCGTCGGCGTGTCACCAAGGACGGGGTGAGCGCGCCCGTGTGAGAGAGGACGGCATGCCGAGAGGGGCCCGGGAGAACTTCTCCCGGGCCCCTCTCGGTGATGACGTCAGTGTTCCTCGACCGCGCTGTAGAGGTCGGCGTCCGGCGTGGCCAGGCCCGCCAGACCGCGTACGCGGTTGCGGAACTCCTCGCTCTGTACGGCCTTCTTGTGCGAGTCGGCGTCGTCCCAATGGGCGGTCTCCACGAAGATGTTCGGCTTGTTGACCGAGCGGTACACCTCATGGCTGATGAAGCCCGGTTGCACCTGCATATAGGCGCTGACCTCGGCGATGGCGCGGCGGAACGCGTCGACCTCGCCGGTCACCGTGAACTTGTTGATCAGGGTCACCATGTCGTACTCCTCCGTTGGTCGTTGCGGGCGGGGATCAGTCGCTCGTCGCGAGCAGGTGCTCCAAGAGCCGGCGCAGATCCTGGCGGCGGACCTTGCCGCCGCCGGACCGGGCGATCTCGCCGACCGCCCGGATGTGCCGGATGTGCTGGTAGTGCGGCAGGCCGGAGTTGACGTCCGCGGCGATCGCGTCGAGCGCCTCCTGCCCCTTGCCGCTCCGGGGCACCACAAGGGCGGCCGCCACGGCACCGCTGAACTCGTCCGGGTGGTCGACGACCACACAGTCCGTGACGTCCGGGTGGCCGAGCAGCACACGCTCGATCTCCTGGGGCGACACCAGCCAGTTGTCGCACTTGAAGACGTCCTTGATGCGGTCGACGACGAACAGGCAGCCGTCCTCGTCGACCTGGCCGACGTCACCGGTGGCGAACCAGCCCTCGGCATCCAGGGCCGCGCCGTCGGGCTCGCCAAGGTAGCCCCGCATCAGCTGCGGGCCGCGGACCTGGATCTCGCCCCGCTCGCCGGGCCCGAGCGCTTTGCCCGAGGCGAGGTCCACGATCCGGCACTCGGTGAGGGGCACCGGCGGCCCGCAGGAGCCCTCCTTGGGACGAGTACGGCTGCCACAGTGCGTCATCGGCGCGGTCTCCGCGAGCCCGTACCCCTGGAGCACCGGCACTCCGAAGTGCTCACTGAGCGTTCGCGCCGCCGGGACGGGCAGCGCGGAGCCGCCGGAGAAGACGGCTTCCACGGTCTCCAGCCGCAGGTCCGGAAGATCCGGCCGCACCGCGAGACGGCTGAGCCGCATCGGCAGGCTGTAGTACCGCGTGGCCCGAGCCTCGTTCGCCGTCCGCAGCGACGCGACCAGGTCCGGATCGGTGGCCAGGACCTGCTCGGCGCCCGCGAAGAGCGCCGAGTTGAGGTGCATCGGATGGTAGGTGGGCAGGTGGTTGAGCGTCACCGAGCCGCTGTCCAGACCGTGCGCGTACACCGTCTGCGCCGCGTTGACGGCCAGGTTGTGGTGTGTCTGCCGCACGCCCTTCGGGTCGCCGGTCGTGCCGCTGGTGAAGTGCACGGAGGCGATGTCGTCCGGACCGACCGCCACTACGTCCGCCGGCGGCTCGGCGTTCCACAATGCCCGGTCGCCGAGGTCGAGCGTAGGCACCCCGTCGTCCAACTGCTCCGCGATCTCCGGTGTGGTGAGCACCAGCCTGGCCCCGCTCGCGGCGACGAGCCGGGCCAAACCCTCCGCGCGCAGCAGGGGATTGACCGGCACGACGATATTGCCCGCGCGCAGCGTCCCAAAGTACGCCACCGCGAAGTCGGGGTGGAGGACGGAGGTGACCGCGACGACCACACCGGGTCCGCCCGCCAGGCTCCGGATCCGTGCCGCGCAGCCGTTCACGCGGCGTTCCAGCTCGGCGAAGGTCAGCGCGTCGCCGCGGTCCGTCCGGACCGCCACACCGTCCGGATCGGCCGCGGCGGCCCGGCGTGTGAGGTCGTCCAGACGTGCGACGGGCTCACGCACGCGACTGCTCCTCGGCGAACTCCTTGGCGAGCCGCAGATTGGTCATGGAGTTGGTGCTGAGCACCCGGCGCAGATAGCGGCGGGCGTCGTCGACCGTCGTGCCCTCCCCGAGGATCGACAGCGCCGAGGGCTTGATGACGGCGACGTGCCGTGACTCGACGACGATCCCCTCACGCGTGGGGGTGAACAGCCAGTGCCCGGTGTGCGCGTCCAGCAGCGCGGGCAGCCCGATCTGCTTGTAGACGATCTTCGAGTGCGGGAAGCAGATCCGCACCGAGCGCGTGGTGTGCGGGGCACCTTCGGACGTCGTGGTGTCCATGTCGAAGAATTGGATGCCCGGCACGTCCTCCGTCATGTCGATCCGGGAGACGTGGGCGAGCCGCTCGGGCCAGCGGTCGGCCTCGTAGAGGATCTTGTACGCGTCCTCCGGGGACCCCGCGGCGAACAGCGGGTCGCGGAAGTCGACGACCAGGTCCGACAGCTCCTGCCCGTTCGCGGCCGCGTACGCCACCGTGGACAGCAGATCAGAGCGCGAGCCCTCGGCCCGGGCGACGGCCTCGGGGGTGGTGAGCGTGCTCGTGTCCTGCTTCAGCTCGATCTCGGTCTTGTCGTCCGAGACCGCACGCAGCACCCACTCGCCGCGCACCCCGGCCAGGCCGGACTCGGACGTGTCCTCGAAGACGACCCGCAGGCCGTCGGGGTCGAGGGTGCGGCGCTGTGTGCGGGACCACACCTGCTCGTCCCCGGTGATGGTCCACACCGTCACGGAGTCCTGCGCCGGGAACGCCGGGCTGGTGGTGTTCCGCTCGGCGTACACGATCGTGGGGGAGAGATAGTGGAGCGGATCGGGGTCGGCGATCAGGCCGAGGACGACCTCGGCCGGGGCGTCGACGACGACAGACTCGCCCACGGGGGCTTGGGAGTTGACCACTGGTGTTCCTTCCACGGTGAGTGCGGGCGGGCGGCCCGCGGCGAGACATGGACGCAGGTGGGTCACCCGCGTCCGACCAGGGAGATCAGCTCGCCGGTGATGTTCTCGTTGGCCGCTGAGCAGTAGAAGACGACAGTCCTGGCGACCTCTTCCGGGCTGCCGAGACGGCCGGTGGGCATCGCGGCGGCCGCCTTCTCCAGGACGGCCACGGGAAGGTGGTGCAGAGCGCCCTCGGTGGTGGTGAGCCCCGGGCTGACCACGTTGACCAGGACACCGTCAGGTCCGGCGGCGCGGGCCAGGCTGAGCGCGAAGCCGTGAAGTGCCGCCTTGGCCGCCGTGTAGACCTCCTGCCCCGCCTGCCCCTTGGCCGCCAGATGCGAGGAGATCAGCGCGATCCGGCCGTGGCCGCGCCCGCGCATTCCGGGAAGCGCGGTCTGCACGGTGCGCAGCGTCGCGGTGAGGTTGTTGTCGAGGAGAGCGGCCCAGACCATCGGGTCGAGGTCCTCGAAGCCGGGTTCGGGACGTCCCGCGGGCCTGCGCACGGCGTTGGCGACAAGCACGTCGACGGCACCGAAGTGCTGCTCCACGGTGGGCACGAGTGCGTCCACGTCGCCGCGGTCGGACAGGTCGTAGCGGACGGCCAACGCCCGGTCCGGGCCGCCGAGTTCGCGTACGAGGGCCGCCGCTCTGTCCTTCGATTCGGTGTACGTCAGCGCGACTCGGGAGCCTTCGGCGGCGAAGGCGCGCACGGTGGCCTCGCCGATTCCGCGGGTTCCCCCGGTGACGAGGGCGACCCGGTCGGTCAGTCCGAGATCCATCGCTGCTCCTCCTCAGGCGGAGAGGCGAGCGGCAGCCGCCCGAGTGCGGTGGACAGCGCGGCGGTCGACAGGGCGGGCCCCCGGGCGAGGACATATCCGTCGGGACGAACCAGGAGCCAGCCTCCGGGGGCCAGCCCCAGCCGGTCCGCGACCCGCCCGTCGTCGTCGGGAATCACCTCCGAGTCCGTGGCCGACGTCGCTTCGATGACGCTGAGGACCGACAGCCAGGCCCCATGATGGTCCCGCGCCCGACGGACGGTCTCCTCGACGGCCGGATCGTCCGGCGCCGGGGCCGACAGCAGCAGCCAGCGGGGTCGGCGCAGTGCGGCGAGAAGCGCCGGCCAGCCGGCGCCCGTCAGATCGGAATCGGTGACCTCGGTGAGCCGTGTTCCCGGGCGGGGGCCCGCACCGCCCTGCCCGTCCGGCGCGGTCAGTGCGCGATCCGCGTACGAGAGCAGCAGGCCGGACATCCCGCCGAGCATCTCCCGTTGCATCCGCTTGCGGACGGGGGCTACGTGGCTGACCACTCCGAAGATCACGGGCAGCGCCAGGTCCGTGAACCGGCTGCGCAGCTCGATCATTTGAGTGGCCTTCCTGGTGGACTCCAGGAGCGCTTCGCCCACCGGCACCCGCTCGCTCGTGTAGCTGTCGAGCAGTTCTTCGCGGGCATGGCCGTCTATCACCATTGTCAGCTTCCAGGCGAGGTTGACGGCCTCCTGGATGCCGGTGTTCATGCCCTGTCCGGAGGCCGGGCTGTGCACATGGGCGGCGTCGCCCGCGACCAGGCACCGGCCGACCCGCATGCCGGGGACCATGCGCTGCTGGGCCGTGAAGACCGACACCCACGTGGGTGTGCCGATGCGCACCTGGTGCCCGACGCCCTGGCTGAGCTTGCGCTCGAAGCGCGCCGCGAGACGGTCGGGGTCGCCGTCGTAGTCGGTCTCGGCGGTGTCGAGCAGCCGCCACCGGTCGTCGGCGAGCGGGACTGCCATCAGCGTGCCACCTCGGGAGCGCACCCAGTAGATGCTGTTGGGAGGCAACTCGCTCTTCATGGGGGCGTCGGCGAGGAGCCATGTCTGGTTCGCCTCGCCGATCAGCGGGAGATCGAGGGATCGGCGCACGGTGCTGTGACCGCCGTCGCAGCCGACCAGCCACGGGGTACGGACGGTCTCCCGGCGGCCGTCGGCATGGCTCAGTTCGACCGTCACAGCGTCGTCGTCGCGTACGATCCGCTCCAGGCGGGTGCCCCACTCCGGGACCACGCCGAGGCCGGCGAGAGCGGTGCGGAAGACGTCCTCCGTCGCCGTCTGCTCGATGGCCAGCGTGAACGGGTAGCGGGTCGGCATCGTCGAGTAGTCGGCGTCCAGCCGGGCGAGCCGACGGCCGTCCTGGAACAGCGTGAAGGCCCTGATCTCCCGGCCCCGCTCGAGCATCTCCTCGACCAGGCCCATCTGGTCGTACACCTCCAGCGTGCGCGGGTGCGTGGCGACGGCGCGACTGGTGGTCGCGGGCGCGTCCTTGGCGTCGATGAGACGCAACGGGACGCCACGACGGGCGAGTTCGTGCGCCAGGGCAAGCCCCACCGGGCCGGCCCCCGCCACAAGTACCTCGGGGGTGCGGGTTCCTCTCATCACTGTCATCGGATCCTCTGCTGCCGGCGGTCTGCCCCACGGGCGGCCGGCCCGTGGGGAGGGACTGAGCCTGTGCCGGAACCCCGGCCTCGGACGCGGGGCTCCGGTCCGGCCTCAGGCTCGTGCACCGTCCTGGAGCCCTCCTCGACTCGCGGTCGACGCCCCGCCCGGCTGATCGACGGGTCCTCCACTCGGCCTCGAGGAGCCCCGGGAAGGGTGAGAGCCATGCGCAGCGCTAGGTACGACTTCGCCCGCGCGCTCGGCCGCCGCTTCGGACGGGGCCTGTGCGAACGGCTGGCGGGCCTCTGTCTGGTCAGTGGTCCGGTGGCACCGGACCCGACCCTGCTCGACGACCAGCCGCGCACGCTGACATACGGGGGCAACCGGCTTACGCCGCAAAGGGACAAGGAGGTTCGATGAACACCGATGTCGTCGTGGTGGGAGGCGGTCCGGTCGGCCTGATGCTCGCCGCCGAACTGCGGCTCGGGGGCGCCCGCGTGGTCCTCCTGGAGCGGCTGACGGAGCCGAGCGGACACTCCAGGGCCTTCCGCATGCAAGCCCGGATGCTGGACGTACTGGACCAGCGGGGGCTGCTTGGCCATTTCATGGAGGGCAACCGCACCTGGCCCAAGGCACATTTCGCCGGCCTGGAACCACTGCTCGACTTCGGGTACCTGTGCAACGAGCATCCGTACGCGCTACTCATCCCGCAGGCGCGTACGGAGGAGCTCCTGGAGAAACACGCCCTGTCGTGCGGTGTCGAGATCCGCCGCGGGCACACGGTTACCGGGATCGAGGCCACACCGGCCGCCGTCGTCTGCGACGTTTCCTTGCCCAAGGGGACGTACCGGATCGGCTCCTCCTACGTGGTCGGCTGCGACGGCGGGCGCAGCACTGTCAGAAAGCTCGCCGGGATCGGCTTCAGCGGCTCGCAACCCACCGTGCGGGCGCTCCTGGCAGACGTGGAGCTGGCCGACCCCGGACAACTGCCCAACGGGGTACCCGGAACCATGCGGACCCCTCGTGGTCTGCTGATGGCGATCTCGCTTCAGCCCGGTGTGACCCGGGTGCTCACAACGGAGTTCGCGCCACCGGAGCCCGGAGCCGAACGCACGCCTGTGACCCTGGACGAACTGAGCGCGACGGTACGCCGCATCACCGGAATCGACGTCAGCATGGACCGGCCGCGCTGGCTGTCCCGCTTCACCGACACCACCCGGCTCGCGGACACCTACCGCCGGGGCCGGGTGCTCCTCGCCGGAGACGCCGCCCATGTGCACTTCCCGATCGGGGCGCAGGGACTCAACCTCGGCCTTCAGGACGCCGTCAACCTCGGCTGGAAGCTGGCCGGGACCCTCGTAGGCTGGGCACCGCCGGGCCTGCTCGACACCTACGGCACCGAGCGCCGCCCGGTCGCCGAGCGCGTGCTGCGGGAGACACGGGTGCAGCTCATGCTCATGGCCCCCGATCCCAAGGTCGACCCGCTGCGTGAGATGTTCTCGGAACTCCTCGGACTGCCCGAGGTCAACAGCCGTCTGGCACACGAGATGACGGGCCTGGACGTGCGGTACGCCCTGCCCTCCGGCCGGTACGAACACGATCTGCTGGGCCGCCCCTGCCCGCCGCTGGAGCAGGCCGTCGGCGACGAGGTGCGTCGGGGCCTGCGAACCGGGCGCGGTGTGCTCCTTCTGCCGGACGGCCCGGCGGAAGAGGCGGCCGCTCTTGCCGCCGACTGGTCGCACCGCCTGTGTACGGTCCGGACCGGGGACGGGCCGGGGCTGCTGCTGCGTCCCGACGGCCACGTGGCCTGGGTGGATCCGGGTGATGGCGTGCCGCGCAAGGATGTGCTGCTGGAGTTGGAGGACACTCTGCGGCAGTGGTTCGGCGCCTCCGGTCACAAGATCGCCCGCCGGGCCCTAGACGTCACGAGCGGGTGATCGCGATGCGTACACGCAGGCTCGCCGTCGTCGGCGGTTTCGAGTTCACCCCCGACATCCACAGGGACGCACGAGGACTGTTTGTCTCGCCCCTCCAGGAGGAGGCGTTCGTCGAGGCGGTCGGGGAACGGTTCGTCACCGCACAGACCAACCACAGCCGTTCCGCGCGGGGCGTGCTGCGCGGACTGCACTTCACGACCACACCGCCCGGACAGGCCAAGTACGTGTACTGCGCCCAGGGGCGTGCGCTGGATGCGGTCGTCGACATCCGGCTTGGCTCGCCGACCTTCGGTAAGTGGGATGTCGTCGAGATGGACGCCGTCTCCTATCGTGCCGTGTACATCCCCGACGGGGTGGGACACGCCTTCCTCGCGCTCGATGACGACACGGTGATGTCGTATCTGGTGTCCTCCGCCTACCGGGCCGATCTCGAGCAGGCGATCAACCCGCTCGACCCGGCGCTCGGTCTGCCATGGCCGTACGACATGCGGTTCCTCATGTCCGAGCGCGACACGGTCGCCATCGGTGTCGCCGAGGCACAGGCCCGGGGGATGCTGCCGCGGTACGAGGACTGCCGCCAGTGGCCCGCGGATTCGGACCCCGGCCGGTGAGCCGTGAGGGGCCCGGCCCGCCCACCGTGCGCCGGGTCGCTGTCATCGGAGCCACCGGCTGCATGGGACGTCAGATCGCCGGTGCGTTCGCTGCCCGCGGCACGGAGGTCGTCGCGATCGCCCGCCGGTACACAAGCCATGTGGCCGCCCACCGCTTCCTGGCGCTCGACGCCGCGCACACGTCGAGCGAGCAGCTCGTCCAGCTGCTGGCCGAGGAGCGGGTGGACGCGGTGGTCAACGCCACACTCGGCTGGGGCGACGAACTGCACGCCACCAACGTCCAGTTGGCCGAGCGACTGGTGGACGCCCTGAAGAGGACGCCGGGTTCACCGCGCCTGGTGCACCTCGGCACGATCCACGAATACGGTCCGGTGCCGTGGGGCACCTCCATCGATGAGAAGGTGCCGCCCCACCCGCAACAGCCCTATCCCGTCTCGAAGCTGATCGCCGCGGGGTTGGTGCTGGACGCCACGCGAGCGGGGGATGTGGACGGCGTGGTGCTGCGCCTGACCAACACCATTGGCCCGCACCCCGCCTCCGAGAGCTTCTTCGGCTCCCTTGCCGCGCGCCTGCGTGACGACCGGGACACCATTGATCTGACCATCGCCGAGGCGCACCGCGACTACGTCGACTCCCGCGACGCTGCCGACGCGGTGGTGCGCGCGGCCGAAAACCCCTCCGCCCACGGTGTGTTCAACATCGGGACCGGCCGGGCGCTGGACATCCGGACCCTGGTCGACGCACTGGTCCGCGCGGCCGGACGCCCTCCGGAGTCCGTTCGCGGGCACCCGGGCGCCATCCGCGGCCCCGGCGCCGACTGGATCCGGGTGGACGGAACACGCGCCCAACGGCTGCTCGGCTGGAGCCCGCTGTACTCGCTGGACGCGTCCATGCGGGCGCTGTGGGAGACCGTGCGCACGGAGTCCCCTGACCGTCCACCTTGCTGACGTGTCACCGGCATTCCTAATTTCTGGAACACGTTATTTCTGGAACACGTTCTGCGGTGTGCGCCGTCAGGTCCTGGTGGCCGAACGAGCGGGCCAGTGGGAGTCAGGAGGTGCCGTTCATCTCGAATGCACGCCGGAGCAGCAGCGGTTGCGCACCGAACTGCGCGCCTGCTTCGCCGAGTTGGTCTCCGTCGACGTGACGGCCTCGCGTTCGTCGCCACCCTCATGTACCGCATCGGCCTACCCGCCTGGCGTTCCCTCCACCACCGTCTGCGCGCCAAGTTCGTCATCACCGAGGCACCCGGCACGGTATCGGGCACACTCAAAGGCCACCGCCTGGACAGGATGAAGACCTCCTCCGGCCAGTTCTTCGTCTGGCGCTTCCTCGACGGCCCGGGCTGGACCCGCGGCAACCCGTACACCCTCTCCGCCGCCCCCACCCGCGACCGTCTGCGCATTACCATCAAGGCCGCCGGCGACGGCAGCGCACGCGCCGCCCGCCTCGCCCCGGGCACGCGCGCTCTGATCGAGGGCCCGTACGGCACCCTCACCGCCCGGCGGCGCACCCAGCCCCGCATGCTCCTGATCGCCGCGGGCATCGGCATCACGCCCATGCGCGCCCTCATCGAAGACACCGCCTACGCCACCGGCGAGACGACGCTCATCTACCGCTACAGCGAGGAGCAGCACGCCGTGTTCGCCGACGAACTCCGGGCGATCGCCGCCGACCGCGGCGTCGAGCTGAACTTCCTGCCGGGGCCGCGCCGCGCCGACACCTCCTGGCAGGCCGCAGGCCCCGCCCACCTCGACGACGACGCCCACGTCCTCAGGAACCTCGTACCTGACATCGCCCGCTGCGACATCTACGTCTGCGGCCCGCCCGCCTGGATCACCGCTGTCCGCAGGGCCGCACGCGGCGCCGGGGCGCACCGGGATCACGTCCACACCGAGGAGTTCGCCTGGTAGACGCACCTGTCACCCGCCGGTTCGAATTGCCCATCTGTAGGAGAACCCCATGCGACGCATCACCATCTGGATCACCGCCACTCTCGCCGTGGCCGCCCTTCTCTTCGCCTTCCAGCTCAACCTTTCCGGCACCACCGGCAAATCCGGAGACGGCGGCAACCACACCGAGCCCGGCTCCACCGCCCCGGCCGATCCCGACCAGGCCAAGCCCGGCGACGACACACCGGGCGACGGCGAACACGTCGGCAAGCCCGGCGAGAGCAAGTAGGAAGCAGACGCAGCCGATTCCGCGTGCGCGACGGTCATCGCCCGGGCGGGCGTTGCGGGTTCACTCGTTCCCGAACCCAGGAATCCGAGAACCCGCGCGCCTCCGCCAGGGGCGGCACCCCCTGGGAACGTCAGCCCGTCCGGCGGGTGACCAGCCACACGCACACGAGGCTGACCAGCGTCACCCCCGTGAGATAGAGGCTGATGGGTACGGTCGATTCCCAGCTCGTGTAGAGACCTGTCGCCACGGTCGGGGCGATGCCGCCACCGAGGATCGATCCGAGCTGGTAGCCGAGCGAGGCCCCGCTGTAGCGCACTTCGGCCTTGAAGAGTTCGGAGAACAGCGCCGCGATCGGCCCGTAGACGATGCCCATGAACACCGCCGTTATCAGGAGTGCGATCAGGATCAGGGCCGAGTCGGCGGTGTTGATCATGGGGAACAGCAGGAGCGTGGAGGCGACGAGACCCGTGGAGCCGACCATGAGCACCTTGCGTCGGCCGTGCCGGTCCGACAGGGCGGAGGCCCAGGGGATGACCGCGAGCCACACCGTGGACGCGATCAGGGTGAAGGTGAGGATGAGGTTCCTGCTCAGTCCGAGTACGGCGGTTGTGTAGGACAGCAGGTAGGCCATGAAGATGTAGCCGACCGCGTTGATGCCGATGAAGGCCCCGGCGGACAGGAGGACTTCTTTCCAGCTCTCGCGCAATACGGTGACGATCGGCATCCGTTGCCCGGAGTCCGCCTTCTTGACCTCCTGGAATTCGGGGCTCTCCGTGACGGTGAGACGAATGACGAGGCCCGCCACGACCATGACGGCGCTCGCCAGGAACGGAATGCGCCAACCCCACGCCAGGAACGCCTCGTTGCTGAGATTGTTCGTGAGGGCCAGGAACACCAGGTTGGCGACGATGAGCCCGCCCGGCACACCCATCTGCGGAAAGCTGCCGTAGAAGGCCTTCTTCCGGTCCGGGGCATGCTCGACCGCCATGAGCACCGCCCCGCCCCACTCCCCACCGACCCCGAGTCCTTGGACGAACCGAAGGGTCACCAGCAGAACCGGTGCCCAGACACCGACGGTCTCGTACGTCGGAAGCAGCCCGATCCCCACGGTGGCGAGCCCCATGGTGAGCAGCGAGATCACCAGCATGGACTTGCGGCCCACCCGGTCACCGAAGTGCCCCATGATGATTCCGCCGATGGGGCGGGCCGCGAATCCGACCGAATACGTGGCGAACGCCGCCAGCGTCCCCGCGGCCGGGGAGACGGAAGGGAAGAACAGCGGCCCGAACGCGATGGCCGCGGCCATGCCGTAGATGAAGTAGTCGTACCACTCGATTGCGGTGCCGATGAAGCTGGCCGTAGCGACTCGCATCGGGCGAACCCGCTTCTGAGCGGGGGCCGTGGAGAGATTTCGATCGATGGTCACTGCTGTCTCCTGACAGGGTGGATGACGCGGTCGCAGCTCTCATCGAGGCATGGCGAACGGAGACATGCCTGAGTGAACCGGGGGACATCCGCGCTTGGTTGACGTACGGGTTGGCGTGCGGGATGACGTACGGGATGACGTACGGGTTGGCGTACGGATCGAGGCAGTTCTTCCTTGTCTTCCTTGCCTCAGCTCACGACGGGGGTCCTGTCGGCGGGCAGGGTGGGGCCGGCCTCCGGACGGGCTTGCGCGCAGGTGGGATGAGCACGACGACCAGGCCGTACCTCGCGTCGGCGCAGACCCCTCGGGCCGCACGGCTGCTGTCGCCCCAGGAGTACCGACCGAACGATTGGTCGTTTGATGGTTGGTAAGTAAAGGCAGCCCCGCAACCCGTGTCAAGAGGGCGGAACGGGTGGAAATTCATGCGCACTTCGACTCGCCGAGGTGGCCGCCGGACCTCGACGAGCAGGCCCCGGAACGTGCTCGGCGCACTGTGCGCGACCGCGTCCGCCCCTGCCGTCCCGAACCGTCCAGGTGATCAACGGGGCTACTCTGGGGCCATGAATGACGGTTCCCGGTCCATGGGCGACAAGGGCGGTGGCCGTCCCCTGAGGCGCGATGCCGCGCTCAACCGGGAGAGGATCCTGCGCGCCGCGCGCGAGATCTTCGGTCGGCGCGGGCTGGGGGTCACGCTCGACGACGTGGCCCACGAGGCCGGAGTCGGCGTCGGTACGGTGTACCGCCGTTTCCCCACCAAGGAAGCCCTCGTACGGGCCTTGTTCGAGCAGGATCTCGAGCTGCGGCAGCTCTCCGCGCGGAGGGCACTCGCGCACCCCGACCCATGGCAGGGGTTCGTCGACTTCCTGATGGAGATGACGGCCGACCTCGCCGAGAACCGCGGCCTCCATGAAGTGATCATGCTGGGGAGCCATAGTTCCGGACCCATCGAGACGGCTCGGGGCGGCATGCTCCCCTTCCTGGAGGCCCTGATCCACCGCGCCCAGGAGAGCGGAGACCTCCGTGCGGAGGTGACTCCCTCCGACATCCCCGTCATCCAGCAGATGCTCAGCGCGGCCGTCCAGTTCACGCAGGGCAGGCGGCCCGAAATCTGGCGCCGCTACATCGAGATCCTGCTGGACGGCCTCCGGCAGCGCCCCGGCAACCGGGCGCTGACGACGGAGAGCCTGGGCAACGAGACGGTGGAGGAGCTGATGGGCCTGGCCGCCAGGCCCGCCACGGCCCAGGAGTAGCGGTCCCGCACGGCCATTGCCATCGGCACTATGTGGAGATACTTTCTCCACATAGTGCTCGCACGGCTGCGTCCACGATGTTCGGCGTGATCGCAGGGGTCACGGTTCTCGGTCCGGGGGGTGATGGCAGGTGACCTGATGTCGGGCCGGGGGAAGATGGCCACATTCGATAACTGGATAGATCTATCCACTTGCTGCTACGTTGGTATCCGTCGACGTCGCCACACGGCGTCGTGAGAGGGGTTCCCGATGTCTCGCAGAACGTGGATTCCGCTGGGAGCAGTGATCCTCGTGGTGAACGCGGTGCAATGGGTCGTCGCAGAGGCGATCACCGCGGCCGCCTGGACCAGTCCGCCCTACAGCTACGCCCGGAACTACATCAGCGACCTCGGCGTACCCGACTGCGGCACTCGGTTCCAGGGCCGCGACATCTGCTCCCCGGACCATGCGCTGATGAACACGTCGTTCATGCTCGAGGGGATCCTGTTCGCGACGGGTGTACTGCTGCTGGCCCGGCTGGTGGAGGGCCGCGCACGTCGTGTGGTCATCGCCCTCGCGGTCGCGCACGGCGTGGGGATGGTGCTGGTCGGCCTGTTCCACGGCTCCGAGGGCGGCCCGTCTCTCGGACTCGCCGCTCATGTCGGGGGAGCCGGGGTGGGCATCCTCTGCGCGAACACGCTGGCGATCCTGGCGGGGTCGCTTCGCAGCCTCGGTCTTCCCTCGGAGTACCGCGTCTTCAGCGTCACGGTCGGCGTCCTGGGCATGGTGAGCGTGGCAGCCGTGGGCGTCTCGGCGAGCATGGCCGGGGTGTTCGAGCGGGGCAGTGTCTACTCCTGGCTGCTCTGGAGCGTCGTGACGGGAGTCCTGATCCTGGCCAAGTACGTGCGCCGCCCCGCCGTGGTGGAGAATGTCTCGGCGTGACCCGGGAAACGCAACGCCCGCTGCGCGCGGACGCCGAACGAAACCGCAGGCTGATCATGGAGACGGCCGACCGGATGTTCGCCCAGCGCGGCTCCGCCGTCACCCTCAACGAGATCGCGCGCGAGGCCGGGGTCGGAGTCGCCACGGTCTATCGACGCTTCCCGGACCTGCAAGTGTTGATCGACGCCCTGTTCACCGAACGGTTCACCACCTTCCTGCAGCTCGCGACGGACGCCGAGCAGCAACCGGACCCGGGACAGGCTCTGCGCCACTACCTGCTCGCGGCGGCCCAGTGGCGGGCCCGCGACCGGGCCCTCGACGTCATCCTCGCCCACGCGAGCATGGACGACAGGTCCATCGCCCGGATGCGCGACGACCTCGGCCGCCACGTGGACGGCCTGGTGGAAGGCGCGGTCGCAGCGGGCGCCGTCCGCGCGGACTTCGCCAGTCCCGACGTGTACGCCTTCCTCCACATGATCGGCGCCATCGCCGACCGCACCGAGGACATCGCCCCCGAGGCCTGGCGCCGCTACGCCGAGGCCCTGCTGATGGGCTTCGGCCTGGAACAGGGCCCGGCGGAGCACACGTCCTCGATGACCGACGGCCAGATTCGCCGGACCTGGCCGGTGCCGTCCGCGCTGCCGCCGGGTGACGCCGGGGAGGCGTAGGCACAGGGCCGAGCGCGGTAGGCGCAAGGCTGAGCGTGCCACCCACGGTCGCACGGTCGCGCTACGCGGACTCCCTGATCACCAGATCCGTCGGCAGGATGAGGGGCGTCGGCTCCTCACCGCCCAGCACGCGCACCAGCATGCGGGTCATCTCGCGGCCGAGAGCCACGATGGGCTGGTGGATCGTCGTCAGGGACGGCTGGGTGTGCCGGGCGGTGAGGATGTCGTTGAACCCGACGACCGCGACGTCCTCCGGGACGGCGCGGCCGCGCTCGCGCAGGACGCGCAGGGCGCCGGCCGCCATGGCGTCCGAGGCGACGAACACCGCGTCCAGGTCCGGGTGTTCGTCGAGCAGGCGGGCGGTCGCCGCCGCGCCGCCCGCCTCGCTGAAGTCGGCGTGGGCCACGCGATGGTCCTTCAGCCCGGCCAGTGCGACCGCCTCCCGGAAGCCCAGGTAGCGGGAGACACCCGCGTGCATGTCCTGCGGGCCGGTGACGGTACCGATGGCGCGGCGGCCCGTCGAGATCAGGTAATCCACGGCCTGGCGGGCCCCGCCGCGGTTGTCGGCGTCCACGTACCAGCGCGGGGCCCGGTCCAGGGGGCGGCCTCCGTGCACCACGGGCACGCCTCCGGCCTCGGCCACCTTCGCCAGCGGATCGTTCTCGCGCAGGGCCAGCAGCATGACGCCGTCCGCGCCCCGGGACTGGAGGATGCGGGCCAGCCGGGCCCGGCCCCGCTCGGAGGCGGCCAGGACCAGCAGCAGTTCGAGGTCCGTCTCCTCGATGACCGCGTTGACGCCGGTGATCACCTCGGCGAAGAAGAGGTTGGCGAACAGCGCGGGATCGTCGCTGGAGATCGCCAGCACCACCGCGCCGCGCCGCTGCGAGGCGAGCGAACGGGCCGCCACGTTGGGCACATAGCCCAGCTCCGCCACGGCACTCTCCACCGCCTGCCGCGCCTTCTTGCTGACGTGCTGACGGTTGTTGATCACCCGCGAGACGGTTCCGACGGACACCCCGGCGCGCAGCGCCACCTCGTCGAGCGTCGGTGGCCGTCTGGTCATGTGGGGCGGCTCCTGATTCGTACGGATGGAGTGGGCATAGTGCGTACGGATGGGGTGGGCAGTAGCAGCACTGTAAGCGCGAACGGAGCTGGCGTCGTCACAGGCCGCCGCGCCGGATGACCTCGGCGTACCAGCGGGCGCTGTCCTTGGGCGTGCGGTGCTGGGTCGCGTAGTCGACGTGCACGATGCCGAAGCGGGGCCCGTAGCCGAAGGACCACTCGAAGTTGTCGAGGAGCGACCAGACGAAGTAGCCCTTGAGCGGCACACCGTGGCCGATCGCCCGGGCGCAGGAGCGGAGATGGCCGTCCAGGTAGGCAACGCGGTGCGTGTCGTGCACGCCGTCGTGCTCCACCACGTCGTCGAAGGCCGCCCCGTTCTCCGTGATGTAGAGGGGTACGGCCGGATAGTCGTCCTTGAGGCGAAGGAGAAGTTCCAGGAGTCCCCTCTCGTCGATCTCCCAGCCCATCGCGGTCCTCGGCCGGCCACCGTCGGCGACACGCACCAACGGCGAGCCCACATAAGCGGATTGGGTCGGTGTCGTGCTGCCGGCGACCAGCATGGGCGCGTAGTAGTTGACGCCGAGGTGGTCCAGCGGTGCCCCGATCCGCTTCAGGTCACCGTCATGGATGTGCCCGAAGCCGGTTACCTCGCGGAGGTCGGCGAGTACGTCGTCGGGGTACGCGCCACGCAGCAGCGGGTCGAGGAAGAGGCGGTTCTGCATGCCGTCGATGCGGCGGGCCGCGTCCAGGTCGGCGGGTTCGCTGCTGACCGGGGTGACGTGGGTGAGGTTGAGGGTGATGCCGACGTGCGAGTCGTCGCCCCGTATCGCCTCCGCCGCCAGGCCGTGGCCGAGCAGCAGGTGGTGGGCGGCGCGTACGGCGGCGGCGGGTTCGCGGCGGCCGGGGGCGTGGCGGCCCGTGGCGTAGCCGAGGAACGCCGAGCACCACGGTTCGTTGAGGGTGGTCCAGTGGGTGACGCGGTCGCCCAGCGCCTCGTGGACGAGGGCGGCGTACTCGGCGAACCGCTCGGCGGTGTCCCGGGCGGGCCAGCCGCCCCGGTCCTCCAACGGCTGGGGCAGGTCCCAGTGATAGAGGGTCGGCCAGGGCTGGATGCCCCGGTCGAGCAGGGTGTCGGTGAGACGGCGGTAGAAGTCGAGGCCGCGCTGGTTGACCGGCCCGGAGCCGGTGGGCTGGATCCGGGGCCAGGCGAGAGAGAGCCGGTAGGCGCGCAGGCCGAGTTCGGCCATCAGCGCCACGTCCCCGGGGAAGCGGTGGTAGTGGTCGGCCGCGACGGCTCCGGTGTCACCGCCCTGGATGGCGCCAGGAGTCGCCGCGAAGGTGTCCCAGATGGAGGCACCCCGGCCGTCCTCGGCGACCGCGCCCTCGATCTGGTAGGCCGATGTGGCGGCGCCCCACAGGAAGCCGGGATCGAACATGCTCACTGAGTTGAACCTCCACCGGTGGGATTTCCGAGAGCGCTAACAATCGGAATGCTCTCGTCCTTGATTCGAATATCGCTGGTGAACTGGGTTGACGCCGCAGCTCGGCCGGTCTCTGCGTGATGGTTCGGATCAAAACTGGAAGCGCTTACGGTCGCAGACTAGAAGTGCGGCGTTCAATCTGTGAAGGGTTCGGACGCAGAAAAGACTGATGTGCGTGAAGGCTTGACAGCCACGATGCCCACGCCGAACATCTGGCACTGACGCCGCACAGAGCCGGGAACCCTGCCACCGAGAAGGGCCCGGCATGTCCCACAGAGCCAGATGGGGTGCAGTCTTCCTCGCACCCGTCCTGACCGTCGCCCTGGGCGCGACGCCCGCGCACACCGCGCAAGCAGCAGCGGAACCGGCAGCGGAACCGGCGTACGAACGAGTGCTCAACGGCACGTTCGACACCGTGAAGAGCCCCTGGTGGAGCAGCGGCAACTCGCCGTCCGCCGTCAGTCTGGGCCGCCTGTGCGCCGACGTGCCCGCGGGGACCGTCAACCCATGGGACTCGATGATCGGCCAGAACGACATCCCGCTGGAGGCCGGCCAGCCCTACACGCTGCGTTTCACCGCCTCCGCCACCCGGGACGTGTCCATCCGCGCCGTGGTGCAACTGCCCGCCGCTCCGGCCACGTTGAACAAGACCGTCGCCGTCACCACCACGCCCAAGTCCTTCCAGTTCACCGGGACTTCCACGACCGTCGGCCTGCACGCACAGCTGCAGTTCCAACAGGGCGGCGCCGCCCAGCCGTTCACCCTGTGTCTCGACGACGTCTCCCTCACCGGCGGCGCGATACCCCCTGGCGGCGGGCGCGACTTCGGCTCCCCGGTGCGCACGAATCAGTACGGTTACGCCGTCCACGGCCCCAAGAAGGCGTCCATCGTCAACTCCTCGACGAAGCCCGTGCGTTGGCGCCTGCTCGATGCCTCGGGCGCGGTCGTGAAGACCGGACGCACCGATGTCCAGGGCAAGGACACCGCCTCGGGCGACCATGTGCACATCGCCGACTTCAGTTCGGTGCGCAAGGCCGGTACGGGCTACACGCTCGCGGTCGGCGACGCGTCGAGCTTCCCGTTCGCCATCGCGGACAACCCGTACTCGGCCCTGCGCAAGGACGCGCTCGACTACTTCTACGCCGTCCGCAGCGGCACGCCCATCGAGGCCCGGTACGCCGGTGACGCCTACGCCCGGCCCGCCGGACACGTCGGCGTGGCACCCAACAAGGGCGACACGGACGTGCCCTGCCTGCCCGGCACCTGCGACTACTCGCTGGACGTCCGGGGCGGTTGGTACGACGCGGGCGACCAGGGCAAGTACGTCGTCAACGGCGCCATCGCCGCCTGGCAGTTGATGGACTCCTACGAACGCTCCCGCGGCCAGGGCGACGCCGCCGGGCTGCGCGACGGACTGCTGAGCATCCCCGAGAACGACAACGGCGTCCCGGACGTGCTCGACGAGTCGCGCTGGGAGACGGAGTTCCTGCTGAGCATGCAGGTACCGGAGGGTGAACCGCTGGCAGGCATGGCCCACCACAAGATCCACGACCTGGCCTGGACCGCCCTGCCCACCCAGCCCGAGAAGGACTCCCAGCCCCGCTATCTGCACCCGCCGTCCACGGCCGCCACCCTCAACCTCGCCGCCGCGGGCGCCCAGTGCGCCCGGGTGTGGGCCCGCTACGACGAGGTCTTCGCACGCACCTGCCTGACCGCCGCCGAGACCGCCTGGAAGGCCGCACTCGCCCGTCCCGACGTGTACGCCCCGAGCAGCAGCAGTGTCGGCGGGGGAGCGTACGCCGACACGGACGTCACCGACGAGTTCTCATGGGCCGCCACGGAGCTGTACGCCACCACGCACGACCGTGCCTATCTGTCCCGCATCGACACGAAGATCACCTCGGCCGGGTTCTCCTGGCGGGACACCGGCGCGCTGGCCGACCTCACCGTCGTCCGCCTGCCGAGCCGGTTCCCCGCCCCGATGGTCGCCGCCGCGCGCAAGCGGGTCCTGGCCGTCGCGGACGGCTTCGTACGGGACCAGCGGTCGCAGGGCTACCCGAACCCCAGCCTGCCCGCCGACGGCGTCTACGTCTGGGGCTCCAACAGCGTCACCGCGAACAACGCCCTGGTCATCGCGACCGCCTACGACCTAACCCACCGCGACGTCTACCGCGGTGCCGTGCTGGAGTCGCTGGACTACCTCTTCGGCCGCAACGCCCTCAACCAGTCCTTCGTCACCGGATACGGCACCCAGGACAGCCACAACCAGCACAACCGCATCTGGGCCCATCAGATCGACCCCAAGTTGCCGACCCCGCCGCCCGGTTCGCTGGCCGGCGGCCCCGACTCCGCCCTCCAGGATCCGGTCGCGCAACAGAACCTCGTCGGCTGCGCCCCCGCCACCTGCTACATCGACGACATCTACTCGTACTCGACCAACGAGATCGCCATCAACTGGAACTCCGCACTCGCCTGGGTGGCGGCCTTCGCCACTGACTCCGCGCGCTGAGAGCCGGTCTCCGCAGCACCGCCGTGGCCCCGCCCGCGCCGGACGAGCGCGGGCGGGAGCCGAGCCGAGGGGCCCGCGGCAGCCCCGCCCCCACAGAAAAGGGACTCGCCATGCGATGGAACGCCCTGTTCAGGACTGCCCTGTTCAAGACCGCTCTGCCCAGAGTCGCTCTGATCTGTCTGGTCGCCCTGCCGCTGTCGTTCGCGACGGCCGGTCCTGCGGCCGCCGCCAGTCCGATCTCCCTGACCAGCGGCTTCTACTCCAACCCCGACTCCGGCCCGGCCGTCTGGGTCCGGAACAATCCCTCCGACGCGCGCGCCGCGCGCATCCAGTCGTCCATCGCGTCCCAGGCGATCGCCCGTTGGTACACCGGCGGTGAGAGCGGAGGGATCGGGCCGGCCGTGGCCAACTACGTCGGCGCCGCCGACAGCCGCGACAAGCTGCCGGTCCTCGTCGCGTACAACATCCCGCTCCGGGACGCGTGCGGCGGACACTCGTCGGGCGGCGCGGGCAGTGTGGCCGAGTACCGCACCTGGATCTCTACCTTCGCGGCGGCGGTGGGTACCCGCCCCGCCGTGGTCGTCATCGAGCCGGACGCGTTGTCGGACTTCAGCTGTCTGAGCAGCGCGCAGGTCAGCGACCGTCTGGCGATGCTCGCGTACGCCACCCAGATGTTCCAGCAGAAGGCACCCAACACCTGGGCCTATCTGGACGCCGGACACACCAACTGGGTCGCCCCGGCGACCATGGCGAGCCGGCTGAACTCCGCGGGCGTGCGCAACATTCGCGGCTACTCCCTGAACGTCTCGAACTTCTACTCCACCGGGTCCTCGGAGACCTACGGCAACTCGATCAACTCGTCGCTGGGCGGCGGGTCCCACTTCGTCGTGGACACCAGCCGCAACGGCAACGGTTCCAACGGCGAGTGGTGCAACCCGGCCGGGCGCAAACTCGGCGTCACCCCGCGAGTGGGCGGGGGCGAGGACCTGCTGCTGTGGGTCAAGACACCGGGCAACTCCGACGGGCAGTGCGGCATAGCCCCGACCGTCCCCGCCGGACAGTTCAGCCCCGCGATCGCCGTCCGGCTCATCGACGGCACGTGATTGCGGCGTACGTCGCCTGATTCCGGCGTCGCCTGATTCCGGCGTTGGTCGCCGATCGCGGCGTACGGCACCTGATCCCGGTGTGGGGCGCGGGCCCCTGACACCCGCGCCTCACACCGTACCCACTCGTCGGGCTCGTCAGGCTCGTCAGCGCGGCGACTCCAGGCGGACCGTGTCCTTGGTGCCGTCGGGCCAGGTGACGGAGGCGAGGGCGGTCCCGTCGCCGTCGTAGGAGACTTCCAGGCAGACGCCGTCGGCCGCGGCCGGTCCCTCGACCACTCCGGAGAGGCAGACCAACGCGGCGTACACCGTGCCCAGTTGGACCTCGGCCGTCGTGGCGAGCCAGGGTGTCGCCGAGTGCGGGCCGAGGGCATTGGCATCCTGTGCGGTGGCGATGCCCGCCTCGTCGAAACCGCGCAGCGCGGCCACCGTGCTGAACAGGCCGTCCGGGCGGCGCACCCAGGCGCCGGGCCCGGTCTCTTCGTGCGTGAACGGGGGCTCGGCGGCGGCCAGGCAGTAGCCGCCGAGCCGCAGCCGCAGCGGTTCCTGAACCAGGCCGTCGACCCGGGTCAGCCGGAGCTCCAGCGGCCCGTTCAGCACCGACGCCGTCGTGATCCACGGACCCGTACGGAAGGAGGGCGCGGGGTCGTGGGCGTACGGGGCAGGCACCGGGCCGAGCGGCCAGTGGGCGCGGTGGCGGGAGACGGCGGTGCGCACACCGAGGTGCAACCTGGTCAGCGGACGGCGGTGGGAAGGGCGTCCGCCGGCGTCGAGCAGGGCGATGTGCGAGTCGAGCGGGTCGTTGAGACTCGCTTCCGTGCTGTCGGGGGCGGCGTGGGAGCCGTAGGCGAGGCGGCTGTAGACCGGGTCGTCCGCCTCGGGGGCGACGCCGTCGCCGTAGGCGTGGTCGCTGCCGTGGTTGACGACGCGTACGACCCCGTCCGCGGCAGTGCCGGAGACGAGCCACCCCGGGGCGGTCAGCGTTCGCCGCACGTCCCGGGTCTCGATCGGCAGCGGCTCCTCCTTGTCCGTCCACACCGGATGCTCGGCGGGCAGCACCAGTCCGGCGAAGCCCTTGCTCGACCAGTACGGGGAACCGGGCCCGGAGTACGGCTGCCGGATCGCCGCGAACTCCCCGTGCCAGCCCAGCGGTTGGAGCCCGCGTTCGTCGAAGCAGCCGGCCTCGGTGAAGTGTCGTAGGACTCCGCTCGCGAGACGGCGGGTGCGGCCCGCCGGCAGGGGAGTGGCGTCGAAGACGGCGCCGGTCCACAGCGGGCAGAGTGTCGCGTAGCGGTACGTGAGCGAGCGGCCCTGGTACAGCGGGGCGCCGTCGGCCGCCACGAGGTGCTGGGCGTCGTCCAGGTAGCGGCGCAACCGGGCCCGGTAGCGGGGGAGCAGTGCGGGGTCGGCGTCGGCGCCGGAGATGCGGCAGTACCAGAGCGGGTAGTACTGCATGGCCCAGCCCGAGTAGTGGTCGAAGTGCCGCAGCGGGCCGCCCGTGCCGTTCCCGTCGGAGTACCAGCCGTCGCCCGCGTACCAGTCCTCCGTCCGCGCGATCGCGTGGTCGATGTCGGGCGCGCTCCACGGGGCGCCGACCGAGCGCAGGAACGCCGACGTGATCGCCCTGAACCAGACCCAGTTGTTGTCGGAGACCTCGCTGCCGAGCAGGTCCGTCATCCAGGCGACGATCCGCTGCCGTACGCCGTCGTCCAGCCGGTCCCAGATCCAGGGCCGCGTCTCGTGCAGCGCGATCGCCACCGACGCGCACTCCACCTTGGCCTGCCCGCACTCGCGCATGCTCGGCCAATGTTCAGGGGAGTCCGGGTCGGTGCCGGCGGCCAGGCCCTCGGCGTACCAGTCGGCATGACCGCGAGGGTCGGTGTCGCCGGACTGGGCCAGGCGGAAGCCGGCGAGCAGGAAGGTACGGGCGAAGCCTTCGAGGCCGTCGCTGTGCCGGCCGTTGCGGCTGGCGGGGCCGGGCAGATGGAGCAGGGCGTGCCGGTCGGTGGCGTACGGGCGGACGGCGGCCAGTTGCGCGTCGGCCAGCCCCTCCCAGTGCGTACGCGTCCAGCCGGTGTACGGGGAGAGGAGCCGGTCCTCAGGTATCAACTGTCCACCTTTCCAACGGTGTTGAGGCGGGCCGGGGGCGACACCGACTGGCGTACGACGACGTGCGAGCCGAGCACCACACGGCGGCTCGGCGGATCGGTGGGGCGGCGATGCAGGGCGAGGCGGGTCGCGGAGCGGCCGAGCTCCTGCTGGGGGACGTGCACCGTGGTCAGCCGGGGGTAGAGGTCCTCGGCGAGCGGGATGTCGTCGAAGCCGACCACGGAGAGGTCGTCGGGGACCGAGCGGCCCAGGTCACGGGCGGCGGCGATGGCGCCGGCCGCGCTCATGTCGCTCGCGCAGAAGATCGCGGTGGCGTCCGTGTCGGTCAGGAGTCGGCAGGCCGCCTCGTAGCCGGACTCGCGTGTCATGTCGCTCTCGGCGACGAGCGCCGGATCGGGCTTGACGCCGTGCGCGCGCAGGGCACGCTCGTACCCTTCGAGGCGCTGGCCCGCCACGCTGAACTCGTGCGGACCCGCCAGATGGGCCACCCGGGTGTGACCGGCGGAGAGCAGATGGCTGGTGGCGGCGAAGGCGCCGCTCTCCATGTCGCACTCCACCACGTCCACCGGTGCCTTCGCGCCGCCCTTCCACGGCCGGGCGCAGAGCACCAGACGGGCGCCGGCTCGGTCCAACCCCTCGGCGGCGGCGGTGAGTTGGGCAAGGTGCTCCTCGGTCTCGGCCATGCCGCCGACCAGGATGATCGCCTCCGCACCCCGCTGGCGCATCAGGTCTATCACCGACAGCTCGCGCTCCGGGACGCCCTGGGTGGAACAGACGAGGCAGACCCGCCCGTCGGCGACGGCCTGCTCCTCCACCCCGGAGGCGACGTTCATGAAGAACGGCGAGGTGATGTCGTTGACCACCATCGCCACCATCCCCGAAGCGGTGTTGAGGGAGCGGGCGTTGGCGTTGACCACGTAGTCGAGGTCCTGAACGGCCTGCATGACCCGCTCGTGCGTCGCCGGGGGAGCGGTGTACGCCCCGCTGAGGATCCGCGAGACGGTGGCGACGGACACTCCCGCGCGCGACGCCACGTCACGAATCGTCGCCCGACCTGCGGAACCCCGACCTTGAGCCATGCTCTGCTTCTCCTTGCCCCGGTGAACAGCCGATGTGAGTAACACCGATGAAAAAGTTACACAACTGGCCCGGGTTTCTCTACGCCCAGGCAGAGGTCGGGTCTGCCGCGCTTGCCGCGGTCGCGGAAATCGTCCCGTAAAGCCTCGTCGAACCTCTTGACGGCCGTGAGACGCCGCCTTAACGTCCCGGTTACTGTAAACGGTTCAGTGAACGTTACATGCGGCTCGGCATCCCACCGCATCCCTCTGCATGCCTCTTCGCATCCCTCTTCTCCGCCTCGGAGGAACACCAGATGACTTCGTCGAACGTCTCCAGACGCGGCCTCCTGCGCACCGCCGCACTGGGCGCCGGAACCATGGCATTGGGCGGCGGCCTGAGCGCATGCGGCTCCGGCTCCCCCTCCGCGTCGGCGGACGCACTCACCTACTGGGACTGGTACGTCACCCAGGCCCCCTGGGTCGACAGGGAGATCGAGCTCTACGAGAAGGGCCACAGCGGCGTCAGCGTCAAGAAGACCACCCAACAGAACGCCAAATACGCGGACTTGGTCGCGCTCGCCAACCGCAGCGGCAACCCGCCGGACGTCTTCATGATCCCGCAGGTGCCCACCGTCGCCGAACAGGTCGCCAAGGGCTGGCTGATGCCGCTCGACGAGTGGGCCACCCCCAAGTGGCAGTCACGCTTCCCCGAGGGCACCTTCCTGGAAGGCGCCAACGTCTTCGACGGCAAGGTCTACTCGGCCCCGCTGAAGGGCTCGGGCCCGCAGCTTCAGCTCTACATCCACCACGGCGTCTTCAAGTCCGCCGGACTGACGAACGGTGACGGCAGCGTCAAAATACCCAGGACCTGGGACGAGGTGACCAGCGCCGCCCAGACGATCACCAAGAAGAGCGGCGGCAAGTCGTACGGCTTCGGCTTCGGCAACGCCGACGGCATCGGCGTCCTCGCCTGGTGGCTGGACCTGTTCGTCCGCGGCGCCGGAGCCCCCGGAGGCGCCCTGACCGGTGCGGCCACCGGCATGGACTACCGCGTCGGCAAGTGGACCTACGGCAGTGACCGGGCGTACGCCGACTTCCTGGAGCTGTTCGTCGAATGGAAGAAGCGCGGCTTCTTCCACCCCAACTCCGTCAGCCTCTCCGACGAGGCGGCCCGCGCCTTCTTCGAGCGCGGCAAGTTCGGTATGACCGTCGGCGGTGTCTGGAACCAGCCCGAGTGGACCCAGCACAAGTTCACCGACTACAGCCTGGTCACGCTGCCCTCGCCCACCGCGACCCCGAAGGGGTACTACTACGCGGACCCGGTCGGCAACGGCGCCTTCGCCGCGGTCTCCGCCAAGAGCAAGAAGGCCCGCGAGGCCTTCCAGTGGCTGGACGCGCTGACGTCCCCCGCCGCCGGGCGCCGCTGGGTCGAGGACCTCAACGGCGTCTCCGCCCACCCCGCCAACAACAACCCGGACGGCATCGACTCCAAGCCCTTCGCCGCTTTCGTCGGCATGACCGAGCAGGTGCTGTCCGGTCCGGTGCCCCTCGTACGCAACCCGGAGCTGGCCGGCGTCGCACCCGGCGCGCCCAAGCCGGACATCACCGATGTGGTCACCGGCATCTACACCGGCCAGATCAAGGACGTCCAGGGCGCGTTGAGCAGCCTGGCCGACAAGAAGTTCCAGATCCTCTCGGACGCGGTCGCCGCGGCGGCCAAGAAGGGCAAGAAGGTCAGCACGTCCGACTACGTCTTCGCGGACTGGGACCCCACCAAGCCGTACACCACGAAGAAGGCGTGAGCAGCCACGATGTCACTCCTCGAAACCCGAGAGCGTCGGCGAACGCCCCCGACCGCACCGCCGGCCGCCGCCCGGAGGAGCCTCTGGCAGCGCATCCGCGCCGCCAAGTGGTCGTACCTCTATCTCGCCCCGATGGCCGTGCTGCTGCTGGCCTTCGTGATCTACCCGATCTTCGCGTCCTTCGGCTACACCTTCTACCGCTGGAACGGCATCGGCTCACCGGGCGACTATGTGGGCCTGGCCAACTTCCGGCAGATCCTGCACGACGGCATCTTCTGGGGCGCCGTCAAGCACACCTTCGTCTACGCGTTCGTGCTCGTCCCGGTGCAACTGGTGATGGCGCTGGCGCTCGCACTGGTACTGAACAACCCGAAGCTCAAGTTCGCGCTGTTCTTCCGGACCGTCTACTTCATCCCCGTCGTCACCTCGGCCGCGGTCGTCGGCGTGGTCATCCAGCTCATGCTCGCCAACTTCGGTGACTCGGCGGGCAGTCTGCTGGCCAAGACCGGGGTGACCAACGGGCGCGTCGACTGGCTCGGCGACCCGAACACCGCCCTGGCCGTGATCATCGCGATCGGGATCTGGCACACCCTCGGCTACAACCTCGTCTACTTCCTCGCCGGACTGCAGACCATCCCGGCGGAGCTGTACGAGGCGGCGAAGCTCGACGGCTGCGGCCCCGTCCAGTCCTTCTTCCGCATCACCGTCCCGATGCTGCGCCAAGTCGGCGTCGTCATCGTGGTGTTGGCCTTCATCGGCAGCTTCCAGGTCTTCGACCTGGTGCAGGTCCTCACCGGCGGCGGCCCGTACTTCGCCACCGAGGTCGTCAACACGTACATCTACCACCTGGCCTTCGGCGGTTCCCCGGGCTCCGCCGCCCAACCCGACATCGGCCTGGCCTCCGCGGCCTCGTTCCTCTACGGACTGCTGCTCATCGTCTTCTCCGCGCTGCAGGTCCTCGCCCTGCGCCAGATCAGCCGTCGGCGCACGGCCGCCCATCAGTGAAGGGGTCCAGTGAAGGGGTTCCGTCGATGACCACACTGTCCACGCGTCCACACCCGCGAACGCGGCCGAGCCTGCGCCAGGGCCGGCGCGGCCTGCTCTATCTCGCGCTGCTCGGCGGCGGAGTCATCTGGCTCTACCCGTTCCTGTGGGCGCTGGGCAGCTCGCTCAAGAGCACCGACGGCTTCTTCTCCGGCGGACTGAACCCGATCCCCTCCGAGTTCCACTGGTCCAACTACAGCGAGGCGTGGACGCAGGCGGACTTCAGCCGCTTCTTCGTCAACACGGTCCTGTTCGCCATGGGTACGGTCGTCGTCACGCTCCTCGCCACCTCCATGGCGGGCTACGTCCTGGCCCGCACCGACTTCCCCGGCAAGAAGATCTGGCTGGGCCTGGTCGGAGTCACCCTCTTCCTGCCGCACGGCTACACGATCATCCCGGTCTTCGACCTGATCCAGCGGCTCCATCTCCTCAACACCCTCTGGTCGGTGATCATCGTCCAGTCGGCGGGCGGGATGGTCTTCGGCACCTTCCTCTTCATGGGCTACTTCACGACGATCGACCGGGGCCTGGAGGACGCGGCTCGCGTGGACGGGGCGAGCTTCCACCAGATCTTCTGGCGGATCATGCTGCCGCTGTCCGGGCCGATGCTGGCGACCGTGGGCCTGTTCGCCTGCATCACCGCCTGGAACAGCTTCTTCATCCCGCTGGTCTTCACCCTCTCCCGCCCCGAACTGCACACACTGTCGGTGGGCATGTTCAACTTCATCGGCCAGAACTCCACCGCCTGGACCCTGGTGTGCGCGGGATCGGTCATCACCCTGCTGCCCATCGTGCTGATCTTCGTCGTACTGCAGCGGTTCTTCATCAACGGGCTGGCCGGGGCGGTCAAGTAGGAGCGAGGACGATGTCCCGTATCGGCTCAGGCGCCCGCCGGGCCGGGGACCTGGCCGCCGAGCAGGCTGCCCGCGCCGGGAACGACCGTGGGCAGACCCAGTTCGACGAGGATGCGGTACGCCGTGGCGGTGGCCGCCGAGAGCACCGGCAGCCCCGCCGCGTCCTCCACCGGCTGGATCGACGGCAGCGAAGGCATCTGGACACAGGCGGACAGGACGAGCGCGTCGGCCCGTGACAGGTCGAGCCGCTTCCAGTGCTCGCGCAGATCGGCCGGGTCGAGACGGGCGACGGCCAGGTTGTCCGGCACCTCCAGGCTCAGCGCGTCCACGACCTCGACACCCGCGTCCTCGATGTAGTCCGCGACCAGCTGTGTCAGCGGCTTCAGGTACGGCGTGACGATCGCGACCCGCCCGGCGCCCAGGGCCTTGATGCCGTCGAGCAGGGCGCCGGCGCTCGACACCACGGGGGCCTGGGAGCCCTCGGCGCGCAGCACACCGGTGATCTCGTCCTCGGCCGTGCAGTGGTACCCCGACCCCTGCGCCATGATCGCGACGAGGCAGGCCGTGGCGACCACGTCGGGCCGGGCGTCGGCCAGCTCCAGCGCCGCACGCCCGGTCTGCGCGTTCATGGCGCGCAGCTGCTCGGGAGTGACGTGCCGCATCCGCATGCGGCTGCTGTGGAAGACGAACCGGTCCTCCGGAACCGCGGACTCGCGCTGCCGCATCATGCGCGGCAGCTCCGTCTCCATGGTCAGGTTCGAGCTGGGCACGATCATGCCGATGCGGTGGTCGGTCACAGGGTCCTCCGGGTGTCCGGCGTACGTGGGATACGTACGGTGGTCGGCGACCGGGGAACCGCTGTCCGCGGCGGCGGGTTACGAGTCCTCGGCCAGTCCCTCCCAGTGGTCGGCGAGGGACGTGAGCAGATGCATGACTTCTTCGCGCCGCTCGGGCCCGAACGGTCCGAGAAGGCGTTCGTCGAGCTGGCGCGCGCGGTGGTTCGCGCCTTGGAGCGTCCGCTCGCCCTCCTCCGTCAGATGGAGCAGCTTGCGGCGGCCGTCGTCGGCGGCCGTCCTGCGCACGATCAGGCCCCGGTTCTCCAGCCGCCGGGCGACGTCCGCCATCGTCGACGTGTCCAGGGAGACCGCGGACGCCATGGAGCGCTGGTCGCTCCCCGGCGCCGCTTCGACAGCCTGGAGCACCGCGAACTGCGGGCCCGTGAGCGTCGGATCGACGGCACGGATCCAGGCCGCGAGATACGCCTGGTAGAGGCGGCGGACCTGGTAGCCGGGCGCGGCGGTGAGCGCGGGCGGAGGTCCGGGAGGCGTGGACGTCGGGGTTGAGGTTTCGTCACCCATGGAGCCCACTTAAGCACGGCACTTGATCGAGTCGTTAGCCGGACCTGCGGTCTTCGGGAACCCACGCGCAGATGTGAACCCGCGCACCGATGTCATGCCAGCATCGGGCGCAGTACCTGGCGCAGGGCCGTGAGTGCGGCGGTCTGGTTGTCCCAGAACAGCATGTGGCCGGCGTCCGGGATCTCGGTCAGTACGGCCGACGGCAGCAGCCGGGCCGCCTCCGCCGCGCCCTCCGCGGTGACGACGGGGCTGTCCGCGCCGTACAACAGCGCCGTGGGTCCGGGCACGGACGGCCACCAGTCGAAGAAGTCCTCGCTCTCGAAGCCGCGGTGCGTGGCCGTGACGGCCTCGGTGTCACAGCTTGCCAGCCAGCGCGCCCGCAACTCCTGCTCGCGGCGCGGCCAGCGCGGCCAGGACCGGGCCACCTCGTCCGCGTCGGTACCGCGCCTCGCCTGCGCCAGCTGGTCGAGGAAGGCGTCCAGCGGAGTGGGATAGGGCCCGCGTCCGGGGCCGCTCATCGGTGGATCGCCCAGCACGGTGCCCCGCAGCCCCACCTTGGCCCGGACGGCGGTCACGGCCGCGATCCGAGCGCCCATGGAGTGCCCGAAGAGGACCGGCTGGTGGAGGCCGAGGCCCGCGACGACGGCCTCGGTGTCCTCGGCGTACTCCTCCAGCCCGTACGAGCCACCGCCGTCGGACAGCCCGCGCCCACGGACGTCGACCACCAACGGCCTTACGAGAGAGGTCAGTTCACGGGCCACGAAGTCCATCGCGACGGCCGGGCTGGTGATGCCCGGCAGCACGACCAGCGGGACGCCGTCACCGCCGTAGTCCAGGACGTGCAGGCGTGTGCCGCCGGAGAGAACCCAACGGCTGGTGGCGGGGACGTCCGCGAGATCGGCCAGCGCGGACTGCGCCAGCAGGCGGGTGGGCGGGGGTGGGGGCATGCGGTGGTCCTCCGTCGAGGTGTGGTGCGGGAGAAAGGGGGGGGGCAGACGGGACTACGAGGCTGTCCTCGGCAGCCCGTCGAGGTAGCCGACGGCGTCCTTGAGGCCGATGACGTCGCCGTACTTGGCCTGGATGTCGAAGAGGTTCGCCTCGTGCGGACCGGGGGCACGGTCGCCGACGCACTCCCTCGGCACCAGCACCGAGAAACCGGACTGCACGGCGTCCACGGCGGTGGCCCGTACGCAGCCGCTCGTCGTCGCCCCGCACACCAGCACCGTGTCGCAGCCGAGTCCGGTCAGCAGGGCGGCCAGGGATGTGCCGAAGAACGCGGAGGCACCCTTCTTCACGATCAGATGGTCCTGCGGTGCCCGGGGCAGCCTCGGGTCGAGAGCGACCTCCTCGCTGCCTTCTACGAGGCTCCGCATGCCCTGTGCCTTCTGCAGCCAGGTGACAGCGTCGCCCGCTGCCTCGGCAGGTGTGTAGGCGATCGCGGTGAACACCACCGGTACGCCGGCGGGACGCGCCGCCGCGATCAACTCGCCCGTGGCGCCGACGACTTCAGTGAGGTCGGCTCCCGAGGGGAACCCCGGTTCGGTGAAGCCGCGCGTGAGGTCGACGACGATGACCGCGGGACGGCTCCCGCGACGCACGGGTGCTCCGAACCCGGCCCGCTCGTAGGTCCGTTCCGTCTCCTGCCCGTACTGGGCGTCGCTCATGACGTCCTCCGTAGGGCTCGCAACTCCCGTGCCTGGGCGCCCAGTCGACCGAGCAGCCAGCCCTCCAGGACACCGAAGGCGAACGCCCCGGCCACCAGGCCGTACTTGGCGGCTCGCGGGCCGAGCAACATCGCCAGGCCGTCGAGGTCGGAGTCCTGCGCGAGGGCCGGCTGCGCGGCGGCGGGAGCGGATGAAGATGCCGTCGTGGGTGGTGAGGCACTTGGCGAGGCGGCTCCGACGGCCCGGTCCTGGTCCAGCAGGCTCCCCAGGTTCCGCGCGAACTGCTGGAGGATGCGGTCCGACACCGTGACGATCGCGCCCTTGCCGAACTGGACGATCTTGCCCCGGATCACCAGGTCCGTGGAGAGCTGGAGCAGCGCTCCCTCGGGCGCCGCGAGGATCTCGAGAGCGACCTCCGCCTCCGCGTCCCCGCTGCCATGGGTGTCCGTACCGCGGGCGTGCACCCGCAGGCGCCGCTTCTCGGCGTCGGTCCCCAGGAAGCGGACGGTGCCCGCGTAGGACGCGCTGATGGGACCGACCCGGATCTTCACCCGGCCCCGCCAGGTGTCGCCGTCCTGCCCGTCGAGCGTGGCGCCCGGCATGCAGGACGCGACCCGTTCGACGTCGTTCAGCAGGGCGAAGACGTCGTCGGGGGAGGCCTTGATCGGCACTGTGTTGGTGAGCTGCATGCGTCAGTGCTCCTTGGTGGCAGAGCTGTCACAGAGGTTGGCGCAGGCCCCGCGGCGGGCCGTCGCGCAGGCGTCGATCGCCTCGACGATGGTCTGGTAGCCGGTGCACCGGCACAGATTCGAGGCGACCACTTCGCGGATCTCCTCCTTGTCCGCCTCGGGATGCTCGGCGAGGAACCCTTCGGCGAGCATCAGGAACCCGGGAGTGCAGAACCCGCACTGCAGCGCGTGGTGCTCGCTGAACGCCCGTTGCAGATCGTTGAGTTCACCGCCATCACCGCCATCACCGTCGCCGCCCGCTGACAATGACTCGACCGTGCGGATCCGCGCCCCTTCGGCCTGCGCCGCGAACATCAGGCAGGCGCGGACGGGCCTGTCGTCGACCAGCACCGTGCAGGCGCCGCAGATGCCGTGCTCGCATCCGACGTGCGTCCCGGTCAGCCGCAGGTCGTGCCGCAGTACGTCGACCAGGGTGCGGCGGGGTTCGGTGACCACGTCGTGCCGCTCGCCGTTGACGTCGAGAGTGATGAGCTGGAGGTCCGGGTGGGTCACCACGGGGTCGGTGTTCATGAGGACAACTCCAGGATCGGGGCGCTGTTGAGGGCGCGGTGCACGGTCTCGGGGGTGATCGGCGTGTGGTCGAGCTCGACGCCGGTCGGGCGCAGGGCGTCGTTGACTGCGTTGAGTACGGCGGCGGGCGCCCCGATCGTGCCGCCCTCGCCGGCCCCCTTCGCGCCGGTCTCGGTGAACGCGCAGGGCGTCTCCAGGTGATGGATCAGCACGTCGGGGATCTCGTGCGCGGTCGGCACCTTGTAGTCCATGAAGCCGGTCGCCGACGGTTCGCCCTGGGCGTCGTACGTCACCTGCTCGAACAGCGCACCCGCGATGCCCTGCGCGATGCCGCCCCGGCACTGCCCCTCCACCACCTGCGGGTTGATGGCGACCCCGCAGTCCTCGACGCACACGTACCGCAGGATCTCCACCTGCCCGGTGTCCGCGTGGAGTTCGACGACACAGGCGTGGGTGGCGTTGGAGAAGGTCCCGTCGTTGAAGACGTCGAAGGTGGCCGTGACCGACAGGCCCGGCTCGATGTCCTTCGGCAGCAAGTGGGCCTGGAGATAGGCGATGTCGGCGATCTCCTCGTAGGTGAGGACGTCGGCCGCGTTGCGGCGACGGGCGGCGCCGTCCGCCAGCTCCACCTCGTCCGGGGCAACTCCCCAGCGAGAGGCGGCGATCGCGCGCAGCTTGTCGCCGAGCTTCGCAGCGCCCAGGCGTACCGCGCTGCCGCCGATGGTGATGGACCGGCTGGCGAAGGTGCCGAAGCCGTAGGTGATGCGGTCGGTGTCGCCCTGATGGAGCCTCACCTTGGCGATGTCCAGGCCGAGTTCGTCGGCGACGATCTGCGCCATCGTCGTCTCGTGGCTCTGTCCGTGGTTCATGGTGCCAGTGGTGAAGGTGACCGTGCCGCTGGTGTCCATCCGTACCTCGGAGATGTCGAAGCCGGGCACCACCTTCATCTTGCGCTGCGCGAAGGCCGCCGAGCCGTACCCGGTGCGCTCGCTGAAGCACGAGTAGCCGATGCCGAGGTGCCGGCCCTCGGCCGCCGCCGCTGCCTGCTTCTCGTACCAGCCCTCCTCCCGGACGAGCAGCTCGCACAGATTGAGCGACTCCAGATAGGAGCCCGGGTCGTAGGTGATGCTGTTGACGCCCGTGTACGGGAAGTCGGTGATGACGTTGCGGCGGCGGATCTCGACCGGATCCAGGGCCAGTTCGCGGGCGGCGCGCTCGAAGAGCCGCTCCATGACCATGACGTACTGCGGCCGGCTCACCCCCCGATACGGCCCGGTGGGCGCCTTGTTGGTGGTGACCGCCCGGCCCCGCACCCGGTACGCGGGCACCTTGTAGACGCCGGGCATCTCGGCGGACGCCATCAGCGGCTCGATGCCGGCCGTGAAGGGGTAGCAGGAGTACGCGCCCATGTCGCAGACCACGTCCGTGTCGAGCGCGAGGATCCTGCCCTCGGCGTCGAAGGCCGCGCGCGCCCGGTAGTGCTGTTCGCGGGCCAGGAAGGACGCGGTCAGGGCGTCCTTGCGGTCCTCGATCCACTTGACCGGTCGACGCAGTCGCAGGGCGGCAGCGGCTGCGGCGATCTCCTCGCGGCCCACGACGCACTTCTGGCCGAACCCGCCGCCCATGTCCGGCACAACGACCCGGACGGCACGCTCGTCGAGGCGCAGGCAGCGGGACGCCACCGTCCTCACCTGGTGCGGGATCTGGGTGCAGGTGTGCAGGACGAGCTGCTCCTCGCGGTCGTCCCAGTCCGCCACGGCGCCCCGCGTCTCCAGCGGCAGCGCGTTCTGCCGTCCGGTCCTCGCGTCGACCTCGACGACACAGGCGGCCGAGTCGAAGATCCGGTCGATGCCGTCCGTCGCGAAGAGCGAGACGTCCACCAGGGTGTTGTGCGCCGCGTCGGCGTGGACGAGCGGAGCGCCGTCCGCGAACGCCGCCTCCTCGGACATCACCGGGGGCAGCGTGGCGTACGAGACCTTCGCCGCCTCCAGACCGTCCTCCGCCGCGTACGCGTCGCGGGCCACGACGATCGCGATCGGCTCCCCGACGTAACGGACCTTGTCGCGGGCCAGGACCGGCATCGCGGTCGGGACGAACTCCGAGAGCGGGCGCCCCAGTTGAGCGACGATGTCGCCCAGCTCCAGATCCTCGGCCGTGAACGCCGCGACGACGCCCGGGACTTCGAGCACAGCCGACACGTCCACCGAGGCCAGCTCGGCGTGCGCGACCGTGCTGCGTACGAACTGGGCGTGCAGCATGCCGGGCAGCGCGATGTCGTCGACGAACCGGCCGCGCCCGGCGAGCAGGCGCGGATCCTCGCGACGGCGAACCGCCCTGCCCACCAACTTCCGTTCGTTCATGAGGTCGTGGCCTCCTCACAGGCGCGCCGGACCAGGGTCCGCACGAGTTGCTTGCGGTAATGCGTACTGCCGGACGCGTCGGCGGGAGGCTCGACCGCCTCGGCCGCGGCGGACGCGCACGCCTCGAAGGAGCCGCCCTCGGCCAGTACGGCCTCCGCCTCCGGCACACGGACGGCAGCGGACGCCACCCCGCCGAGCGCCACCCGGCCCGACCGCACCTCGCCGTCCTCCACATCGAGGTCCACGGCGGCGGCCACGAGGGCGAAGTCCCCGCGTCGCTCGGCGAATTCGGTGAGCGCGGCGTGCGGCGCGGGACGGGGGAAGACGACCTCGACGAGCAGCTCGTCCGGGTCGAGGGCGGTTGTGTAGTAGCCCAGGAAGAAGTCCCCGGCCGGGATCACACGCTCTCCCCGCGGCCCGCGTGCCACGAACTCCGCGCCGAGTGTCATCGCGAGCAGACACCACTCGGCGGTGGCGTCGCCATGCGCCATGCTGCCGCCGACCGTGCCTCGGGTGCGGATCGGCAGGTGCCCGATCCAGGGCATGGCCTTCCTGAGGACCTCGAAGCCCGCCCCCAGCACCCCGGCCGGGTCGGTCTCCACCGTGTGATGGGTGGTGAGCGCCCCGATGCGCAGTCCGCCGTCGGCGTCCCGGCGCATCCGGTCCAGTTCCCGCAGCCCGCCGATGTCGACGAGGTGGCGCGGCCGGGCCAGCCGGTAGTTCATCATCGCGACGAGACTCTGTCCGCCGGCGATGACCTTGGCGTCGTCGCCGAGCTCGGCCAGCAGCCGCGCCGCTCCGTCGACGTCACGGGCCCGGTGGTACTGGAAGGGGGCGGGCTTCATGGTCCTCCTGTCGTACGTTCCGTCGTACCCGAGCGCGGGCGCTGTCCCGGACGGTTCAGATCGCCGCCTGCTCGGGGACGGCCTGGGCCGTGGCGGCCGGCGTCTCCTCCTCGTCGGCGTCGAGGACCCGGCCCTTCGTCTCCGGTGCCGCGAACGCCATCCAGACGACGGCCAGCAGCACCGCGATCCCCAGTACCGCGAAGGTCATCGGCAGCCCCAGCAGGGGCCACATGAGCGATCCGAAGATCATCGGGGCGAATCCGGTGAGGGCCCGGCTGACCGACGAGGCCCAGCCGAAGCCGCTGGCCCGCAGTTCGGTGGGATACAGCTCCGAGGCGTACGCGTACAGGACGGGAATCGTGAGCTGGATCAGGAAGCCGAAGACGGCGATCGCCACGACGGACCCGGTCGGCATCTCCATGACCAGGGCGAACACGACCAGCGCGAGGGACGCGACCGGTGCCGAGATCCCGATGATCCACTTGCGGCCGACGATGTCGACGAGGGCCGTGGACACCAGCACACCGACGATGCCGACCCCGCTCATGAGGGTGGTCTTCATGAAGGCCGCCGTGTCACCGAGACCCTCTTCCCGCAGGATGGTCGGCATCCAGCTCAGGGCCGCGTAGTAGACCAGCATGATGGTGGCGAACAGCGCCCAGGCCGCGGAGGTGATGCGCGGGCTGAAGCTCCAGATGCGGCGCAGCTGCTCGGCCGCGGCGGCCACCCCGCGTGGCCCGGTCTCGGCGGGGGGCTCCGGAATCGTGTACGGCACGACCGGGGCGCCGGTGCGGGCGACCAGGTCGTCGATGACCTTCCGGGCCTCGACCTCGCGGCCCTTCTTCGTCAGGTAGATGGGCGACTCCGGGATGCCACGGCGCGCCCAGAACAGCAGCAGCGCGGGCAGGACCATCGTCGCGAGCATCCACCGCCAGTTCCCGTCGACCGTCAGCAGCGCCGTCGACACGAACCCGCACAGCGTGACGCCCACCGGCCACCACACGTCGAGCCCGGTGAGTATCCGGCCCCGGTACTTGCGCGGCGAGAACTCGCTGACCAGCGCGTAGTCCACGGGGATACAGCCGCCGAGGCCGATGCCCGCGAGGAAACGCAGTGCGAGGAAGACGGGGTACGTGGGCGAGAGGGCACCGAGGACGGAGAACAGGGCGAAGATCAGCAATGTGATGCTGAAGGCCTTCTTCCGGCCGATCCGGTCCGCGACCGAGCCCCAGGCGATGGCGCCCACGGCCATGCCGACGAGGTTGGCGGTCGCGACGAGCCCGCGATCGCTCAGCGAGAGGTCGAACTGCTCACCCACGAGCGGCATGAGGAAGCCGTTCAGGGCGATGTCGTACGCGTCGAACAGGTAGCCGAGGCCGCCGATGATGAAGATCTTTCCCTGGACGGGCCATTTCCAGGGGAGTTCCTGAACTATCTGATCGCCTGTTTTCACGTTCGCTCCACGGTGTTGCGTGTCTGGTACGTGCCGCACGATTGCGGACGCGTCTTTCGCGGGGCTCCGGCGTGCGGACCGGATGGTGAGGGGGGTGGCGGTTCCTAGGGCCTCAGCGGGCGAACTGGTAGGAGAACGCGCCGAGATCCGGGTCGTTGAGCGGGGTGCCCGACCACAGCCAGTCGTAGGACAGGTCCGACTCCCCGTCGAAGTTCTTGAGCTTCTCGTCCCTGGCCCGCTGCTCGGGGCCGTCGGGCAGGTGGTAGAAGGCCTTGTTCCGCAGCGACGCCTCCTGGACCATTCCGGCGTGCTTGGCGCGCCGGTCGACATAGCGGCGCAGCGCTCCCTCGATGCCGGCGGCCGTGACCGCGCCGAGTTCCTCGGCCAGCACGGCGGCGTCCTCCATGGCCTGCGAGGCGCCCTGTGCCTGGTAGGGGAGCATCGCGTGGCAGGCGTCGCCGAGGAGGGCGACCCGGCCGTCCATCCACACCGGGTCACGGCGCCGGTGGTGGAGCGCGAAGGCGGAGACGTCCTCCTTCGCCTTGGACAGCATGGCCGGTACGCGGTCGTCCCAGCCGGGGAAGGCGTCCACGAGATCCTGCGCGGTCGCGGACACGCTCCACTTCTCGGCGACCTCGTCCGTGCAGGGCACGCACGCCACGACGTTGAGGTACTCGCCGCCGCGGATCACGTAGTGCACGAGGTGCCGGTCGGGCCCGTACCAGATGGTGCTCTGGAAGCGGTCCATGAGCCAGCGCGTCGCCGGGTCGGCGGCGATCAGATCGCCGGGGATCAGCGCCCGGAAGGCCATCTCGCCGGAGAACTCCAGGGTGTCGGGGAGGCCCATCAGGTCACGTGTCTGTGAGCGGATGCCGTCGGCGCCGATGAGCGCGTCGCCGACGTGGCGGCGCCCGTCGTCGGTGATCGCCACGGGACGCTCGGGGTCCGTGCGGTCCAGCTCGACGACCTTGCTGGCGGTGTGCACCTCCACGACGGGGCCGGGGCCGGCGGGGTCGACGCACGCGTCCAGCAGGATGCGGTGGAGATCGGCCCGGTGGTAGTGCCAGTACGGCGCGTTGAACTGCTCCTTGACGCGCTGCCCCAGCGAGGTCAGGCCGACGATGCCGCCGTCCTTCCACCGCCGCCGCACCTGATCGAGCGGCTCGGTGTGGATGGCCTCCATCTGCCGGCGCAGCCCCAGCCCCATCAGCACCCGGCTCGCGTTGGGTGCCGTCTGGATGCCCGCGCCGACCTCGCCGAGTTCGGCCGCCTGCTCCAGGACGGTGACCCGCAGGCCCCGCTGCCGAAGGGCCAGCGCGGCGGTGAGCCCGCCGAGACCTCCCCCGACGACGGTGACTTCGTACGACTGACTGGACGCCACTCTTCCTCCAACTGGCGGGCGTGTACGGGTGGTTCGTGCGCGGTCCGGTCGCGCGGCGACCGTGAGGGCCGGCGCGAGGGTGGGCGCGGTCAGCCGTCGGTGAGCTTTCCGCCGGTGACGACCTCGACGTCGTCGACGGTGACGGTGCAGCCGCGCATCGCGATGTCGAGGTGGGCGTACGACTCACGCCCGAGGACCGGATGCGGGCCCGTCGACCACAGGAAGTTCCCGGCGAAGGCGCGGGCGTCCATGCCCATCAGGTCGTCCTTGCCGTACATCGCCGTGGCGAACCAGTCGGCCGTACGCATCAGACCCCACCCCATGTGGGAGAGGCTGCGCGCCCATTCGTCCTGGGCGTCCTCGAAGAAGGTCGACAGCAGCTCGGCCTCGGCGCCGCCGGACACCTTCTCGATGTGCCCGCCCGCGATCTGCAGGGTGACGGGGGATCGGACGTACTCCTTGAACGGCAGCAGGATGTCGCCCTCGGCGAGCACGATCTGCCCGTCGGAGATCTCCGGCCAGCACAGCACCATGGTGCTGGGCCAGTGGTCCCAGCGGCCCGGGTCGTCGGCGAAGCCGCACTGGAACTCCGGCTTGGATCCGGCGAGTTGAACGGTCAGGTCGGTGCCCGCGTCAGAGGTGACCCGCATGACGGACGACCGCTTCAGCAGGTCGACGCCCTCCAGCACCTCGGCCTTGTCGCCCTCCTTGGGGAGGTTGCGGATCAGCACGTCGGGGGCGTCGCAGACGAAGATGATGCGGGTGCCGGCGCGCAGGATCTCCTGCTGGACCGGCGCGTGGATGAAGCCCTCGCGGGTCAGGTCGACGACCAGGTCGGCCGACTTCAGCAGATCCTGCGCGGTGGTGTCGTTGAGTACGGAGACCAGGCCCGGACCCGCACCGGTGTGGGTGCTGGGCATCGGCGCGGGGCTGCCGCCGGGCACGGTCGCGGAGATGACATGCGCCCCGCACGCCTTGGCGGCGCCGAAGGCGGCCGCGATGTAGTCACCGCGGCTGCCGGGCTCGGACAGCACCACGACGTGCTCGCCGCTGCGCACCTTGCACAGCTTCAGCTCGCGGGTGAAGGCGTCGAGCAGATCGACGGACGAAAGATCGAACACGGGCTTCCTCCGGGGTTCGCTGGGGGGTTCCGATCGCGTCCACTGCGGGCTGCGGGCATGGCGCAGACACGCTCCGGGCACGGCGACGGAAGGGGAGAGCGACAGTCGGGGAGAGGACGGAAAGGGAGAGCGAAAAAGGGGAGACGGGGAGCGGAGGCAGGGGGGACAGACCCTGCTGCGCATGAGTTGAGCAGCGGTTTCGGGACGGTGGGGTGCCGCCCGACAGAGATAATCCGAACACGTACTATCTCGGCTTGGCAAGGGGTCGCGCGCCGAGTTAACACGGTTATTTCATGACGGCCCGTCAGGTAAATCCGGCATTTCCGGCTCAGCCTCGGCTTCGCTCGCGCACGGTTCCCGGGTGCTCGTCACGCCCCGGTCGACTGAGGGAGGGCTTGTGCGGGCGGGCGTGTGGGGGCGACGGCCGGACGCCTCATCCGCCGATTTCGAGCAGTCCGCGCCGGACGGCCTCCGACACCGTGCCGGCCCGATTCTCGGTGCCGAGCTTGCGGTAGATGCGGACGAGATGCGTCTTGACCGTGGCCTCGGAGAGGTGCAGGGCTCCCGCGATGGCCCGGTTGCTGTGTCCCTGGGCGAGAAGCCTGATGACCCCGAGTTCCCGCTCACTCAGCACCGGGCCGCCGCTCATCGTCCCGCCGATCAGCTGAGCGGTGGCCTCCGGGGCCAGGCCCATGCCTCCGGCCGCGGCGGCGCGTACCGCCCGGAAGAGTTCCTCGGGCGGGCCCGCCTTGAGGACATAGCCACGGGCGCCGGCCTCCATGGCACGGACGACGTCGCCTCTGTTGCCGTAGCTGGTCAGGACGACGACGTTCGCGCCGGGAACGGCGGCCGTGATCCGGCGTGTCGCGGTGATGCCGCCCACCTCGGCGTCGGAACCCGTGCCGCCGTCCTGCGTCAGCCGCAGGTCCATCAGGACCACGTCGGGCCGGTGCCGGCCGGCGAGAAGCACGGCCTGCTCGCCGTCGCCCGTCTCGTCGATCACGTCGAAACCGGGCTCGCCCTCCAGCAGGGCCCGCAGACCGGCTCGTACCACGGCATGGTCGTCCACGATCAGGATCCGTACCCCGACCGCGGGAGCCTCGCTCACGCCGCGCCCGCGGTGACGCGCGCCCGCACCGGGACGGTGGCTCTGGCCCGGGTCCCGCGGCCGGGCACTCCGTCGACGGTGAGCGTGCCTTCCAGCTCGGCCAGCCGGTCGCGTGCGGCGGTCAGTCCGAATCCACGCCCCTCCCTTCCGGGGAGCGTGGCCGCCGGGTCGAAACCCGTTCCGTCGTCGCTCACCTCGACCGCCACGGCCCCGTCCGCGTGGTGAAGCGTGACCCGGACATGCGTGGCGCGGGCGTGCTCGCACGCGTTCGCCAGCAGCCCGCGGGTCACGCGCAGGAGGGCGACGGCCCGGTCGGCGGGTACGGGACCGGCCTCACCCCGTGTGCAGACGGAGACCGCGGGAGCTCCCGGAGCCGCGTCGGCGCGAGCGCAGAGGTCGTGCAGTGCCGTCTCCAGGCCGTCGCGTTCCAGGCCGGGCGGGGTGAGGTCGTGGATGATGCCGCGGGTCTCCGCGAGATGCGTGCCGAGCGCGTCGACAACGGTCCGCACCTGTCGCCTGGCCGCGTCCGGCCGGCGTTCCCAGTCCCGGTCGGCGGCCTGGAGCAGCATGCGGCTCCCGGCGATCTCCTGGGCCAGGGTGTCGTGCAGGTCGCGGGCCAGGCGGGCCCGCTCGGCAAGGCGCCCGGCCTCGCGCTGTCGTGCCGCCAACTCGCCTCTGGTGGCGGTCAGTTCGCGCATCAGCCGGTCCTGGGCGCGGTGCAGGGCCACGGTCGCCCAGATGGCCGCGGTCGGCGGTGCGACGAGTTCGAGGTCGAACCCGCCGCCGGTCCTGGTGAGCGTCGCCACGAGCAGCGCGGTCGTCAGCCAGAGCCCCGCGAGAGGCAGCCGGCGTCCGGGCATGCGCTGTGCGACGACGGCCAGGGGGACGGCCAACCAGACGTACCCGGTGGCGAGTCCGGACGGAAGGGCCCAGCAGACGTACCCCCACAGCAGCAGGAGCAGGCCCAGCCAGGCGGGCCTGCCCCGGGTGCCGAGCCGGTCCCATCGCGCCAGCCCGCCCACGTACGCCAGGGCCAGCAGCACGATGGGCGGGGCGACGATCCAGCACAGCCACGTGTGCACGGCGAAGAGCCGGGCGAGGGTGCCGACGACGACGGTCAGGAAGACCAGGTGCGGAAGGTGCCACGCCGACAGGGACAGCCTGCGCAGGGCGGAACGAGAGGGGGACACGGCAGCGGCTCCCTGCTGGGTGACGGTCATGACAGGGCGGCAGACTTTAACCCGAACCTGTGTGTGACCGGCGTAAACCGGCAGGGAGCCGCAGGAGGCCATCCGCGTCAGCGGCCCGGGTGCAGGCCGAGGACCCCGGGGGAGGGGGCGCCCTGGACCTCGCCGAAGTACAGCGCGAAGGTCTGCTTGAGCTGTTCGACCCTCGCGCGGTCCTCCATGAACACCGGGAACCCGTCGAGGTTGGCGTCCTTGTACTCCCAGATCGGCCTGAGACCGCTCTTCAGCGGGACATCCGTACGGACCGACCAGCCGCTGTACGACGACCCCTGGACCTCGGGGGACAGCATCCAGTTCAGGTACAGCTTGGCGGCCGTGGGGTGGGCGCCCTGCCGCAGGATCGCGGCCCGCTGGCCCCACGCCATGAACGGGTGACCCTCGCTGGGAAGAGCCCACCGCGACGCCCCGCCGGTGGCGAGCAGGCTGCCCGACGAACCGACGCCGACGCTCTTCTGCCCGGCGCCCACCGCGACGCCCGCCTTGTGGGAGCCGCGGGCGAACTGCGGCTGCTGCCCGGCGAACTTCGCGACCCACTCCCAGCCGTACTTCCGCACGTAGAGCGAGAACAGATAGAGCACCGCGTCGTCGTCGTGCGGGTACGAGGAGGCGATGGCGCCCTTCCACCGCGGGTCGACGAAGTCCAGCGGTGTACGGGGCACGTCGGCGCCGACCGCCGCCACGTTGTAGACGAAGCTGAAGGCGACCGCCATGACCGCCGTCCAGGCACCGCCCGGGTCCTTGAACTTCGAGTGGACGGCGGAGAACCCGGCGGGCTTGTAGGGCAGCAGTTCGCCCTGCCGGGTCCAGCGGGTGAAGTCCTGCAAGGTCTGGAGCTGGACGACATCCGGGACCAGGGTGCCCGTGGCGAGCTGGTTGTCGATCCGTACGTCGTGGAACTTGCTGTAGTCCACGACGATCGTCAGATCGATGTCGGGGAACCTGCTCCTGAACCCTGCCCTGACGCCGGCCAGCTGGTCGTCGACGTCACCGCCCGCGTAGACGACGAGTTTTCCGCCCTCGGCGAGAGCGGCCTCGTACAGCTGGTCGAGCGAACGGGTCTCCTCGCGGCCGGAGGCGCCGGAGGACGACCGGGCGCTGTTGCCGCGCCCGGTCTCCGCGGCGCTCGCCGTGGCGGCCCCGGTCGCTGCGGCCAGTGTCGCTCCGGCACCGACCGCGAGAACGTTGCGCCTGCTGATGTTGCTGGACATGAGTGGGGTGGGTCCTTTCTCCGCCTGCTGGGCGTGGGTCTCGCACGTCGCGGCCCCGGCTTCGATCCGGGGCGACCGCGGACGAGACGAGTCTCCGGCCGCGGCGCGTGCCGACGCATCGCCCATAAGCACGCACCCCGTTCAACCCTTCGGTGGAACGGCGCTCCTTGCGGCCTGCGGAGAACAATCGGTACGGACCGGGCTCGGCGGCCGGGTGAAATGGCGGGCGCAGGCGAGGACAAGAACCGCCAGGGCGGCCGGTGCCGCGTAGGCGAGACGGAAATCGCCGGTGGAGCCCAGGAGCCCGCTCACCGCCCCACCGGTCACCACGCCCGCGTAGTTGAAGAGGTTCAGACGGGCCAGGATCGCCTCCGAGGCAGCGGGACGCAGCCGTGCGGCGGAGGCCAGACACAGCGGCGCCAGGACGGAGGCCCCCAGGCCCACCACCCCGGCCGAGAACACGGCGAACGGCCAGCTCGGCGCCGCCGCCATGCCCGCCAGGGCGCCCGCGACCAACAGTGCGGCGATGCGGACGACGGCGACCGCTCCGATCCTCTGCACGAGCCGGTCGGTGGCGGCGCGGCCGACGACCGTGCCCGCCTGGTAGGCCGCGTACGCCATCGGCGCGACCGTGAGTGACGCGGCGAGGGTCTGGCGCAGATAGACCGCCGACCAGGCCGAGACGGTGGAGTCCACGACGTAGACGACGAGGAGGACCAGGCCGAAGGGAAGGAGCCGGATCCACACACGGCGCCCCAGCGGCGGCTCCGCCGGAGTGTCCGACGGCTCTTCGGAGGAGGCGGGCAGGGCGTGCGTGCGGATACAGAGGGCCAGGACGAGCAGGATGCCCGCCTGAAGGTTCAGTCCGTCCGCCACCGGCCACTCCAGCCGGGCCGCCCCGGCGGTGAGCAGGGCCGCGACGACACCACCCACGCTCCACGCCGTGTAGAAGAAGCCGAAGACACTGCGGCCGTAGGCGCGTTCGATCGCCGCTGCCCGGGTGTTGACCCCGACGTCGAGGGCGCCGACAGCGATCCCGAAGAGGATGTACGCGCAGCCGACGGCAGCCTGGCCGGGGGCCCACCCGATCAGCGTCAGCGCGGCGGCGGCCGTCAGCAGGGCCCCGCGCATCGTGGCCACGGGACCGGCGCGACGGACCGCGACCAGCCCGAGGAAGCTGCCGCCCCCGGCCGTCAGCGCCACCGTGACCATCAGGGTGGTCGTCAGGAGGGGAGAGAGCCTCAGGTGTTCGGTGACTGCGGGGACGGTCGTGTACACGGCGGCCACGGCCACACCCTGCGCGGCGAACGCGAGGGTCGTCACCCTTCGGGCGCCGGCCCTGGCGGCGGGGCGCCCGGCCCCCGCCCGGCCTGGAGCGCTGAAGGTCATGCCCACAACGTAGCCAGGCGTGACAGGGTCGACGCAGGACGCGAAGGGCCGCACAGGGGACTTCGGGGGCCAGCCGCGCGAACGGTCATGCCCGTGCGAAGGGTCATGCCCGTGCCGGTTACGCCCGCAGGGCCGGGGCCGGACCTCGGGGGCCGCGCAACCTCGGAACCGGTCTCCGTGAAGCCTGACTTGTTCGGACGACTTGTTCGTGAGACTCAGTCGGTATGATGGAGTCATGGCTCATGTCTCCGCGGCCGAGCGCCGTCCTCAGCTGATCAAAGCGGCCATCGACTTCATGACGAGGGAGGGAGTCGCGGCCGGCAGTACGCGGGCGATCGCCGCCGAACTGGGGGTGGCCCAGGCCACGGTGCACTACACCTTCGGCACGAAGGAAGGCCTGTACCGCGCCGTCATGGAGCAGCTCACGCAGGATCTGCTGGCGCAGGTCGAAGCGGCCGCGCCGGCCGACGGCGGTTTCGAGGAGACGGTCGGCGCTCTGGCGGCCGCGCTCTGGCGGACGGTGCGTGAACAGCCCGCGAGCCATCAACTCCTCACGGAACTGACCATGTTCGCACTCCGCTCCCCAGCCCTCGGCGAGGCCCTCGAAGCCCACTACCGTGGCGTGACCGAGGTGACCGCGAGGCTGATCACCGAGGCGGCCGAGCGTACGGGCCGGCCCCTGGCCCAGCCCGTGGAGACGATCGCGCGGTTCTTCCTCGCCGGTTTCGACGGGCTCACGCTGCAACACCTCTCGCTCCCCGCCGAGGAGGCCGAGCGCACCTGCCTCCAGGCCCTCGTGTCCGCCGTCGTGGCCATGGCCGGCGGGCGGCTGGACCTGGTGCCCGTACCCGCGAACTGACAACAGCGCGGGGCGCACTCGTACGTGACGAGTGCGCCCCGCACCGTTGTCGGCACCCGTGACCAGCGGCCGTGGTCAGTGTCGCGCGTTGAGAGTCTCGGAGCGGATCAAGGTGTTCAGGTTGGCCATCGAGGTGCGCATGTTCGCGCGCATGCCCGGTCGCTGTATCCGGTCGAGCACGAGCCCGACGGGGCCGAGGCCGATGGCGTATTCCACCTTGTACGTCATCCGCGTCGCGTCCCTCCCTTCTGCGCCCCTGACCGGCTGGAACTCGAAGATGCTGGTCACCGCCTTCAGCGGGGCGAACCCGACCCCGGTGTCGACGCGACGGATCAGCGGATCGATCTCCACCACGGTCCACACCGAGTCGGTGCGCAGCGGGCCGAGGGTGCGGTTGCGTTCGGCGTAGGTCCTGCCCACGGTGGCGATGCCGTGGTGGTCGGTGACCTCGATCGCGCCGGCGACCCATTCGGCGTACCGGTCGGTGCGGGAGACGATCTCCCAGACCCGCTCGACGGGAGCGTCGATGACGGCGTGTTCGGTGACGTGGAAGCTGGTCATGGCTGGTTCTCCTCTTCTGTGTCTGTTCAGTTCGTTCTGTGTCCGCTCAGTTCCGGTGCAGGAGTTCGGTGGCGGCGTGCTCGCCGGAGCGGACCGCGCCGTCCATGAAGCCGTTCCAGTACGGGGAGAACTCGGACCCGGCCCAGTGCACGCGCCCGAACGTCCGGCCCAGCCACTCCCCGTACTCGGTCAGCACTCCGGGGGCGGCGACGGACGTGGGCCCGCCCCGGGTCCACTGCTCGGCGGTCCAGTCCTGCTCGACGTAGTCGACGGTGTCGTAGGCCCGTTCCCCGACGACCTGGGCGAAGGAGCGCAGCACCGCGCCACGGCGTTCGCCCGCGGGGCGGTGAGCCCACTTGCGCCACTCCTTGCCGCCGAGGAATCCCATGAGCACGCCCGGTCCACCGTCGGGCGGGCTGTTGTCGAACACCTCGCGGATCGGCGACCCGCCCTTCAGCAGGCCCATGCCGGACAGCCCCTCGGCCCGCCAGAACGGGGTGTCGTAGACCGCCACGCACTTCATGAGTGTGCCGAAGGGCAGCCGCTGGAACAGCTGGTCCTGCTGCGGCGGCAGCAGCGGGTCCCAGACGATCCGCGAGGCCACGAGCGGCGGTACGGCGACGATCACCCGGTCGGCCCGCCAGTCGCCGGCGTCGGAGACCACGGTGACCCCGCCCGCGTCCTGGCTGATGCGGCGCACCGGGGCCGACAGATGGACACGGCCGTCGAGTTCCTCGGCCAGCCGTGTCGCGACCAGCTGTGAACCGCCGACGAACCGGCTGTCCTGGGCGCCGCCGGAGGTACCGGTACCGCGCTCCATGGTGCCCGGGTGGGTCTCGTCACCGAAGGTCGAGACGTACCAGAGGCTGAACAGGGCCGAAGCGTCGCGCGCCTCCCCGCCGTAGGCGGAGTTGAGGAAGATGTTGATCAAGTCGACGGCGTCGCCGGTGATTTCGGCCTTGCGCAACCAGGTCTCGTACGTCATTCCGTCCAGGTCACGGGCGTTCGGGGCCCGCCACGGCGCCGCCGGGGGCACCTTGCCGGCCGCCTGGCCTATCCGGGCCAGGGCGATGCCCATGTCGGGCAACGCCAGCAGGTCCGGGGGCGTGTGCCCGGAGAACCGCCTGGCCCTGCCGTCGCGGACGTAGACCCGGTCCCCGGGAACGGCGGCCTCGTACGTGGCCACGCCGACCTCCTTGGCCAGCGCCAGGACGCGGTCCTGGGTCGGGCCGACGAACTGCCCCCCGATCTCGGTCACTCGGCCGTCACCGAGGTCGTGGTTGAGCAGCCGTCCGCCGACCCGGTCACGGGCTTCCAGGACAGCCACGGACTTGTCTGCCGCGACGAGTTCGCGCGCCGCGGTCAGTCCGGCCAGTCCCGCGCCGATGACGACGACGTCGGCCTCGCGACTCCAGCGCCTTTCGGCGGTCTGCGTGCTGTGCGTGCTGCTCATGGTCACTCCCTGGCTGCCGACGGCGAAGCGGTCGATGAACAACGTACACGTGACATTGTCAACCGACAAGGTCGAGCGATTTTATCGTCCGCATACACCTCTTGAGCTGCGCTTATGGTGCTACTTGGGAGGTTGAGGTCGGCTGACTCGTTCGATCGACTTGAGCAGATGATAAAGTCGCCTCATCGAAACCGTTCGAGGGAGTTCGTCATGGCCGTCCTGCTCCACCGGCTGGGCCACAGCGCCTACCGACACCGCAAGCTCGTCCTGGGTATATGGCTCTTCGTCCTGGCCGCACTCATCACGTGCGTCAGCGTCTTCGGCGGCAGGCTCGACGACCGTTTCTCGGTGCCGGGCACCGAGTCGCAGCGGGCGCTGGACAGCCTGAGCAAGACCCTTCCGGAAGCCTCCGGCGCGAGCGCCCAGATCGTCTTCACCGCGCCCGAGGGTCACCGGGTCACCGAGGCCCCCTACACAGCGGCCATCGCCCGGACCGTGGCGGAGGCCGAGAAGGCGCCCCAGGTCACCGAGGTCCTCGACCCCCGGTCCTCCGGCGCCGTCTCGGGCGACCGGACGACGGCGATCGTCCAGGTCCACTACCCCGTGCAGAACGCGCAGGTCCGTACGTCATCCGTGGACGCGATCGAGGACGCGGCCCGGGCGGCGGAGCAGGACGGCCTGCGGACGTCGGTGGGTGGTTCCGTCTACAGCAGCAAGGGCGTCCACGTCGGTCCCTCGGAGATCATCGGCGTGGCCGTGGCGCTGCTCGTCCTCGTCGTCACGTTCGGGTCGCTGCTGGCCTCCGGCATGGCACTGCTGCCCGCGCTGATCGGCGTGGCAGTCGGTCTGACCGGGCTGCTCGCTCTCACGCCCGCGGCCGACATCTCCTCCACGGCCGTCACGCTCGCCCTGATGCTGGGCCTGGCCGTCGGCATCGACTACGTCCTGTTCATCCTCTCGCGCCACCGACAGCAACTCGCCCGTGGTGCCGACCCGAAGGAATCCGTCGCACTGGCCGTCGGTACCGCCGGAAGCGCCGTGGTGTTCGCGGGTGTCACCGTGATCATCGCGCTCGCCGCGCTGAGCGTCATCGGCATCCCGTTCCTGACCACGATGGGTCTGGGGGCCGCCGGAGCCGTCCTCGTCGCCGTACTGGCCGCGATCACCCTCGTCCCCGCCGTCGCCGGATTCGCCGGCTCGCGACTCGCCCCCAAGCCCGGCAGCCGCGCCGCCCGGCGGGCCGCCGACGCCGAGGGGGCCACCGGCCGCACCACCATGGGCACCGGCTGGACCAAGTGGGTCATCGCCAAGCCGCTGCTGACCGTGCTCGCCGTCGCGGGCGTCCTGGTGACTCTCACGCTGCCTGTCACGGACCTGCGCCTGGCGCTTCCCGACAACGGCTCCGCCCCGCACACCGCCACCGAACGCAAGGCCTACGACACCATCAGCGACAAGTTCGGGCCCGGCTTCAACGGCCCACTGCTCGTACTGGCCGAGACCGACAACGGTACGGCTGCCACGAGTTCGCGGGCCGGCGCCCAGGTGGCCGAGGAACTGCGCACTCTCAAGAACGTCAAGGCCGTCCTGCCGCCCCAGTCCACCAGCGACCCGACGCAGAGCGTCATCACGGTCCTGCCCGCCTCCGGCCCCGACAGTGTCCGCACCGACCGCCTCGTCCGCGACATCCGCGAGGCCGCGACCGGCCTCCGCGGCACCACCGGTGCCACGGTCGCGGTCACCGGCACCACCGCCGTCAACATCGACGTCTCCAACCGCCTCAGCGACTCCCTGCTGCCCTTCGTCGCCATCGTCGTCGGTCTCAGCCTGCTCCTGCTGATGGTCGTGTTCCGGTCCCTGGTCATCCCCGTCAAGGCCGCCGTCGGCTTCCTGCTCTCGGTGGGCGCCTCGCTCGGCCTGGTCGTCGCCGTCTTCCAGTGGGGCTGGCTGGCCGACGTCCTGGGGGTGCCCCACAGCGGTCCTGTCGTCAGCTTCCTGCCGATCATCCTGATCGGCGTTCTGTTCGGACTCGCCATGGACTACGAGGTGTTCCTCGTGTCCGGGATGCGCGAGGAATGGGCCCACACCGGCCGGGCCCGCCAGTCGGTCGTCGACGGAGCCCGCCACAGCGTGCGGGTCGTCACCGCCGCCGCCCTGATCATGTTCACCGTCTTCGCCGGGTTCTTCCCGCTGGACGACTCCCTCATCAAACCCATCGCGTTTGCCCTGGCCGTCGGCGTGGCCATCGACGCCTTCGCCGTCCGCATGACACTCGTACCGGCGGTACTCGCTCTCGCCGGCCGGGGCGCCTGGTGGCTGCCCGGCTGGCTGGACAGGTTCCTGCCCGACCTCGACGTCGAGGGAAGCAGCCTCCAGAAGGCGGCACCGGCGGACCGCGAGGAACTCGAGCCCGTCTCCTGAGCCCGACAGTGCGAGCGGCCGCACACCCGCGGGACGGTGTGCGGCCGCACACCGCGCCGGCACCACCACGTACGTACGGGACGCGGGAGGCCGTTGAGGAAGTCGGTGCACGCGTGCGGAAGATTCACACGATGCTCACGGCGACCGGCCCCGGCACGGGACCGAGGCACCGGATCGACGCGCGGAAACGCGGGACATCGACGACACCCCGCACCGGCGGCCGACCCGTCATCCGCCGCTCGTCCCGCAGCGTGCGCCGATGTGGCGGCGGGTGGCGCAGCGGACGTACGCCTCACTGCCGCCGTATGCCCATGAGTTGTACGGAAGATCCGTACGGTCGCCCGACGCGGCGACGCGGCGACCGCGACTCACCGGCACCGTGTTGCACTGCGTTCCCGCACGTCTACGTCGGCAACTGCAGCCCAAACACATTATCCGCGCGATGTCACGGCTCGGACCCGGCTCGCGCGCGGCCCCGTACAAAGTCGGACGACAGCTCGCCATACTGGACGGGCCAGGGGAGGGCGGGGCCGAACGACGGGGGCGATCGCAGCAGATGGGGGACACCAGGCTGATCCAGGGCCGGTACCGGTTGCTCGACCTGATCGGTCGAGGGGGGATGGGTGAGGTGTGGCGTGCCCGGGACGAGTCGCTGGGCAGACAGGTCGCCGTGAAGTGCCTCAAACCGTTGGGACAGCACCACGACAACTCGTTCACCCGTGTCCTGCGGGAGCGGTTTCGCCGCGAGGCGCGGGTGGCGGCGGCCCTCCAGCACCGCGGGGTGACGGTCGTCCACGACTTCGGCGAGTCGGACGGTGTGCTCTATCTGGTGATGGAGTTGCTGGACGGGCGCAACCTCAGCCAGCTCCTGGAGGACAACAAACAGCATCCGCTGCCCGTCGCAGACATCGTGGAGATCGGCGAACAGGCGGCTGCCGCCCTCGCGTACACCCACCAACAGGGCATCGTGCACCGGGACCTGAAGCCCGCGAACATCATGCGGCTCGGCGACGGCACGGTGAAGATCTGCGACTTCGGCATAGCCCGCCTCGGGCACGACATCGGCTTCACCTCCAGACTCACCGGCACCGGCATCGCCATGGGCACCCCGCACTACATGTCGCCGGAGCAGATCGGCGGCGACCACGTCGACCACCGCAGCGACCTCTACTCCTTCGGCTGCGTGCTGTACGAGATCGCCACCGGGGCCCCGCCGTTCGACCTCGACGACGCGTGGGCGGTCCTGGTCGGCCACCGGGACACGGCCCCCGAGCCGCCGCGCCGCCATCGCGCCGAACTCCCCGAGTTCCTGGACCGGATCATCCTTGACCTGCTGGCCAAGGAACCCGAGCAGCGGCCGCACGACGCCCGTGAGCTGGGCCGCCGCATCGGCGCGGGCCGCACGGCTCCGGCGTACGTGCCGACCGTGGTGTCGCCCCCGGTGCGGCCCGCGGCGCCGGAGCGGCCCGCCGCCCGCGAGGAGCGGCTGCCCTCCTGGACCCGCGGCATGACCACCGGTCACAAGGCGACCGGCGCGGGCCTGCGCACCACACCGCCCGACGCCGCCGCGGGCCTCACCGGCGACTGGATCGCCCGCACCGACACGCGCGGCACCCCGGATCCGGCTCCCGCCGAACGGCCCACACCCTCACCGGAGTTGGTCACCACCCTCACCGGCAGGCACAACGCGGGACTGAGCCTGGGGCGGCTCGGCCGCTGGGCGGAGGCGGGCGAGGTGCACCGCGCGGTCGCCGCCGAACGTGAACACGCCCTCGGCCCCGACCACCCCGACACGCTGGCCAGCCGCTACGAGGTCGGCTTCACCCTCAGCCGCACCGGCCGGCCCGCCGACGCGCTGCGCGAGTACGGGCACGTGGCCCAGGCCAGGGAGCACGTGTTCGGCCCCGACCACCCGGACACCCTGGCCGCCCGCCAGGAAATGGCCTATGTACTGGGCCAGTTGGGCCGCCACTTCGAAGCACACCAGGTCTACACGGCCGTACTGGCGGCCCGGGAACGCGCCATGGGGCCCGAGCACCCCGACACCCTGCGCTGCCGCCACAACCTCGCCTTCAACCTCAGCAGACTCGGGCGCCTGGAGGACTCGTACCGGATGGCGAGCGAGGTGGCCGCGTCCCGCGCCCGGGTGCTCGGCCCGAACCATCCCGACACCCTCGTCACCCGGTACGAAGTCGCGTACGCGCTCGGGCAGTTGGGCCGCTGGCCGGAGGCACTGCAGACGTACCAGGAGGTCGCCGAGGCGCGGGCGCAGGCCCTCGGCCCCGACCACCCCGACACGCTCGCCGCGCGCTACGAGGTCGGCATCAGCCTCGGCCGGCTCGGGCGCAGCGCCCAGGCACTGGAGCTGTACCGCGCCCTGATCGACGACCGCACCCGTGTCCACGGCCCCGCCCACCCCGAGACCCTGCGCGCCCGGCACGGACTCGGCGTCAACCTCGGCCGGCTCGGCCGGTGGGAAGAGGCGCTGGCCGAGTCCCGTGACGTGTGCGCGATCCGCGAGCGCGTGCTCGGCCCCGACCACCCGGACACCCTGGTCAGCCGACGCGAGGTCGCCGTCGGGCTCGGCTGGCTCGGCCGGTGGGCCGACGCGCTCACCGAGTACCGCCAGGTGGCCGCCGCGCGCGAGCGTGTGCTGGGCCCCGACCACCCCGACGCGCTGGCCAGCCGCAACGACGAGGCGCACTGCCTGGAGCAGCTCGGGCGGGGGGCGGAGGCGGTGGAGTTGTATCGGAGGGTGGCGGCTTTGCGCCAGCGGTGACGCTCCGCTGGGGTGCGCGGGTTCGAGACCGGGGCTGTGCCCCGGATCCCGGTTGCTCTTCGGCTGCAGGTCGGCCGTGGCTGGGCGCGCAGTTCCCCGCGCCCCTTACGGGGCCTCGGCCCCCTTACGGGGGCTCGGCCCGCTCGTGGCCCGCGTCCCTTACGGGGCCGGTTGCCGCGTGTGTCTGGCTGACCTAGATCGTTGCGTGTTACCAAGAAGCATGGGCGCATACGAGGGACACCGGGAGAAGGACGTCGTCATCGTTGGTGGGGGGCACAACGGGCTGGTCGCCGCCGCCTATCTGGCGCGGGCCGGGAAGTCCGTGCTGGTTCTGGAGCGACTGGGGGTCACCGGTGGGGCGGCCGTGTCGACCCGGCCGTTCGCCGGTGTCGACGCCCGGCTGTCGCGGTACTCGTACCTGGTCAGCCTGCTGCCCCGGAAGATCGTGCGGGACCTCGGCCTGGACTTCCGGGTCCGCGGCCGCACCGTGTCCTCGTACACCCCCACAGAACGTGACGGACGGCCGACCGGACTGCTCGTCGGAGGCGGCGAACGGCGCACCCGGGAGGCCTTCGCCAGGCTGACCGGGTCCGCCTGCGAGTACCAGGCATGGCAGCGCTTCTACGGGATGACCGGCCGCGTCGCCAAGAAGGTGTTCCCCACCCTCACCGAACCGCTGCCCACCCGCGACGAGCTGCGCCGCCGCATTGACGACGAGGAGGCGTGGAAGATCCTCTTCGAGGAGCCGCTCGGGGTGACCGTCGAGGACAACTTCAGCGACGATCTCGTACGCGGCGTCGTCCTCACCGACGCGCTCATCGGCACCTTCGCCGACGCCCACGACCCGTCCCTGCGGCAGAACCGCTGCTTCCTCTACCACGTCATCGGTGGTGGGACGGGTGCGTGGGACGTGCCGGTCGGTGGCATGGGCGCGCTCACCGACGCGATCGCCGGAGCCGCGCGTGCCGCCGGCGCGGTCGTCGCCACCGGCCACGAGGCGGTCCGCGTGGAGACCGACGGACGGGCCGCCGAGGTCACCTACCGGACCGCGGACGGCGAGCGGACGATCTCGGCCCGGCACGTCCTCGTCAACGCCTCCCCGCAGGAGCTCGCCCGGCTCACCGGCGACGAGCCGCCCGCCCCGGCCGAGGGCGCCCAGCTCAAGGTGAACATGCTGCTGAAGCGGCTGCCCAGGCTGCGGGACACGTCCGTCGATCCGCGCGAGGCCTTCTCCGGGACCTTCCACATCGCCGAGGGATACGAGCAGTTGGCGACCGCACATGCCCAGGCAGAGGCCGGTGCGCTGCCCGAGGCGCCGCCCTCCGAGATCTACTGCCACTCGCTCACCGATCCGACGATCCTCGGCCCGGACCTGGTGCAGCAGGGCTATCACACGCTCACCCTCTTCGGTCTGCACACTCCCGCCCGGCTCTTCGCCCACGACAACGACGGCGTACGCGAGGAACTGCTCAAGTCGACGCTCGCGCAACTGGACGCGCATCTCGCCGAACCGCTCGCCGACTGCCTGGCGACCGACGCGGACGGCCGCCCCTGCATCGAGGCCAAGACACCGCTGGACCTGGAGCGCGACCTGCGGCTGCCCGGCGGCAACATCTTCCACCGCGACCTCGCCTTCCCCTACGCGCAGGAGGGCACGGGCCGCTGGGGCGTGGAGACCGCGCACGCCAACGTCCTGCTGTGCGGCGCGGGCGCGGTGCGCGGCGGAGGGGTGAGCGGGGTGCCGGGACACAATGCGGCCATGGCGCTGCTGGAGGCGTCTCCGTGACCCTCTCCGTGACCGTCTCAGTGGCCGCCAAGTAGCGCCCGGCGACGGCTCGTTCACGCCGTCGCCGTCGCCGTCGCCGTCGCCGTCGCCGTTGTCCGCGGCGCCGATCAGTCCTTGGCCGGCGTCCAGCCCGCCGCCTCGATCCGTGCCGCGTCCGTGGGCCTGGCCTCGTCGAACACGATCCGGTCGTCGTCCGCGACGCGTTGCGCGTCCACGTACGCGCCTCGGCCGACGTAGAGCCGGTCCGTCGTGTACCGCCAGCGCAGGACGAGTTGGCGGGCCTCGGGGAGATCCGCGGAGAGCCGGTGCCAGGCCCGGCCCGACCAGCCGGTGACGGAACCTGCGGGATGGTCCTGGGCGGCCCCGCCGTGCCGGACGGTGGTGAACGGCACCGGCCGCCACGTCGTGCCGCCGTCCGTCGAGGACTCCAGGAAGAGCGCGTCCGCCTGCGGTTCGGTGTCCCACCACAGTGCACAGTGGAGACGGCCTCCCGTGCCGGGGTCCAGCGCGGGCAGCGTCAGCGTGGCGGACGTGGCGGTCGCCATGCCGGAGAACCAGGCCGTACGTCCTCGCGCGGGCCGGACCGGCACGGCGCGGGCCAGGTTGTTGGCGGCGGCCACCCGAGGGGCGGATCCCGACCGCCAACTGCGCACGGGATGAACGGAGTTGCCGAGCACGATGAGGAACGAGTCGGTCGTCGGGTCGAGGACGAGCGAGGTGCCGGTGAAGCCGGTGTGGCCCGCGGTGCGCGGTGTGGCCATCGCGCCCATGTACCAGTGCTGGTAGAGCTCGAAGCCGAGGCCGTGCTCGTCGCCGGGGAAGGCCGTGTTGAAGTCGGTGAACATCAACTCCACGGACTCGGGTTCCAGGATGCGCGCCCTGCCGTACACACCGCCGTTGAGCAGCGTCCGGCCGAGGACCGCCAGGTCCCACGCCGTGGAGAAGACCCCGGCGTGGCCCGCCACACCGCCGAGGCTGTACGCGTTCTCGTCGTGCACCTCGCCCCATACGAGGCCGCGGTCGAGCCCCGACCACGGTTTGCGGGCGTCCTCGGTGGCGGCGATCCTCGGCTTCCAGGAGGCGGGCGGGTTGAAGCGGGTGCGGCGCATCCCGAGCGGGTCGGTGATCTCGCTGCGCAGCAGGGTGTCCAGGGCGCGACCGGTGATCTTCTCCAGGACGAGCTGGAGCGAGATCAGATTGAGGTCCGAGTAGAGGTACCTGGTGCCCGGCGGGTTGAGTGGCGCCTCCTTCCAGATGAGCTGGAGCTTCTCCTCGTACGTCGGCGCGCTGTAGAGCGGGATCCAGGCGCGGAACCCCGAGGTGTGCGTGAGCAGTTGACGGATCGTGATGTCCTGCTTGCCCGCGCCGCCGAAGTCCGGGAGGTAGGAGGCGACCTTCCCCTCCAGTTCCAACTCGCCGCGCTCGATCTGCTGCACGGCGAGGATCGATGTGAACAGCTTCGACACCGAAGCCAGGTCGAAGACCGTGTCCTTGGCCATCGCGATCTGCTGGTCGGCGGGGAACTCGACGGCGGTGTCGGTCTTCTCGTCGTACGCCGAGTAGCGCACCGCCTTGCCGATCGGATGGTGCAGCGCGACCGTGCCGCCGCGTCCCGCGAGCAGCACGGCGCCCGCGTACCAGGGGTACTTGGGGGAGGGGCCGAGGAACGCCTCGGCGTCGGTGACGAGTTGGCGCAGCTGGGCGGGGAGCAGTCCGGCGCGTTCGGCGGAGCCGTGCCGCAGGGTCGGGCGGCGGTGGGCGTCGCCGTTGCTCGCGTCTGCGCCGGGTGCCGCCGACGCCGCGGGGAGGGGCGCAAGGATCAGCGCGCCGCCCAACGCCGTCAAACCCCGGCCCAGTTGACGTCGGGTCGGCCCGCCGCCCGCTCTGTCCGTCATCGAGGAGCCTTCCGTTGAGACGCTGTGCCGCTTTGGCCGCCTGAAAGTATCTTTCGGAGTTCGCCGTGCTCGGTGAAACTTTTGTGTCGGACGGGGGACGTGTCAACGGTGCCGTCCGGACCGGTCCCGGTTCGAGAAAACCGCTGGAAACTGACGGTCCATCAGAAAAGGTCTTCCCTCGTCCGGAGGACTGCGGCATCCTGCGCCCATGCAGACGGAGCTGAGCAAGAAACTGGGAGTCGAGCACGCCCTCTTCGGCTTCACGCCGTTCCCCGCCGTCGCCGCTGCCATCAGCCGGGCGGGCGGGTTCGGCGTGCTCGGTGCGGTCCGCTACACCGCCCCCGACGACCTCAAACGCGACCTCGACTGGATCGAGTCGCACGTGGACGGAATGCCGTACGGACTGGACGTCGTCATGCCCGCCAAGAAGGTCGAGGGCGTGACCGAGGCGGACGTGGAGGCGATGATCCCCGAGGGGCACCGCCAGTACGTCAAGGACACCCTGGCCAAGTACGGCGTGCCCGAACTCGCCGAGGGCGAGGCCTCCGGCTGGCGCATCACGGGCTGGATGGAACAGGTGGCCCGCACCCAGCTGGACGTCGCCTTCGACTATCCGATCAAGCTGCTGGCCAACGCGCTCGGCTCACCGCCCGCCGACGTGATCCAGCGCGCCCACGACCAGAACGTGCTCGTCGCCGCGCTCGCCGGCAGCGCCCGGCACGCGCGCAAGCACGCCGACGCGGGCATCGACATCGTCGTCGCGCAGGGCTACGAGGCCGGCGGCCACACCGGTGACATCGCCTCGATGGTCCTGACGCCCGAAGTCGTCGAGGCCGTGGACCCATTGCCCGTGCTCGCGGCGGGCGGCATCGGCAGCGGGCAGCAGATGGCCGCCGCGCTCACTCTCGGCGCCCAGGGTGTGTGGCTCGGCTCCATATGGCTGACCGTCACCGAGGCGGACATGCACTCGCGTGCCCTGACCCGGAAGCTGCTCGCCGCCGGGTCGGGCGACACGGTCCGCTCGCGCGCGCTGACCGGGAAACCCGCGCGCCAGCTGCGTACCGAATGGACCGACGCCTGGGACGACCCCAACGGGCCCGGCACCCTCCCCATGCCCCTGCAGGGGCTGCTGGTCGCCGACGCGGTCTCGCGGATCCAGCGGCACGAGGTCGAACCGCTGCTCGGGACCCCCGTGGGACAGATCGTGGGCCGGATGAACAGCGAACGCAGCGTCCAGGAAGTCGTCGACGACCTCACCCGCGACTTCGAGAAGGCCGTCGACCGACTCAACCGCATCGCCGGAAGGAGCCCCGAGTGAGCCAGCCCCCCAACGGCTTCTGGGCCCAGGCCACCGCCGACCCCGAGCGCACGGTGCTCATCGCTACGGACGGGGAGGAGTGGACCGCCGGACGCCTGCACGCCGAGACCAACCGGCTGGTGCACGGACTGCGCGCCGCCGGGCTCGAACGCGGCGACGCGTTCGCCGTCGTGCTGCCCAACGGCGTCGAGTTCTTCACCGCGTACCTCGCCGCCTCGCAGGCCGGCTTCTACCTCGTGCCCGTCAACCACCATCTCGTCGGCCCCGAGATCGCCTGGATCGTCTCCGACTCCGGTGCCAAGGTGCTCGTCGCCCACGAGCGGTTCGCCGACGCGGCACGCCACGCGGCCGACGAGGCGAAGCTCCCCGAGGAGCGGCGGTACGCGGTCGGTGCGGTTCAGGGCTTCCGGCCGTACGTCGAACTCCTCGACGGGCAGCCCGATTCGGTGCCCGAGGACCGCACGCTCGGCTGGGTCATGAACTACACCTCCGGGACCACCGGCCGCCCGCGCGGCATCCGGCGACCCCTCTCCGGCAAGCTCCCCGAGGAGACTTACCTCGGGGGCTTCCTCGGCATCTTCGGCATCAAGCCGTTCGACGACAACGTGCATCTGGTGTGCTCGCCGCTCTACCACACGGCGGTCCTCCAGTTCGCGGGCGCGTCCCTGCACATCGGGCACCGACTGGTGCTGATGGACAAGTGGACGCCCGAGGAGATGCTCCGGCTCATCGACGCCCATCGGTGCACGCACACCCATATGGTCCCGACCCAGTTCCACCGCCTGCTCGCCTTGCCGGACCGAACGAGGGCGGCCTATGACGTGTCGTCCATGCGGCACGCCATCCATGGCGCCGCCCCGTGCCCCGACCACGTGAAACGGGCCATGATCGAGTGGTGGGGCCACAGTGTCGAGGAGTACTACGCGGCCAGTGAGGGCGGCGGTGCCTTCGCGACCGCCGAGGACTGGCTGAAGAAGCCCGGCACGGTCGGAAAGGCCTGGCCCATCAGCGAGCTGGCCGTCTTCGACGACGACGGAAACAGGCTGCCGCCCGGTGAACTGGGCACCGTCTACATGAAGATGAGCACGGGCGGATTCTCGTACCACAAGGACGCGAGCAAGACGAAGAAGAACCGCATCGGGGACTTCTTCACCGTCGGTGACCTGGGATATCTCGACGAGGACGGCTATCTCTTCCTCCGCGACCGCAAGATCGACATGATCATCTCGGGTGGGGTCAACATCTACCCCGCCGAGATCGAGGCCGCGCTGCTCACCCACCCCGCCGTCGCCGACGCCGCCGCCTTCGGGATTCCGCACGACGACTGGGGCGAGGCGGTCAAGGCCGTCGTCGAACCGGCCCCCGGCTTCGAGGCGGGCGAGGCCCTGGCCGCCGCGATCCTGGAGCACTGCGAGCAGCAGCTGGCCGGGTACAAACGGCCCCGGAGTGTCGACTTCATCGAGGCGATGCCACGCGATCCCAACGGGAAGCTGTACAAGCGGCGACTGCGGGACCCGTACTGGGAGGGGCGGACCCGGCCCGTGTGAGGCGGGCGGGCCGGACGGTACGTGGGTCGGGCCGGGAAGCGAGCGCCTTCAGACCGGCGCGTGCGTCTCGGCCTCGGCCTCGGTCTTTGGCGCTGCTTCGGCCGCAGGTGCTGCCTCGGTCTCAGGTGCTGCCTCGGTCTCGGGAACGGTCGAGTTCTCGGGACGTACCTGCGGCTTCTTGGGGTGTACGTGCTCGACGGGTGCCCGTCGTGACGGGGCGACGCGGCGGGCCAGCTTCCGGCCCCATGCCTGGCTCGGAGCCTCGATGTACCGATAGGTCAGCGCGCACAGCGGCAGGAGCACGGCAAAGAACGCCAGCACGAGTACGGGATTGTCGCGCGGCCACCGGCCGATCGTGCCGTCGCTCACCGCCAGCAGCACCGGGTGGAGCAGATAGACCGAGTAGCTGATCAGGCCCAGCCAGATCAGCCCGCGCGGGATGCGCCGGTGGCGCGAGGCCAGCGCGACACCGAAGGTGAGCACGGCCAGCAGGAACGCCAGGATCCAGCCCTGCCGGGTGAAGGGGGCCTCGTCGCTGTTCCAGTAGGCGCTGACCACGGCGCAGGCGACCACCACCGCGGCCGTGCAGCCCGCCCACCACCAGGAACTCTGCCCCTTCTCGGCCCGGTGGACGGCGGTGCCGAGGAACATCACGGCGAGGATGATCAGGCCCTCCCACGGCGGAACCGTGCCGTTGAACGGGACCAGGACGAGCGCCAGCACACCGCCCAGCACCCCGCCGAACACGCGAAGCGCGGGTGACCCGGAACTGGCGCAGCAGATCGCGACGACCAGGGCGCCCGAGGCCAGTCCGATCAACAGGCCAGTGCCGACCAGGCCGGACAAGGCGGAGGCCGGCAGCGTGACTCCTGCCGCCACGCTCACGGCGGCCAGCACGGCCAGGGTGACGGCGACCGCCGCCGACCGCTGGTGCAGCTGGACCGTGAAGAGCGCGACGACCAGCAGATAGAAGGCCATCTCGTACGAGAGCGTCCACAGGACGAGCAGCACACTGGGCGTCCCCAGCAACTCCTGAAGCAGTCCGGCATGGGCGACGGACACCGTGGCCGCGCCCTGGCCACCGAAGTCGCGCATGTTCGAGAGGCCCAGAAGATTGACGGCGAGGACGGCGGCGACGGCGGTCGCCCACAGCGGGTACATGCGGAACACCCGCCCGATCCAGAACGTCCGGACGCAGCCACGGCGCTCCAGCGACGCGGGGATGATGTAGCCGCTGACCAGGAAGAACACCAGGATTCCGTACCGGCCGGTGTTGAACTGCGGCATCAGTTCCTGCCGGAACTCCGCCATGAAGGAGTACGACGCGTGCTCGAACACCACGACGAGTGCCGCGATGCCACGCAGCGCGTCCAGCCAGGCCAACCGTGGTGGACCGGCCGATGTCCGAGGTGTGGGTAGTGGTTCGGATACGGAGGGTGACCGTTCCAGGGTTGAAGGCCGGATTGCGGGCCTGATGTCCATAAATACCATTACGCGCCCTTTGTCGCTGCTGGTCAACGACGGCTCGGGGCGGGTGCGCACGCGTGTGGTCCCGCGACTCGAGGGCGGTCGAGCGTGACAACGGTGTACGCCGGGCCCGCGCTTTGGGTCTGACCTCCTGGTACGGGACTTGACCCCGCTCGCGGAACGGAACGAGGATCATGGTCATGACGCCTGGACACGGCAGCACGGTCGACGGGGTGCTGCGGCGCAGTGCCCGACGTACCCCCGAGCGCACGGCGGTCACCTACCGCGACCGCTCCTGGACCTACGCCGAACTCGACGAGGCCGTCTCCCGCGCGGCGCGGGTGCTGACCTCCTCGGGCCTGGCCCCCGGCGACCGCGTCGGCGCCTACGGCCACAACTCGGACGCGTACCTCATCGGCTTCCTGGCCTGCTCCCGGGCCGGGCTCGTGCACGTGCCGGTCAACCAGAACCTGACGGGCGACGACCTCTCGTACATCGTCGGCCAGTCCGGCAGCGCGCTCGTCCTGGCCGACCCCGACCTCGCGGACCGACTCCCCGACGGCGTACGGGTGATGGCGCTGCGCGACGCCGACGACTCGCTGCTCGCGCGGCTGGAGTCGACACCTCCGTACGACGGTCCGGAGCCGCGTACCGAGGATCTGGTGCAGTTGCTCTACACCTCCGGTACGACGGCCCTGCCCAAGGGCGCGATGATGACGCACCGCGCGCTCGTGCACGAGTACCTGAGTGCGATCACCGCGCTCGATCTGAGTGCGGGCGACCTGCCCGTGCACTCGTTGCCGCTGTACCACTCGGCGCAGATGCATGTGTTCCTGCTGCCGTATCTCGCGGTCGGCGCGCGGAACACCATCCTCGACGCACCCGACGCCGAGCAGCTCTTCGACCTGATCGAGGCCGGCCGCGCGGACAGCCTGTTCGCACCGCCCACCGTGTGGATCGGCCTGTCGAACCGCCCCGACTTCGCGACCCGCGACCTGAGCGGGCTGCGCAAGGCGTACTACGGGGCGTCGATCATGCCGGTGCCCATCCTCGAACGGCTGCGGGAACGGCTTCCCAAGCTGGCCTTCTACAACTGTTTCGGCCAGAGCGAGATCGGCCCCCTGTCGATGGTCCTCGCGCCGAACGAGCACCGGAAGGCACGCCTGGACTCCTGCGGTCGGCCGGTGCTGTTCGTGGACGCCAGAGTGGTCGACGAGAACGGCAAGGACGTGCCCGACGGCACCTCCGGCGAAGTCGTCTACCGGTCACCGCAGTTGTGCGAGGGCTACTGGGACAAGCCCGAGGAGACGGCCGAGGCCTTCCGGGACGGCTGGTTCCACTCCGGCGATCTCGTGGTGCGGGACGCCCAGGGGTACTTCACCGTCGTCGACCGGGTGAAGGACGTCATCAACTCCGGTGGCGTCCTGGTCGCTTCACGGCAGGTCGAGGACGCGCTCTACACGCATCCCGGGGTGGCCGAGGTCGCTGTGATCGGGCTGCCGGACGACCGCTGGATCGAGGCCGTGACGGCGGTGGTCGTCCCCCGCGGCACGGTCACGGAGGACGAACTGGTCGCCCACGCGCGCGAGAACCTCGCCCACTTCAAGGCACCCAAGCGGGTGCTGTTCGTGGACGAACTGCCCCGCAACGCCAGCGGGAAGATCCTCAAGCGGGAGCTGCGGGACCGGTTGGGAGAGGCTTGACCTTGGCCGGGCGCGACGGTTGCACTCCCGGTGGTTGAATCCCTGGTGGTCGGATCCTCGGTCGGTGAACTGAATCCGCCGGTGAGCCGTACCAGTAACGGCGGCCCGGCTACCCGAGCCAGGCCCGCCGCATCACCACCGGGTTTCGCACGGAAGGACCTTCGGGTTGTCGCGCACCACGAACTCTCGCCAGCTGCCGGACATGGACCGGACAACCCCGGAGCCCGACGTGACGCCGGAGGCCTCCCCGGCGGACACGCCCGACGACATCCAGCACAGCACCCCTCTCGAAGAGGCCGCCCCCGCAAAGGGTGTTGCGGCCGAGCACGCCGTTTCCTCTGAGAGCTCTGAGAGCTCTGAGAGGGACGGGGCCGAGGAGGCCACCGCCGCCGAAGAGGGGGCTGCGGGGGAGGCGCCTGCCGAAGAGGCTTCCGCGGGGGAGAAGGAGACGCCCTCCGGGGAGGCTCCTGCAGTCGAGGAGAGCAAGGCCGCCGCGAAGGACCCCGCGGTCGAAGAGAGCCCGGCCGCCGAGATGGACCCCGTAGACGAGGGCGACACCGGAACCGACGAAGACACCTCCGCCGGTGACGGCCCCGTCGAGCCCCCGGACGAGCCCGTCGCTCCCCGCAAGTGGCGGGACCGGCACCCGGTTGCCGCACGCAACGTGGGATGGACCGTCACGGGCCTGTCCCTCCTGCTCGTCTGCTTCGCGCTCCTCATGCCGACCTCCGCCCCCAAGTTCACGCCCGGCGTGTTCCTGCGCATCCCGGTGGAGGCGGTCCTCGGCGCCGCCGTCCTCATCGTCCTGCCGCGCAGGCCACGGATAGCGGTGGCGATCCTGTCCGGCGCGATCCTCGGCGTACTGACCGTCCTGAACCTCCTCGACGTCGGCTTCAACATGTTCCTCGGCCGTGGATTCAACGTGGTCCTCGACTGGGTCCTGTTCGACGACGCGCAGTCCTACCTCAAGGACACGATGGGCAACGGCGGCGCGATCGGCGCCGTGATCGCGGTCGTGGCCCTCGTCCTCATCGTGCTGGTCCTGATGACCCTGGCGGTGCTCCGAGTGAGCAACGTCATGACCCGCAACCGCGACGCGGCCAGCCGCGTCACCCTGGTGGTCGGCACCGCCTGGGTCACCTGCGCGGCGCTCGGCCTGCAGCTGTCCGGTCCCGGGATCGCGGCCAGGACCACGGTCGCCCGAGTCGAGGACCGCGTGAACAGGGTGCAGGCGACCCTCAAGGACGAGGCGGCGTTCGCCAAGGAGGCAAAGAAGGACGCCTTCGGCGGCACTCCGGGCGACCAGCTCCTCACCGACCTGCGCGGCAAGGACGTGATGATCGCCTTCATCGAGAGCTACGGCCGCAGCGCGATCGAGGACGAGGCGACCGCCGCGGGCGTCGACGCGACGCTCACTGCCAAGAACGAGGCACTGACCAAGGCCGGCTACTCCGCCAAGAGCGGCTGGCTCACCTCGGCGACGTACGGCGGCAGCAGCTGGCTCGGCCACTCGACCTTCCTGTCGGGCCTGTGGATCAACAACCAGAACCGCTATCGCACCGTCACCGCGGGCGAGCACCTGACCCTCACCGGCGCCTTCCAGCGCACCGGTGCCTGGCGGACCGTGGGCGTCATGCCGGGCATCCAGAAGAACTGGCCGGAGGGCAAGTTCTACGGCCTCGACAACGTCTACGACTCCCGTGAACTCGGCTACGAGGGACCGAAGTTCAGCTGGTCGACCATGCCCGACCAGTACGCCCTGAGCGCCTTCGAGCGTCTGGAGCACGGCAAGAAGCGCGACAAGCCGCTGATGTCGGAGATCATCCTGACCTCCAGCCACCAGCCCTGGGCCCCGATCCCCAAGATGATCCCCTGGGACCAGGTCGGCGACGGCTCGGTCTACGAGGGCATCCAGAAGGCCGGCAAGGACCCCGCGGACGTGTTCTACGACTCCAAGAAGGTCAAGGAGGAGTACGGCAAGTCCATCCAGTACTCGGTGAACTCCCTCATCGACTACGTGGTGAAGTACGGCAGCAAGAACACCGTGCTCGTCTTCCTGGGCGACCACCAGCCGCTGGCCAGCGTCAGCGGCAGCAACGCCAGCCGGGACGTGCCCGTCTCGATCGTCGCCCACGACAAGTCCGTGCTCGACAAGATCGACGACTGGGGCTGGACGGACGGCATCAAGCCCGACAAGTCGGCACCGGTGTGGCGGATGGACTCGTTCCGCGACCGCTTCCTGACCGCGTACGGTTCGACGCCCGCCAAGCGGTAGCGGGGTTGCCGTCGGCACAGGCACAGGTCCCGGACCGCGGGGCCTGTGCCAGTGCCATTGCCGGTGCGGGCGGCAGGTCTAGCGCGGGCGCAGGTCCATGATCCGCTTGATCTTCCCCACCGACCGCTCCAGTGACTCCGGTTCGACGATCTCGACGGTGACCGAGACGCCGATGCCGTCCTTCACGGCCGCCGTGATGGAGCGCGCGGCCTCGTCGCGGATCTCGGGCGTGGCGCCGGCCCGGGCCTCGGCGCGCACGGTGAGCGCGTCGAGGCGGCCGTCGCGGGTCAGCCGCAGCTGGAAGTGCGGGGCGACGCCCGGTGTGCGCAGGACGATCTCCTCGATCTGGGTGGGGAAGAGGTTCACACCGCGCAGGATGACCATGTCGTCACTGCGCCCGGTGATCTTCTGCATCCGGCGGAAGTTCCGGGCCGTGCCGGGCAGCAGCCGTGTGAGGTCCCGGGTCCGGTAGCGGATCACGGGCATGGCTTCCTTGGTGAGCGAGGTGAAGACCAGCTCGCCCTCCTCGCCGTCCGGCAGCAGCTCGCCGGTGATCGGGTCCACGATCTCCGGGTAGAAGTGGTCCTCCCAGATGTGCAGGCCGTCCTTCGTCTCGACGCACTCCTGGGCCACTCCCGGGCCGATCACCTCCGACAGCCCGTATATGTCGACCGCGTCGATCGCGAAGCGCTCCTCGATCTCCCGGCGCATCTCCTCGGTCCAGGGCTCGGCACCGAAGACGCCCACCCGGAGGGAGGTGCCCCGCGGATCCACGCCCTGCCGCTCGAACTCGTCGAGGAGCGTCAGCATGTAGGAGGGCGTCACCATGATGATCCCGGGCTTCAGATCCTGGATCAGCTGCACCTGGCGGGCGGTCATGCCGCCGGACGCCGGAATGACCGTACAGCCGAGCCGTTCGGCGCCGTAGTGGGCGCCGAGCCCGCCGGTGAACAGCCCGTAGCCGTACGCCACATGCACCGTGTCACCGGGCCGGGCGCCGGCCGCGCGGAGCGAGCGCGCCACCATGTCGGACCACATGGAAAGGTCGTTCTCGGTGTAGCCGACGACCGTGGGCCGCCCGGTGGTACCGCTCGACGCGTGGATGCGGCGGATACGGTCCTGCGGCACGGCGAACATCCCGTACGGATAGTTCTCGCGCAGGTCCGCCTTCGTGGTGAACGGGAAGCGTGCCAGATCGGCGAGCGAGTGGCAGTCCTCGGGCCGGAGCCCCGCCTTGTCGAAGGAGTCCCGGTAGAAGGGCACGTTCTCGTAGGCGTGCCGCAGCGATGCCCTCAGCCGCTCCAGCTGGAGTGCGCGCAGCCCCTCCGCGTCGAGCCGCTCGCCCTCGTCCAGCAGGTCCGTCGAATCCGCCATGGGGAGCTCCCTCACCAAACGTGCCATTCCAGGCGACCGATCATTCGGTCGCTCTGCTCTGGATCAGTAATTCAGGGGTACGGGCCGTCGTCAAGGCATGCGGCGGCCACAGGGTAGGGACAGGTGGGTCCTGTGCGCGGCGGTACGGCGGAGGGAGCGGCCGCCGTACCGTCCTGTTGCGCTGTTTGTTTCGGCAGCTCTAGCGGGCGGCCTCCGCGGCCACCGAGCGTGCCCATCGATAGTCGGCCTTGCCGCTCGGGGAGCGCTGGATGGAGTCCGTGATCACCAGCTGGCGCGGGATCTTGTAGCCCGCGAGATGGGTGCGGCAGTGCGTCTGGATGTCGTCCAGGGACGGCCGTCCGGCGCCTGTACGCAGCTGGACCACGGCTGCCACGTGGTTGCCCCACTTCTCGTCGGGCACTCCGGCGACCAGCGCGTCGTACACATCGGGATGCGACTTGAGCGCCTGCTCGACCTCCTCCGGGTACACCTTCTCGCCGCCGGTGTTGATGCACTGCGAACCGCGCCCGAGGACGGTGACGACCCCCTCCTCGTCGACGGTCGCCATGTCGCCGAGCAGCACCCATCGCGCGCCGTCCTTCTCGAAGAAGGTCTCGGCGGTCTTCTTGGGGTCGTTGTAGTAGCCGAGGGGCACATGGCCGCGCTGGGCGACGCGCCCCACCTCGCCGACGGGGACCGGCTCGTACGTCGCCGGATCCACCACCTGCGTACGGGAGTTGACGCGGATCCGGAACCCGCGGTCGGGGCCGGAGTCCTCCGTGGCCGTGCCGTTGAAGCCGGACTCGGAGGAGCCGAAGTTGTTGAGCAGCATCACGTTCGGAATGAGCGCCTGGAACTGCGCGCGCACCGTCTCCGACATGATCGCGCCGGAGGAGGAGACGCTGAACATGGACGAGGTGTCGGTGCCCTTCATGGGCCCGTTCAGCGCGTCGATGAGGGGCCGCAGCATCGCGTCGCCGACCAGCGACACGCTGGTGACCTTCTCCTTCTCGATGGTCCGCAGCACCTCCTCGGGCACGAACTTGCGGTGGATCACGATGCGTTGGCCGAAGTTGAAGCCGATGAAGGCGGTCAGGGTCGAGGTGCCGTGCATCAGCGGGGGCGTGGGGAAGAAGGTGATCCCCTCGCCGCCGGCCGCGACCCGCTCGGCGACCTCCTCCGGCGTCTTCACCGGCTCACCGGTCGGAGCGCCACCGCCCAACCCCGAGAAGAACAGGTCCTCCTGACGCCACATCACACCCTTGGGCATCCCGGTCGTGCCGCCGGTGTAGATGATGAACTGGTCGTCGGGGGAGCGGGGCGGGAAGCCGCGCCCGGACGATCCGGAAGCTTCGATGTCGGCGAAGTCCACCACCGTCGGCAGCGCGGGTGCGTCAGGGGCCGGAGCGCCCACCCGTACGAGATGCCGCAGCGCCGGCGTGCGCGGCAGGGCCGCCGCGACCCGTTCGGTGAACTCCGTGTCGAAGACCAGTGCCGCCAGATCCGCGTCCCGGTAGAGGTAGACCAACTCCTCTTCCACGTACCGGTAGTTGACGTTGACCGGCACGATCCGGGCCTTGAGGCAGCCGAGGACGGTCTGCAGGTACTCGATGCCGTTGTAGAGGTGCAGCCCGAGATGCTCGCCGGGGCGTATGCCGCTGTCGATCAGGTGGTGGGCGACGCGGTTGGCCGCCGCGTCCAGCTCCGCGTAGGTGAGCCGGCGCTCCGCACCCGTACCGGGGTGGTCGATGTAGACGAGCGCCTCGCGGTCGGGGACCACGTCGACGACCGACTCGAACAGGTCGGCAAGGTTGTACTCCACCGCTCCTCCTGACCCCGGCAAGCTTCGACGATTGGACGTGCGTCATCGCTTCGCCGGTCATCAGAGCAAAGCCCGCCACAACTGTGAAGGGTCCGCGCAGAAGAAATCTGACTGGCTGTCAGAAAACTCTTGAACTGGCCCCTCCGCTCCTGCAACCTGTTCTCGTTCCTGAGACGGGAGGACGGCAATGGGTGGGACGGAACACCTCACCGTGCAGCGCGAAGGCGCCACACTGGTGCTCACGCTCAACAGGCCCGAGGCCAAGAACGCGCTCTCGCTGCCGATGCTGGTCGGCCTGTACGACGGCTGGGTCGGGGCCGACGCGGACGACGCCATCCGCTCGATCATCCTCACCGGTGCGGGCGGCGCGTTCTGCGCCGGCATGGACCTCAAGGCCCTCGCGGGCAAGGGGATGGAGGGCCAGCAGTACCGGGACCGCCTCAAGGCCGACCCGGATCTGCACTGGAAGGCGATGCTGCGGCATCACCGGCCCCGCAAACCCGTGATCGCCGCCGTCGAGGGCTACTGCGTGGCCGGCGGTACCGAGATCCTTCAGGGGACCGACATCCGGGTCGCGGGGGAGTCCGCCACGTTCGGGCTCTTCGAGGTGAAGCGAGGGCTGTTCCCGATCGGCGGTTCGACGGTCCGTCTCCAGCGGCAGATTCCGCGGACGCACGCGCTGGAGATGCTGCTCACCGGCCGTCCCTACTCGGCCCGGGAAGCCGCCGACATCGGCCTGATCGGGCATGTCGTCCCCGACGGGACGGCTCTGGAGAAGGCCCTCGCGATCGCCGGGCAGATCAACGACTGCGGTCCGCTCGCCGTCGAGGCCGTCAAGGCGTCCGTGTACGAGACCGCCGAGATGAGCGAGGCCGACGGGCTCGCGGCCGAGCTGAAGAGGGGGTGGCCGGTCTTCGATACGGCCGATGCGAAGGAGGGAGCGAGGGCCTTTGCGGAGCGGCGTCCGCCGGTGTTTCGGAGGGAGTGAGCTCCGCGTGCGGCCGGTTTGAAGCTGCGGGCTCGTTGCGGCTGGTCGCGCAGTTCCCCGCGCCCCTCACGGGGCGCAGCCCCCTGTCCTGTGAGGAGAACCCGTGCCCGAAGTCCTCAAAGCACCCCTGGTTGTCGAATTTCCCTTCACCCGATCCCTCGGTCCCGTCCAGAGCGCGTTTCTCACCGGGCTGCGTGAGCGGGTCGTGCTCGCGGTGAAGACCCGGGACGGGCGGACCCTGGTGCCGCCCGTCGAGTACGACCCCGTCACCTCGGAAGAGATCGGTGAGCTGGTCGAGGTCGGGTCCACCGGGACCGTCACCACGTGGGCCTGGAACCACGAACCCCGCCGGGGCCAGCCGCTGGACAGGCCGTTCGCCTGGGTCCTGGTGAAACTGGACGGCGCCGACACCGGCCTGTTGCACGCTCTCGACGCCCCGGGCCCCGCCGCCGTACACACCGGGATGCGGGTCCGGGTCCGCTGGGCCGAGGAGCGTTCGGGGGCCATCACGGACATCGCCTGCTTCGAACCGTACGACGGGGACAGCGCCGAACTCACCGGCAGCGACGGCCGGTTCGAGGACATGGTGACCGGCATTGTCGCACCCGCCCGCCTCGACTACACCTACTCGCCCGGCCGAGCCCAGTCCGGCTACATCAACGCGCTCTCGGACCGGCGGGCCGTCGGCGAGCGGTGCCCGTCCTGCCGCAAGGTGTACGTCCCGCCGAGGGGTGCGTGCCCCACATGTGGTGTGGCCACATCGGAGCAGGTCGAGGTGGGACCGCGCGGCACACTCACCACGTACTGCATCGTCAACATCAAGGCGAAGAACCTCGACATCGAAGTGCCCTACGTCTACGGGCACATCGCCCTGGACGGCGCCGACCTCGCCCTGCACGGCCGCATCGGCGGTATCCCCTACGACCAGGTGCGAATGGGCCTGCGCGTCGAGCCGGTGTGGACGGACGGGGGCCGCTTCCCCGACCACTACCGGCCCACCGGCGAACCCGACGCGGACTACGACACGTACAAGGAGCTGGTGTAGATGTCCGCGCCGAGGCCGCTGAGGGACATCGCCGTCGTCGCCTTCGCCCAGACCGACCATCTGCGCACCTCCGACGAGCTCTCCGAGGTGGAGATGCTCATGCCCGTCCTGCACGAGGTGATGGAGCGGACCGGGCTGAAGACCAGTGACATCGGCTTCACCTGCTCCGGCTCCACCGACTATCTGGCGGGCCGCGCCTTCTCCTTCACGATGGCACTCGACGGCGTCGGCGCCTGGCCGCCGATCTCCGAGTCGCACGTGGAGATGGACGGGGCGTGGGCGCTGTACGAGGCCTGGACGAAGCTCCTCACCGGCGAGGCCGACACCGCCCTCGTGTACGCGTACGGCAAGTCGTCCCCCGGGTCGGTGAGGGACGTGCTGACGCGGCAACTCGACCCCTACTACGTGGCGCCCCTGTGGCCCGACTCCATAGCCCTGGCCGCTCTGCAGGCTCAGGCCCTCATCGACGCGGGTGACACGGACGAGCCCGCGCTGGCCGCCGTCGCCACCCGCAACCGCGCCTCGGCCGCCGACAACTCCCATGCCCAGCTGAGGGGTTCGGTGCCGCGGGGCGACTACGCCGTACGTCCCCTGCGTACCGGCGACTGCCCGCCCATCGGCGACGGGGCCGCCGCGGTGATCCTCGCCGCGGGGGAGCGGGCCCGTGACCTGTGCGAGCGGCCCGCCTGGATCCGGGGCATCGACCACCGCATCGAGGCACACGGTCTCGGCGTGCGGGACCTGACCGACTCGCCGTCCTCGCGACTGGCGGCGGAACGGGCCGGGGCCTTCGAACGGCCCGTCGACACCGCCGAGTTGCACGCCCCGTTCACCTCGCAGGAAGTGGTGCTGCGCAAGGCCCTGCGGCTGGACGACAGCGTCGACGTCAACCCGTCCGGGGGACCGCTCGCCGCCAACCCCATCATGGCCGCGGGACTCATCCGCATCGGTGAGGCGGCCGCCCGGATCCAGCGCGGAGACTCCAACAGGGCGTTGGCGCACGCCACTTCGGGTCCGTGTCTGCAGCAGAACCTGGTCGCCGTACTGGAGGGAGACCCGCGATGAGCAAGGAGCCCGTGGCCGTCGTCGGGATCGGCCAGACCAAGCACGTCGCGGCCCGAAGGGACGTGTCGATCGCGGGACTTGTCCGCGAGGCAGCCCAACGCGCGCTCGCGGACGCCGAGTTGACGTGGGCGGACATCGACGCCGTCGTCATCGGCAAGGCGCCCGACTTCTTCGAGGGCGTCATGATGCCCGAGCTCTACCTCGCCGACGCCCTCGGCGCGGTCGGCAAACCCATGCTGCGCGTCCACACAGCGGGCTCGGTCGGCGGATCCACCGCGCTCGTCGCCACGAACCTGATCGCGGGACGCGTCCACGGCACCGTACTGACCCTCGCCTACGAGAAGCAGTCCGAGTCGAACGCCATGTGGGGCCTGTCCCTGCCGATCCCCTTCCAGCAGCCCCTGCTCGCCGGCGCGGGCGGCTTCTTCGCCCCGCACGTGCGCGCCTACATGCGGCGCACCGGCGCCCCCGACGGGGTCGGCTCCCTCGTGGCGTACAAGGACCGCCGCAACGCGCTCAAGAACCCCTACGCGCATCTCCACGAGCACGACATCACCCTGGAGAAGGTCCAGGCCTCGCCCATGCTCTGGGACCCGATCCGCTACTCGGAGACCTGCCCGTCCTCCGACGGCGCCTGCGCGATGATCCTCACCGACCGCGCGGGAGCGGCCCGTTCGCCGCGCCCGCCCGCCTGGATGCACGGCGGCGCGATGCGCAGCGAGCCGACGCTCTTCGCGGGCAAGGACTTCGTCTCGCCACAGGCCGGCAAGGACTGCGCGGCCGACGTGTACCGGCAGGCCGGCATCGCCGACCCCCGCCGCGAGATCGACGCGGTGGAAATGTACGTCCCGTTCTCCTGGTACGAGCCCATGTGGCTGGAGAACCTGGGCTTCGCCGCCGAGGGCGAGGGATGGAAACTCACCGAATCCGGCGTCACGGAACTGGACGGGGACCTGCCGGTGAACATGTCGGGCGGGGTGCTCTCCACCAACCCGATCGGGGCCTCCGGGATGATCCGGTTCGCGGAAGCCGCACTTCAGGTGCGTGGACAGGCCGGGGATCACCAGGTCGACGGCGCCCGCCGGGTCCTCGGACACGCCTACGGCGGCGGGTCCCAGTTCTTCTCGATGTGGCTGGTCGGAGCCACGCCGCCCACCTCCTGAAGCTGTCCCCCTCACGTGGCCTGTGCGCGGCAGGGACCGAAAGCTAGGCTGGCCGCGGACGACGAACCGGGAGGAGCACGGACGTGGCCGAGAGCACCATCCAGCAGCACCCGCTCGCGGGCTGGGACAAGCCGGAGCTTGACCTCAGCAGCGCCGACTGGCATTCCAGCAGCCGCGGACAGGGGGATGTCCAGATCGCCTTTGTCGAAGGCTTCATCGCGATGCGCAACAGTGGCCGCCCGGAAAGCCCCTCCTTGATCTTCACGCCCGCGGAATGGGGCGCGTTCGTGTCGGGGGCGCGGGAAGGGGAGTTCGACCTCACGTGAGAGGACGTGGGGGAGCCTGACCCGACAGGCGGGGCGTTCCTTCTCCTCTGTCCGGGCACGCGATCTTCGGCTGTTTCCCGGGGTGAGGCCTGAGCGAGGCCGACCCCGGGAAACCGAGGTCGCCGACGGGCCGTTCGCGGGCGTTCGGCCCGGTCACGGCCGTACGCAGGCCGTCTCGTCACGGCTGCGCGGCAGCCGCCTCCTTCACGGCCATCCTTCAGGGCCACAGCAACTGCTTGTCCCAGCCCTCCCCGGAGCGCACGTACACCAGCCGTGTGTGCCGTCGCTCCTTGTCGCCCTGCCAGAACTCGACGGACTCGGGGCGTACCGAGTGCAGGGTCCAGCCGGGCGCCACGAGATCCGGCTCGGCCTCCAGCCGGGCCAGCGACTCCTTCACCGCCGTGTCGCGCTCGGCGAGGTCCGCGAGAGGCTGCGACTGACGGCCGAGCAGAGCCTCCGCGCGGGCACCGGCACTCCGTGCCAGGAAGTCGGCCGCACTGTCCTCGGAACTCTCCGGCGCGACCGGTCCACGTACCCGGATCTGTCGTGCGAGCCGCGACCAGTAGAAGGTGAGCGCCGCGTAGGGCCGTTCCGCCAGATTCCGGGCCTTGAGGCTGCCGCCGTCCGACGCGAACCGCCAGCCGTCCGGACCGAGCCCCTTGAGGATCAGGGTCCGCGCCGTGGGATTCCCGTCGGCACCGGCCGTGGAGACCGTCATGGCGTGCGGCTCGCGCACCCCGGCGTCCACGGCGGCGAGCAGCCACTCGGCGAACAGCTCCGTCGGCGTGTCCGGGGCCTCGGACGGGTCGAACACGGGCAGCTCGCCCGCGAACACTTCCAGGCCGCGCAGCAGTTGATGCAGATCCTCCACCGGCACACTCCCCGCTCGGGCGCTCATGGACGCGCTCGGGCGCCAAGGAGAGTGCCCGTGCGCTAATGGATGCGGTTGACCGTATCATTAGCCCATGAACGTCTCGATCGGCGCGGACGCCCGCCTCGCCCTGGACCTCGCTCTCACCATCCGCCACGACGGCCACGGCGGAGTCGCCGACGACCTCGCCACCGCGGAGGGCCTCACCGCCTGGGTGCGCGAGCGTCCGGAGACCGGCGCCCACGGGTTCGACGCCGACGACACGGACCTGGCCGCGGTACGGGATGTGCGCGCCGCCGTGCGTGCCCTGTTCGCCCGCGCCGTACTTCCCGGTGAACCGAGCCCGGCCGACGCCGCCCGGCTCATGCCCGTACGGGACGCCGTCGAGCGGCTCAACACCCGCGCGGCCCTGACTCCGACCGTCCCCGTCCTGTCGTGGACGGAGGGCGCCGACCCCGTCGTACGCCAGCAACCCGCGCACGGCGACGCCGAGCTCACCGCGGCCCTCGCCCGCGCGGCCATCGCCTTCCTCGCGAGCCCCGACCGGCAGCGGCTGCGCGCCTGCCACGCGCCGCGCTGTGTGCGCTACTTCCTCAAGGACCACCCCCGTCAGGAGTGGTGCAAGCCCTCGTGCGGCAACCGTGCCCGTGTCGCCCGCCACCACGAACGACACAAGAAAACGGCATAGCCTTCGCGTATGGGCGGTCCTGGCGGTAAGAGCGCAGAACGTGATCTCGGTCGACTGCTGAGCGGTATGGCACCCGCCCTGCATCCCGGCCGCTTCGTCTTCACCACCGTTCCAGGGACCACCGCGCCCCCAGGACTCTCACCGGTCGTCACCGTCGTCGAGGACGAGGGCCTCACTCTCGTCGTCGAGCAGGAGGACGCCGACGCCGCGCGTCTGACGTACGACTTCGTGGCCGGCTGGATCACCCTGCGCATCCACTCAGCGCTGGACGCCGTCGGCCTCACTGCCGCCGTGGCCCAGGCACTGGCCGAAGCGGGTCTGAGTTGCAACGTCGTCGCGGGCTTCCACCACGATCACCTCTTCGTGCCGCACGAGCGCGCCGCCGAGGCCGTGGCCCTGTTGGAACGGCTGGCCGACCGCTCCGGTCGGTAACGGCCGAACGGGTCCACGCCACTGGCTCCGGGCGTACGCTGAGGTGCCTGTAGGTCACGGAGCGCACCGTCTCCCCGCGCCGGTCGCACCACCGTGGCAGGGGGTGCGGCATGGGTCAGCGCGGCATGCGGAGCAGAAGGACACTCTTCGAGCGCGAGAGTGAACTCGCGGCTGTGGACGAGGCGTTGGCCGAAGTCACCGGGCTGGGAACGGACGGCGGACGCCCGCTTTCGGACGGCACCGGGCCTCGTCGGGACGCCACTGGCCTTCGTCGAGACGCCACTGGCCCTCGTCGAGACGTCGCCGACTCTCGTCGGGGCGGCATCGGGCCCGGTCAGGACCTCACCGAACCGTACGACCGGCCCCGCGGGGGCCTGCTCGCCTTCGCCGGACGCGCCGGAATCGGCAAGACCACCCTTCTCGCCGAAGTACGCCGTCGCGCCACCACCATGGGCTGCACGGTGCTGTCCGCGCGCGGCGGCGAACAGGAGCAGCGTGTCGCCTTCCACGTCGCACGCCAGCTTCTGCAGCCCCAGCTCGCGGGCGTCCCGGAGGCCGAACTCCGTGCCTCGCTGGGCAGTTGGTACGCCATCGTCGGGCCCGCACTGGGCCTGTGCGCCCCCGCCGAGGGCGCGCCGCCCGACCAACAGGGCCTGCGCGACGGCCTCGACTGGGTGCTCACGCACCTCGCGATCCGGCGCGCCCCGATGGTGCTCGTCCTCGACGACGCGCACTGGGCCGACGCCGAGTCACTGCAGTGGCTCGCCGCGTTCGCACCCCGCGCCGAGGAACTGCCCCTGCTGCTCGTCGTCGCCTACCGTCCCGACGAACTCCCGGACCACGCCGAGCCGTTCAGGGACCTGCCCGGCCGCGCAGGCGGGCGCCCCCTGGACCTGGAACCGCTCAGCGCGGTCGCCGTCGCCCATCTGGTGCGCGAGACTCTGGGCACCCAGGCGGACGACGCGTTCTGCCGCGAATGCTGGGCCGTGACCGCGGGCAACCCGTTCGAGGCCGTCGAACTCACCGCGAAGGTACGCGACCGCGGTCTGACCCCCACCGAGGCCGGGGCACATCTGCTGCGCGACCTGGCCGCCGCGGTCAAGGGCAGCGGACTCGTCGCCCGCCTCGAACGCCTCGGCACCTCCACCGTCCGCTTCGCCTGGGCCTGCGCCGTCCTCGGCACCGAGATCCCTCCGGCGCTGGCCGCGGCCGTGGCGGGCCTCGGCTCGGAGGAGGCCGCCGACGCGGCGGACGCCCTGCGCGGCGCCCGCATCCTCACCGGCGCGGACACCCTGGAATTCGTCCACCCGCTCATCGCCACCGCCGTCTACCGGGCCATTCCCCGGGGAGTACGGGTGGCCCTGCACGGCCAGGCCGCCTGGTGCGTCGTCGACGCCGGCCTCGGCTCCGCCGCCGCTGCCCGGCACCTCATGGAGACCCACCCCGACGGCGACGTCTGGGTCGTCCAGCAGCTGCGCGCCGCCGCCCGCGAGACCCTGCGCGCCGGAGCCCCCGACGCCGCCCGCCGCCACCTCGCCCGGGCGCTGCGCGAACCCCCGCCCGCCGGGGAACGGGCCGCCGTGCTGTACGAACTCGGCAGCGCCTCCCTGCTCACCGAACCCGCGACCACCGTCAACCACCTGCGGGCCGCCCTCGAAGAGCCCATCGCCGACACCGAACTGCGGCACAACATCGTCTACCGGCTCTCCCAGGTCCTCGCCCACAGCGACCGCCTCGCCGAGGCCTCCGACGCGCTCTCCCGCGAGATCAAGGTGACCGGCGACGCCCGCGTACGGCTGCGCATGCAGTCCGAGCAGTTCATGTGGGACGCCTTCCGCGCCGACGAGCCCGACTCACCGGCCCGCTCCCGCCGCCTCACCCGGCTCGCCGACCGGCTGACCGGCCGCGACCTCACCGAGCGCTATGTGATCGGCCTGCGGGCCTGGGACGCCACCCTGCGCGGCGAACCCGCCCACATCGCGGTCCGGCACGCCGAACGCGCCCTCGCCGGCGGCTTCGGCTGGGCCGAGGCCGACCGCGGCTTCGAGGTCCCCGTCCTGGTCGCCCTCACCTTCATGTACGCGGACCGGCCAGGGCGCACCGAGGAACTCTTCGCCGCCGGGATCGCCGACTTCGAACGGCAGGGCTGGCACGGGGCCCACCTGTCCTTCGGCTACACCCTCCTCGCGTACGTACGCTTCCGCCGCGGCCGTCTCGCCGAGGCCGAGGACTTCGTACGCGCGGGGCTCCGGCTGGCCGAACGCGTCGGGCCCGGCACGCCCGCCCACTGGTACGCCGTCGGCACCCTCATCGAGATCCTCCTCGCCCGGGGCCGGATCACCGAGGCCACCCGGACCGCCGAGGAGTACGCCTTCGGGGAACCGTTCCCCGCCGCCGTCGTCTTTCCGGACGCCCAGACCGTGCACGGCGAGCTGCTGCTGGCCAGGGGGCTGACGAAGGACGCCGCCGTCGAACTCGCCGCCGCCGGGCGCCGCCTCGACCCGCGCGGTATGCGGAATCCGTCCTGGTGCCCCTGGCAGCTGCACCTCGCCCGCGCTGAGAGCCACGACGCGCCGGAGCGGGCCGTGGCCACGGCGTTCGAGGCAGTGGGCCGGGCCCGGCTCTTCGGTGCCCCGTCGGCGATCGGCCAGGCACTGCGTGCCGCGGCCGACGTCTCCTCGGGCTCGACCCGCGTGAAACTCCTCGAAGAGTCCGTCGGCCACCTGGAACGCTCCCCGGCCGCGTACGAACTGGCCTGTGCCCTCGTCGCCCTCGGCACGGAGCTGCGGCACGCGGGCCGCCCGAAGGAAGCCGCCGAGCGCCTCTACCAGGGGCTGGAGGCGGCGGTGCAGTGCGGCGCCGACGGGCTTGTCGAGACCGCGCGCGACGAACTGGCCGCCGCCGGGTTGCGGCCGCGCCGTCTCCACAGCACCGAGACGGACACGCTCACCGCCCGCGAACGCGCGGCCGCGGCACTCACCGTGCGCGGTCGCACCCTGGCGGGTGTCGCCGAGGAGCTGCACACCGAGGAGCCGGCGGTGGTGCGACTGCTGTCGGCGGTGTACCGGAAGGTGGGCACGGACCGGGCGGGGCTGCGGGCGGCGCTGGACGAGGTGGGGGCAGCGGAGAGCGCGGAGACGGGGGGAGAGGGATCGGAAGCGGGGGCGAAGGGCTAGTCAACGGGTGTGGGCCCACGGGTGTGGGGCAACAGGCGGAGGCAAAGCAAACGCTTGTTGGCAAGTGCTCGGTGGTGTGCGCCGGGGCCGGGGCAACGAGCGTTGGCAAACAGTCGGTGACGGAAACGGCTCGAAGTCGCCATGCGATGGTCAACGCCCGTCGGTGGACCGGCCCCAGTCAACGCGTGATGGCCAACGTTCGCTGGCCAACGGCCGTCGACCCCACGCCCGTCCACCCCTCGGGGCACGTACCATTGCGGCATGTCCTTCCTCCGCCGCCGCAGCGCCACTCCCGCCGGGCCTGAATTCGACGTTCTGGCCATGGACCCGGGCGACTGGCCCGGCAATCTCGGCGCGGGCCTGCTGCCCGCGCCCGATGGAAGCTGCCAGGGCGTGTTCCTGCGCTACGACCTGTTCGGCGGCCGCGGCCCCGCGATGATCATCGGCAATCTGCCGGAGGGCTCACCGGCCCGGGACGTCGCCGAGGGAGAGGTCCCGTTCGAGGTCGCGCAGCTGCTGCTGGCCCTGGAGAACGAGGAAGAGGTCACGGTCGTCGGGGCCGAGGACATGCCGGTGATGCAGGGCGACAACCTCCTCATCGTGCGCCGCCTCAAGCTCTCCGAGACGCGGATCTCCTGCGTCCAGTTCGACCGCAGCGACAACGTCCTGGTGACGATCGCCGCCTGGGACCGCCCCATCACCGACGATCTCTACGCGCTCCTGAAGCCCCTGCCCGCGGAGCTCTTCCAGCAGGGCTGAACCCCGCCGCCCGCGGCGAACCGAACCGCCGGCGGACGGCGAGACCACGTTCAATGCGCGAACCCCTCGCCCTGCGCCCCCTCACCCCCGGCCGATTCGGTATCCACGTCGTCCAGGAAGTGGAACCCGGGCCGAGGGTGCATGAGGAAGTCGTGGTGGGAGATGTTCCACGCGTAGGCGCCGGCCAGCGCGAACGCCACACGGTCGCCCGCCCTCAGCCCCGGCGCCCGGACGTTCCGGGCCAACACGTCCTTCGGGGTGCACAACTGGCCCGTGAGCGTGACGAGTTCGCGTCTCGCGGCCGACCGCGGCCAAGGATGAGCCCAGTCCTGCACCGCGAGCACGGTGCAGGGCTGGTCGTGCCCCTTGGTCGCGGGCGTGCGCATGTGGTGCGTGCCACCGCGCACCACGGCGAACTCCTCCCCGTGGCTCTGCTTCACGTCCAGCACCTCGGTGGCGTACCAGCCGCAGTAAGCGGTCAGCGCCCGCCCCGGCTCGATACGCAACGTCAGATCCGGGTACCGGGAGACGAGTTCGGCGAGCCCCTCGCCGTACGTGACCCAGTCGAATCGCTCCTCCGGAGCGGCGTAGTCGACCGTCATGCCCCCGCCGACATTCACCTCGGCGAGCCGCACCCCGTCGTGCCGTTCAGCCAGCCCCACGGCCCACTTCACGATGGACTCGGCCACCGCGAGCTGCTCCGCAGCCCGGAGCCCACTGGCCAAGTGGGCGTGAATGCCCCGGAGTTCGAGGTGCGGATACGTGCCGTCGGTGAGCAGACGCATCACCGAGTCCGCCTCTGACGGGTCGAGGCCGAAGGGCGTGGGACGGCCGCCCATCGCCAGCGAGCCGGCGGCCAACGAGCCGGACGCCACGGGGAGGTTGAAGCGCGGCAGGACCGCGACCCGGCTGCCGGGCGCGGCCCGCCGGGCCAGTTCGGCCAGCATGTGCAGCTCGTACTCGCTCTCCACATGGAAACGCTCCACGCCCAGCTCCAGCGCGGCCGTGATCTCGTCGGGCGTCTTGCCCGGACCACCGAAGGCCAGCGAGCGGCCCGGAACCGCCTTGGCGACATGGTCGAGTTCGCCGCCCGAAGCGACCTCGTAGCCGTCCACGTACGGGCCCAGCGCGGCCAGGATCTCCGGCTCAGGGTTGGCCTTGGCCGCGTAATACAGCTCGACCCGCTCGGGCAGGGCGGCCCGCACGGTCGCGGCGTGTTCGCGCAGTGCCGCCAAATCGTAGACGTAGGCGGGGAGTTCGCCGGAAGGCAGGGAGAGCACGCGGTCCCGTACGTCGGTGGTGGGGTTGGTCATCGAGTGCTCCCGGTCGTGTGGCGGAGGATGTCCTCGCCGAGCGGAGAGGGCAGGCGGACGTATCCGGCCTCGCGGTCGGCCTTGCGCTCCCAGCGGGTGAGGAGGTTCGCCTTGGCGGGCAGCGGTACTCCGGCGAGCAGAGCGGCCAGCGGCGGCGGGCAGCCGTGCCGGTCGGCGTACTTCTGGAGCGTGAGGCGGACCTCGGCCCACAGCGCGGCCTCGGCATGGGGGTGCAGATCGGCGAGCGCGGCGAGCAGCTCGGCGATGTGGTTCACGAGCAGGCAGTAGACGACCCGGTCCCAGCCGCGCTGCGCGTCGTACGTCATCGGGCCCGCGACCTCGGGCGGCAGCGCGGCGAGGGTCTCGGCGTGGTGCTCGGGCACGAGCTTGGTGCCCTCCAGGTCGCGGAAGAGGACCTGGGCCGGCATGCCGTCGCCGTCGACGCAGATCAGCACGTTCTGCAGATGGGGTTCCAGCACCAGACCGTGGTCGAAGTAGGCGGCGAGGACCGGCGGCACGAGCAGCCTGAGATAGGCCGACCACCAGTCGAGCGCGGCATGCGGACCAGCCGCGTCGAGAAGGTGGGAGACGTGTGCGGGACTCGTCGGGTACTCGTCCGCGACGGCCGCCGCGAGCAGCGGGGTCGTGCCGGGCAGAAGGTGCCGGGTCAGGCCCTCGCGGACGATGACGCCGAAGCCTTCGAGCAGCTCGCGGTCCGGGGTGCCGTCCGGTCCGGGCAGGGCGAGGCTGCGGTACGCGGGCTCGCGGAGCACCGCGCTGCCGGGGAAACGCTCGGCCAGGTCGGCCAGGGCCGGGTCCAGGGCACGGGTGAGTGCGACGGCCCCGGACAACTCGTAACTCGCGTTCTTGCGCAGGCAGTTGGTGATCCGGACGTTCAGGCTGAACTTCAGGAACGACTCGCCGTCGTACAGCGTCCGTACGGACGCCGTGGCGGCGAAGGGCCTGCCGCCCGGGCCGAGGTCGAGGATGTCCCCGCGCCCGAGGGCCGCGCGCAGTGCGGGGTGCTCGCGGAGCATCGCGTACTGCCAGGGGTGGGCGGGCAGCAGCCGGAAGCCGTCGGGCACGTCTGTTCCGCTCCTACGGCCCTGCCGGTCCCGCCGGTCGAGCGCGTCGAGCGCATCGAGGGCACCGGGCTCCGTGGCCTCTTCGGCGATCAGGTGCTCGCGTACGGCCAGGTGGCGCAGGGGGAAGGCCGCGCCGGCCTCCGGCGAGTAGGCGAGCCAGGAGTCCGCGTCTCCGGTGCGCGCCTTGGGCGTGGGGTGGAAGCGGTGCCCGAACAGCAGCGACTGCTCGGACGCGAGGTAGGCGGCGACGGGCGTGTCAGCCGACAGCGAGTCCGCATCCGCCCGTACGGGGATCGCGCTCGGGTCGACCGCTACCTGCACGGCGGCGAGCGAGTTCGCGCCGGGCCCGGCCTGCGCGGAGAGAGGACGGGGGCCGTTCCCGGCCCGTACGGCTAGAGAGGCGGCGATGGTCCGGTGGCTGGAGTCGATCTGTTCGAGGAACTCCTCGTTGCGCACACCGGTACGCAGGGACAGCTCGTCCCGCGTGTACTCGGCCAGCCGCCGCCAGCCGACCACGTGCCAGCCACCGTCGGCCGTCCGCTCGCTCACCGGGCCGGCGAAGCGGTGCGCGCCGAGCAGCGACGTACGGCGCAGGGCGACGCGCAGCAGCACACCGCGGCGGGGGAGCCGCAGCAGCAGACGGCCATCGGTGAGGGCGGTCTGGCGCTCGGGCGCCGTCACCTCGCGCAGCAGACAGTTGAGGAGGGTGTGCGCCACGGCCTCGTCCGGGGACGGGAGTTCGGCCCGGGAGGCGGGCGCGGTGGTGGAGGCGCGGGTGCTACCGAGCGACTCGGTCAGCGAGGGCATGTGTGGCTCCAGCGGGTGCAAAGAGAGCGGAGGATGGTCGCGCATACGGTGATCAGTGCGACGGCCGCGCCGGTGAGTAACGGTGCGGTCGGGCCGTAGCGGGCGCTGCCCGCCGCCGCGGCCACGCCGGCGGCGACCGCGCCGGCCTTGGAGAAGAACTCCAGCGAGCCGAACAGCCCGCCGGGGGAACGGCCCTTGACACAGTCGGCGGTCAGCACCGACAGACACACCAGGCCGAGCGTCAGGCCCACACCGAGGATCAGCCGTACGCCGATGAGAGTGGGGAGGGAGTCGGCCACACTGTGACCGGCCAGTCCGATCGCGACGCAGACGAATCCGAACACGATCCCGGCCCGGGCGCGGTCCCGGAAGGCGGTGTGTACGGGCATGGCGGCCATGAGGTAACAGAGGTGGGGCACGGCGAACAGCACGCCCGCCAGCGTCGGTGACGCGCCCGGTATTCGTTCCTCGACAAGGGAGATGAGGTAGGGGAAGGAGATGACCGTGGAGAAGACGAAGGCGAACTCGAGCGCGTACAGCGAGCGAAGCGCCGCCGCCGGGACGGGTTCGGACGTCTCCGACACCTCCGTCAAGTGGGCCTCCTCCAGCTTTGGTTCGGGCAGTACGGCGAGCAACAGAGCGGCCGCCAGCGGGAGAAGGGCGAGCAGCGCGTACTGGCGATGCGGTGACAGCCAGGACGACAGGAAGCCGACGACGACCGGCGCGACGACCAGGGCCGCCCGCGCACTGCCGTGCATCAGCGTGAGCGCCCTGGACAGATGGGGTCCCTCCAGCGCGGCGCCGAGGTAGCCGTTGGACGCCGCGAACGTGCCACCGAGGATGCCCTGCAACACCAGAGCCGCAGTGAAGGTGCCGAGCGAATCGGCCCACCCCGCGAGCAGGAAGGCGACGGCAAGCCCCAACTGGGCGCACAGCAAAAGCCGTTTTCGTCCGAAGCGGTCCGCGAGCCGGCCCCACAGAGGGGCACCCAACGCGCCGAACACGGTGGGCACGACATACAGCAGACCCGCCCAGCGAGCCGTCCGATCTCCCAGCTCCGGCAGGATCTCGGTCAGGAACGGCGGCAGCCCCAGCGCCGCGAACGACGCCACGAAGTAGCAGCCCGTGACCGCGTGCACGTGCCGGGGGCCGAACCCGGGGCGGGGCATCCGCAGGACTTCGGCGGTCATGCCGAATCCCCCGTGCGCAGAAGGTAGTTGGGGCCGGTCGTGTAGTGCTTGTTGATGTCCGCAGCGCCCGAACGTTCCTTGGTGAGCAGGGTTCCCGCGGTGACCATCGCCTTCACTGGCAGGCGGGGCGAGTCCAGCACCTGGGCCCGCAGTGCGGCGCCGGGTCCACCTGCTCCCGTCCCGAGCCGCTCGATCGCCTCGGCGAGTCGGTCGCGTACGAGCCGCAGCAGCACCGGAAGCGGAGCGCGACCGTGCCGGGCGAGCCCGAACGCGTAGGCGCCCGCGCACAGATGGACCGTGATGGTGGTGAACAGGTCGACGACCGGCTGGTCGCTCTCGGTGAAGGTCCGGGCGTCGTCGAAGTCAAGCGGGCCGGTGGCATCGCCCCCCAACTGCTCTCTCAGGCGCGCGGCGTTGATGCGGGGTCCGTCGTTGTCCTTCAACAACAGCCGCAGCCGTGTGCGGCCCTCGGCGCGCCGGTCGAGGACGAGCGAGATGTTCTGCTGGTGCGACTCCAGCGCGATCCCGTACCCGAACAGCGTGGTCTGCCAGTCGAAGAGCAGCGCGAGCCAGGCGTCCAGCAGGGCGAGCGGGTCGCCGCCGTAGAAGCGGTCGGCCAGGTGGTCGATGACCAGCCGGCCACCCGGTGCTTCGGCGAGCAGCGCGGCCATCGGCACGACGACGGAGTCCTGGAGACCGGCGGGGTAACGCCGGAAGAGCGCGGCGAGCAGTTCGTGCCCGGCGTGCGCGTACATGGTCTCGTCGGCGTGCAGGATCGTGTCCTGGAATCGGGGCTCGCGGGCGACGACCTGCTCGATAAGACGCTGTCCCGCGGCTCCGTCGACGAGTGTCCCGGGCTTGATGGTCCGCCGGTTGCGCAGGCCCAACGTGGCGGTGGCCAGGGGGAGTTTGACGTGCAGCAACGGGTCGGCGGACAGGGCGACCGTACGCATCGACAGGGTCGGCGCGGCTTCGAGGTGGGCACGGTCGGCGAGCACCGCGCGCTCCGTCAGACCGGTGGCACGCAGGGCCCCTTCCAGCGGCGCACCGACGGTCAACGGGTGCACGGGCAGGGTCACGTGCGTACGGTCGAGCGGCCCCAGCCCGAGAAGCCCGGGCGTGGGCCAGTGGTCCGGAAAGATGCCGGTGACCGCTTCCCGGGGCACGGCGAGCCAGCGCAACGAGAAGTGCGGATGGAACTCCGGTGCGTACGCCCGCAATTGCTCCTCGGCGAGCCCGGATCGGCCGCGTGCCGTGGGATAGACGGGATGGTCGAGACGGGCGGCGAGGGCGTCGAACGCCAGCCCGGCCGTCAGCCCCGTCCAGTCGGCCGGATCCGCACCAAGCCGGTCCGTCAGCCGCTCGGCGACCTCCGACCGGTCCGAGTCGTGCAGCCGCATGGTGGCCAGCGTCTGACGGCACTCCTCCGCGAAGGCGTCGAACCCGCCCTGGTCGACGGGGTCGGCCAGGGCCCGCAGCGCGCCAAGGATCTCGTCGCACGTCTCGTAGGGGCTGGGCGCGGCTCCCTCGGACTCCCCGACGAGCAACGGCAGCCGGGCAGCGAACTCGCACTGGAACCCGTCCTCGACGACGGGCAGCAGGAGAAGACCCCCTTGTCCGTCGGCCCGTTGCAGCCAGGCGCCGTCCGGTCGTCGCACCAGCGTGCTGCGCGTACGCAGGCCGACCACGTCCTCACGCAGCAGGGCGCTGAGCACTCGGATCACCAACTCGCCCTCGGTGGGGTCGGTCTCCGGCCGCGGGCGGTGTCCGCCCCCCGCTTCGAAGGAGTCGCCGATCGTCGCAGTCGGGCCCGTCACCGCTGGATCTCCCACCGCTGTCCGGCCAGGAACTCGGCCACCGCCTTGTCCACGGCCTCCTGGTCGGTTCCCATGGCCCGCAGCACGCCGAGGAAGTCGCGATTGGTGTGATACACCTCGTGCCGCTCGCCGACCTCCCGAAGCGGGCGATACGTCAACTGCACTCCGTCGACGGCCAGTTCGGTTGCGGCGGGGGCAGCGGTCAGCGTCCCGGCGCTCTCGGCACAGGGGTACTCCAGCCGAGCCGCACCGTCACCCCGCGCGCCCAGGTCCGCCGGCAGACGCTCACCCAGATGCGTACGCAGGATGTGCTCGAAGAGCGGGATCTCCAGCAGGCGTGCCAGCAGCAGATCGCACTGGTCGCCGATGGCGCGGTAGTTGACCTCGATGATCCGCGCCTTGCCCTCGTGGACGACGAATTCGGTGTGGCAGGCGCCGAATCCCACGCCGAGCGCGTCGAGTTGGGCCAGCACCTGGGCGACGACCGGCTCGGGATGGGCCGCGACGAAGGTCAGCCGTTCCTCTATGAAGTACGGCGGTGGTGACACCGTGGTGTGAAATCCGCCCAGGACATGGCGGACGTGGCCGTCGCCGAGCGTCTCCAGGGTGTACAGCTCGCCCGGCAGGTACTCCTCGACGACCAGGGCGGCCCCCGGGCGACGGCTGCGGATCTCCGTGCAGCGCGCCAGCAGTTCCTCGGGACCGTAGACGAGCACGACGTCCTCGCTGGCCACGCCCTCGCGCGGCTTGACCACACAGGGGTACGGGACGTCGAGGGCGGCCAGGCCCGCGAGATCGGTGACTTCGGTCGACCACACCGTGTCGGCGCCGACGGAGGTGAGATGGCGACGCATCTCGGCCTTGTCCTTGGTACGCAGGGTGACCCACCAGTCCTTGCCCGACAGACCGAAGTAGTCGGCGGCCAGGGCGGCCTGGGTCTGCAGATGATCGCTGTTGGTGAAGACCGCGTCGGGGCGGTGATGGGTCGATATCCGGGTGACGACGGCACGGAAGTCGCGTACGTCGCACTCCAGGATCTCGACCTCCGGATACACGCTCCGGTGGGCGTCCGGCTGGTCGGTGAGGAGCGTGACGTCCAGCCCGAGCCGCGCCGCGGCGGGCAGAAACCCTTCGGTGACGGAGTCGGTCGGGTTGAGGGCGAGTAGATACATACGCATGCGCGAGGACAACTTCCGCTCGTGGGTGGAGGGTTGAGGGCGTGTCCGGGAGGCCGGTCACGTTCCTGGCGGTGGGGGTCACTTCCTCGGAAGCTCCACGCCGGTGGCCGTCGTCACGCCCGCGATTCCCGCACAGGCGTTGATGCCGAGCGTCGTCGGCGAGGCCGGTGGATCGCGCCTGATGCCGTGCGCGACTGCCCTGGGACCCGCGAGCGCGGCATCCGCCATGAGCCCGATCGCGGTACGCGGCGGCCGCAGGGGACGCGGCACACCCGTCGGTGCGGCCCGTTGGGTCACAGTCACGGTACGTGAGCTTAGGTTAGGCATGTTTAATGTTTCAACCAGCTGTGGATGGGCTGTGACATGCGCCTCCCTTGATCGTTGCTCCCGAGGGTGCGGTCACGCGCTGCTGTCGGTGATCTCTATACTAAGGTAAGCCTTACCTGCTTCACTCGCTTTGCCCCCCATGCACAGGAGTACCAATGACCGTGGCCGTGGAGACTCTGTCGACCGGTGCGGGCGTGTCCGTGTCCGGCCTGCTAGCGGACACGTACCGGCAACTGGGCGAGGTGTGCGAGGCGTTGACCGTGCGGGTCGCAGACCAGAATCCGGCCGTCACCCAAATGGGCGTCAGCGGAGCCGAGTTGACGAAGGATCAGGAAGCCCTGGACGCCTTCCTCCTGGCCGAGACGACCCGTATCCAGGACCGCTACGACCACACCCCGCGCCGGGACGTCGCCGCTTCCCGGGCCCTCCACGACTACGCGTGGTCCGTCGGGCTGCTGATGAGCGGCGTCTGGTACCTCACGGGCCGGGTGCCGCGTATCCACCCGGAGGACGTACGGCTCGACCTGACGACCGGCGTGTTCGAGATCAGCCCGCGCTCGGACCTCACCTGCCTCCCGGGCGACCCGGCAACCGCCCTCCCCGGTGCACTGACGGCCCCTCACGAGGAGGCGCTGCGTGCTGAGTTGAGGGTGGCCGTCGCCGATCATATGGAACCGCTGCTCTCCGCGATCGCCCCGCACATCCGGCGCGGCCCGCGCGCCCTGTGGGGCATGGTCTCCGACGACCTCGTCTCCGGCATCTGGTACCTCGGCCGCATGCTCGGCCAGGAGCCGGACGCCGTCCGGGCGGCCACCGCGCTCCTGCCCTCGGCCGTCGCACCCTTCCCGGGCGGAGCGGAGTTCCGTCGGCTCACCGGCAGTGACGGACGGCAGCACACGACCCGTACCCGTATGGGCTGCTGCCTCTACTACACGATCCGCCCCGCCGAGGCCTGCTCCACCTGCCCCCGCACCTGCGACGCCGAACGGCTGCGCCGGATCGAGGAGGGCTGAACCCGCTCACGCGCGGGCCCCGTCACACAACGGCCCCCCGCCGCACGAGCGGCACCGGCACGGCGGGCGCCCGCGTTCCGTCCCGCGTACGGTGGCTTGAGGCGCCCGACACATGTCTCACGACGGGAGACGCGCGATGAGCGGCGAACCGACCTTCTTCGAAATCGGCGTGGCCGACCCCGAGCGGGGCCGCGCCTTCTACGGATCCCTCCTCGGCTGGACCTTCGAACCCGGCACGTCCGAAGGCGGAGGCTTCGCCATCACCACCGACGGAGTGCCGGGCGGAATGCACGGCGGCGACACCGGAGCCTCCCCCTACCTCTTCTTCCGGGTGGACGACCTCGACGCCGCCGTCGCCCGGGTCCGTGAACTGGGCGGCACGGTGGAGGACCTGGGCGACGGCGGCGACAGCGAGGAGTCGGCCGCCCGGTTCGGCCGCTTCAAGCTGTGCCGCGACGACCAGGGCTCCGCCTTCGGACTCCACGAGCCGCCGAAGTGACGCTCTACGAGGCCGACGGCACCGCCCGTACGTCGGCGGCACGCACAAACGCGACCCGGTGCCCGAACTGGATCTCGTAGTACATGTCCTTGCCGCGTACCACCCGGTGCGGCGTCGTGTCGAAGGTCGGCGCGTAGAAGTACTCGCCCGGCACCTTGTCGCCCGCCGCGTACTTCTGCCCCTTGAGCAGCTTGTACGGCAGGGGCGAGATCTCCTGGACGGGCACGCCCGCCGGGTAGGCCGCCTTCTCCGGGTACGCGCGTCCGTAGACGGGGATCTCGGTCAGTCCGGCCTTCGGTGTCACGACGAGACCGGTCGCGTTCACCGCGGTCGGCTGCTTCGCCGGGTTCTTGAACCAGGCCTTCTGGCCGAGGTACCAGATCGCGGTCCAGTCACCGTCGCGCCCGGCGACCGCGTACCGCTGGCCCGTGGAGACCCGCGAACCCACGTCGTTCACATCGATCGTGGAGTCCTCGCCCTTGGGCCGCAGCCCGATGTCCTTGACGAGCGGCGCGTCCGAGCGCGGCTGGGTGTGCAGCCGTACGGCGCTCGAACCGTGCGCCGCGCAGGGCTCGCCCTTCGTGACGCAGCCCGTGAACTTCGGCTTGTGCTTGGCGAATCGGGGCAGCACGGTCACGAGCCCGCCGTTCGATCCCGGGACGGCGCGCAGCGGCTTGCCGAGCAGGGCGAAGTAGTGCTGCCAGTCCCAGTACGGGCCCGGGTCCGTGTGCATCCCGGGGATGTTCGCCGTCGTCGTTCCCGGCACGGTGTCGTGGCCGAGAATGTGCTGCCGGTCCAGCGGGATGCCGTACTTCTTCGCCAGATACGTCACCAGCCGCGCCGACGACCGGTACATCGCCTCCGTGTACCAGGCGTCCGGTGCCGCGAGGAACCCCTCGTGCTCCAGGCCGATCGACTTGGCGTTCACGTACCAGTTGCCCGCGTGCCAGGCCACGTCCTTGGCCTTCACATGCTGGGCGATGTGCCCGTCGGTGGAGCGCAGGGTGTACTGCCACGACACATAGGTGGGGTCCTGCACCATGTTGAGGACGCCTTCCCAGGCACCCTCCGTGTCGTGCACGACGATGTACTTGATGCTCTGGGACTTGGGCCGGTTGCCGAGGTCGTGGTTGCCGTAGTCGCCGTCGCCGAGCTCCTCGTACGGTGCCGGAATCCACTCGCAGGACACGGTCGCCGGGCACTCGGTGCCGGCCGCGCGCGCCGCCCGAAGTCCCGTATCGCCCAACTGCCGGGTGACGGCCCGCAGTTCAGGCTGAGCCGCGAGTGCGACCTGCTGGCCCGCGTCCGTCGTGCGGTGCTCTCCGCGGCGGATCACGTCGAAGACGTCGTCGGCGTACCTCGCCGCCGTCGCCGTGTCGTCGGCGCCCGAGTAGCGTGCCACCGCCCCGTACCAGTCGGCCGCGTCGTCACTGAGCGGCTCGCCGAGCTGCTTCTGGGCGGCGGCCAGCAGCGCGGCACCCCCGGCCACATTGGCGGCCGCGTCCGTACGCAGCCGCTCCGCCGGGATGCCGGTGAGATCGGCCGCCTTCGTCAACGTCTTGAGACGGGCGGGGAGTTGGGTGTTCTCGGGGATCTTGATGTCGGGGAGCAGCGGGGTGCGTGAGTCGTCGCCACGCGCGTCCTCCATGCCCTCGCTGTGGTGCGGTGCCACCGTCCGGGCGATCGCGGTGCGGGCGTCCGTCAGATGCATGGGACCGTAGCCACCGGTGACACTCGGCGCCCCGCCGTGCGCGTCCCAGCGGGACTGCATATAGGAGACGGCGAGAAGCACATTCCGCGGTACGTGGTACTGGGCGGCCGCGTCGGCGAACGCGCTCTGCAGACGTGCGGAGGACGTCTGGGAGCCGCTGTCGTACGGGGCGGCGCCGAGCAGCGGAAGCAGCAGGGCCGCCGAGGCGAGGGCACCGGCCGTCCTGCGTGCGCGTCTGTGCCCGGTGGAGGGGCTGGAGTCGCTGGGGGATCCTCGCAAAGCAGGCCTCCTGGGACGATCGGTCGCGATGGTGCGTGCGGGGCCGGGCGTGCGTCAGTGGTACCGGCTCTCCGACGATCCGTCAATCATGCCCAGAGACAGTTGATTTCCCACGTCAGCGGCGGGTGTCGCGGGTTTCGCGGCGACGGTGACCCGGCCTGCGAGGCGTCAGTGGAGTGGACCTGTGGCCTGTTCGGGTGAACGTTCCTCGATGGAGGAGTGCCGGGCGAGATCGGCGGCCCGACATGACGAAGGTCCGCGATGCGCCCTGTACCGGGCACACCGCGGACCACCATCCCCGTCAGCGAGTGCCGACCGCCGCTCGGACGGCCTTGCGGGCCATCTGGCAGTCGTCGTGCAGCCGCCTGAGCAGCAGCCGCTGTTCCTCGCCGGACGGCGCAGCACCCGGGTGGGCCGGTCCCGGTGCCGCCGGGGTCGTCTCGTGCATCGACCGCTGCACGGCCGTCTCGTACGTACGGATCTCCCTGGTGACCACGAGCATGAGGTTCACCAGGAACGCGTCGCGCGCCGCCGGTCCCGCCGACTGCGCGAGCTGGCTGATCTGCCGCCGGGCGACGGGCGCGTCCCCGAGGACCGCCCACAGCGTCGCCAGGTCGTACCCCGGCAGATACCAGCCCGCATGCTCCCAGTCCACCAGCACTGGACCGGCCGGTGACAGGAGAATGTTGGACAGGAGAGCGTCGCCGTGGCAGAACTGGCCCATGCCCTGGCGGCCGGACGAGTGCGCGATGCCGTGCACCAGCTTCTGCAGATCACCCATGTCCCGGTCGGTGAGCAACCCCAGCTCGTGATACCGGGAGATCCGGGCCGCGTAGTCCAGCGGGGCGTCGAACGTTCCCGCCGGCGGCCGCCACGCGTTGAGCCGGCAGATCGCGCCGAGCGCCGCCCTGATGTCCGCACGAGGCGGGGACTCCACCGGGTGCCGCTGCAGCGCCGCCACCCGTCCCGGCATCCGCTCGATCACCAGTGTGCAGTTGTCCGGGTCCGCCGCGATCAGGCGCGGCACCCGCACCGGGGGCCGGTGCCGCACGAACGAGCGGTACGCCGCTATTTCGTGACGGATCCGCTCGGTCCACACCGGAGAGTGGTCGAGTAAACACTTGGCGACGGCGGTGCTGCGCCCTGTCGTGCCGACCAGGAGCACGGAGCGGCCGCTGCGGCGCAGCACCTGCACCGGAGAGAACTCCGGACAGATCCGGTGCACCGACGCGATCGCCGTGCGCAGCTGCGCCCCCTGGGGGCCGGACAAGTCGAGTCTCCCGCTGAGCGGTTGGGTGCCGAGCCCCGGCACGCGCCGGGACCGACCGGCACCGAGCACGGGAGCCGCCCCCGGGCGTGCGGGGTCGAGATATGGGCCGCTGCCGACCGGGCGGGCGTGCAGTGACCGGGGCGGAGCGGACACGGAGGACGATGCTGCGTACATGGGCGAAACAGATCCCTTCGTGTGCCTGCGAGTTGCTGCGCTACCCGCCCCGGCCGCTCTGGTGCACCCTGGGGAGTGTCCCTTCGGCGACCGGGTCGGGGTGGCGCTTTCCTACCTGACACCCGATGCCCAGTGGCACACCATCTGGCGTGCCCTGGCGAACCCTGGCGAATAGTCGCTCAGCAACTGACAGGCGGTTAGTGTCAACTCAGCCGAGAACCTGGGGGCTTGACGTGAGCGGACAACCCAACACCCGCCTTTCGGACCTGTTCGGCCTGGCCGGCTGGTCCAAGGGGGAACTCGCGAGGATGGTCAACCGGCAGGCGGCGGCCATGGGCCACCCCCAGCTGGCGACGGACACCTCAAGGGTGCGGCGGTGGATCGACACGGGAGAGATCCCGCGAGATCCGGTGCCGCGGGTGCTGGCGGCACTGTTCACCGAGCGTCTCGGCCGTGTCGTGACCATCGAGGATCTCGGTCTGGTCCGGCACGGGCGCACGGGGAAACGGCAGGGCGCCGGGAGTGTGGAACATCCCGACGGTATGCCGTGGGCGCCCGAGCGGACTGCCGCGGTCCTCACCGAATTCACGGGAATGGACCTCATGCTCAACCGACGCGGCTTGGTGGGCGCGGGCGCCGCGCTCGCCGCCGGATCCGCAATCAGCAGCGCCATGCAGGACTGGCTGCACTCCGATCCGGCCCTCGCGGCCGACGCCCCTGACATCGACAATCCCCTGCACGCCGACCCCGCTGGGTTCGACCGCTACGAGGCCGCCCCCATCGGGTCGCAGGAGATCGAGGAACTGGAGCGCTCGGTCGAGGTGTTCCGGGCCTGGGACGCGGCCCGCGGGGGCGGACTGCAACGCAAGGCTGTCGTGGGACAGCTCAACGAAGTGGGAGGCATGCTCTCCTACCGACACCCCGACCATCTGCAGCGGCGCCTGTGGGGCGTCGCCGCCAACCTCGCCGTCCTCGCGGGCTGGATGTCGCACGACGTCGGCCTGGAGCCCACGGCCCAGAAGTACTTCATCATCGCCGCGCACGCGGCCCGAGAAGGCGGTGACCGGCCCCGTGCGGGCGAGGCGCTCTCCCGAGCTGCCCGCCAGATGGTGCACCTGGGCCGGCCCGACGACGCGCTCGACCTCATGAAGCTCGCCAAGTCCGGATCCGGTGACGAGGTCCTGCCGCGCACCCAGGCCATGCTCTACACCATCGAGGCCTGGGCACAGGCGTCGCTGGGCAAGGGCCAGGCCATGCGGCGCACCCTGGGGGAGGCGGAGGACCTCTTCGTCTCGGACAAGGGTGATGTGCCGCCGCCGAGCTGGATGCAGCTGTTCGACGAGGCCGACATGCACGGGATGCAGGCCCTGGCCTACCGGACGCTCGCGGAGCACGACCCGTCCGCGGCCGCCGTCGCGCAGAGCCATGCCAAGGAAGCCCTGGAGCTGCGGGAGAAGGGCCGGGACCGGTCGAAGATCTTCGACCACATCTCGCTCGCGTCCGCCTGCTTCATCGCCGACGACCCCGAACAGGCCGACCGGTACGCACGCCTGGCCCTGACGTCGATGGGCTCGAACTCCTCCCACCGCACCTGGGACCGGCTGCGTGAGATGTACCGGCTGACGGGGCAGTACTCCAGTTATCCGAAGATCAACGATCTGCGTGAGGAGATCAAACTGGCGCTGCCCAAGGGCTCGTTGAAGGCCAGGGGCGGCAACAGCGCACGGGCATAGGGGGCCTGTGCGGCTGTTCATCCCTGCCGGGTTCTGCCCGCTTGCTGTCGGGTCGTGCCCGCGTCAGGTGGCAACCCTGGCGATCAGTACGCAGGCGTCGTCCTCACGCTCCGTCTCGCCGAACTCCTCCACGACCATCCGTACGCAGTCCTGTGCGGTTCGGGCCTCGCCGAAGCGGGGGGCCAGGTCGAGGAGACGGCTGACGGCCGCGGTGTCGCCTCCACCCTCGACCTCGCTCGAGTCGTGGGACTCCCATGGCTGGGACCGGTCCCATGACTGGGTCTGTGGAGACACCCACCGCCGGGGAACCAGCCCGTCGGTGTGAAGGAGGAGCAGGTCGCCCGGTTCGAGCGTCTCTTCGGCCTGTCCGTAGACAGCGCCGGAGGTGGCGCCGAGCAGGACGCCGTCCGGCGGTGCGAGCGCGCGCCCCGTCCCGTTGCGGAACAGCAGTGGGGCGGGGTGTCCTGCCTGCGCCCAGGTCAGTGTGCGGCTCTCGGGCCGGTAGCGGCAGCACACCGCGCTGCCCAGGGCCGGCTGGACCGAGGCGTCGAGTAACTGGTTGAGCCACGCCATGAGCTGTCCGGGTTCGGTACCCGCCACGGCCATACCGCGCAGGGCGCCGATCATCATCGCCATGCCCGAGGTGACGGTCACACCGCGGCCGGTGAGGTCTCCGACGCTCAACAGCGTGTCCCCACCGGTCAGTTCGAGTGCGTCGTACCAGTCGCCGCCGATCAGAGCGCTCGTCGAGGACGGCAGATAGCGGGCGGCCAGATCCAGCGTCTCGGGTCCCTGGCGCGGGAGGCGCAGGGAACCGCGCCACGGCGGCAGCACGGCCTCCTGCAACTCGACCGCGAGCCGGCGCTCGGTCTGCGCGAAGTGCCGTTGGTGCTGCAGGGAGTCACGGGTCTCGCTGACGGTCCGCTGGCTGCGGCGCAGCTCGCTGACGTCCCGCAGGACCGCCCACATCGAGGCGGTGCTGCCGTCGGTGTCGAGCACGGGCTCGCCCATCACGTGCACGGTCCGTACGTCGCCGTCGGGCCGGACGATACGGAACTCGCCGTCGATCGGCTTGGCGTCGATGAGGCAGTCCGTGACCATCGCCGTCAGCCTCGGCCGGTCCTGTTCCAGCACCACGGAGGGCAGTTCGTCGAGGGTGAGCGGGGGAGCGGCCGGGTCGCGGCCGAGGATCTGGTAGAGCTCGCCGGACCAGGTCGCCTCGTCCGTCAGGAGGTTCCACTCGGCGCTGCCGACCCGGCTGAGCAGTGAGCCGTGCCGGGGTGCGGTCGGCACGGCTCGTACGGTGGGAGCCGCCGCCTCGTGCTCGACGGGAGCGGCCGACGGGCCGTCCCTCAACTGCGCCAAGTGCTCGTCGAGGTCGCTGAGTTGATGCATCGCCAGATCGCACAGGGCGCGCTGCCAGCGGCCCTCCGGGTCCGTGCCGTCGGCCGGCGCGTCGCGCCGTACGGCGTCCACCTCGCCCCGCAGTCGGCGCGTCTGCGAAATGAGCGCGTCGACCGAGCCGCGCGGGGGCGGCTGGGCGGCAGGGTGGTCCGCCGGGAGGTGGGACGGCATGACGTACTCCGATACAGGCACGGTACGACCAAGGCTGAAGGAAGGACCGGTTACGACTGTCGCACAGCCTGCGACGCCCTGTAAGGGATTTGGCAACACACGACTCAGTGGTGCCTCTGGCATATGCCGTAGTCCTCGTGGGGGATGTGGGCGAGGTGAATTCAATACGCGACCGGTCCGTCAAGTCGTAGACAGGATAGGCGAGTTGATGGAGTGACGGCAGTGGCTGCGACTCACTCAATCGTATGTTCGGCGTGAGTGTGTGCGGTGCTCGGACGTGGTTTCGCCGCTTCGGCGACGCTGAGCCAAGCGTCAGTACCGCTGGGCCTTGACCAGCTTGGGTGTCAGCACCGGCTCGGCGGGCTTGCGGCTGATGGCGAGCGGCTGGGCGCGCTCACCCGGGGCGAGGTCCTCGGCGCCCACGAATCTCGTCTCCACCGTCTTGCCGGAGGAATCGAGGAAGTCGACCTGTACCGCGTACGAGGCCTGCGAGTCGGTCTTGTTGGTGATGCTCACGACGACGGCGAGCACGCCGCCGGTCTCGGCCCTGGGCTTGCCGGTCATGGAGACGTCGGACATCGCGTTGCCCTGGCCGTCCACGTCCTTGAGCTCGCTCTCCGCCGCCTCGTTGGCGCGGGCGACCTCCGCCGACACGGACGCCTCGAACGAGGACGCCGCGGCCGAGGCGGAGGAAGCAGCCGCCGAGGCCTGGGCGCGTGCGGACTCGATGGCCGACTCGTTGACGGAAGGGGCCGTACCCGAGAAGGACGCCGTGTCGGGAGGGGACGGCCGCTCACTGAAGGACGGGTCGGAACCGCCGGAGTCGCTGTCGGTGCTGCACGCCGCGAGCGTGCTCGTGGCCGCGGCGATCGCCGCCAGCGCGACGGCAGCCGAACGAGCCCTGTGTGGCCGGCGGCGGCCACGGGGTGAGGGTGTGTTCATCACACGCTGTCCTTGCTGTCGGTGACTGGTCGATCTGCCGGGTCTGCCGACCCGTCGCGCTGCCGGGCCCGTCGACCCGTCGCGGTCAGTAGCGCAGCACTCCCGCGATGCCCGCCGCGTCGCCCAGCGTGCCGTCCGGGACGAAGTGGACCTGCGCGCCGGTGTCCAGGCACTGTTCGACGATCTCGTCCACGATGTCGTCGCGGGCGTCCAGATCGTCGGTGTCGGCCGGGACGAGATGGTCGCCGCCGTCGTCGCGCACGGTCACGCGGTAGTTCTCCTCTACGGCCAGCAGTCGGACCCGGCCCGCGGTCGCGTTCTGCCAGACCTCGTCGACGCCGGCCGCGAACGCCCGTCGGCCCTTGGCCGTTTCGAGTTCCCGTGCCACGGTGTCGGCGCTCCTGCGGTCCTCGGCCGTGACCAGCGGGCTGACCGCCTGCCACACGGCGTCGGCACTCGCGTGCGCGAGACCGCCGTGCGCGACGTGGACGGCGTCCTTGGTGACGGTGCCGACCTCGTCGAGGAGGGAGAGCGCGGCCTGCTCGCCGGTGACGTACACCGGTCGCGGGTCGCCGCGCAGGACACTGGCGAGGACGGTGTCGCCGTCCCGCAGGAAGTGGCGGGTCTGCTCGTCGCGGAAGGTGCTCGGCAGGTCGCCGATACGTTCCTTGCGCTCGGCGTCCGGGTCCTCCAGGCTGCGCGTCAGCGGGAAGCCGGCCGCCTCGGACTCGACGACATGCCCCCCGCCGCCGCTCCACAGGGAGATCCGGTCCGCAGAGACGGCCAGGACCCAGAACGGACGCTCGGCGGCCTGTGCGGCGACGAGATTGCGGGTCAGGAAGGTGTCCGAGAGGACGACGCGCTCCGGCACGGTCCGGGCCAGCGACCACACCTGGTGCTCCCCGGGGGCGGCGAAGATCGCGAGGCCGTCCTCGGCGTGCGCCAGATCGACCTCCGCGAGCGCCTGCTCCAACTGCCCGAAGACATCCATCCGCCGCTCACGGGTGACCGCGGGATCGGATTCCAGCTGCTTCTTCGCCTCGGCCAGGACGTTGCGCAGCCGGACGGGATCCTGCGCGTTGTCGGGCTCGCGGCGATGGGTCGGAGTGAGCACCGACACGGCCGGATAGGGCCGCGGACGGCGCAGTTCGGTGAGGGTGGTGGGGCTCAGCGCATGCTCCATATATGCACCATATGACCGAATGGGTCAACGGGCATGCGGAGGAGCCGGATCGGGCGAACGGCGAGGTGGGCGCTGTCTCCGTCACGATCCTCAGTCCTCCGCCCCGCACGAGCTACCGTCGGCCGGCAGCGAGCCGTACAGCAGGAAGTCGTCGACCTTCCGGTGCACGCACTTGGAGGACCCGTACCCGGTGTGGCCCTCGCCCTTGTTGTCGAGGACGACCGCCGACGAGCCGAGCCGGTCCGCCGTCTCAGTGGTCCAGCGGTACGGGGTCGCGGGGTCGCCGCGGGTGCCGACGAGGAGCAGTTTCGGGGTGTCGACGTCGCGGACCTTGTCGCGGATGTAGGTGGTGCCCTTCGGGCGGCCGTAACACATCAGGACCTGGGTGAGGCGATACTCGCCGAAGACCGGCGACGCCGCCTCGTACTCGGCACGCAGCTGGCCGATGTTCTCCGTGATCTGGTCGGCGGTGGGCCGGTCGGGGTCGTCGGCGCAGTTGACGGCCATCAGCGCGGCCGGGAGGTTGTCGACGGGAATGTCGCCCTCGTCGACCAGGCCCCCCTCCCCGTCCTCGGCGAGCCCGCCGTCGCCGGGAACCGTGATGCCGCCGGGCAGGGAGATGCCGCCCCCGGCGAACCGCATGATGCCCCGGGTGTCGCCGTCCTGGACGAGCGAGGTGAGCGCCTGCGAGAGGGCCGACCACAGTTCCTTGCTGTAGAGGGCCTGAACGATCGCGCCCACCAGATCCTGACCGGAGAATGGTTCACCGAAGTCCCCCGGCACCGGATCCTCGTCCAGCGAATCGACCAGCCGGACCACGTCCTGCCGGGCGGTGCGGGTGTCCTGTCCGAACGCGCAGTTGATGTCCTCGGTGCACCAGCCGAGGAAGTCCTCGAGGGCCGTCTGCTGGCCCTGCGCGCCGACGATGCCCTGTTCGCTCAGCGGTTCGGTGAGGGTGTCCACGCCGTCGAGCACCAACCGGCCCGTTCTCTTGGGGAACTGGGCCGCGTACACCGCGCCCAGCCGCGTTCCGTACGAGAATCCGAGGTAGTTGAGCTTCTTGTCGCCGAGGGCCTCGCGCAGCACGTCGAGGTCGCGAGAGGCGTTGACCGTGCCTATGTGGGGCAGCACGGGCCCGGAGTGCTCGGCGCACTCGTCGGCGGCCCTGCGCAGCAGGTCGAGAGCGACCCGGGGGTCGTCGCCGTCGCCCGCGTCGGGATCCGCCTCGGCCGCGGCCTCGCCCGTCCCCTCGCCACAGCTGACCGGGGAGCTTCTGCCGACGCCGCGCGGGTCGAAGGTCACCACGTCGTAGCCGTCGGTCAGGCCCATGAAGTCCTCGCCGCCCGCGGCGAGTTCGCTGACCCCGGGCCCGCCGGGGCCGCCGAAGTTCAGCACCACCGAACCCCTGGCCTTCCCCGTCGCCCGGATACGGGCCAGGGCGAGGTCGAGTGTCCCGTCGGCCGGTTTCGCGTAGTTGACCGGGACGGTCACCTTCCCGCACTGCAGGTCGTCGGGCAGGCTGTCGCCCTCGCAGGCGGACCACTTGATCCGCTGGTCGTAGAAGCGGGACAGATCGGGCCGGTCGGTGTCCGCCGCGGCGACCGTCGGCAGCCCGGCTCCCAGCAGGGCCAGCGTCACGGCACCGGTGAACGCCCGGCGTTGATGCGTGGACAGCATGAAGGCCTCCCGGAACGCCCCGGCGCGCAGCCGGGGATTCCCCCTCGATCACGATAAGGGGGCACCCCCGGCCACGCCTCCCGGCGGGCGGACCTGCGCCGGAGGCCTTACTCTGCGCTCCGCGCGCCCCACGGCGCGGTGTCACGACCTCGCGCCGGACAGTTCGAGTGGGGCACCGCCCGTTGGGGTGAAAAATCGGCAACCCACTAACCCGCATCGGCCACCGGCGTTTTATCCGGTGCGGGCGAGTGCCCGCGTCCATGTCTGGAAGGCAGGGAACCTATGAAACGGGTTGCCCGAAATGGTTTGATCATCGCGGCCGCCGCCTCCGGCGCCGTGGCCGTGACGATGCCGGTGTACGCGGACTCCGCGGCGGACGGCGGCACGGCCCACTCGCCGGGGGTGATCTCCGGCAACACCATTCAGCTCCCGGTGCACGTTCCCGTGAACGTGTGCGGGAACACGGTGAACGTGGTCGGACTCCTCAACCCCGCAGCGGGCAACCGCTGCGCCAACGAGGGCGGTCACGGCAACGGCGATGGCAAGGACGGCGACGGCAAGGGCGGTGCCCATGCGGGGTCCGCCGGTGCGGTCGCTGAGGGAGGGGCCAAGGATTCACCGGGTGTGATCTCTGGCAACGGTGTGCAACTCCCGATCCAGCTCCCCGTGAACGTCACCGGCAACTCGGTGAGCGTCGTCGGCATCGGCAATCCCGCCATCGGCAACGAGTCCACGAACACGTCGAGGGAGCGGCCGCACCACCCGGACAGGCCGGTGGCGCCGCCCGCCCCGAAGCCGGTGGAGCCGCCGAAGAAGCCGGAGCGACCGGCGAAGCCGGCTGAGCCGGTGGAGCCCGAGGCACCGCGGGCCGTGCCGCAGGAGCCGCGTGCGTCCCTCGCCCAGACCGGCACGGACCTGATGGGCCCGACGGTCGCGGCCAGCGCCGCGCTGATGCTGGGCGGCGCCGCGCTGTACCGGCGGTTCCGGACGGCAGTCGCACCCCGGTCCGGGCACGCCGGCGCGGGCGGGCCGGAGTCCGCGGACGGCTCCTGACCCGGGGCAGCGGTCGGTCCGCCGGGTTCACGACCGGTCGCGACCCGGGCCGGTGACCGTACGTCGTCCCGGCCCGCGGTGGCCCACTCGGACCGGGCCCGCGGGCGTGGTCCCGGTCGCGGACCGACCCGTACCCACGGTCGTTCGCGTGCCGCCCCCTCGGCAGTGCGCTGAATCGCGCCACGGCACACCGCGTCGATTCTCAGCCGAGTGACACCTCCGAGGACGGAAGACCCCACCGGGCACACCAACCGGTGGGGTCTCCCTCTGACTGCGCCCCCACGCCCCTCATACCCGGGCGGCTTCCCTCACGGGCCGGCGCTCAGGAGCCGGCCGGGGCCACGTCGTCGCGCAGCACGCTGTACCGCACCCCGTCCCGCCACCGCCCATCGCGGAACCCCGCACTCCGCAGCACGCCCTCGCGGGTGAACCTCGCCTTCTCCAGGGCCCGTTGCTCGGCGATGTTCTCCACCTCGGTGTCCGCCTCGATCCGGACCACCTGGGTGTGCGCGAACAGGTACTCGACCAGCAGCCGCTGCGCCCGCGTGCCCACCATGAGGAACCGTTCCATCACGGTCAGGCCGTCCTCGTCCACCGGGCGCAGTGTCAGGTGATCCATGGACGGCCACCCTGGGCGCGGCCACTGGCCTTGCATTCCCTCCTGGGAAGGACACTGGCTGATTGCCGCGCCACGCACGTCGGCCATCGGGAAGGATGCTTCGCGGGCGCGGCTGATCACCGCACGCAGCTTGCCGTGTTCCGACTCCCGTCCGACTCCCTTCCGCCCCTCTTCCGGTATTCCGACGAAATGGAGCGCACAGATGACCCCTCCGAGCCCCGAAGGCCTCGTCGTCACGCAGGCCTCGCTCGACGACTGGCCGGTGATCAAGGGGTGGGCGGCGGACGAGGGGTGGGATCCGGGGGAGTCGGACGGCGCGTGCTTCTTCACCCAGGATCCGGAGGGGTTCTTCCTCGGCAGGATCGACGGGGAGCCGGTCTCCGCGATCTCCGTCGTCAACTACGGCGCCGACTACGCCTTCCTGGGCTGCTATCTCGTACGCCCCGATCTGCGGGGCCGCGGTTACGGCCTCACCACCTGGAAGACGGCCCTCGCCCACGCGGGCGGCCGGACGGTCGGGCTCGACGGGGTGGTCGCACAGCAGGGCAACTACCGTCAGTCGGGGTTCGAACTCGCCTACAAGACCTTCCGGTTCGGAGGCGTCCCGGTCGCGGGGACGTCCGCCGGAACCGGCGTCAGGGCCGCCGAGGCGGCGGACCTCGACGCGATCACGGCCTACGACAGCGCCTGTTACCCCGCCGACCGGGCACTCTTCGTCGAGCACTGGCTCACCGGGCCCGGGCACCGCGCACTGGTCCGGATCGTCGACGGGCGGCTGACCGGTTACAGCGTGATCCGGCCTGCGCTCACGTCGCTGCGCATCGGACCTCTGTTCGCCGACACCGCCGAGGACGCCCGCGCCCTCTTCGCCGCACTGGCCGCCGAGGCCGACGGCAGCCCGGTCTCCGTCGACATCCCCGAGACGAGCGCGACGGGCGTCGCCCTGGCCGAGGAGTACGGTCTGACCCCGTCGTTCGAGACTGCCCGGATGTACACCGGGCCCGTCCGTCCGCATGCAACGGACCGGGTCATCGGGGTCACGACACTCGAACTGGGTTAGCCGGAGGGGCGTCTGCCGGCCGTCGTCGTGGTCTCGCCGCTGTGGCTGAACATCCATGCCATGCGGGGCTCTACGACGAACCGGAACACGGCGCGGACCGGGCCCGAGCACAGCGCCGTGATGAGTCCCACGGCGGCCGCCGTGACGGCGAGTTCGCCGAGCGGGGTACGTACCCACGCGTGGTCGTACCAGTCCCAGAAGCGGGACCCCTTGATGACGAAGCCGTGCAGCAGGTAGCCGTACATCGTCCCGGCGCCCAGAGCGGTGCACCACAGGTGCCTGCCCGGTACCCAGGCCAGGAAGCAGCCGGTCAGGACCAGCGCGAGCAGGAACAGGGCCGGGGTGGTGAACAGCCCCGCCCAAGCAGGCGCGCCCTGGCCCGTGACGCTGCCCCGGTGGTAGAACCACCCGGCGCTGAACCAGGGCGCCACCGCGTATGCCGCACCGAGCGCCACCGCGGCCACCGGCAGCGCGAGCAGTCGTACGCGCCAGGTGCGCAGCCGCTCGAAGTGCTCGGCGCGCAGCGTCAGTCCGAGTACGAAGAACGGCAGGAATCCCAGTGTCCGTTGGATCGAGATGTCTCCGCCCAGGTCGGGTGAGACGGCGGCGAACACGGCGATGCCGAGCGCGACCGGCACCGGGTGGCGCAGCGCCAGCCAGATCGGGGTCGTCAGCCGCCAGATGAACAGGGCGACCAGGAACCACATCACGTACCAGGGATCCAGCAGGCTCAGCGGGTAGCCCGGATCGTCCTGCGCCCAGCGGTAGTAGAGCGTGTAGGCGGTCTCGAAGACGAAGTACGGCACGACGATGCTGGTCAGCAGTCGGCGAACCCGACCCGGAGCCATGTCGAAACTCCGGGAGAAAAAGCCGGAGATGAGCGCGAACGCCGGCATGTGGAAGGCGTACACGGTGAGATACGCCGCCGTCGCGGCTCTGCTGCCGTGGGTCAGCGGCTCCCACGCGTGACCGCAGGCCACCAGCACGATGGTGAGGTACTTCGCGTTGTCGAAGTACGGGTCCCTGCCGGCGGGCGCCGGCCTGGCCCGTTTCTCCGGTAGGCGTTCCCGCAGAGCCACGGGCGCGGGGGCTGACAAGTCTTGGGACACCACATCTCCTGGCCTCGGGGCGGGCAACCGATCTGTCCCGCCTGCCCCCTCTCGTACGGCTCAGTCGTCGCGTACGTTCGCGCGTCGCGCGGGCAACCGTTCGAAAGTGGCCACCACGGCGCCCGACAGCCGGTCCGGAACCGGAACGGCTGGTCGCCGCCGAGGGGGCCTATCACTCCGCGTGATGGAACCGCCGGTGCAGGGCCCGCACCTCGTCGGCCAGCTCCGTGACCGGCCCCTCGACGAGTACTCCGGGGGCCACCTCCCGGATCGGCAGCGGACGGACCGGGGGAGCGGGGACGCCCAATTCGCCGAGCCAGGAAGACAGTTGCTCGGAGGACGCCGCGTACACGATGCGGCCGAGGCCCACCCAGCCGTGTGCCGCCGCGCACATCGGGCAGTGTTCGCCGGAGGTGTAGACGGTCGCCGCGGCCCTCTCCTCCGGTGTCAGATGCGCCGCCGACCAGCGGGCCAGCTCGAACTCGGGGTGTCGGGTGCGGTCTCCGGAGGCCACCCGGTTGTGGTCCTCGGCCAGGACTGTGCCGTCCGCGCCCACCAGCACCGACCCGAACGGCTCGTCACCGGAGTCCAGCGCCTCGGTCGCCAGCTCCACGCAGCGGCGCAGATGCTTCAGCTCGGCTTCACCCACCATGCCGTACCCGCCCTCCTGTTGACCTTGGACCGACCGTACTCAACTCCGTACGACGCCGCGAGGGAAAGGCGTGCCGGCGCCCGGCGGCCACGATCGCGAGCGTCAGCGTGACCAGCAGGAACGTCGTCCAGGGGAGGGTGCCGGCGCCCGGACCCGCCAGGACCAGACCTCCGGTGAGGGAACCGGCCGCGATGCCCGCGTTGTAGACCGTGGTCTGCAGCGAGGTGGCCATGTGGCCTGGCAGGACTCGCGGTTCACCGACGGCGCCGTCGACTCCGTGGCCATGGCCGCCTCCGACGACGCCGGCCGCATCTGGTCCGCGCCGGTGAAGGTGAACCGCACGCCGACCGGCGTCCCGCTGCCCAACCAGCAGGCCTTCACCGTCGCGTTGGCCGTCGGCGACGACGGCACAGTCGCCGTCTCCCACGGTGCACGCCTCCACGTCTTGACGGGGGCAACGGCCCTCTCTATCGTCGCGACCGCTCATTCGTAAAGGTCCCCGAAACATTCGAGTCTGCCCCCGTCAGGGGCGCGGGGGAACTGCGCGACAAGCCACAACGCACCGGCAGCCGACGTCCAACGCCCAGCGCCCGCCCACCCCTTCCTCCGGACGACGAGGAGCCGCACATGAAACACCTGACTGTCCGCCAGAGACTCTCCGCGTTATTCACCGGAGCCCTCTTGCTGGGAGCTGTCCTCGCTCCCTCGACCTCGGCCTCCGCCCAGGCGCCCGCGCCAACCGCCTGGACCGGCACCTGGGCCACGGCCCCCACCGCCATCCCCAAGACGGACACCACGACCTTCCACGACCACACGATCCGCCAGATCGTCCACACCAGCATCGCGGGAACCGCCCTCCGCATCCGCCTTTCGAACGAGTTCGGCAAGCAGCCACTGAAGATCGGCGAGGTGCACGTGGCCCGCCGCGCGTCCGGTAAGGACGAGGCGACCATCGACCCTGCCACGGACCGCGAACTGACCTTCTCGGGCACGTCATCGGTCACGATCCCCGCCGGAGCGCCCGCTCTCAGCGACCCCGTCACACTCCGCGTGCCCGCGCGCTCCGACCTCGTCGTGAGCCTCCACCTGCCCGAGAGCACTCCGGGATCGACGGTCAACTCCTTCGCGGCGCAGCGCGGTTACATCGCGGCGGGCAACGTGACGGGCGAGACCGAGATCGAGCCCCAGTCCGTCACGGAACGCTGGTACTTCCTGACCGGCGTGAGCGTCCGAGCCACCTCCACAGGGCCTACGGACATGGGGCCCACGGCTGCGGGGCCCTCCGGCACGGGCAACGCCTCGGCCGCCGTCGCGCTCGGCGACTCCATCACGGCCGACACCACCCTCGGCACCAACCACCGCTGGACCGACTATCTCGCTCAGCGACTCCAAGGCCCCGGCGGCCCCCGCCACCCCGTCGGAGTCCTCAACAAGGGCATCAGCGGCAACCGCCTGCTCCACGACCCCAACCCGCCCGCAGGCCACCCCGCTGAGGCGTACGCCGCGTACTTCGGTGAGAGCGGACTCAAACGATTCGACCGCGATGTGGCCGCCCAGCCAGGAGTCCGCCACGTTCTCGTCCTGCTCGGCGTGAACGACCTGGGCCACCCGGGGACCATCGCCCCGCTCTCCGAGAAAGTGACCGGACAGGACCTGATCGACGGCCACCGACAGCTCATCGCCCGTGCCCACGAGCGCGGACTGCGGATCTACGGAGCCACCATCACGCCGTTCAAGAACGACACGCTCGGCTTCTACACACCCGAGAACGCGGCGGCACGCAGCACCTTCAATCACTGGCTGCGCACGAGCGGCGAGTACGACGGTGTGATCGACTTCGACGCCGCGCTGCGCGACCCGGCCGATCCCGAACGACTCCTCGCCGCCTACGACAGCGGCGACCACCTGCACACCAACGACGCGGGCCGGGAGGCCATGGCACGGGCGGTGCCGCTGCGCTTCTTCAAGTGATCCCGAGGGTCACTCTGGCTCGGCCCCGTGGGGAACCGGGCCAGAGTGAGCACCTCCGCCGGCAGCGCAGCGTGGCGTCCGAATCCCGCCAGCATCCGTGATCGGGACACCCCAGTATGAGGAGTGGAACGAAAGCGCATGAAAGGGAGGCCACGATGACCGCCTTTACGACGATCGACAGCCCGCTGGGCGAACTGCTACTGGTCGGTGAAGCAGCCCTGGACGGTGTGACGTTGACTTCGCTGTCCATGCCGGGGCAGCGTAACGCCCCTGCTGTGAAGCCCGGTTGGCGGCGCGACCCCGACCGCTTCGCAGACGTCGCAGGGCAGCTGACCGCCTACTTCGCCGGTGAACTCACCGGGTTCGACATCGAGTTCACCCCCAGCGGCACGGACTTCCAGCAGCGCGTGTGGCATGCGCTGGAGGAGATTCCGTACGGCACGTCGCCCACGTACGGCGCGCTCGCCGAGCGGCTCGGTGTGCCCCGGGAACGGATCCAGGCGCTGGGCGCGGCGATCGGAGCGAACCCCTTGCTGCTGGTGCGCCCGTGCCACCGGGTCATCGGCGCGGACGGCACGATGCGCGGCTACGCCGGCGGTGTGGAGCGCAAGGTGCAGCTCCTCACCCACGAGGGCGTCCTGCAGCCCACCCTTCTCTGACCCCTGAGGTACCGCTCACCATGAACCACACCACAGATCCGGCGGACCGGGTCGCGGCACAGGACTGGGCCGCCCTGACCGGCGAACTCGACGAGCACGGCAACGCGCTCACCGGGCAGCTCCTCACTCCCGGGCAGTGCCACGAGATCGCCGCCCTCTACGACGAGGACGACCGATTCCGCGCGACCATCGACATGGCCCGCCACCGCTTCGGCTCCGGCCAGTACCGCTACTTCACGCATGAACTGCCGGATGTCGTCAGGGAGTTGCGCGAGGCGTTCTACCCGCGGCTCCTGCCCGTCGCCCGCGACTGGGCCGAGAGACTGGGCCAACCCGCGCCCTGGCCCGACACGTTGGGGGAGTGGGTGGAACGGTGCCATGCGGCCGGACAGTCCAAGTCGGCCCAGATCCTGCTGCGTTACAGGCCCGGCGACTGGAACGCCCTGCACCGGGACGTGTTCGGTGACCTGCTCTTCCCGCTCCAGGTCGTGATCGGTCTCGACGCCCCGGGAGCCGACTTCACGGGCGGCGAGTTCATCATGACCGAGCAGCGCCCGCGCGCCCAGTCGAGAGGATCGTCCACGACCCTGCCCCAGGGCCACGGCCTGATCTTCACCACCCGCGACCGGCCCGTGGCCTCCAGGCGGGGCTGGTCCATCGGCCCCATGCGGCACGGTGTGAGCACGGTCCGCTCAGGGCGGCGACGCACCCTCGGGCTGATCTTCCACGACGCCAAATGATCACCGGTCGGCACCCCCGGACGCCGACTCGCCCGAAACTCCGTTGCCCGCCCGTCCCACGGATGCTGGAGTGGCGTAATGGATCACACAGCGGTACTGGCACTGTTCGACCGGGACATGCGCGAGGGCGCGCGCCCCTTCGGCCTCGACTCCGTGGTGGAGCGCGTCGGAGCTGTAGTGCGGCACGTCGGACCCGAGAAGGGCTGGAACGGGGTGCTCTGGTCGGACCTCTCGGAGGCCGACGCCGACGCGGCGATCGCCGAGCAGGTGCGGCATTTCGGGAGTCTTGGCCTGGAATTCGAGTGGAAGCTGTACGCCCACGACCGGCCCGTCGATCTGGGCCGAAGGCTGCGCGCGGCCGGCTTCACGGCCGAACCCGAGGAGACGCTGATGATCGCCGAGGTCGGTGAGCTGGACCTCGACGTCCGGCCGCCGCAGGGCATCGAACTGCGACCCGTCACCGACGCCGCTGGCGTCGACCTCGTGGCCGACGTCCACGAGCAGGCCTTCTACGGCGCGGACAGCTCCAGGCTCCGCCACCTGCTGCTCACCCAGCTGGCCGAAGAGCCGGACACCGTGGTCGCCGTCGTGGCCCTCGCCGGTGACGTGCCGGTGAGCTCGGCCCGCATGGAACTCGTCCCCGGCACACGGTTCGCGGGACTGTGGGGCGGCGGCACCGTCGAGGCCTGGCGCGGCAGGGGCATCTACCGTGCCCTGGTCGCCCACCGCGCCCGTATCGCCGCCGACCGCGGCTACCGCTACCTCCAGGTCGACGCCTCCGACGAGAGCCGCCCCATCCTCGAACGACTCGGCTTCGCCCCACTGACGACGACCACGCCGTACGTGCACTCGGCCTCGTAGCCGGGACACGGCGATGTCACCCGGGCCCGGGTGACATCGCCGCGTCACAGATCGAGCTGGTACTCCACCGCCCTGTGCGTCGGCAGATAGCCGAGCGTGTCGTTGATGCCGCGCATGTGTGCGTTGCTGTCGGCCGTGTCCGTGAGCAGGCCGCCGAGTTCCGGGTGGCGTTCGCGGGCCTGCCGGATGGACTCTGCCTTCATCCAGAGGCCGAGCCCGTGGCCTCGATGCTCGGGCAGCACACCGGTCCCGTAGTGCTGTGCGTCCCCCCGGCCGTCACCGGGAACCACGAGCTCGGAGAAGCCGGCGACCGAACCGTTCGCGGTGTCCACCACGGCGACCGTGTGCAGGAGTTCGCCCCGCTTGGCGATCGCCTCGGCGGCCGAGAGCACCCGGTCCACGTCCCAGACGACCGTGCCGTAGTCGGTCCCGTCCATCGGCATGTCGTCCATGGCCCGGCGGGAGTGGGCGAAGGTGAGGGCCAGTTCGGACGGTACCGTGCCCTCCCACTGGATCAACCGGTAGCCCTCATGGGGCTGTTCGACGATCTCGTCGATGCGGTGGAGGTCGGCGTCGGCCAGCGGGAGCCGGGCGTACGTCAGCGCCAGCACCCTGCGGAAGCCGCGCGCCGCCAGAAAGAGGTCGCCGGGGGAACCGGCCTCGGCCTGGGCGAGAACGGAGCGGCGCCCCTCGTCCCGTGCCGCCGCGACGGCCGCGTCCAGGAGACCGCCGCCGACACCGCACCGGCGCTCCGCCCGGTGCACGGCGATCTCCAGCTCGGCGAGATGCTCCTGCCCCGCCTTGGTGAACAGCCGTAGAAAGGCGGATCCGACCGGCACCCCCTCGTCGTCGGACGCGAGCCACGCCAGACGGCGGCTCGACGCGCTGGGCTGGGGATCGGTGAGCGCGGTGATGCGGTGCGGCAAGGTGTCTCCGTCACGGTTGAGGTGCGGTGCGGGCTGCGGGGGGAAACCCGCAGACGCTAGCCGTGACGGAGAACGACCTGCAACAGCTTTTCGTACCGCGACGCGCCATACGGTGGGCGGCGGACACCTCGTGGAGCCCGGCACGCGGTGCGACGCCAGCTGTCGTGGTCAGCGGCGCCCTGCCTTCGACCGGTCCAGGGCCGCGACACCGAGTGCCGCGAGTCCGATCTGGATCAGCCACTCGATCCAGTCCACTCCGTTGGTGTCGGACACGTCGAAAGCGTTGGCCAGCGCCGAACCGATGAGCGCGGCCACGATGCCGACCGCGATCGTCCACAGAATGCCGATGCGCTGACGGCCCGGAACAACGAGCCGACCCAGCACACCGATGATGATGCCGATCACGATGGCACTGATGATGCCCGAGATCTCCATCTCAGCCCCTCTTCGCCCCTGTTCGTCATACTCCTTACCTCTACAAGTGCCCCGTCGGCGTGAGTGCAGTCCGGGCGGTTTCTCTCAGCCGGCGCCGGTTCCGGTCCAGCCGGTGACTTCGAGCACCTCGCGCGCGATGTCGATCACCTCGCGGTCGTCCGTGACCACCCGTACGGTGTCCGCGGGCGCCCGTTCCTCCAGCAGGCGGGCCTTGTACGCGCTGCCCCGCAGCTCCTGTTCCAGCTCGGAGCCCAGCTCACGCCCCTTCAGCCGCTTGGCGGCGGTGGCGTCGGAGGCGGTGAGAAGCACCCGTACGAGCCGTACGTTCTCGCCCATCGCCCGCTCGAACATGCCCGCGGCCTCGGTCAGCACGCTCACGGTGTTCGTATAGATGAGGCGCCGGTGGCCGAGTTCGGCGAAGTTCCCCCACACCGCCGCCAGATTGCGTTCGGTGATCCCCGCCCGGTGCGGATCGTCCTCGGGCGCCGGATGCACCTGCCCCATGAAGTCACCCTCCAGCACGGCGTGGGCGACCTGCGCCCGCCGCAGCCGGGCCGAGACCTCCCAGCCCACTGTCGACTTCCCGACACCCGCGCGCCCACCGATGAGCAGAACCTCCGCATGATCCATGGGAGCAGCCTGCCAGCCGGGGGCGCGCTCCCGCGATCGAGAACCGCCCGAAGGGTTACGTGGCGCCGCCGGTCAGGCTCCACGTCCGCAGGGTTGTCGGCCGCCCACGTGATGTCCGCAGGACGGGCTCGTCGTCGGTGAGCGTGAAGCCGGTGGACCGGGCGACGGCGATGCTGGCCGCGTTGCCCTCCTCGATGCACAGCACCACGCGCCGCGCTCCCGTGTGCCGCACGGCGTACTCGGAGAGGAGGCGGACGGCCCGGGAGGCAAGACCCCGGCCCCGGTGGGCGGCTCCCACGCCGTAGGCGATCTCGACGTCCCGCTCGTCGGCCTTGCTGCGGAACAGCAGCACCTCGCCCTGGGGCAGGACCCCGTCCGTGGTGATCGCGAGCTGCACCTTGCGTCCCTGCGCCCGCGCCTCCTGGGCCTCGGTGAGATAGATCTGCGCCGCCATCGTGTCGAACGGCGAGGCCACCGGCGTCCAGCGGGCGATCTCCGGGTCGTCGTACAGCTCGACCAGGGCGGGGATGTCCTCCTCGGACCATTCGCGCAGGTGAATACCCTCTCCTTCGAGCCGCAGGTACGGAGGCGGGGCGAGTGTCAGCGGGCTGTCCATGAGGTGATCCTGCCTCGCGCGCGGACGGGCGGCCAAGGGCGCGTGAGTGTCGTTCACCGCACGACGGAGCGCCCCAGATCGGCGAGCCCCTGGTCGGGAGCGGTCGCGCGGCGCACGGCCTCGCGGATCACCGACACGGGATCGTCCTGGTGGTAGATCCGCTCCGACGGCTCGATGCCGTCCAGGAACTCCTGGTAACGGACCGCGTACGCGAGATGTGCGAGCGGCTCGGCGACGGCCAGGGCGCGGGCGGGATCGCTGCCCGGCACCTGCTCCAGCCACGCGTCCACCCAGACGCGGGCGGCACCGGCTCGTACGTCCTCGGCAAGGAAGTCGTGCACGCGCAGCGCGTCCAGGGCCGGGTTGCCCCAGTGTGCGTCGGCGAAGTCGACGACCACCGGCGGCCCGCCGTCGCTGCGCCAGTTGCCGGGGTGGAAGTCGCCGTGCACGACCGTGTCCGGCAGACCGCACTCGTCGAGCAGCCGCCAACGGTCCGTCAACTCCCGTGCCACGTCCAGCTCATGGGCGGTCAGCTCGCCCGAGACGGGCCCGTCGAGCAACTCCCGGACCCGCTCGGCGAACACGGACGTACGACGGTCCGGCAGGTTCGCGGGCCGTTCCTCCGGCCGTACGGCGAGGGCCGCCTGCGCCGCGACGAAGCGGCGCACTCCGGAGGCGGCGGTTTCCGCCGACGCCTTCCAGCAGTCCTCGCCGGGGATGTGCTCCATCAGAATGCGCCCGTCGGCCGAGCCGAGGACGGTCGGCACCAGCCCGGGATCGACGCGGGCGAAGGCTGCGATGACCTCCGCCTCGTCCGCGGCGAAGTGCGGTGTGGCCTTGAGCCAGACCGGGCCCCGGCCGGTGGGCAGCCGGAAGAGCCCGGCCAGGTTCCATGTGCGGCGCTGCTCCACCGGCCCGGTCACCGGCCGACCCCTCCCGGCCAGCGTGCGCGTCGACCAGTCGAGCAGCTCCCTGAGTCCGTCGATCCGCGCCCAGGGAGCCCGCAGCGGATCGAGTCCGTACAACGTCCCTGGATCCGCCGGGAGTTGGAGCAGCATGCCCGGACGCTCCAACGCCTCGACGTGGTACGTCACATGGCCGTCCCGCCCGCCCTCCCCGCCGTCCACGGACAGCAGGCGCACCACCAACACCCGTACCCCGAGCGCCTGTTGCAGACGCCGGGCGACCGGCTCGACCTCGGACCACCACGGCACGTCGACGGAGAAGGGGCCGACGGCGCCGAGAAAGTCCTCACCCGACGTCACCCACGCACTGAAAGTTCGGCTCACCGCGACAGTCTGAGCGAGCCGCCCGTCCGCGGCCAGCGAATATCGCCGGGGTACCCCGGATGGCAGACGGCGCCGGACGGGATGGCAGACGGCGCACCGGACGGGATGGCGGACGGCACGGGACGATTGACATGCAGGTAATTGCCTGCATAACGTTGAGTGTGCGATCGGACGAGGAACCAGAACCAGGGAGCGGATCAGTGCCGGGCAGGGACACGGAGACGGACCAGGTCTTCAAGGCCCTGGCCGACGGGACGCGCAGACGGCTGCTCGACAGGCTGCACGAGCACAGCGGACAGACCCTGGGAGAGCTGTGCGAGCACATCGACATGACCCGCCAGTCGGTCACCCAGCACCTGGCCGTCCTGGAGGCGGCAAACCTGGTCAGCACGGTGCGGCGCGGGCGGGAAAAGCTGCACTACCTCAACCCCGTACCGCTCCACGAGATCCAGGAGCGCTGGATCGACAAGTTCGAGCGCCCGCGCCTGCGCGCGCTGAGCGAGGTCAAACGACGAGCCGAGGAAGACATGAGCGACAAGCCGACATTCGTGTACGTCACCTACATCGCCAGCACGCCCGAGAAGGTCTGGGACGCGCTCACCGACGCCGACCTCACCGCCTCGTACTGGGGCCACAGCAACGTCTCCGAGGACTGGCGCCCCGGATCCCGGTGGGAGCACCGGCGCATCGACGGATCGGGGATCGCCGACGTGGTCGGCACCGTCGTGGAGAGCGAGCGGCCCACCCGGCTGGTGGCCACCTGGGCCTCGCCCGAGGACGAGGGTCAGGACGACAAGTACTCCAGGGTCACCTATGACATCCGGCCGCACGGCGGGATCGTCCGGCTCACCGTCACGCACGAGGACCTCGCCGACGAGACCGCGGTCAAGGAGGTGTCCGCCGGCTGGTCCGCCGTATTGGCCAACCTGAAGTCGCTCCTGGAGACCGGCAGCCCGCTGCCGCAGGAGCCGTGGCTGGTGCCGTAGTGCATGCCGACCGGCCCGGGGCCCCGGTGGGGCAGAGGGGTCCACGTGCGTCGGCCGGCCCGCGGTGTGAACGCGCGGACCGGCCGACGGTCCTCATCGGCGCAGACGTCCTGCTACGTCTGTGATGTGCTCTTCGTGGACGTGGCCGCGCACAGGAACCCCAGCACCACGGCGAGGACGCCGATGATGATGTTGTTGAGCACGACGCCCGCGTCAGGGCTCTCGCCGACGATCCACGGCGAGATGATCATCCACGTACCCATCGCGCACATGGCCCAGCTCAGGCCGTACATCCGGGTCGGGGTGGTGGTGAATCCGAGGGCCAGAACGCCTATCGCGATGCCCATGATGAGGTTGTGCGTCACGAGTGCGGGCTGGCTTGTCGTGTAGTGGAGTATCCACGGGGAGGTGGCGCAGTACAGACCGAGCAGGAACACCGGTCCGTCCACGAGCGCCACATCGCGACCACCGAGCATGCGGGCGTAGCGATCCCGCATTTCGGGCACATCGGGGTGACTGGCTATGTCACCTCTGGTGTTCGAGACGTTGGCCATGACTCGACTCCTTTGTCTCTGCAGGCCTGACCGCGACTGTGCGGTATGCGGTAGACGCCGCGTATATACATTCTGCTCTTATTTCTTCTTTATGTGTAGAGGTGAGCGGGCCGGAGGAGGCAGGAGTTGCGGAGTCCGTACGCACACAGCGACGCAGCCGGTACAGCCCGCGTCGGGCATGGCTCTCGACCGTCCCCAGCGGCCGGCCGGTGCGCTGGGCGATCCGGGCCAGCCCGTCGGCGAGTTCGACGATCGGCCCCGGATAGTCGTAGGCGGCGCGTTCGAGTCCCTTGAGCTTCCACGGCTCGTGCACGGCCGCCCCGCCGAGCCCTTCGAGTTCGGGCACCCAGCGCCTGACGTACGTGCCCTCCGGGTCGTACCGCTTGCCCTGGAGGACCGGATTGAGGACCCGGTTGGGCCGGGTGTCGGTGCCGGTTCCCGCCACCCACTGCCAGTTGAGCTGGTTGTTCGCGATGTCGTCGTCCACCAGCAGTTCGAGGAAGTGACGGGCGCCGACCCGCCAGTCGACGTACAGCGTCTTCGTGAGGAAGCTCGCGGACCTCGACGTCACCCGCCCACTCATGGTCGCGGAGGGCGCCGGGGGAGCGGGCCATGCAGCGCACCCGGTGGCCCGCGGCGAGCAGCTCCGGGACGAGTCGGCCGCCGATGTACCCCGTCGCGCCCGTCACCAGGCACCGCAGCCCGCCTTCGGAGACGTCACCGCTCATGAGTTCTCAGCCTTCCGTGTCGGTGTCCCCCTCACGATCACTTCCCTGATGGAGGTCCCTTTGGATGCGCTGACCGGGCCACTGCGGCCATCCGGGTCGAGGGCGTCGGCACATGTCCGCGCAGATCGGGGGCAGACGAAGTCCAGGAAGAGACTCGTCGGTCGATGCTGGAGGTGGCTGCCGTCATGGGCGCGAAGGTGCTGGAGCGGTTTCCCGCGGGAGCCCCGCGTGGATCGTGGCCCGCGGAGGAGTACGCGGCACGGCGTCGCGCCGAGGGGCAGCCCGCGGCGGTCGTGATGGACCTGAAGTCGGATGCCTTCCTCGTGGTGATCCCGGCGCGCGACGAGGACTGATCCCGCACGGGCGGGCGCCGCCCCGGGGCGAGCGCGGCCCCCGCCGCGTCACGGCCGGCGCCGCGTCACGGTCGGCCGGTCACCGTTCCCCCGAGTGCCGCCGCCCGGGCCACGAAGGCCTCGTGCAGATCGTGGGCGGCCCGCGGCACTGAGTCCGCCTTGCGCCGCTGCAGCATCAACAGCACCCGCGTCGAGTCGTCGGCCAGCGGACGGCAGACGATCGAGCCCTGCCGCTCCAGCGGATCGTCGATCACGCTGAAGTCGGGCAGCACCGTGGCCCCCAGCCCTTCCGCCACCATCAGCTTGCCCATCTCCGCACCGTCGGTGGAGTAGGAGAAGGACGGCTCACGGTCGCCCAGCAGCCGGTGGACGTAGCGGTGCATCACATAGCCGGAGCGCATCGCGATGAGCGGTTCGGCGAGCAGGTCGGACACGGACACCACCGGGAGCGACGCGAGCGGACTGTCCGGCCGCACGCACACCACCGGCCGCCCGCGCAGCAGCTCCGTCGAGTCGAAGTCGGCGGCCACGTCGTCACCCTCCAGGTGATTCACCAGCCCGAGGTCGAAGCCGCCCTCCAACAGGGTCCGGTGGATCTCCGACTGCTGGGCGCCGACGACCTCCACCTGCGTCGCCGGATGCGTGGCGCGGAACTCCCGTACGGCAGGAATGAGCAGCGGCACCGTCGCGGCGTTCACCGTGCCGACGCGCACCATGCGACTGATGCGGTGCTGCTCGCCCGCGGCGCCCCGCAGCCGGTCCACCGCGTCGAGGACGTTGATGATGTGCGGCAGCAGCTCCCGCCCCTCCGCACTCATCTTCGCGCCGGACCGCTTGCGCTCCAGGAGGTCGACGCCGAGTTCTCGCTCCAGATTCCGCACGGTTTCGCTCAACGCGGGCTGGGAGAGGTGGAGTTCCTCGGCAGCGCGGCGCAGCGAACCGAGCCGGGTGACCGCCGTGATGTATTCCAGCTGCTCTATTCGCACCCCAGCAGAATGAGGTGCGCGCACCGCCCTGTTCAAGGGCTGCCCTGTCACGCCTTCGTGAAATTCGCCGGTCCGCGATGCGAGACCGATCGGGTATTCCTTGACGGTCCCGTCCGACGGCTGCCACGATCGAGAACATGATGATGCGACTGGACCTCACGCGGCGACGCCACGTCGACCTCGCGCGTGTCTCCAGCGCCGCCTGTTGCTCCGTGGCCTGATCCACCGGATCCGCTGCGCCTCTCACCCCCTCTTCTCCCGACGCCCACGGCTGCCGTAAAGCCGTGAGTCGCTTTCCGCCGCCCGAATTCGGCGAACCACCGCTTCTCGCCGAATTCGCGCGTGCCTGAATTCCCCGCAACAGGAGTTCCGCATGCCTGCCGAAAACCCGTCCGCAGACCCCGTCCGCTTCGCCTACTGGGTGCCCAACGTCAGCGGCGGCCTGGTCACCAGCAAGATCGAGCAGCGCACCGACTGGGGCTACGAGTACAACCGCGAACTCGCCGTCCTCGCCGAGAACAACGGCTTCGACTACGCCCTCAGCCAGGTCCGCTACATGGCCAGCTACGGCGCCGAGTTCCAGCACGAGTCGACCAGCTTCAGTCTCGCCCTGCTGCTCGCCACCCAGCGCCTGAAGGTCATCGCCGCCGTCCACCCGGGCCTGTGGCACCCGGGCGTCCTCGCCAAACTCGGCGCCACCGCCGACCACCTGTCGAACGGCCGCTTCGCCGTCAACGTCGTCTCCGGCTGGTTCAAGGGCGAGTTCACCGCCCTCGGCGAGCCCTGGCTGGAACACGACGAGCGCTACCGCCGCTCCGAGGAGTTCATCCAGGCCCTGCGCCAGATCTGGACCGAGGACCACACAGAACTCGCCGGTGACTTCTACCGGTTGCGCGACTTCTCCCTCAAGCCCAAGCCCCTCAACACCGTCGAGCGCCCGCACCCGGAGATCTTCCAGGGCGGCAACTCCACCGCCGCCCGCGCGATGGCCGGCCGGGTCTCCGACTGGTACTTCTCCAACGGCAAGGACTTCGACGGGGTCGCCGAACAGCTCGCGGACGTACGGGCATCGGCGGCCCAAGTCGGCCGCACCGCACCGAAGTTCGGCCTCAACGGCTTCCTGATCGCCCGCGACACCGAGGCGGAGGCCCGCGAGACCCTCCGTGAGATCGTCGCCCACGCCGACCGCGAGGCCGTCGAGGGATTCGGCGCAGCAGTGAAGCAAGCCGGACAGTCCGCCGCGGACGGCAAGGGCATGTGGCAGGACTCCTCCTTCGAGGACCTCGTCCAGTACAACGACGGCTTCCGTACGGGGCTGATCGGCACCCCGGAACAGATCGCCGAGTGGATCGTCGCGTACAAGCGCCTCGGCGTCGACCTCCTGCTGCTCGGCTTCCTCCACTACCACGAGGAGGTCGAGTACTTCGGCCGCCGCGTGCTGCCCCTCGTACGCGAACTGGAAGCCCAACTCCCGGACACCGAGCCCGAGTCCACGCCCGTCCACGCCTGACCGCCCGTCCCCAGGCGCCTCCCGCGCGGAGGCATCCCCCGTCCCGAAAGAGGACCCATGGCCACCGTCCTGTCCGTCTCCGGCAGTCCTTCCGCCTCCTCCCGCACCAACCGACTCCTGCGCCACCTGGACAACCGGCTGACCGCGCAGGGCCACGAGGTGATCCCGCTCGACGTCCGTACGATCCCCGCCGAGGCCCTGCTCGGCGCCGACTTCCGGCATCCGGCGATCGTCGAGGCCACCGCGCTCTTCGCCCGCGCCGACGGCATCGTCATCGGGACCCCCGTCTACAAGGCCGCCTACTCCGGCGTCCTCAAGGCGCTGCTCGACCTGCTCCCGCAGTACGCCCTCACCGGCAAGACCGTGCTGCCCCTGGCCACCGGGGGCACCACCGCACATGTGCTGGCCATCGACTACGCCCTGCGCCCGGTGCTCAGCTCCATGGGCGCCCGGCACATCGTCCAGGGCTGGTTCACCCTCGACAAGGACATCGCGGTGGGCGAGGACGGCGGACTCACGGTGGCACCCGCGGCCGCCGAGGCACTGACCCAGGTGCTCGACCAGTTCTCCGAGGCCCTGGGCCGTACGCCGATCCTGGCCGCGGCGGGCTGACCGTGTCCGGCCATGCCTCCGACCAGGCCTCCGCCCAGGCTTCCTCGCAGGTCTCCGTACGGGGTACCGCCAAGCTGATCGCCGACGATGCCGAGGCCCTGATCGTCGCCGCCGCGCTGGCCGACGAGTTCCGGGCCGGGGCCTCCCGGCGGGACGCCGAACGCAGGCTCCCCCGGGAGGAGTTGGACCGGCTCTCCGACTCCGGCCTGCTCGCCGTCACCGTGCCCGCCGAGCATGGTGGCGCCGATGTACGGCAGGAGACCCTCGCCGAGATCTTCCGGCTCCTCGCCTCGGCCGACGCCAGCCTCGCCCAGATTCCGCAGAGCCACTTCGTCTACGTCAATGTGATCCGCCGTCAGGGGACCCCGGAGCAGCGGAAGTTCTTCTTCGGCGAGGTGCTGGCCGGGCGCCGTTTCGGCAACGCCCAGTCGGAGGCCGGCACGAAGCACGTCCAGGACATCCGCACCCGATTGGAGCCGGCCCCGGGCGGTTCGTACGTCCTCACCGGTGTCAAGCACCGGTTCGTACGTCCTCACCGGCGTCAAGCACTACTCCACGGGCGCCCTCTTCGCCGACTGGATTCCGGTGCTCGCCCGCGCCGAGGACGACAACCTGCACGTCGCGTACGTTCCCCGGGACGCCGAAGGACTCACGATCGTCGACGACTGGGACGGCATGGGCCAGCGCACCACCGCCAGCGGCACCGTCAGGCTCGACGCCGTACCAGTGCCCGCCGACCGGGTCCTCCCGCACCACCTCACCTTCCAGGGGCCCCAACTCCATGGCGCGGTGGCCCAGTTGCTGCACGCCGCCATCGACGCCGGGATCGCGGCGGGCGCGCTCGCCGAGGCCGCGGAGTTCGTCCGCACCAAGAGCCGCCCGTGGTTCGAGAGCGGCGTCGAGACCGCCGCCGAGGATCCGCTGCTCATCCAGCGCTTCGGGGAGCTGGCCGTCCAGGTGCGGGCCACCGAGGCCCTGCTCGGCGCAGCGGCCCGGGCGGTCGACACGGCCCGCGCCGATCTCACGGAGGCGACGGCGGCCGAGGCGTCCATCGCTGTGGCCGCCGCGAAGGCGCACGCCGCGAGCACCGCCGTCGAGGTGTCGGGCGCGCTCTTCGAGGTGTCCGGCACCCGGTCCGCCCTCAACTCCCTCAATCTGCACCGGCATTGGCGCGACGCCCGCACCCACACACTGCACGACCCGGCCCGCTGGAAGATCCAGCACATCGGCCGGTACGTACTGAATGGCACGCTGCCTCCACGGCACGGACTCCTCTGAGACCGGACTCCTCTGAGACCCGGAAAAGCGCCCAGGCACCCCACCAGCATCCCCCGATCGGAGAACGGACCCGTGTCCCTCACCTTCCACTGGTTCCTGCCCACCAACGGCGACAGCCGCCATGTCGTCGGCGGCGGCCACGGCACCCCGGCCACGGTGTCCGGCCGGGACCGGCCGCCGACGGTCGCCTATCTCAGCCAGATCGCCCGCGCCGCCGAGGACCTGGGCTTCGTCGGCGCGCTCACGCCCACCGGCGCCTGGTGCGAGGACGCCTGGCTGACCACCGCGATGGTCAGCCAGAACACCGAGCGGCTGAAGTTCCTGGTCGCCTTCCGGCCGGGCTTCGTCTCCCCGACGCTCGCCGCGCAGATGGCGTCCACCTTCCAGCGCCAGTCCGGCGGACGGCTCCTCCTCAACGTCGTCACCGGCGGTGAGAGCCACGAGCAGCGCGCCTACGGCGACTTCCTCGACAAGGACGCCCGCTACCGCCGTACCGGCGAGTTCCTGCAGATCGTCCGGGACCTGTGGGAGGGCAAGACCGTCAACCTGTCCGGCGAGTTCCTCCAGGTCGAGGACGCCAGGCTCGCCCGCGTGCCCGACCCGGTCCCCGAGGTCTACTTCGGCGGATCCTCGCCCATCGCGGGCGAGGTCGCGGCCAAGCACGTGGACGTGTACCTGACGTGGGGCGAACCGCCCGCGCAGGTCGCCGAGAAGATCGCGTGGGTCCGTGCGCTGGCGGAGACGGAGGGCCGCAGCGTCCGCTTCGGCATCCGGCTGCACGTCATCACCCGGGACACCTCCGAGCAGGCCTGGGCCGAGGCGGACCGCCTGCTGGCCGGCTTCGACCCGGAGACCGTGAAGTCCGTACAGGCCGGTCTCGCCCGCAGCGAGTCCGAGGGGCAGCAGCGGATGCTCGCCCTGCACGGCGGTGGCAACCGAGACGGCCTGGAGATCCACCCCAACCTCTGGGCCGGCATCGGTCTGGTGCGCGGCGGCGCGGGCACCGCCCTGGTCGGCAGCCACGACGAGGTCGCCGAACGGATCAAGGAGTACCAGGCCATCGGTATCGAGGAGTTCGTGCTCTCCGGGTATCCGCACCTGGAGGAGGCGTACTGGTTCGGCGAGGGCGTCCTGCCCCGGCTCGCCGCGCAGGGGCTGTGGCGGCACCCGTTCGCCGAGCGGTCGGCCCCCGCGGCGCAGGTGCCGTTCGCGAGCTGAGGATCCGGGGGCGCGGCCGTGCTCGCCCCCGGAAAACCGCTGTACTCCGACACCTCCCAGGTGGTGACCTTGACCCGGGCCCCGGCAGGATCCGGCCGCCCGGCTCGCACAAGGCAACTCACACAGTTAAGGGGGACGGCTGTGACGACCTCGAACATCCTGCTGTCCGGCATCGTCGGTTCCACCGCCTACGGTCTTGCACACGAGGGCTCGGACGTGGATCGCCTCGGCATGTTCGCCGCCCCCACCGACGACCTCCACGGCCTGCACCCGCCGAAGGAGTCCCACGTCACGACCAAGCCCGACAGTACGCTCCACGAAGCGGCCAAGTGGTGCCGACTCGCCCTGCGCGGCAATCCGACGGTCACCGAACTGGTGTGGCTGCCCGACGAGTTGTACGAGGTCCGCACCCCGCTGGGCGACGAACTCATCGGCATCCGCACCACGTTGCTGTCCGCGAAGCGAGTCCGCGATGCCTATCTCGGGTATGCCACCCAGCAGTTCAAGCGCCTCTACGACCGTGGCGACAGCTCCCTCTCCGCGGACACCCGAAAGCGGACCGCGAAGCATGCCCGGCATTTGCGCCGCCTGTGCCACCAGGGCTTCGAGCTGTACGCCACCGGCCGCGTGAGCATCCGCGTCGAGAACCCGGAGGAGTACCACCGCTTCGGCGAACAGGTGGCAGCCGACGCCATGGCCGCGCTGCCCTTGCTCAAGAGCTACGAGGAGGCCTTCGACGAGACCCGGAGCGCCCTGCCGGAACAGCCCGACGAGGCGCCTGTCGAGGCGTGGCTGCGCCGGGTCCGGGCCCACTACTACACGCCGGACTCCACACCGGCGCGTGCGTCCGGGCGGTGACCGAGAAAATCTCCCGCGGATGTCGTGGCGTGTGTCGATCCGGCGGTTCCCCCTTCGTGTAGTCAGTGAGAGACCACCAAGGAGGACATGCCATGAAGCACTACCTGTTGAGCGTGATGCAGCCGGTGGGGGAGCCGCCTGAGCCCGAGGTCCTGGAAGGGATCATGCACAACCTGGAGGTATTCCACGCCGAGCTGAAGGAGGCCGGCGCCTGGGTGTTCGCCGGGGGACTGCACGGGCCCGAGACGGCCACCGTGCTGCGGGCCGACAAGGGGGACGTACTGATCACCGACGGCCCGTACACCGAGAGCAAGGAGTACCTCGGCGGAATCTGTCTCATCAAGGCACCCGACCTCGACGCGGCGCTCGAATGGGGCCGCAAGGCGACTGTGGCGACCACGCTCCCCATCGAGGTGCGGCCCTTCATGGGCGAGGCCGAGGACTGAGGGCCGAGGACCGAGGAGTGAGGGCTGAGGACTGATGACCTCGAACGCGGACATCGAGGCCGTCTTCCGCGCGGAATACGGCCGTGCGGTCGCCGTCCTCGTCCGCTTCCTCGGCGACATCGACCTCGCCGAGGAAGCGGTCCAGGACGCGTTCGCCACGGCGGTGCGGAAGTGGCCGGAGACGGGGATCCCGCCGAGCCCGGCCGGGTGGATCATCACCACCGCCCGGAACCGGGCCGTCGACCGGCTGCGCCGCGAGTCCACGCGTGAGGCCCGGCACGCCGAGGCGGCCCAGCTGTACGCCCCCGACGCACCGCCCGAGGAGGGCCCCGTGCGCGACGACCGGCTCCGCCTGATCTTCACCTGCTGCCACCCCGCGCTCGCCACCCGGGCCCAGGTCGCCCTCACCCTGCGCCTCCTCGGCGGGCTCACCACGCCACAGATCGCCCGCGCCTTCCTCGTGCCCGAGCCCACCATGGCCCAGCGCCTGGGCAGGGCAAAGGCCAAGATCCGCGACGCCCGCATCCCGTACCGCGTCCCGCGAGACGCCGACCTCCCCGATCGAGTCAGGGGCGTGCTGGCCGTCATCTACCTCATCTTCAACGAGGGATACGGGGGCCGGGAGGACCTCTGCGCGGAGGCAGTCCGCCTCGGCCGCGTCCTCGCCGAGCTGATGCCGGACGAACCCGAAGCCCTCGGGCTGCTCGCGCTGATGCTCCTGATCGAGGCGCGCCGTCCGGCCCGGGAGACCCCCGACGGAGACCTGGTCCTCCTCGCCGACCAGGACCGCAGCCTCTGGGACCGTGACCTGATCACCGAGGGACAGTCCCTCGTACGTCGCTGTCTGCGCCGCAACCAGCCCGGCCCCTACCAGATCCAGGCCGCGATCAACGCCGTCCACAGCGACGCGCCCACCGCGGACGCCACCGACTGGGGCCAGATCCTCGCGCTCTACGACCAGTTGATGGCCCTCGCCCCGAGCCCGGTCGTCGCCCTCAACCGCGCGGTGGCGGTCGCCGAGACCGAGGGCCCGCGCACGGCCCTCGCCCTCGTCGACTCCCTCGATCTCGACGGCTACCACGCCTTCCACGCCGTACGGGCCGAGCTGCTGCGGCGTACCGGGCGGCCGACGGAAGCGGTGGCCGCGTACGAGGCAGCCGTCGCCCTCACCGAGAACCCGGCCGAGCGCGCCCACCTGGAGCGCCGCAGGACGGAACTCCAGGTGGAGTGAGCCGCCGCTACACACTCAACGTGGTGTGAACCGCTACACGCTCAGCGCCTCGCGCACCGACCGCTCCGCCTCCTGCCCGCCCTCGCCGGACGACGTGACCCGGCCGGCCTCCAGGACGTAGTACCGCTGCGCCGCCCGCATCGCGAAGCCGACGTGCTGCTCGACGAGGAGTACCGAGAGTCCGCCGCGGGCGGCCAGCGCGAGGATCGTCTCCTCGATCTCGGCCACGACGGAAGGCTGGATGCCCTCGGTCGGCTCGTCGAGGAGGAGGATCCGAGGGTCCGTCACCAGGGCCCGGGCGATGGCCAGTTGCTGCCGTTGACCGCCGGAGAGCAGTCCGGCCCGCCGCCCCGACAGAGCCCTCAGCGCGGGAAACAGGTCGAGCGCCTCGTCGATCGCCGCCCTGCCACGCTTGCGGCCGTCCGCGACGAGCTGGAGGTTCTCCGCCGTTGTGAGATGGGGAAATGCCTGCTGGCCCTGCGGCACGTACGCCATGCCGCGCGCCACACGTTCGTGGGGCTTGCGACGGCTGATGTCCTCGCCGTCGAGACGGATCGCGCCGCTCGACGGGGTGAGCAGTCCCACGGCCGCCCGCAGCAGCGTGCTCTTGCCCGCGCCGTTGTGCCCGAGAACCGCGGCGACCCCGTCGTCCGGCACCTCCACGGAGACTCCGTGCAGGACCAGACTGCGGTGGTAGCCGACCCGTATGTCGTCGATCTCCAGCTTCATGTCCGCCTCACGCCTCCTGTTCCTGTACGGCCGCACTCGGCGCGGCGGCGCCAATCGCGGGCTCGGGCTCCTCCGGCAGGATCAGCTCGGCGTCCTCGATCGCCGCGTGTCCGAGATACACCTCCTGCACCTTGGGATCGGCCTGCACCTCGGCCACCGTCCCCTCGCTCAGCACCTTGCCCGCGTGCAGCACACTGACGCTGCGCGCGAAGGACCGCATGAAGTCCATGTCGTGCTCGATGACGACCACGGTCCGCTCCTCGCTGATGCGCTCCAACAGCTCACCCGTGGCCTGCCGTTCGTCGTGGCTCATCCCGGCGACCGGCTCGTCGAGCAGCAGCAGGCGTACGTCCTGGACGAGCAGCATGCCGATCTCCAGCCACTGTTTCTGCCCGTGGGCGAGCGTCCCGGCGGGGGAGTCGGCCAGCTCCGCGAGCCCGACCGTCTCCAGCGCACGCGCGACGGGCTCCGGTACGCCCTTGCGGCGCCGCAGCATCGTCAGCATGCCGCGTCGGGCACCGGCCGCGATGTCCAGGTTCTGAAGGACCGTCAACTCTTCGAAGACGGTGGCCGTTTGGAACGTCCGGCCGATCCCCGACCGGGCGATGGTGTGCACGCTCCGCCCCAGCAGCTCCGTGCCGCCGAAGAGCACGGAGCCCTCGGCCTTCACGAGGCCCGTGACGGCGTCGACGAGCGTGGTTTTGCCCGCGCCGTTGGGTCCGATCAGGAAGCGCAGATCGCCCGGCCGTACGTCGAGGTCCACACCGTCGACGGCGGTGAACCCGTCGAAGGACACCCGCAGTCGGCGTATCTCAAGGCCCGAGAGTTCACTCATGCTGCGTCTCCAAGAGCACTCATGCTGCTTCTCCAAGAGGAAGGGCGGGCGTCTTGTCCCCGGTCCCGTCGTCGGCCGCGTCGCCGGTCGCGCGCGAGGACCTGCGCCGCCGTACGATCCCCACCAGCGAGGCGAGACCACCCGGCAGGAACGCCAGGGCCACGATGAACAGCAGCCCCTGGAAGTAGGTCCAGGCGGCCGGGAACTCCTCCGACAGCGCCGTCTTCGCCCAGGCCACCCCGATCGCGCCGAGCACCGCGCCGACCAGGCTCGCCCGGCCGCCGACCGCGGCACCGATGACGAACTCGATCGACGGCACGATGCCGATCATCGCGGGGGAGATGATGCCGACCGCGGGCACGAACAGCGCGCCGGCGAGCCCGGCCATGCCGGCCGCCACGACGTACGCGACAAGCTTCACGTTCGCCGGGTCGTACCCGAGGAAGCGCACCCGCTCCTCCGAGTCCCGTACGGCGACGAGGAGTTCGCCGTACCGGCTGTGGATCAGCTGCCGGGCGAGGGCGATCAGCAGCAACAGCGCGGCGGCGATGATGAAGTACACCATCCGCTGGTTGACCGGGTCGTTGAGGTCGTAGCCGAAGAAGCCCTGGATGTCGGTGAGTCCGTTGGTCCCGCCGGTCGTGGCCTGCTGGCCTATCAGCCAGATCGCGAAGGCCGCGGCAAGCGCCTGGCTGAGGATCGCGAAGTACGCGCCCTTCACCCGGCGGCGGAAGATGAACGAACCGAGGATCGCGGCGACGGCCATCGGCAGCAGCACGGTCGCGGCGAGCGCGAAGAGCGGGTTCTCGAACGGCCGCCACCACCAAGGGAGTTCGGTGGCCGTGCCGTACAACTGCATGAAGTCGGGAAGGTTGCCAGGACCCGCGTCGGCGATCTTCAGATGCATCGCCATGGCGTAGCCGCCGAGCCCGAAGAAGACGCCCTGCCCGAGGGTGAGCAGCCCGCCGCGGCCCCAGGCGAGGCAGATGCCGACGGCGACCATCGCGGTGCACAGGTACTTGGCGAGCAGCCCGAGCCGGAAGTCCGAGAGGGCCAGCGGGGCCACGGCGAACAGGGCGAGCGCGGCCGCGGCGAATCCGGACCAGGCACGCGCCGACCGGCCTTTGAGCAGTGTCGGCAGGGTCATACGAGACTCCTCGTACGCAGCGTGTACAGCCCCTGGGGCCGCCACTGGAGGAACGCGACGATGGCCACGAGGACGAGCACCTTCGCGACGCTGACGGTGGTGGAGTATTCGAGGACGGACTGCAGGACGCCGAGGACGAAGGCGACGATGACCGTTCCCTTGAGCTGTCCGATGCCGCCGACCACGATCACCAGGAACGCGTCGATGATGATGTTGGTGCCCATCGTCGGACCGATCGGGCCGACCAGGGTCAGCGCGACGCCCGCGACACCTGCGAGCCCGGACCCGAGGAAGAACGCGGTCCGGTCCACGCGCGAGGTGGAGATTCCGGACACCTCGGCGAGATCCCGGTTCTGCACGACCCCGCGGATCCTGCGGCCGAGCGGGGTCAGCCGCAGGGTCAGCGACAGCGCGACCACGGCCGCGATCGCCAACCCCAGAATGAACAGACGGCTGTTGGCGAAGGTCAGCGGATCGTCGCCGCCGATGACGGTGATGTTCCCGGTGAGCAGATCGGGCGCGCGGGTCTGCACGTTCGGCGCGCCGAAGATGTCCCGGGCCGCCTGCTGGAGCATCAGCGAGACACCCCAGGTGACGAGCAGCGTGTCGAGCGGCCGCAGATACAGGCGGCGGATGAGCACCCACTCGAGCAGCGCGCCGAGCGCACCGGCGACCAGGAAGGCGACCGGCAGCGCGACGAGCAGCGACAGGCCCGCGCTGGATATGGACTTCTGGAGCACGTACGTGGTGTAGGCGCCGGCCATGATGAACTCGCCGTGGGCCATGTTGATGACGTTCATCTGGCCGAAGGTGAGCGAGAGACCGAGCGCGATGAGCAGCAGGACGGCACCGATGCTGATGCCGGTGAAGGTCTGACCGAGGATCACGGTCATACGGCGGCTCCGGGGAGGCGGGACGCGGGGCCGGCCCTCGTCGCCGAGGGCCGGCCCGCACGTGACGGTCGGTCAGGAGAGGCCGGAGGCCCAGGAGTAGCCCTTCAGGTACGGGTCCGGCTTGATCGCCTTGCCGGAGTCCCACACCTGCTCGATCAGTCCGTCGGTGCCGATCTTTCCGATCCGGGCGGTCTTGTAGATGTGCTGGCTCGCGCCGTCCACGGTGACCTTGCCCTCGGGAGCGTCGAAGGTGATGCCGTCGGAGGCCGCCTTCACCTTCTCCGGGTCGAAGGACTTGGCCTTCTCGACCATCGCCTTCCACAGGTAGACCGAGGTGTACGCGGCCTCCATCGGGTCGCTGGTCGGCTTGTCCTGGCCGTACTTGGCCTTGTACGCCTTCACGAACTTGGTGTTCGCCTCGCCCGTGGTCGTCTGGTAGTAGTTCCAGGCCGTCAACTGGCCCGCCAGATACTGCGATCCGATCGACTTGACCTCTTCCTCGGCGATCGACACCGAGACCACCGGCATGCTTGTGGCGGTCAGACCGGCCGACTTGTACTCCTTGAAGAAGGCCACGTTCGAGTCGCCGTTGAGGGTGTTGAAGACCGCGTCGGCCTTCGACGCCTTCACCTTGTTGGCGATGGTGCTGAACTCGGTGGACCCCAGGGGCGCGTAGTCCTCGCCGAGCACCTTCATGCCATTGGCCTTCGCGTACGCCTTGATGATCTTGTTGGCGGTGCGCGGGAAGACATAGTCGCTGCCGACGAGGTAAATGCTCTTCTTGCCCTGGCTCTTGAGGTAGTCGAGCGCCGGGACGATCTGCTGGTTGGTGGTGGCACCCGTGTAGAAGATGTACGGGGACTCCTCAAGTCCCTCGTACTGCACGGGATAGAAGAGCAGTGACTTGTTCTTCTCGAAGACGGGCTTGACGGCCTTGCGGCTCGCGGAGGTCCAGCAGCCGAAGGTTGCCGCGACCCGGTCTTCCTTGATGAGTTTGTTCGCCTTCTCGGCGAACGTCGGCCAGTCGGAGGCGCCGTCCTCACTGATCGGCTTGACCTTCTTGCCGAGCACTCCGCCGGAGGCGTTGATCTCGTCGATCGCCAGCTTCAGCGAGTCGCGTACGGTCACCTCGCTGATCGCCATGGTGCCGGAGAGCGAGTTGAGCAGGCCGACCTTGACCGTGTCGCCGCTCGTGTCGGCCTTGGCGGCCGCGTCGGACGAGCCGCCCGCCGCGTCCGTCTTGGCGCCGCACGCGGAGAGCACGACGACGGCGGCGAGCGCGGCGGCGCCCGCCATCACCCGGCGTCGGGAAGGGCCGGACCCCTTGAAACCCTTGAAACCCTTGAAACGACTGGAACCGCTGGAACCGCTGGACAAAAGAACCCCCTCGGGCTGGGAGGACAACCTCCTCCTGAAGTGCGGTCCACAGCCTCAAGTCATCCTGTTTCCACGGTGTTTCACGGTACTTTCCCGGCGGTATCTTCCGGCTCTCACCGGGAAACAAAAAATGCCCGGGGCGGAATTCTTCGCATGAATTCACAGTTCGCCCGAGGCATTCTAATTACTTCCTGCGGGAAGTATCTTCGCGGATGCGCGGACATGTCAAGGCCGGGTTTCGTGAAGATCCAGCTGGGCCACGACGTCGAAGTCCACGCCGTCCGCCCGCGCCAGGTAGATGCGCTGGCGTACGTGACTGCCGCGCAGGTGGAGCAGCCCGCGCGGCCCCTCGTACGAGACGGTGTCCGCCGCCGCGCCGATCGCGGAGACGTCGAGGGTCCTGGCCCGGTCGATGAGCGCGGCGAGCAGCAGGACTCCCTCGTAACACGATTCGCCGAGGCTGCCGAGGACCGGTGCCTCGACTCCGTACCGTCCCGCGTACTGGCCGTGGAAGTCGAGGGTGTCCTGGTTGGCGAGGGAGGCGAAGAACCCGGCCGTGCTGTAGAGGCCGGTGGTGGCCGTGGGGCCGCTCGCCATCAGCATGTTCTCGTCCATCAGGGTACTGAGCCGAAGACACCGCTCGTCGAGGCCGGACGCGGCGAACGCACGGTTGAACCGGACCGCGTCGCTGCCCACGAGCAGCATCAGTACGGCATCCGCCTCCGACCGCTCGATCCGTCGCAGCACGCCGTCGAAGTCGTGCGTGCCGAGCGGCAGATACGCCTCCGCGCAGATACCGCCGCCCGACTCGCGCGCGTAGCGGTGCGCCGCCCGGGCCGTACGGCGCGGCCACACATAGTCGTTGCCCACGACGAACCACCGGCGCACCCGGTGCTCACGGGCCAACAGGCGCATGGCGGGCCGCAGTTGGTCGTTCGGGGTCTCGCTCGTCAGGAACACCCCGGCCGTGTCCTCGCCGCCCTCGTACAGCGCCGTATACACGTAGGGCACACGGTGGGCGATCCGCGGTGCCAGCTGCTGGCGTACGGAGGAGATGTGCCAGCCGGTGACGCCCTGCACGATGCCGAGGTCGACCAGTGCCTCGACGTTCTCGGCGATGCGGTGCGGTTCGGCGCCGCCGTCGACCGGCAGCAGCCGCAGTTCCTTGCCGAGCACCCCGCCCGAGCGGTTGACCTCCTCCGCCGCGAGCCGCGCGCACAACTCGCATGTGGGCCCGAAGATCCCCGCGGCTCCCTGCATGGGAAAGACCAGCGCCACGCTGACGACCGAGTCGTCGGCCGTGAACCAGTCGAGCGGAGGCGGGTCGAGCCGGACCATGGGGGCATGATTCCGGGAACGCCGGGTGAACTCCAATCCGTCTCGGGGTACGGTCCGCGCCCGGGGCGGCAGGAACCTGGACTCGATGGGTGTGCGGTGGCCGGACCCTGGCACGAGGTGCGCGCGTGCGGTGGCAGATGCGGGAGATCCTTGTGGGAAGCGGGACTTGTACGATGTGCTGACCCCCGGGAGCGAGGAGAAGGATGCCGACCCCACCTCCGCGTCGGTCTCAGGACCTCATGCACCTCTTGACGCGGGCCGAGCGACTGGCGGCGCGCCGGCTCCAGGCCGCCCTGGGCGAGCACGGCTGCTCGCTCGATGCCTGGCGTGTGCTCTCCCTGCTCTCCGACGGTGACGGGCACCCGATGGCGGCGGTCGCCGAGGCGGCCTTCCTGCCGCCCCCGACCCTCACCAAACTGGTCGACCAACTCGTCGACCAGAACCTCGTCTACCGACGCGTCGACCCCCTGGACCGGCGCCGCATCCTCGCCCACCTGACCCCGCGCGGCGAGGACCACTGGCGGCGCGTCGACCGCGAGGTCCGCGCCCAGTGGCCCGTCCTGAGCGACGGCGACGACGAACTGCTGCGGGGGCTCCTGCACCGGCTGGCGGACACGCTCGACGGGGCGGCGGCCGAGTCCTCCGTGTAGGTGTCGGCAGCTGGAGGGCCTCGCCGCGAGCCGCCGTTGCGCCCTCGGTGTGATCTGTGACGCTCGCGGCCAGTTGCTTCGCGTGCTGCGGAATCATGATGCCGTATAAATGGTTGGCATATACATCGAGCTTGTCGCTCGACCCCACCGCACGCGGGTCACCGGCCCGCTCCGACCAGCGAGGCACCGTGAACCAGCCCACCCCCGAGCAGCCCGCCGACGTCGTGGCCCGGCTGCGCGCCACCTTCCGTTCCGGCCGTACCAAGCCCGTCGTATGGCGCACCACCCAGCTGCGCCGCCTGCGCGAGCTGCTCACCGAGCACGGCGAGGGCCTGGCCGCGGCCCTCCACGCCGACCTGGGCAAGAGCTCCACCGAGGCGTTCCGCACGGAGATCAACTTCGTCGTGCGGGAGATCGACCACACCCTGGAGCACCTCGACGAGTGGCTGCGCCCCGAGTCCGCCCCCGTCCCCGCGCACCTCGGCGAGGACGCGACGGCCTGGACGCGGTACGACCCGCTCGGCGTCGTCCTGGTCATCGCGCCCTGGAACTACCCGGCGCAGCTCCTGCTCGCGCCGATGCTCGGTGCGCTCGCCGCCGGCAACGCGGTCGTCGTCAAGCCCAGCGAGCTGGCCCCGGCCACCTCCGCCTTCATGGCCCGTCGTCTGCCGGAGTACCTCGACACCGACGCGGTCGCCGTCGTCGAGGGAGGCATCCCCGAGACCACGGCCCTGCTCGCCGAGCGTTTCGACCACATCTTCTACACCGGCAACGGCGCCGTCGGCCGCATCGTCATGACCGCCGCCGCCCAGCACCTCACCCCGGTCACCCTCGAACTCGGCGGCAAGTCCCCGGCGTTCGTCGACCGGGGCGCCGACCTGGCCGTCGTCGCCGACCGCCTCGCCCGCGGCAAGTTCCTCAACGCAGGGCAGACCTGCGTCGCGCCCGACTACGTACTCACCGACCCCGAGACGGCCCGCGCCCTGGAGCCGGCGCTGGCCAAGGCCGTCGAGGGCCTGTACGGAACCGACGCCGCCACCTCCACCGAGTACGGCCGAATCATCAACGAGCGACACTTCGACCGCCTCAGCGGACTGCTCGGGTCCGGCCGTGTCGTGGTCGGCGGTGACAGCGACCGCGCCACGAAGTACATCGCGCCGACCGTTCTGGCCGACGTGGACCCCGATTCGCCGGTCATGGGCGAGGAGATCTTCGGCCCGGTTCTGCCGATCGTGACCGTGCCGGGGCTCGACGAGGCCGTTGAATTCATCAACGACCGGGACAAGCCACTGGCTCTGTACGTCTTCACCGAGTCGGACGTCACCCGCGAGCGGCTGGCCGCCGAAACGTCCTCCGGCGGCCTCGGCTTCGGTCTGCCGCTCGCCCATCTCACAGTCTCCGACCTGCCGTTCGGCGGCGTCGGCGAGAGCGGCATGGGCAATTACCACGGCCGCTACTCCATCGAGACGTTCAGTCACCGCAAGGCGGTTCTGGAGAAGCCGCTGGGCTGAATCGGAGCGGCCGCAGGGCGGGTTGACTGGTCTACACCCTTGACTGGTCCAGACCAAGGGAGTTGAGTGTGCCTCCACACCCCCCACCACGGCCGCCCCGTACGCCGTGGCCGGTCACACCGGCCTGCGCGCACAAGGTTCCGCTTCGCTGTGCCCGCGTACGGGCGTGGCCGTGCTCCGCGAAGGAGTTGGTCCTGTGTCGAGGCGTCGTATCTCCGCGTTCGTGGCCGCGCTCATGCTCGCAAGCGCCGCGCCGGTGCTCCTGCCGGCGTCGAGCGCGTCAGCGGCGGCCTGTTCGAGCTACCCGAGCTGGGTGGCCGGCAAGTCCTACGTCACCGGCAACATCGTCCGCTACACCGACGGCAAGGCCTACATAGCCGAGCACGACAACCCGGGCTACGACCCCACCATCAGCACCTGGTTCTGGGAGCCGTACGCCTGTGACGGAGGCTCCCAGCCGTCCGGCTTCGTCGTGAGCGAGGCGCAGTTCAACCAGATGTTCCCGGGCCGGAATTCGTTCTACACGTACAGCGGGCTGACGGCCGCGCTGAGCGCCTACCCCGGCTTCGCGAACACCGGCAGCGACACCGTGAAGAAGCAGGAGGCCGCCGCCTTCCTCGCCAACGTCAGCCACGAGACCGGCGGTCTGGTCCACATCGTCGAGCAGAACACCGCCAACTACCCCCACTACTGCAACTGGAGCATGCCGTACGGCTGCCCGGCCGGGCAGGCCGCCTACTACGGCCGCGGACCGATCCAGCTCAGCTGGAACTTCAACTACAAGGCCGCGGGCGACGCGCTGGGCATCGACCTCCTCAACAACCCCTGGCTCGTGCAGAACGACTCCGCCGTCGCGTGGAAGACGGGCCTTTGGTACTGGAACACGCAGAACGGCCCTGGCACGATGACCGGCCACAACGCGATGGTCAACGGCGCGGGCTTCGGCCAGACCATCCGCTCCATCAACGGTGGCCTGGAGTGTGACGGCAAGAACCCCGCCCAGGTGCAGAGCCGGGTGAACAACTACACGCGGTTCACCCAGATCCTCGGCACGACGACGGGCAACAACCTGTACTGCTGAGGTAATCGGATACCCCCGGCAGCCTGAGGGCGGCGGCCCGGTGCCGCCGCCCTTTCCGCCCTGTCATGCTCTTGACCAGTCCATACCAACCCCGATTGAGTGTCCCGCGCAGACCCCCCATTTTTTCCGGCCCGCCGCTTCCGGCGTCGCCGTGCTGCCGAAAGGGACCCCGACCGTCATGCGGATGCATCGACCCCTGCTTGCCCTCACCGCCGCCGGAGCGGCACTCACCACCGCCCTCGCCGCTCCCGCCCAGGCGGCGGCCGTGCCGACGGGAGGTGTGTTCTATGTACAGAGCGCGGTCACCGGCCTGAACGCCGCCGACAGCGGGGGAGCGGTCGTCCAGCGCAACCCCAAGGGCAACGAGGACCGTCAGCAGTGGACGCTCCGGTCGAGCGGTGCGTCGTACGTGCTGGAGAGCACCGACACGGCGGGCAGCTGCCTCGGCCGCTCCGGCGGTCAGGCGAGAACCGTGGCCTGTACGAGCGGCGACGCCCCGTGGGAGATCGCGGCGACGGGGACCGACCAGTACCGGCTCAAAGTCCCGGGCGCCGACCAGTACTTGACGGTCGCCGCGAAGCCGTCCGGCTCCAACTACCCAGCCCAGCTGACCCTGGGCGCGGCGGGGAACCTGGCGTCCTGGTACCTCACTCCCACGACGTCCCCGACCTCTCCGATGCCGTCCCCGGACCAACGCACCCTGGACCAGGTCACGTTCCTCACGTCCCACAACGCCTACGCGAACGGCGTCGACGGCGGATTCGCGCCACCCTTCGTCAATCTCGTCCCCAACCAGAGCCGGGGAATCAACCAGCAACTCACCGACGGCGTACGCGGTTTCATGCTGGACATCCATCAGACCTCCGACGGCGCGATCCTCTGCCACAACAGCTGCACCCTCGTCAGCCGGCCGGTCGCGCTGTGGGTGGACATCCAGCGCATGGTCGATTACCTGAGGGCGAACCCGAACGAGTTCGTCACCGTCTTCCTGGAGGACTACGTCGACCCGGGCGTCCTGCGCAGCGAACTGGCCCGCGTCAACGGCCTGTCCGACGTCCTCTACCGCCCCGACCAGACCGGCGTCCGCACCAAGGGCTGGCCGAAGATGTCGGAACTCATCGCCGCCAACGACCGGCTCCTCATCTTCACCGACCACAGCCGCTCCGCCGACCAGTCCGCCGGCCTCACCCGCGACAGCTTCGGAGTGATGTACCAGCGCGAGTGGACCGTCGAGAACTACTGGTCCATGGGCTCCGGGCTTGGCGGCTCCGACTGGTCCTGCTACAGCCGCTGGTACGGCGCCGACACCAATGTGCCCCTCACCTCCACGGCGCCGCCGTTCCGTCCGCTCTTCGTCATGAACCACTTCCGTGACGCGGCGATCGCCTCCACGGCCACCACCGACAACACCAAACTCCTCGACCGGGCCCAGCGCTTCTGCCAGCCCGCGGCCCGCAAGAAGCCCAACTTCCTCGCGGTGGACCGGTACGACCTCGGAAACCCGGCGTCCGCGGTGTCGACGCTGAACACCTACACGTACTGACTCTTCTCGCCGAGTTGGCCCGTCGCCGCGTTCGCGTAGCGGCGGGCCAACTGAGTGAAGGCATCCCGGAGTTCGGCCGGGCCGACGACCTCGATGTCGGCGTCGAACCGGCCGATGTCGGCGGCCAGGCCGGCCCACGACCACGAACCCAGGACGAGCCGGCAGCGGCCCGGGCCGAGCGCCTCGACGACTCCGTCGCGGGAGTAGCGGAACACCTCGGCGGCGGGGAGCCCGAGGATCACCTCGCCGCGGCAGGGCCATTCACCGGCGCCGCCGGACCCGTCGGAACCCCGGAACCGGCCGGCCACAAAGGCGGCCACATCGCCTCCGGGCAGCTCACGTGGCGTGAACCGGGGCCCTGTAGGCACGCGCAGGCTGATCCGGTCGGCGCGAAAGGTGCGCCAGTCCTCGCGATCCAGGTCCCAGGCGACCAGATACCAGCGCCCACCCCAGGTGACGAGGTGATGGGGCTGCACTCGGCGCGGTGCGGCCATGGCCGGATCGTCGTCGCCCGCTCCCGGTGGGGAGGCGTAGTCGAAGCGCAGCACCTCGCGGGCGTGGACGGCGGCGCCGAGTGCCATGAGGACGCCACTGTCGACCTGCGACTCCGGGCGGTTCGTCGCGGATCGCCCCACGGCCGTGACCTGGAGCATGTCGATCCGGCGGCGCAACCGCGACGGCATGACCTGCCGGACGGTGGTCAGCGCACGCGCCGCGGCCTCCTCGATACCGGCGCCGGTGGTCGTGGCGATCTGGAGCGCGACGGCGAGGGCCACGGCCTGCTCGTCGTCGAAGAGCAGCGGCGGCAGCTCGGTTCCGGCGTCGAGCCGGTACCCACCCTCGGGCCCCTTGAAGGCCACGATGGGATAGCCGAGCTCGCGCAGCCGGTCGACATCGCGGCGCACGGTACGCGGACTGATGTCGAGCCGCTCCGCCAGCAGCGCCCCCGGCCAGTCCCGGCGCGCCTGGAGCAGCGAGAGCAGGGACAGCAGTCGGGCTGATGTCTTCGGCATGACACCCATCCTGCCCCGAGAAGAGGACACTCCCTGACCGCTTCCTCTGCGACTGTCGTTCTCGTACCGAACACCGAGAACGAGGCAGAAGGAACGATCGCTGTGACCGCCAAGACCACGCCCCCTTCCACCCCCGACGCCGAGCGGGCCGACCTGATCGCCGCGCTCGCGACCGCCCGGGCGGCCCTGACCAACACCGTGCGCGGGCTCAGCGACGAGCAGGCCGGTGAACGCCCGACCGTCAGCGCGCTGTGCCTGGGCGGGCTGATCAAGCACGTCGCCTCCATCGAGGAGGGATGGCTGCGCTTCGTGGTCGACGGCCCGTCGGCGATGCGCCACGACCTGCCCGACGGCGTCACCTGGGCCGACATCGCGGCCGGTACGGCACGTGAGTTCCCGCAGTGGATGATCGACCACCAGAACGACTTCCTGATGCTGCCCGGCGAGACGCTGGCCGGCGTCGTCGAGCGCTACGAGCAGGTCGCCGCCCACAGCGAGAAGATCATCGCCTCCGTGCCCGACCTCTCGGCGACGCATCCGCTGCCGGAGGCGCCCTGGCACGAGCCGGGAGCCGTGCGCAGTGTGCGCCGGGTGCTGACGCATGTCATCGCCGAGACCGCCCAGCACGCCGGGCACGCGGACATCCTGCGCGAGACGCTCGACGGGCAGAAGTCGACCTGACACCGACGGATCCGGTCCGGGTCGGGCCATCGCCCCGACCCGGACCCGACCTCGGAATCCTGCACGTACTCGACGTACGTATCCGAAGCCGATATCCGAAGCCCCTATTCGAAGCCCGTTTTGAAGGGAAGAGCGCACCATGAGGTTCGGACAGGCCGCGGGGGTGACCCGATGACCGTTCTCGACGCCCGGGCGCTCAACAGGGCAACGCTGGCACGGCAGTTGCTGCTCGACCGGGCCGACATGCCGGTGCTCGACGCCGTCGCGCACCTCGGCGGTATGCAGGCGCAGGAACCACAGGAACCGTTCGTCGGGCTCTGGTCGCGGCTGCGCGCGTTCGACCCGGCGGTGCTCTCGGACCTGCTGACGGGGCGGAGCGTGGTGCGTACGCATCTCATGCGCCGCACCGTCCACCTCGTCACCGCCGACGACGCCCTGGCCTGGCGGGCCCGCCACGACGCCATGCTGCGCCAACGGGTACTCGGCGTCTACCGCGGCGAACTCGCCGGAGTGGATCTCGACGAACTCGCTGCGGCGGGCCGGGCCGTGATGGCCGACGGCGAGCCCCGCTCGATGACCGAACTCGCACGGGCACTCGGCGACCGCTGGCCGAAACCGGGGCCGCGGCCACTGGGCGAGATGCTGGTCGCCGCCCTCATTCCGATGGTGCAGCTGCCACCGCGCGGACTGTGGCGCACCCGGGCGGGAGTGCGCAACGCCCCGCTCTCCGCCTGGCTCGGGCGCGAGATCGACCCGCCGGCCCCGGACGGTTCCGACCCCGTGGGCCAGCAGCTGGTGCGGCGCTATCTCGCCGCGTTCGGCCCCGCCGCCTCGGCCGACCTGCGCGCCTGGTGCGGTCTCGCCGGACTGCCGGCCGCGATCACCGCCGTGCGCGAGGAGCTGGTGAGCTTCCGCGACGAGCGGGGCCGGGAACTGCTGGACCTTCCCGACGCACCGCGCCCCGACCCCGAAACCCCTGCCCCGGCGCGGTTCCTGCCGGCGTTCGACAACGCGATCCTCGGCTACCACGATCGCGGCCGGATCATCGACGACGCCCACCGCGGCCTGTCGGTCACCGGCGCTCGCGTCGTCCTGGTCGACGGCCGGGTCTCCGCGACCTGGCACGTGGAGGCGGACACTGTGCAGGTCACCCCGCTGCGCCGCCTCTCCCGGGCCGAACGCACCGATGTGGCCGAGCAGGGGCGGGAGTTGGCCGTGTTCCTCTCCGACGGCGACAGCGACCGCGTACGGATCACCGCGTCCGACTGAGCCGCGACCCACCAGTGCCGTGCCGGGGGTCCATTCGCGACCCGCGTCACGGCACCGCCGTACCGCCGCTCCGGTCAGCCCAGCTGTGCGTGCAGGAAGTCCACCGTGCTCCGCCAGGCCAGGGCCGACGACTCGGGCTCGTGGACCTCGGGGCGGCCGTCGTTGAAGAAGGCGTGGTCGGCGGGGTAGACGCGGAAGTCCGGGGTGATACCGGACTGGTCGCGGATCGTGTCGCGGAGCGGGGCGAGGGAGTCGACGGGAATGGCCGAGTCGCGTTCGCCGTAGTGGCCGAGGATCTGCGCCTTGAGGCCGGAGAAGTCGGGGGTCTCGCCCTGGATGACGCCGTAGAAGGGGACGGCGGCGTGGACGCGCGGGTCGGTTGCGGCCTGGTAGAGGACGAAACCGCCGCCCATGCAGAAGCCGACCGAGCCGACGGTCTCGGACGTGACCTCGGGCATCGCGAGCAGATGGTCGACGGCGCCGGAGAGCAGCTCGACGCCGCGCGCCACGGGCAGGTCCTGCATCATGCGGTACGCCTCGGCGCTGTCGTGGGCGACATTGCCGCCGTACAGGTCGGGAGCCAGCGCCACGAAGCCCTCCTTCGCCAGACGCTCGGTGACGTCCGCGATGTGGTCGGTGAGGCCCCACCACTCCTGGATCACGATGACGCCGGGCCCCTGTCCGGAGGGCGGCAGCGCCAGATAGCCGTGCGCGGTGGTGCCGCCGCTCGGGAACGTGACGTTCTGGTGGGCGGGAGCTCCGGTCGACCTGGGCGTCTCGGACATGGTGTGTCACTCCTGTCGCTTGATCTTGACTCCAGCATGCAGGAGGCGGGTACGGCGACGGCACGCGGCCCCCTGCCCGGGCAGGCATCGCGCGCCACCGACCGAAGCGACCTTGCCGGACCACTCCTTTCGATGCCGTATCCTCGCGTGTTACGTATAACCCTCCGCGCACGTCCCCCCGACCTTCCGAGAGGCTCCGATGAAACGCGTCGCCCTGGTCACCCTCGTCGTCGACGACTACGACGAGGCGATCCGCTTCTACACCGAGGCCCTCGGATTCCGGCTCGCCGAGGACACCCCGCGCCCCGACGGCTCCCGCTGGGTCGTCGTGGAGCCGGACACCGGCGGGGTCGGCACCGGCCTCCTGCTGGCCCGGGCCAAGGACGAGGCCCAGCGAGGCCGGGTCGGCGACCAGACCGGCGGACGCGTCGGCTTCTTCCTGCACACCGACGACTTTGCCCGCGACCACGCACGGATGACCGCGGCGGGCGTCACCTTCCTGGAGGAGCCCCGGCACGAGACGTACGGCTCGGTCGTCGTCTTCCAGGACCTGTACGGAAACCGGTGGGACCTGTTGCAGCCCGCCGCGCCCGACCTGTAACCCGCTAACCCGCCGCTCCCGACGCAACCGCTCAGTGATCAGCACTCCCCATCCACCGACGACATCCACCGAGAACCTGCCGAGGAAACACCGCATGACCGCGTCCCGCATCGACACCGACACCATCCGCCGGCTCCCCAAGGCTGTCCTGCACGACCACCTCGACGGCGGCCTGCGCCCCACCACGCTCGTCGAACTCGCCGACGCGGTCGGCCACACGCTCCCCACCACGGACCCGGACGCGCTCGCCGCCTGGTACTACGAGGCGGCCAACTCCGGTGACCTGGTCCGCTACATAGCCACCTTCGAGCACACCCTCGCCGTGATGCAGACCCGCGAGGGCCTGCTGCGCACCGCCGAGGAGTACGTGCTCGACCTGGCCGAGGACGGTGTCGTCTACGGCGAGGTGCGCTACGCCCCCGAGCTGCTGGTTAATGGCGGGCTGGCCCTCTCCGAGGTCGTCGAGACCGTGCAGGAGGGCCTGGCCGCCGGTATGGCGAAGGCGGCGGCCCAGGGCACGCCGGTCCGCGTCGGCACGCTGCTGTGCGGGATGCGAATGTTCGACCGGGTCCGCGAGGCCGCCGACCTGGCCGTGGCCTTCCGGGACGCGGGCGTCGTCGGCTTCGACATCGCGGGCGCCGAGGACGGCTTCCCGCCCGCCGACCACCTCGCCGCCTTCGAGCACCTGCGCGTCGAGAACGTCCCGTTCACCATCCACGCCGGCGAGGCCCACGGCCTGCCCAGCATCCACCAGGCCCTCCAGGTCTGCGGCGCCCAACGCATCGGCCACGGCGTCCGTATCACCGAGGACATCGTGGATGGCAAGCTCGGCCGCGTCGCGGGCTGGGTGCGCGACCGCCGCATCGCCCTGGAGATGTGCCCCACCTCCAACCTCCAGACGGGCGCGGCCACTTCGATCGCCGACCACCCGATCACGCACCTGCGCGACCTGGGCTTCCGCGTCACCCTCAACACCGACAACCGGCTGGTCTCCGGCACGACCATGACCCGCGAGATGTCCCTGCTCGTCGACGAGGCGGGCTGGACCCTCGACGACCTGCGCACGGTCACGGTCAACGCCCTCAAGAGCGCGTTCATCCCGTACGACGAGCGGGCCGCCCTCATCCGGGACGTCGTCCTGCCGGGCTACGAGCTCTGAGCACCCCGAGGCCGGCCGGACCGTTCAGCGGTTCCGGCCGGCCTCTTGTGCGCTCTCACGCGTCGGCCACCCAGTTCCCGTGGAAACCCAGCGGTACGCGCCCCGGCAGATGGACCCGCGCCACCGGCTCACCCGTGAAGTCCTGGGCGGACAGAATCAGCAGATCGGCCGCGCCCCGGTCGGGATTGTGCACGTACGCGAGCGTGTAGCCGTCGTCCTCGGCCGCCCTTGGGTCCGTCGGATCCGAGGCCACGAACACCGCCTCGCCCACCGCCGCGTTCCGGGGCAGCCGGTGCACCTGCGAGGTGCCGCGGAGCAGGTCCTGCTTGACCAGCTCGCTGCTGAAGGCCCGGTCGGGCGGGTTCCCGTCGGCCGTCACATACGCCAGCGACATCTCTGCGGCGGCCGTCGTGTACCCGTACCGGTGCCTGCGCGCGACCAGTGCCTCGTTGACGCGCGGAAACTCCTGCGGCCGGTCGTCCAGGACCTTCGTGCGTACGCGGCCCCGGTCGCGGTCGATGGTCCAGCGGTGCAGCCGGACGGTCCCGGCCCCGTAGGGCCCGCCGGAGCCACGCCCCGCGACGAAGAAGGGCGCCGGATAGGCGGTGAAGTCGACGACCACCGACGACCCCTCGTCGTACGCGTTGAGGGTGTGCGAGTAGTACGTCGGCTCCACCTCGAACCAGCGGACCCGCCCGCCGGTCCGCGGCATGACGCCGACCCGCGAGGGGTGCCGTTCGTTCCACACGTACGGCACCAGGTCGCCCCGCTCGGCGCCCGCCGGGTCGAAGGTGACCGGCATGTCGAAGATGACGACGTACTTCTCGGTGAGCGCGAAGTCGTGGATCATCGGGCTGTCCGACACCGGGATCCTGGTGGTCCGGACGACCCGCCCCGCGGCGTTCACCACCAGGTGCCGGATGTGGTTCCAGGTCGGGTAGTACGTCATCGCGTGCAGCTCGCCCGACTCCGCGTCGAGCTTGGTGTGCGCCGTGAACGCGCCCTCCAGGGTGCCGTGGAAGTCGTAGGTGCCCACCGTGTTGAGCTCGTAGTCGAGTTCGTACGGCAGCGGGCCGCTCTCCTGGAGGGCCAGGACCCGTCCGCGGTGCCCGATGACGTGGGTGTTGCACGGGAAGTCGTCCGGCGGCACCGGCCCCGGGTAGGGCTCGCCTAGCTTCTCGGCGACGCGGGAGGAGCGGACCCAGCGGTTGCGATACCACTCGGCGCGGCCGTCCCGCAGCCGGACACCGTGCACCATGCCGTCGCCCTGCATCCAGTGGTGCGCCCGGGGGTCCTCAAGGCCCAGGACGTTCGGCCCGTTCCTGAGGTAGCGGCCGTTCAGCTCGCGCGGGATACGTCCGGTGACGGGGAGGCCGAAGGCGGTCAGCTCCTCGGTGACCGGGGCGAACGCCCCCTCCAGGAAGGGGAAGTGGCGCTCCCGCGCGGTGGCGGGAGCACCGGCAGCGAGTCCTCCACTCACCCCCACGAGTCCGCTCGCCGCCGCGATGGCCGCCGCCCCGCGCAGTACGTTCCGTCGGCTGTGCTCCGTCATCTCCGCACTCCCGTGCCGCAGTTGTCGTGATCGATGTGCACGAGTCTGCGGCGGGGGAGAGGGCCCGGTCAGGAGTCCTGGAGCCCCTCCTGGGGTGGTGCCAGACCCCCTGTTTCGAGCAGCGACATCAGGGCCCGGGCGGCCGGACTGGTCGCCTCCGGGGGCGGGAGCATGGCGACGGTCTCGTACGGCGTCTCGGTGTCGGCCTTGAGGGAGAGCGCGGGCAGGACCCGCCGTTTGTGGGCGAAGTGGCGCGGTACGACCGCGATGCCGAGGCCCTCCTCGACGAGGTCCAGGAGGCTGTGCACGTCGTTGACCTCCAGCGCGACCGTGCGGTGCACGCCTGCTGCCGCGAAGGCCGCGTCGGTCGTGCGGCGCGGTCCCCAGTCGGGGTGGAAGTCGACGAAGGGCTCGCCGCCCAGTTCGTCCGGGGTGACGGGCCCTCCGGTCGCCAGCCGGTGCGAGGGGTGGCAGAGCACGGTCATCGGTTCGCTGGTCAGGGGCAGACAACGGAGCTGTTCCGTGTCGGCGCGGGTCGTCACGGCGAAGGCCAGGTCCAGGCGGCCCGCGGCGACGTCCTCGGCGAGCGCGCCCGAGCCGGCCTGCCGCAGCCGGATCTCCACGTCCGGATGCTGCCTGCGGAACGCGGCCAGCAGCTGTGCGACGGGCACCCCGGCGATGCACTGCTCGGTGCCCAGCGAGAGCGTGCCGCGCAGCACGCCCTGTACGGCGGCCACCGCGTCCTGGGCCGCGCGGACCTGGGCCAGGATCCGCTCCGCCTCGGTCAGCAGGGCCCGGCCCGCCTCGGTGAGCGTGACGCGGCGGGTCGTGCGGACGAACAGCGGGGCCCGCAGCTCCCGCTCAAGGGCGCGGATCGATGCCGACAGACCGGACTGGGACACCATCAGGCGTTCCGCTGCCCGGGTGAAGTGCTGGTCCTCGGCGACCGCGACGAAGTGCTGCAGGTGGCGCAATTCCATGATTGAGAAGCGTATCCGCTGAATCCCATCCGATTCTCCTGTTGGACCGCTGTCGAGCGGGCAGGCGAGAGTGGACACCGGTCCACTCCGTACCGACCCCTCTGGAGAACGCGTTGTACACCGCACACACCGACCGTTACGCGGACATGCCCTACCGGCGCACGGGACGCAGCGGCCTGAAACTTCCCGCGCTCTCCCTCGGCCTGTGGCACAACTTCGGCCCCGACCGTCCCGTGGACACGCAGCGCGCGATCCTGCGCCGCGCGTTCGACCTGGGCGTCAGCCACTTCGACCTGGCCAACAACTACGGGACCCCGCCCGGCGCCGCCGAGTCGGCCCTCGGTGACGCGCTCAAGGCGGACTTCGGCCCGTACCGCGACGAGCTGGTCATCTCCACCAAGGCCGGATACCTGATGTGGCCGGGCCCGTACGGCGAATGGGGCTCCCGCAAGTACCTGCTGTCCTCGCTCGACCAGAGCCTGGGCCGGATGGGCCTCGACTACGTCGACATCTTCTACTCCCACCGCCCCGACCCTGAGACTCCCCTGGAGGAGACGATGGGCGCGCTGCACTCGGCGGTCCAGCAGGGCAAGGCGCTGTACGTCGGTGTCTCCAACTACTCGCCGGAGCAGACCCGCGAAGCCGCACGCATCCTGGGCGAGCTGGGCACCCCGCTCCTCATCCACCAGCCGCGCTACTCGATGCTCGACCGGCGCCCCGAGGAGCAGGGGCTCCTGGACACCCTCGACGAGCTGAAGGTGGGCTCCATCGCCTACTCGCCGCTGGAGCAGGGCCTCCTCACCGGCCGCTACCTCGACGGCATCCCGGAGGGTTCGCGGGCCGCGAGCGACAGCCCCTTCCTGAGCGCCGACACGGTGACCGAAGACCTCGTCGGCAACCTGCGCGCCCTGGCCGACATCGCCAAGACCCGCGGTCAGTCCCTGGCCCAGATGGCGCTGGCCTGGGTACTGCGCGGCGGTCGGGTCACCTCCGCACTGATCGGCGCGAGCAGCCCGCAGCAGCTGGAGGACAGCGTGGCGGCCACGGGCAACCTGGACTTCTCGGAGGACGAGCTGACCCGTATCGACGAGATCGTGCGGCAGGCTTCCAAGGCCTGAGTACCAGGTACGGACCGACCGAAAGACTGACCCCCGAGCCGTGGGCTTGGGGGTCAGTCCGTGACGCGTTCCTCCAGCCGTACGGTCACGGTGTCCCCGGCCTCCTTGCCGATCGCCCTGCGGACGTCGGCCTTCACGGGAAGCTTGTGGGTGCCGTCACCGAGGGCCATGAACGAACTCCGGAAGGGATGGCCGTCGATCGTCCCGCGGACCTTGACCAGTCCGCGCGTGCCGAAGAATCCGACGGACTCCGGCCATACGAGATAGGTCCAGCCACCCTTCTCGGGGCTCTTCCGAAGTTCCGCGGTGAATTGCTGGTCCAATTCGGTGCCCGTGCTCATGATGTCCTCCGCTGTCCCGGTGGTCTCTGCTGCCCGGTGGGCTCTCCTATACGAGACCACCGGGCGGGGTGAAACTCATCGCGACAGCCGTGGTGTCACGCCCCGGCGGGCACCCGGTCCAGGAATCCGTGCACGCTCCGTATCCGCCCGTCGTCGCTCAGGGTGATCACATCGAAGCCGGCGACCGGCGCCGAGCCGTCCGCGACGGCGACCAGCTCCCAGCCGAATCGGGCGAGATCGTGGTGCCCGTCCACGGCGCCGGTGAGCCGGAACTCGAATCCGGGGAACTGCTCGTGGGCCCCGGCGATCACCGCCGCGATCCCCTCGTGCCCGCGGACGTCGGCCAGCGGGTCGGTGTAGGTGCCGTCCGCGGTCCAGGCGGCGGTCACGGCCTTCGCAAGGGCCTGCTCCCCGCCCGCGTTCCAGGCCTCGAAGTAACGGGCGACGGCGGTTTCGTAGCGGTCCTGGTTCGCGGACATGGGAGATCAGCCTCCATCGAGGTCGTACGTGCTCGTACGTACTGGTCAGGGCCCGGATCGGACGTCTTCGGGATCCGGTACCGCAACCATGCCGGGCGTCTTCGGACCCGTCGATTACCCCTCGGGTAATGCCCGCGGACACCCCTCCGGCGATGCCCCGGGAGGACCGCGATCTCCACGGCCGTGTCATTTCAGCCAGTGACCGTGAGGAATATGCCAGGAGACTGGCTGGAATGGCGTGGTGACAGTGTGTCAGGAGTGGCGATACTTGAATGCTAGGGCTATTCACAGCCCTGAGAACGGCTCGGGAATTGCCAGGGGATCACCCGGCGGACCGACCGAAGAGCAGCGCCATCGTGCACCACCAGCGAGCCGCAGGAAAGAGAGGCCGGACCCGCAGCAAGCGGATGCAATGGGGGAGCGATCGTGCACGACGAATTCCTTTGCCATGTCACCGCGTACGGAGTGTGCGGAGGCATGTGGGTCGGCGTACCGCTCGGCACCTACCGGGCGCCCACCCTGGCGCTGGCCATGTGGTGGTTACGGGACCGGGCGTCCTGGATGGCCGAGCGCCTCGACCCGAACCCCGACGCCCCGTACTTCCCGCCGAACTCGATGATGCCCGTCCAGGCCACCGCCCCAGACGTGCCCGGCGTGCTGCGCGCGTGGTGCGGCGACATCTTCCAACAGGAGCTGGCCGCCGAGCAGTTGGCCGCGGGACATCTGGTCCGTATCGCCACGAGTGACGACACCACCGAGTACGAGCTGCTCGCGGAGTCGGTCGACGCCCTGCGCATGCAGCGCACCCTCCCCTTCCTGTCCATGCCGGCCGCCTGATCCCTGATCCGGCGGAGCCGCTCGGGCGCGGCCCCCGCCGACCAGGCGCAGCAGGCGCACATGTGGACGAATAGCTAGAATTCAGGCATGGGAGAGCGTTCAGCGGCGCCCGAACTCGTCCTCGAAACCGAGACGGGGTCCCTGGTGATGACCCCGAACCACGACTATCACGTCGGCCGCGACCCGCTGAGCGACATCGTCATCGACGACGCTCGGGTCTCCTGGCACCACGCGGTCCTGCGGCCCAACGCCGACCACTGGACACTCTGGGACGAGAACAGCACGAACGGTACGTACGCCGACGGCCGCCGCGTCCACGAGTGGGACGTCGGCCCCGGTAGCGTCATCCGCTTCGGCAACCCCGCCGACGGCCCGAGCGCCGTGCTCGCCGACCGGCCCCCGCCCGCCCCCGAGCGCCCCTCCGCGGTCTCCCTGCCCGCCGCGACCGGCACCTTCCGGCAGCCCACGACGGTGCGCCCGCTGCCCGCCCGCATGGTCCGCATCGGCCGCGGCGGCGACAACGACCTGGTCGTCGACGACCTGATCGTGTCCAGACGGCATGCGGAACTGCGCGCCCTGCCGGACGGCACGTACGAGATCGTCGACCTGGGCAGCCACAACGGCACGTTCCTCAACGGGCAGCCCGTCACCCGGGCCCCCATCGACGCGGGCGACATCGTGGGCATCGGCCACTCGGCGTTCTGCCTGGTCGGCGACCAGCTGCAGGAGTACGTCGACACCGGCGAGGTCTCCCTCGACGTGCAGGACCTGTCGGTCGCCGTCGACAAGGGCCGCAAGACGCTCCTGGACCGGGTCTCCTTCCCCGTCGGCGAGAAATGCCTGCTGGCCGTCGTCGGGCCCAGCGGCGCCGGAAAGTCCACGCTGCTCAACGCCCTGACCGGCCAGCGGCCCGCCGACCGGGGCACGGTCCTGTACGACGGCCGTGACCTCTACCGTGATTACGCCGAGCTGCGCCAGCGCATCGGACTCGTACCGCAGGACGACATCCTGCACGCCCAGCTGACCGTGCGGCGGGCCCTCACCTACGCCGCCCAGCTGCGCTTCCCGCAGGACACCGCGAAGGCCGAGCGCCGGGCCCGGGTCGACGAGGTCGTGCGCGAGCTGGGCCTGGAACAGCGCGTCGGGCAGCCCATCCACAGCCTCTCCGGCGGCCAGCGCAAGCGCGTCAGTGTGGCCCTGGAACTGCTCACCAAGCCCTCGCTGCTCTTCCTCGACGAGCCGACCTCCGGCCTCGACCCCGGGATGGACCGCTCCGTGATGCACATGCTGCGCGGCCTCGCCGACGACGGGCGGACCGTCATCGTGGTCACGCACAGTGTCCTCAGCCTCGACGTCTGCGACCGGCTGCTCGTCCTCGCACCCGGAGGCAAGGTCGCCTACTACGGGCCGCCCGACGAGACCCTCGCCTTCTTCGGCTACGAACAGTGGCCGGAGGCGTTCGAGGCATTCGAGCGGGACCGCGAACGGGACTGGGCCGGCGACTACCTGGCGTCACTCCAGCACCGGCAGTACATCGTCAACTCCACCGCCCAGCCGCACATGGGCCAGGCCGCCCCGGCCCCGGGCACGGTCTCCCGCCCACCCAAGGCGCAGAGCTGGGGTTCCCAGCTGGGCACGCTCGTGCGCCGGTACGCGGCCGCGCTCAGCGCCGACCGGACGTTCCTCGCCATCATGATCGCCCTGCCGTTCGTCATGGGCGCCATGGCCCGGGCCCTGGCCGGCAGCAAGCTGACGCAGGAGACGGCGATGAACGCGCTGCTCATCCTCTGCGTCGGCGGAGTCCTCACCGGCGCGGCCAACGCCGTGCGCGAACTGGTCAAGGAACGGGTGATCTACCAGCGAGAACGGGCTGTCGGCCTGTCCAGATCGGCGTATCTGATGTCCAAGGTCGTCGTCCTCGGCACGATCACCGTCCTCCAGGCCGTCGTCCTGACCCTGGTGGCGCTGCTCGGCGTCGACCTGAACGCGCCCGGCGGCGAGGGCGTGCTCATGCCGCCCCTCGTCGAGATCACGGTCGCTGTCGCCCTGCTCTCCTTCACCGCGATGATGCTCGGGCTCCTCGTCTCCGCGCTGGTGCGCAAGGAGGAGGTCACGATGCCCCTGCTCGTGCTCCTCGCCATCGTCCAGGTCGTGTTCTGCGGCGCGCTGCTGAAGCTCGACGGCGTCCCCGGCATCGAACAGCTGTCCTGGCTGGTGCCGTCCCGGTGGGCGCTCGGCGCCATGGCGGGCACCATCGGCCTGGCCCGGCTCGTCCCGGGCGACCTGACCGCCGACCCGCTGTTCAAGCACTCGGTGGGCGTGTGGCTGCTCAACATGGGCATGCTCGTCGTCCTCTCGGCCGTCTTCGGCTATCTGGTCGCCCGGCTGCTGAGGCGGCACGAACCCGAAGTCATGCGGAAGTAGCCCGCAGGAAGCAGGCGCGATGACGACGACCGAGGACTTCCGCCCCACCCACGTGGTCCCGCAGGACGGCCTGCCGGCCTGGGAGGCCCCGGACCCGACCAGACCCACCGTGCCGCTCGACGCCCTCCTGCCGGTCCGTCTCGTCGAGCGGCGCGGTGACTGGGGGCACGTCCTGTGCGCCAACGGCTGGTCGGCGTGGGTGGACGGCCGCCTGCTGCTCGCCGTACCGCAGGAACCGCCCGCCGCCGGACAGCCCCTCGCCCGCACGGCCGACCCGCGCCCCCTGCTCGCCCGCGTCGAGGAGACGGTCGGCCGCTACCGGCAGACGGTCGAGGAACTGGCGGCCGGACGCCTCGACGGGGAGGAGTTCCACGGCCGTACGCAGGGCATGCGGGTCGGCATCGTCGTCGACGGCGAGGCCGTGTGGCTGTACGAGGCCGAGCACGAGCGGTGGGTGTACTGCGACGGCACCCGGCTGAGCACGTACGCGACTCCGAAGTCGGTCGAGGACGGGTCGGGGCCCCGTGACGAGGCCGGACCCGAGCGGCCTGCCGCGGCACGCCCCGAGCCGCCCGCCGCGGCCCGACCCAAGCCGCCCGCGTCGGGCGACCCCGAGCCCACCCAGGTCGTGCCTGGCATCGGACCGGAACCGACGAAGGCGGTGGGCAACACGGATCCGGAACCGACACAGGTCGTGGGCAACACGGGTCCGGAACCGACACGGGTTGTGGAGAACACAGGTCCGGAACCGGCCGAAGCCGAGGAAGACCGCGGCCACGCGCCCACCCGGTTCGTCACGGGCGACGGTGACGGCTGATGCCGCACGACACGAGCCTGTACTCGGGGCGGCCCTCCGACCTGATCGGCAAGCAGATCGCCGGCTACCGGATCGAGCGCGAGGTCGGCCGCGGCGGTATGGCCGTCGTCTACCGCGCCAAGGACCTGCGCCTGGACCGCACGGTCGCCCTGAAACTGCTCGCCCCGGAACTGGCCCGCAACGACACCTTCCGCAAACGCTTCACGCACGAGTCACGAGTGGCCGCCGCGATCGACCACCCGCACATCGTGCCGGTCTTCGAGGCGGGCGAGACCGACGGCGTCCTCTACATCGCCATGCGGTACGTCGCCGGTCGCGACCTGCGCCATCTCCTGGATCGCGAGGGCCCGTTGGCGATCGCGGACGCCGCACGTATCGCCATCCAGGTGGCATCCGCGCTCGACGCGGCCCACGACCACGGCCTGGTCCACCGGGACGTCAAACCGGGCAACATCCTGGTCGCGGCGGGCACGGACAGCGACCATCCCGAGCACGTCTACCTCACCGACTTCGGCCTCACCAAGAAGTCGCTGTCCCTGACCGGGTTCACGACCGTCGGCCAGTTCGTCGGCACGCTCGACTACGTGGCGCCCGAGCAGATCTCCGGCCGTCCGGTCGACGGCCGCTGTGACGTCTACAGCCTCGCCTGCGTCGTCCACGAGACCCTGACGGGCCGGCCGCCCTTCCAACGGGACGACGACATGGCGCTGTTGTGGGCCCACCAGTACGACCAGCCGCCCACGCTGACCTCGCAGCGGCCCGAACTCGCCGAGCCGGTCGACGGGGTCCTGGCGAAGGCGCTCGCCAAGAGTCCCGACGACCGGTACGAGTCGTGTCTTGCCTTCGTCACCGCGTTGCGTGCGGCGGCGACGGGCGTGGTCGCCGGTCATGCGCCCACGCAGGTGGACATGCGTGCCGTGGACGGGCCTCGGCGGCCGGGACCGCCGCCGGAGCCACCGGAATGGGCCCGGCCCGTGTTTCCTGGGTCCGCGGGGTGAGGGCCTGCTTGGACCGGTGGGTTCGTGCGGGTCGTAGTGGGCTGGTCGCGCAGTTCCCCGCGCCCCTGACGGGACGCTGTTGTGCGGGCCCACCTTCAACGCTAAGGACTCAGTCCTTGCTCAGCAGCAAGTGAGCCTGCGGGAAGGGGCGTTTGGCGTCCGGTGGGGCCGTCTGCCGTAGGCGGGCCGTCTCTGTGAAGCCCGTCCCGCTCAGCAGGGCGGAGACGCGGTCGGGGGACCAGTGGTAGGCGAGCGCCACCTTGTGGTCGAAGGACTCGGCCAGCTCCGAGGGGTCGTCGTGGGCCTGGAAGGCGAGCAGCAGGCGGCCGCCGGGCGCCAGGACCCGGTGGAACTCGGCGAACACCCGCGGCAGTTGCTCCGGTGGGGTGTGGATGATCGAGTAGCGGGCGAGGGCACCGCCGAGGCTGCCGTCCGCCAGGTCCAGGGCGGTCATCGAACCCACCTCGAACCGCAGCTCCGGATGGGCCGCCCGGGCGATCGCGATCATCTCCGGCGAGAGGTCGACGCCCGACGCGTCCAGGCCGAACGAATGGAGTAACGCGGTCACATGGCCCGGGCCACAGCCGAGGTCGGCGACCGGACCGCCGCCGTCCGCCCGCACGAGGTCGGCGAAGGCCATGAGCATGGCCCGGTCCAGTGGATGCTCCTCCAGACCGTTGGCGAAGGCCTCGGCATAGAGGGCGGCCATGGAGTCGTAGGCCGTTCGGGTGGTGCGCAGGAAGTCTGGTTCGATCATGGGTGCGTACCGTAGTACGCCCCACTGACATCAGGCCTTCGGGTTCTCCACCTCGCCGCGGTGGCGTACGTGAGAGGCGAGCAGTGCGCCCAGGAAGCCCGTGACCAGGCCCCAGAGCAGGGCGAAGCCGACCGCCCCCCACAGCTGTGGCCGCAGGAAGAGTTCGCCGGACAGGCCGCCGCCGACGTCGCCGATGCCGAGCAGCGACAAGCCGTAGTGCGCGTCGAGCCGGCCGATGAGGCAGACCGTGAGCACCGTGAGGGCGAGCGCCACCGCCATGTGTACGGCGTGCTGCCAGGCCCGTGTGCGGGCCGGTGAGCGTTTGGCCATCAGGAACGCGGCGGCAAGCAGCAGCACGGCGTCGACGACCACGAGCCACCACACCCTGCCGTCCTGTTCGGCGAGCGTCCGCAGGTCGAGGGTCGAGAGGTCGGGTGTCCGCAGCACGCTGTCCAGTACGCGCGGCATCGGCAGCCCGAACGGCCCCTCGACGTGCCCCTCCCAGGAGGCGCCGAGACCGATGGTGAAGACCAGCCAGACGAGGTTCGGCAGCCCGAGGAGGACCACGGCGAGCGTCTCCGGCGCACGGCCGCGTGTCACCGCCACCACGAGTGCGATCACCACGCCCAGGGCCACGAAGGCGAGGAGCAGCACGACCATGGCGTACGCGGCAGGCCGTACCGACTCCTGGAAACGCAGCAGCCGGGCCGGGAGCGGGGCCCTGGGCGAGACGAGCAGCGCGATGACGAGGACGCCCGCCAGCCACAGCAGGCCGAAGGCCAGCGTCACGGGCACGTCGGCCTTGAAGCCGACCCGGGGCGACGAGGCCCCGAAGATGTCACCGATGTCGGCGAGCGTGCCCTCGCCGAGCGAGATCGCGAAGGTCTGACGGGCCGACAGCGCCAGAGCGGCCAGCGCGAGGAGCCACAGGACGGCGATTCTCGCGGCCCAGCCGGCCAGTTCGGGGGCGCCCGCGACGGCCCGGTGCCGCAGTGGCCGGAGGAATCCGGCGGCGACGACCAGGACTCCGGCGAGGGTGACCGACAGGGGAGTGACCGACATCCCCGCCTTGGTCTCGGCGAGCGCTCCGGCGTCTCCGGTGAGTTCGATCGAGCCGCCGACCGCCACCACCACGGTGGCCGCGACGACCCGGGGAAACGCGCCGTCCGGCAGGTCGGCCGCCCCGGCGGCCCACAGGCCGAGCGCGGCGACCACGATCATGGCGATCAGCCCGGCCAGGACCGTCACCAGGGCGTGGACCCAGCCATGGCGGGCCACTGCCTGGGCGGGGACTGTCTGGAGGCTCACCCTGCTCACGCTAAGCAGGCCTTCGGCGGTGCGCCCGCCGAGAGGGCCGACCGCGTCGGCTTGCGAGCGGTACGGGACAGGAGCACACAATGGGCTCGTTGTGGAAGAAAGCGGCATGAAACGTCAGGAGTGCCGCGGGATCCCTACGCCGGGAAGAAGAGCTCGTGAGCGTCGAACCGCCGTCGTCCGGCCGCCCCACAGGGCCGCCCTCCGGCCCCCTGTCGGGGCCGACCCAGCCGAGCCCAACGCCGCCACCTCCGGGCGGCCAGGGCCCCTCGGGGCCGTCGGGGCCGTCGGGTCCTTCGGGTGGCGGATCGGGTGGCGGTCCCTCCGGGCCGTCGGGCCCGTCCGGCGGCGGTCCAGGTGGTCCCGGAGGCCCGTCCGGTCCGGACGAGCCGGGCCAGGGGTCCGGAAAGGGACCCGACCGGGCCTGGTGGCAGTCGGCCCCACGCGTCGCCGTCATCGCCGCCGCGATCGTCGTCGCTGTCACGCTGGTCGTCGTCTTCACCCGTTCGGACGGTGGTGGCACCTCGGGTGCGGGCGGCGGCGAGGTCTTCCTCCAGGCCGCGGGCAAGTCGGGCCCCGACCCGTTCACCGAGTCGACCGCGGAGGACAGTTCCGCTCCGCCCGTGACGCCCTCGCCGACGGAGACCGCCGAGTCCGGCAACGTGACGCGGGGCGTGGAGGGTTCGGCGCCCGGCCTCTACGGCGGTACGCGCAAGGTGGCCAGCTGCGACGTCGAGAAGCAGATCTCCGCGCTCCGGAAGGCCCCGGCCAAGAACCAGGCGTTCGCCTCGGTCCTGGGCCTCCAGCCGTCCGGCGTGCCCGCGTATCTGCGCTCGCTCACCCCCGTACAGCTGCGGATGGACACCCGTGTCACCAACCACGGCTACCGCGACGGCAAGGCCACCGGCTATCAGGCGGTCCTCCAGGCCGGCACCGCCGTCCTCGTCGACGACCGCGGTGTGCCCAGGGTGCGGTGCGCGTGCGGCAACCCGCTGCTGCCGCCGGTCGCGCTGAAGTCCACGCCCAAGCGGACCGGCGACTCCTGGCCGTCCTACCGGCCGTCGAACGTCGTGGTCGTCGCGCCCGCGACCCAGGTCATCAACGTCTTCGTGATCTTCGACCCGGACAGCGGCGACTGGTTCAAGCGGCACAAGGGCGACACCGGAGACAAGGACCAGAAGACGGCTCCGCCGACGGACCGGCCCTCGCCGTCCGAGAGTTCGCTGTCGCCGAGCTCCGCCTCGCCGTGCGTGTCCCTGCCCCCGGGCACGACCGCGGAGCCGAACGGTTCGGTGAGCCCCTGCCCCGAGACGTCCTCGGCGACACCCTCGTCACCGTCCCCGGAGACCGAGTCGCCCTCGTCCGAGCCCCCAACGGAGGAGACCTCCGAGTCGGCGCCCGACTCGGCATCGGCCGACATCACGACCTCCAGTCACAGCGCCCCGGAGTCGGCCGCGACCGCCCCGGGGCTGTGAGCGCCGGTCCGCTCCGGCGGCCTACTCGTCGATCGCCGCGCCGAAGGCGGCGCCCAGGGAGGGGGCGCCGAGGGTGTCGGCGCCGTACGTCCACGAACCCGCGGCCGTGATGCCGCCCGCTCCGGCCGACAGCACCCAGATGAACCCGTCACCGGCGTTCTCGCCGGGCGCCGACGCCAGCAGTCCGAAACGGCCGTCCCTGTTGGGGTCGGTGAGACGGACCTGGCCGCCCCACTTGTCGCCCTTCTCGGGGACGCCCGGCACATCGGCGGAGTTCTGGTCCCAGGACTTCGCGCCCGTCGCGGTCAGACCGGCGGACGCGCCGCGCAGCACCCACACCGCGCCCGCGTCGGCGACCGTGCCGATGTCCTCGCCCGCGGCGCCGATCGCCACGTCCGCGTACCCGTCGCCGTCCGTGTCCGCGACCGAGAGGTCCGTGCCCCAGCCGTCGCCGCGCTCGGCGGTGCCGGGGACACCGGGGGAGTCCTGCGTCCACCACTGGACCTCGTCGGCGGGGCCGTTCTCGCCGCCGTAGCGCACCCCGACCAGTCCGCCGGTGAGGGTCTCGCCGCCGTCGTCGGGGGAGTTCGGCTCGCCGGTCACCAGGTCGTCGTAGCCGTCGTTGTTGATGTCTCCGGAGGCGGCTTCCGTGCCACCGCGTACATCCCGCTCGTACGTGAGCCCGTCGGCGTTTCCGGACAGGTAGGTGGACCAGCCGTGGCCGGACTCGTCGCCGACCGTCACACCCGAGACGACCAGGTCGGCGTAGCCGTTGTCGTCGTAGTCGCCCGTGGTCAGCGACTTGGGCAGGATGTGGCGCTGCTGGGCCCGTGCGGAGAGCGGGGTCGACGACCGCTCCTGGACTTCCTTCCGCGAGCCGGGTGTGGCGGTGCCGTAGCTGAACAGCTCCAGGTCGTAGTGGTCGAGCACGACGAGCAGGTCGCCCGGCGTCTCGTCCGTGAAGTGCGCCGCGGCGAGCCCGACGCCGAACCGCTCGCCCGCGGTGGGCTCCTCGGTCTCCAGCCAGTCACTGGCGGCCCCGGTGAGCCCCGCCTTCGAGCCCCACAGGATCGCCGCGCCACCCGCGTCGGCGACGGTACCGAGGTCCTCGCCGGGGATGCCGACGATCGCGTCGTCGTACCCGTCGCCGTCCAGGTCACCGGTCGCGACCGCCTTGCCGAACGCGTCCCCCGCCTCGGCGGCGCCCGCGACACCGCCCGTGGACTGGCTGAACCGCGCCACGTCGCTCGTACCGATGCCCCTCGACGAGCCGTACTGCACGGTCACGAGACCGGCACCCTTCTTGCCACTGACGGTCGCCCCCGGCGCCCCCACCAGCACGTCCTCGTATCCGTCGCCGTTGAAGTCGCTGTTCCGGTCGTCGGCGTGCGTACCGCCCGGTGTTCCGGCGTACGCGGACGGGGCGGCGGCGATCCCCAGACCGGCCACGAGAAGAAATGACGCCGCGGCCAGAGCGGCGGAACGGTCCTTGCGCATGATTCGGCTCCTGACGAAAAGGACGACCGGGCAGCGCGGGGGTGTCCGGAAAGGGCCCGTTCCTTGTCCGGCGCCGTGTTTGACATCGGATGGGGCTGAAGGGTTGTACGCGAGTTTCCACGGGCGACGGCAGGGAAGCCCCTGGTGTTCAACTTCCGTGAGGCGACCAGAAGAGCGGTCGCGGACCTCCAGCGCGTGCCGGGCCGTCGCGGAGGCGTGGGACGACTGGCGGCCCCGGTTAGCGTTCGTGGGACGGTTCGCGGACTTCCTCCGGGGGCGCAAGCGCATCGACGGACGCGTCGGTCAGTAGCCCCCGCCCCGCCGCGAGCCTCCGCCCTGCCGCGAGCCCTCGCCCCGCCGCACCAGGATCAGCTCGTGCAGGTACCGCTTTGTGACGCTGCCTCCGTGGCGGGTGTCGATCAGCTCGCGGATGCCGTCCAACAGGCCCTTGCGGGCGGCCGGTTCCAGCGCTCGATGGTTCGAGTACGTCAGCAGCAGGTCGATGTAGGCCTGGGTGGTGTACGTGATCTCCTGTGGGAACCGGAGCGACTCGACCCGGCCGAGCACCTCGAACTCCCTTGTGTCCGTGGCCGTTTCGGCGTCGGTCGACTGCCGCAGACCAGGGGGTGTGGCCGGATCCCAGCGCTCGTAGCAGTCCTGGACCTCGACGAAGAAGTCGCGGCTGCCGCCCGCCGTGTGATGCGTGATGACGAGGGCGAGCGTTCCGTCCGGGCGGAGCGCGTCCGCCACCTTGGTGAGGCGCGTCGCGGGGTCGAGCCAATGGAACGACGTCGCGGCCACCATCAGGTCGAACGGCTCCCGGGGCAGCGGCCATTGCTCGAAGTCGGCCACCTCGACGCGCGCCCGCGGGAAGGCCCGCAGGTTGCGTCGCGCCACCGCCGCCATCGACGGACCGAGCTCCACGGCTGTGATGTGACAGCCCAACTGGGCGAGAGACACGGTCATTTGGCCGGTTCCGGGGCCGAATTCGAGGACCCGGCTGTCCGCGTCGAGACCCACGCCGGTGGCCAACTCCTCGACCAGGGAGGGCGGATAGGTAGGTCGCGCCCGGTCGTACAACTCGGCGTCCTCGTCGAAGATGCCTCGCAGCGAACGGGTCATGCGGTGCCGCCGACCCGAACGCTCCGATCGCCGACGCCACTTCGGTCCGGCCGCAGCTCACGGAAGAACGCCCGGACATCCCCGATGAGCAGATCCGGCTCCTCCATCGCCGCGAAGTGCCCGCCCCGGTCGAACTCCGTCCATCGCACGATGTTCTCCGTGCGGTCCGCGACGTGCCGCAGTGGGATGAAGTTGTCCCGGGGGAAGACGGCGAGCGCGGTGGGTGCCGTCGACGGCTGCACGGGTTCGCCCCAACCGTCCGCGTGCGCCCGCTCGTAGTAGATCCGCGCGGACGAACCCGCCGTCCCCGTCAGCCAGTACAGCATCACGTTCGTGAGCAGCCGGTCCCGGTCCACGGCGTCCTCGGGGCGCTGGTGCGAGTCCGTCCACTCCTTGAACTTCTCGACGATCCAGGCGAGTTGGCCGACGGGTGAGTCTGTGAGCCCGTAGGAGAGGGTCTGCGGCCGGGTCATCTGGACGGCGGCGTACCCCAGTCGCTCGCGGGTCCACTCCTCGTTGCGCCGCCACGAGGCGAGCGTCTGCTCGCGCTCCCGCGGGCTCAGCGCGGCCAGCTCCTCGGGGGTGGGCTCGGTGCTCGCGTGGGCGCCCGGCAGGAGGTTCAGATGGACGCCGATCACTCGGCCGGGGAAGGCACGGCCCAGCTCACGGGAGATCCCGGCACCCCAGTCGCCGCCCTGCGCGCCGAAGTGCTGATAGCCGAGCCGGTCCATCAGCTCGGCGAACGCGGCGCCGACCCGCCTGAGTTCCCAGCCCCTGTCCCGTGTGGGCCCCGACAGACCGAACCCCGGAATGCTCGGCAGCACCACGTGGAAGGCGTCGGCCGGATCACCGCCGTGGGCGCGCGGATCGGTCAACGGCCCCACCACATCGAGGAACTCGACGATCGAGCCCGGCCAGCCGTGGGTGATGATCAGCGGCGTCGCGTCCGGTTCGGGTGAGCGGATGTGCGCGAAGTGGACGTTCGTCCCGTCGATCGTCGTCGTGAACTGGGGCCACTCGTTGAGCCGGGCCTCGGCCGCCCGCCAGTCGTAGGTGTGCCGCCAGTACCGCACGAGTTCGTTCAGGTAGTCGCGCGGGACCCCGTACTCCCAGCCGACGCCCGGCAGCTCGTCCGGCCAGCGGGTGAGATCGAGGCGTGCGTGCAGATCGTCGAGGTCGGACTGGGGGATGTCCAGGACGAATGGCCGGATCGTGTCGTCGTGCGGGGAGGTCATGGCGGGCCATGCTAGTTCGGCACCGGCATCCGGTCGCGTGAATAAAGGCCGTGGTCACCGGCCGGTCAGGCGGCCACGAGGGGAGGCCGCCGGGCTCGCCGTGCGGGCCGCCCGACCGGCCTTGGCGCCACGGCCGTGCCGGCTCTCCCGTGCCACGACCGAGCTGACCTTCCCGGGGCCAAGGCCGCCCGCGGGATGGCCGGCCCTGCCATGGCCAGGGCCGACCATCCGGTCAGTGCCGCTACTGCCCGGGCCGTCGCTCCGCCACGCCGCTGCCCCGGCCTGTGGGGCGGGGCCAGACGCGACGGCCGGGCCTCAGCCCCTGGCGTCACCCACCCGGCCCGGCTTTCCGAGCCACCGATGAGTTTTCGCACGAGGATCCGTCTACATAGGTGACAGCGTTCCCGCCCCAGGAGGTACCCATGAACACCGACGGATTCACCACGTGCCTTTGGTTCGACGGCCAGGCCGAGGAGGCCGCGAACTTCTACGTCTCGGTCTTCAAGAACTCCCGCATCGGCACGATCCTCCGCTACTCCGAGGTGGGGCCCGGCGAGCCCGGTTCCGTACTGACCGTCGAGTTCGAGGCCAACGGCCAGAAGTTCTACGCCCTCAACGGCGGACCGGAGTTCAAGTTCAACGAGGCCATCTCCTTCGAGGTCCGCTGTGACGGCCAGGACGAGGTGGACCACTACTGGAAGGCGCTGACCGAGGGCGGCGGCGAGGAGGGCCCCTGCGGCTGGCTGAAGGACAGGTTCGGCGTCTCCTGGCAGGTCACCCCCACCAGGCTGATCGAGATGATCAGCGACCCCGACCAGCAGAAGGCGGATCGGGCCATGCAGGCCATGCTCAAGATGCACAAGATCGACGTCGCGGCCCTGGAGAAGGCCTACGCGGGCGAATGAGGCGACCGGCACGGCGGCCGGCGACCTCCCGCCCCACCGGACCAGGTGAGGCCTGCGCCCCACCAGCCCAGGCGAGTCCTGGTGACCCAGCGGCTCAGGCGAGCCGGCCGCTGTGCAGTGCCGTGTACGCGCCCCCGCGCCGCAGCAACTTCTCGTGCGACCCGATCTCCCGTACGGCACCGTCTCCCATCACCACGATCCGGTCCGCACCCCGGATCGTGGACAGCCGGTGCGCCTGCGCATGAGCCGGGCCAGTGCCTGCTGCACGAGCGCCTCCGACCGCGTGTCCAGCGCGGACGTCGCCTCGTCCAGGATGAGCACCCGCGGATTGCGGATGAGGGCCCGTGCGATGGCCAGCCGCTGCCGCTGGCCGCCCGAGAGCCGCGCCCCGTGCTCGCCCACCACGGTGTCGAGCCCGCGCGGCAGCCGGTCGACGAACTCCAGCGCGTTGGCGTCCCGCAGCGCCGCACGCACGGTCGCCTCGTCGGCGTCCGCGTCGTCCATGCCGTACGCGACGTTCTCCCGCACGGTCCCGTCGAACAGGATCGACTCCTGCGGCACGACAGACACGAAGCGCCGGTACGTCCGCAGGTCCAGCGTGTTCATGTCGGCCCCGTCCAGCAGCACCCGGCCCGAGGCCGGCCGGATGAACCCGATGACGAGACTGAGCACCGTGGACTTCCCGGCCCCCGAGGCACCGACGAGCGCGATGGTCTCGCCCGGCGCGACGGAGAGGTTGAAGTCCCGTACGGCGCCCGGACCCGGGTGGAGAAGGTGCTTGGCGCGGCGCGGGGCAAGTGGGAGTAGATGCTGTCCGCCCACACGATCGGCCGCCTGGGTGCGGCGGGCACGGATCGAATGCTGTCCCCAGTGGCCGAGGACAACGAGGCGGGTACCGCCTTTTTGGCCGCGCTCAAGCGCGACCCGGGCGCGGTGGGTCTGGACTCCCTGCTTACGGAGATGACCAAGCTCAACGGCGTGCGCAAGCACGGGCTGCCCGGCGGGTTGTTCGCGGACTGGGCACGAGAGTCACATCAACACCGGCGGGCTGTGTCGACTGTGTCTCCAGGTCATCCGAACCTTCGATCCCGGCTGGATCGCCGAGCCCGTCTCCAGGCAGCCGTGCCAGCTCGCGTTGATCCTGTCCGGCGTCCGCCTGCCGACCTCGCAGCCGATCGATCGCCCGCAGAAAGGGCAGCATCGCGATGCGACCCGCCAGCGGTCCTGGCTGGACCGTCAACGCATCGCGGCCGCCGAACCGAGCGACGACCCACGCGTGGCTCCGCCGGCCGTAGGCGGCCAGTTCCTCCTGTTCCGCCCGCGTCGGCAGCTCGCACAGGAGCATGTCCGGCGCATCCGCGACCGTGACCTCGCCGACTACGACCTTCTGCAGGCCATCGCCGTAGCCAAGGCCGACTGGTTTCGCGACCGTCACCAGCGGTGGCCCTTGACGGCCAACCCCTACCTGCTGGTCAGCCCGTCTCCACCATGGTCATGAACGACATCTTCTGCCCTCTGGGACTGACCATGTCCACGCTCCGCCAGGACCGCATCTTCGACGAAGCCCGCCACACCGCCGACCCTGTCCACCTCATGCACGTCTTCGGCATCGCCGCCGAGACCGCAATGAAGTACATCTACGTCGCCCACCCCGAACGCCGGTCCACCCTCTGGCGATGATGCGGACCCACGCCATCCTGGCGGAATAGGACGCACAAGCGAACTTCGCGGGTGGCATTGCATAGCTGGCGGCTTACCCGCCGCAAGACCCAGCCCGCCGAACGGCGTGACGTCAGCCCGTTCCACCGCGCACAGGCCGCCTGATCAACCACTTGCAGACGCAGATGCTCCCGGACCGATCGGTTGCCAGGGGGTCCCCGCCTTGCAGCCTGGTCAGCACTCGTATGCGTAGTTGGGCTTCGCGGTTGGCAGCCCGCCCCAGCCGAAGCGGTGCGTCTCGCCGTTGGCGATCCAGGCGCAAGGCGGATCCGGGTTGTAATCGACCTGCACGCTTGCGTAGATGTTGCGGCCGCAGTCGTTCTGGACTGTCGCCCACCAGAAGTCGAGATACGGGTTGTACTTCTTCCTGATGATGGGCGCGCAGGCGAGCGGTGCCGCTGCCACGGAGCGCGAGCTGTGAGGCAGCGAGGGCTCAGCAGCAGAAGCGCTGGGGGTGGCCCCGAACAGGGGCAGCGCCAGACCAACAGCTAGCACGAATGCCGATACCCGCATGATCGCCTTCTTTCGCCCGTGCCCATCGAAGCGACGGACACAGGGATAGTGCCCAGAGATCTGCAGGCCCTTGAGCCCCGAACGGGTGAAGTTGCTCGTGAAGCGCAGAGGATCGACGCCGCCAGATGTGGAGCCGGGCGGCCAGGACGGCCTCTCGCGGCTAACCGTCATCATTTCGGCTGTGGTCGAAAGGCGGAGGGTGCGCAAGAACGCCGGTCTCCTGCGCCCGTGCCCGCGGGAACTCCGCCGAGCCGCTCCCGGAGTACGGACCCACCCCACCTCGGCCGCCATTCTCCCAACCACGCGCGGGTTCCGCCCCGTTCGAGTCCAGGAATCGGCGAACCCGCGCGCTTCCGGCAAGGGCGTGATGATCTACTGGCACGTCGAGGGAAAGAACGTCTGTATCTATTCCCGGCTCAAGAGCTGCTCCTCCCGAGGTCGCGGCGATGATCGAGGGCCTGCTGAGGCACTGCACGGACGCCGAGATCGAGTCCAACTACGTCGACACGCACGGCGCGCGTCGTCGGGTCCGCCTGCACCGAACTGCTGAACTTCCGCCTGCTGCCGAGGCTGAAGAACATCGGCAGCATCCGCCTGTACCGCCCGGACGACACGCCGCCCGGCTGGCCGGCGCTCGGCGCCTCGCTGACGCGGCCGATCCGCTGGGAAAGATCGAGCAGCAGTACGACCAGATGGTCAAGTACGCCACCGCGCTCCGGCTCGGCACCGCCGAGGCGGAGCAGGTACTGCGACGCTTCACCCGCGGCGGCCCCAAGCACCCCACCTACCAGGCCCTCGAAGAACTCGGCCGCGCCGTGCGCACGATCTTCGCGTGCGACTACCTCGCCAGCCCCGGCCTGCGCCGCGAGAGCCACGGCGGGCTCCAGGTCGTCGAGAACTGGAACAGCGCGAACACCGTGCTCCACTCCGGCAAGGACGGCGCCCTGACCGGCCCGGACAAGGAGCACGCCGAGACGTTGATGTTCGCCCTGCATCTGCTCCAGTCCGCGCTCGTGCACGTCAACACCCTGTTGGTGCAGCAGGTCCTGCCGAACCGGCCTCGGCGAAGAAGCTGAGCGACGAGTACCGGCGCGGACTGACCGCGCTGTCCTGGTCCAACGTGAACCCGTACGGCACGTTCCGCCTGGAGATGGACCAACGCTTCGACCTGGGGCCGGTATCCGCCGTACCCCGCCCCCGCACGCCAGCGGACACTGCGGATCGATCGGCCACCGAAACACGATGACGAACATCCAGGGACTTTATCGGCCAGTTTCACTTGCGCTTATCGCTCGCCGTGTTGAGCTTCACGACAACGGCGATCTCGGCATCGAGCCGCGCGGGCTTCGGCGAGCTTCTTCTCAGTGGTGCGCCTGGCAGGCGCGGGCGGGTTCCAGCGCCTGTGTCTGACGTTCCTCTCGCTGCGTCAGGTTCCTTCAGGTCGACCGCAACCAGCTGTACCCCACCCGTGTCTCACTACTAGTGCCCCCTCGTCTGCCCCGTCGCCAAGCGGAATGGCGCGGCCTGCGCCTCTGGCCGGTCGGTCTCGTCCTAGTCCTCGCCTTCAACACAGCGATCGCCGTCGCCGCCGCAGTGTTCTACACCGGATGGCACCTACTCTCCGTGCGAGGGCTGAAGCCTGAGCCCCTCATCGACTCCAAGGTGCTGTTCGATCTGGTGAAACTCGCCTTCGGCGTCGTCGCTGGGGCTGGAGCCCTGGTCGCCCTGGTTGTGGCCTACCGCCTTCAACGCGTTGATGAGGACGGCGCCCTGCGCGAGGCCACCCGTCTGCATACCGAGCGCTTCACCGCCGCTGTCGGCCAGCTCGGTGACGCTTCTGCCGCGGTCCGGCTCGGCGGAGTGCATGCCCTGGCCGGGCTTGCCGACGATGCCCCCACCCGCGAGTTGCGCCAAACCTGCATCGACGTTTTGTGCGCCTACCTTCGCTTGCCCTACACCGCCGAAGCCGACCTGCCGACGGGCGACGCAGAAGCCAGGCACACCTATATGGCCCTGCGTGAAGTCCGGCACACCATCATTCGCCTCATCCGTGACCATCTCCGCCTGAACTTCAGGCATCCACGGACCTGGCAGCGTCACAACTTCGATCTGACTGGAGTCGTGTTCGACGGCGGCGACTTCGCTGAGGCGGAGTTCTTTTGGGGCACCACGGTCAGCTTCGACGGGGCGGAGTTCTCCGGCGGCAAGGTCTACTTCAACAGAGCGGAGTTCACGGGCGGCACAGTCACCTTCGTCGATGCGAAGTTCTCGGGTGGCGGGGTCTACTTGGTCGATGCGAAGTTCTCGGACAGCATGGTCAACTTCGGCCGGGCAAAGTTCTCCGCTGGCCAGGTCTTCTTCGTCGATGCGGAGTTCTCCAACGGCACTGTCTATTTCGGCCAGGCAAAGTTCTCCGGTGGCGAGGCCAACTTCATCGGGGCGAAGCTCTCTGGTGGCTTGGTCGACTTCGACGGGGCGGAGTTCTCCGGCAGCAGGGTCACCTTCGGCCTGGCCACCTTCTCCGGCAGCACAGTCCGCTTCGACGGAGCGACCGGCACAGCACCGCTTAACTTGGTTCCGCCGAACACGGCGCCCCTGCCAGCGGGGCTCACTGTGCCTGGGACCTGGCGCACCACGGGACCGTAAATGGTTACGGGTGCGTTTCATAGGTGGTCGCTCATGGAACACCCGCTCGCCTGGCGGTCCGCCTGGGGCGACCATGTCTCATGAGTTGTTGCAAACGACTGGGCTCCTGAAACACCCTCCTCAAACACTCCGGGGTCGTGAGCGACGACTTCAAGCGCGTGGAAGCGCACGACTGCCCGATGTCCACCTGTGCCGCCCCCGCGGGCTCCCCGTGCCGGACCCGAAAGGCAAAGTGGCCATCCAGTACCACACCGCCCGGTTCTGCCTCGTGCCCCAACTCGCCAAGACGCTCAGTGTGCCCACCCCGGCCGTACGCAAGCCGGGGGCGGTGCGGATCGAGCTGCCCCGGCCAGTGAGCGCTGGTGCCGAACCGGTCGGCCACGTCCGCCTCGGCTACGCACGGGCCTCGACCGCCCGGCAGTCCCTCGACGCGCAGCTCGACTCCCTCGCCGAGGCCGGGGTGACCCGGGTCTTCTCCGAGAAGTTCTCCACCGGCGCCACCCGGCGCCCCGAGCTGGAGGCCGCCGTGAAGCTCGCCGGGGAGATCCGTTCCTCCGGCGTCACCGTGACTCTCGTGGTCCACGAGCACAAGCGGCTCGGCCGCGGCATCGAACTCGCCATGCTCGCCGAGGAACTGAAGGCCAGCGGCGTCGGCCTGGAGTTCCTCCCCGGGGAGCTGAAGGGCTCGCACGACCCGTCCGGCATCGTGTCACCGTGCTCGCGGCCATGTCCGGCATGGAGCGTGAGTACATCCGCGACCGCACTCTCGAAGGCCACGAGTCCGCCCGCAAGCGGGGTAAGACCATCGGTGGCGCGGGCGTCACCGACGAGGACATGCTGTCTATGGCCCTCCACCTGCGCGACCAGGAGACGAGCCTGTGCGACGTCGCCAAACGCCTCGTCATCATTACCGGCACTAACTGATCGTTTCAGAATGGCTGCTGCGCTGGTCGCCGCCTCATGTCAGGCGGAGTCCTTCTCCGAGTAGTTCTGCGACCCGCTGGGCGGCCTCGTCCGGTGGTAGCTCGGCCGGCCAGGGGAGTCGTTCGGCGCCGTCCTGGACTGGTTTCTCATCACGGTCCAGGGGGATGAACCGCCAGTCTCGGCCGTGTCGCCAGAACACGATCGCCCCGTGAGGCCACGCAGGAAGGCTGGTGGTCCACCAGAAGGCTGTCCCGCGAGCTTCCTCGTGGCGCTCGTCGGGGCCGTGACCTATTGCGATGCAAGCTGCGGCGAAAGCGGCATCGGCGGTACGTCGATCCTGCCAGAACAAAGCCACTGGCCGATCTTATCGTTGGCTTCAGCGAGTCTGCGATCTTGCGTCTGGCGATCTTGATCGGCAGGCTGTGCGGGTGCCTGCTGATCTTGTGCCGGATGCCCTGTGGGAGCGCGTCGCGCCGCTGCTGCCGCCCGTTCCCGAGCGTCGTTTTCGCTACCCCGGACGTCTGCGTGTTCCGGACCGGATAGCGCTCGCAGGCGTGCTGTACGTGCTGCGGATCGGCGTTGCCTGGCGCGATGTGCCAGCAGAGACCGTGGGCTGCTCCGGAGTCACGGCATGGCGCAGGCTGCGGGATTGGACCGAGGCCGGAGTGTGGCCCCGACTGCACGCCGCCCTGCTGACCGAGCTTCGGCGAGCGAGCCTGCTGGACCTGGACGGCTGCGCCGTCGACGGCGCACACATCCGAGCCCTGAAAGGGTGGATCATGTTGGTTCCTCACCGGTCGACCGTGCCCGTCCCGGCTCAAAGCACCACCTGATCGTCGACCGCAACGGTACCCCGCTGGCCGTCACGCTCACTGGCGGCAACCGACACGACGTCACCCAGCTCCTGCCGCTGGTGGATGCGGGCCCATTGATCCGGGGTCTGCGAGGGCGGCCGCGCCGTCGGCCCCGGCGACTGTACGCCGACCGGGGCTATGACTTCGACAAGTACCGCCGCCAGCTGTGGAAGCGCGGCATCAAGCCGATGATCGCCCGACGCGGCATTGCTCACGGCTCCGGACTCGGCAAAGTGCGCTGGGTCGTGGAGCGAGCGTTCGCCTGGCTGCACCATTTCAAGCGCCTGCGCATCCGCTACGAGCACCGGGCGGACCTTCACCAGGGTCTCCTAGAAATCGCCTGCTCCATCATCTGCCTGCGGCGGCTCTCGCGATCATTCTGAAACGATCAGTAAGAAGGGTCAACACCCCTCACCTGCGACCGTCATGCGGATGTTGCGTGAACACGACGAGCAGGCCGCCATGGCGGCGCGTACGTGATCACCTCGCTACTTTGCGGCTGGTGTCTGAGCTAGGACACCGGGGCCTACCCGGGCCACGTAACGGCTCGGTTTCCCCGGTTAATTTCCGCGTTCCGAGGGTTGGCGCGGAGTCATTGGCTGGTTATCGTTCACGCACTTCACTCAATCGTTCCGCTGAACGAATAGCGAGAAGGACGGTCGGTCCATGCCCGACATCCACCACCCGGGACGGCGCTCCGTCCTTGCCGCGGCCACGGCGGGCGCCGCGTCGCTCGGTGCGTCCTGGCTGCTCACCGGCTGTACGGGGGCCTCGGCCGCCCCCGTGCTGCCCACGGACGCGAAAGGGGGCAGCCCCGACCGCGGCGGCACCCTCCGCATAGCCCGGCCGCCCGCATCCGACGCCGAGACCCTCGACCCGGCGAGCGCCCTGTCCGCGTACGAGTACCTGGGCGCCCTCTACAACCGCCTCGTCCGCGTCGGCGCCAACGGCGACCTGGTCCCCGACCTCGCCGAGTCCTGGGAACCGGACGCCAAGGCGCGCACCTGGACCTTCCGCATCCGCGCGGGCGTCACCTTCCACAACGGCCGGACCCTCACCTCCGCCGACGCCGCGTACACGCTGCGCCACATCCTCGACAAGGCGACCGCGTCCCCGCAGGCGGCCGTCCTCGCTCCGCTCATCGACCCCGGGAAGCTGCGCACGCCCGACGCCCGCACACTCGTGGTGCCGCTCAAGACCCCAAACGCGGAGTTCCCGAGCCTCCTCACGCACTACAACTGCTATGTCATCCCCGACGGCAGCGCCCGCGGCATCGGCCGCACGGGCATCGGCACCGGCCCCTTCAAGCTGGAGTCGTTCACGCCCGCGGGCCCGGGCCGCATCACCGCATACGAGGACCACTGGGCGGGCCGCCCGGTCCTGGACGCCATCGACTTCTACTCCGTCGCCGACATGTCCGCCCGCTCGAACGCCCTGCTGGCAGGCCAGGTCGACCTCCTCTCGCAGACCAACCTGGACTTCGCGACCGCCCGTGTCGTCGCCGCCTCCGACCGCGCCACGATCGCCCGCGTCGAGAACGCCCAGTGGTACGTGCTGCCGATGCTGACCACGGAGAAGCCCTTCACCGACGTACGCGTCCGGCAGGCGATGAAGCTCGCCTACGACCCCGAGCACGTCGTGAAGGTCGCGCTGCAGGGCGCGGGCACGGCCGGCTGGGACAACCCTGTGCCACCGAGCGACCCCGCCCACATCACCACCCATCCGGAACACGATCCGGAACAGGCCCGGCATCTGCTGAAGAAGGCGGGCCACGAGGGCCTCACCGTCGACCTCTACACGTCCTCGTACGACCCGGTCTTCACGCCCATGGCGCTCGCCTACCAGGACTCGGCCAAGCGGGCCGGGATCCGGATCCGGGTGAAGACGGCCTCGGCGGACTCGTACTACACGCAGATCTGGATGAAGAAGCCGCTCATGGCCACCTACTGGTACACCGGCAGACCCGTCGACCAGCTCTTCACCCAGGTCTTCCGCAGCGGCTCCTCGTACAACGAGACCGCCTGGTCGGACAAGGCGTTCGACGCGCTGCTCGACCGGGCCCGCCAGGAGACCGACGACGAACGGCGGCGCGAACTGTACGGCGAGGCGCAGACCTTCGTCGTCGAGAAGGGCGGGGCGATGACCCCGATGTTCGCCGACCGGCTCGTCGGCCTCTCGCGCAAGGTACGCGGATACGCCGAGCACGGCTTCGAGTTCGACTACCTCGGCATCGGCCTGAAGGGGGCCTGACCAACATGTTCTCCTTCATCGCCCGCAGAGCGGGCGCCGCCGTCGGCACCCTGTTCCTCTCCTCCGTCCTCGTCTTCCTCGCCGTACAGGCCCTGCCCGGCGACGTCGCCACGCAGGTTCTCGGCAAGGACGCGACCCCGGACGCCGTCTCCGCCCTCCGCGAGAAACTGAAACTCGACCAGCCCGCCTGGGAGCGGTACATCGACTGGATAGGCGGCGCCCTGCACGGCGACTTCGGCCTCTCTCTCGTGTCGGGCAAGGCGGTCGGCGGCGAAGTCGGCCTGTACCTCGGCAACTCCGCGCTCATCGCCCTGGTGACCGTCCTCTTCGCCGTCACCGGCTCGATCGTCCTCGGCATCCTCGCGGGCCTGTACCGCGACCGCTGGCCGGACCATCTGATCTCCACGGTCAGCCTGGTCGGGATGAGCGTCCCCGAGTTCGTCGTCGCCACCGTCCTGGTGCTCTGCTTCTCGGTCGCCCTGCCGTGGTTCCCGGCGGTCGTCCTGTACGGCCCCGAGGCGAGCGTCGGCCAACTCATGCCCGCCGTATGGCTTCCGGCCCTCGCGCTCGCCGTCGTCATGGCCGCGTACATCGTCCGGATGGCCCGCACGTCCGTCATCGACGTCATGGCGAGCGAGTTCGTCACCACGGCCCGACTCAAGGGCCTGTCGACCTGGCGGGTCGTCACCCGGCACGCGCTGCCCAGTGCCCTGCTCCCGACGTTGCACGTCATCGCGCTGAACGTCGCCTGGCTGGCCGGCGGAGTCGCGGTCGTCGAGAACGTCTTCAACTACCCCGGCATCGGCAAGCTGATGCTCGCCTCGGTGCAGAACCGGGACCTGCCCGTCATCCAGGCCATCGCACTGATCAGCGCGGTCGTGTACGTGGTCTGCAACCTCGCCGCCGACCTCGGCGCCATGGCTCTCAACCCCAAGCTCCGTACGCGCGGGAGGACCCGATGACCACCCTCGACACCCCGGCGGCGGCCCCCGCAGTCCCCGTCGCACCACCCTCCGCTGCAGCCCGGGCCTGGCGCACGGTGCGTTCCTCGCGGGCGGCGACGATCGGCCTCGCGATCGTCGCCGTGCACGTCGTGATCGCACTCCTCGCACCGGTTCTCACCTCGTACGACCCCATCGCCAACAACGCCGACCAGGCGCTGCTCGGGCCGAGTTGGGAGCACTGGGCGGGCACCGACCAGTACGGCCGTGACGTCCTGGCACGCGTCCTGTACGGCGGCCGCTACGCCCTCGGCGTCTCGGTCGCCGCCACTCTCGTGACCCTGCTGATCGGCACGGTCGTGGGATGCGCGGCGGCCCTGCGCGGCGGCTGGTTCGACGACGTGCTGGGCCGGGTCCTCGACGCCGTCCTCTCCGTCCCGTCGGTCCTGGCACTGCTGGTCATCGTCACCGCACTCGGCACCGGCCCCTCGGTCATCGTCCTCGCGATCGCCGTCGTGTACGTCCCCCAGGTCGTACGCGTCGTGCGCGGCGCCGCGCTGGCGGTCGTGCCCGCCGACTACGTGACCGCGGCGCGGGCCAGGGGCGAGTCCACCTGGGCGATCCTGCGGCGCGAGATCCTGCCGAACATCACCGACGTGGTGTGCGTCGAGTTCGCCATGAGGGCCTCGTGGGTCGTGCTGCTGATCTCCTCGTTGTCCTTCCTCGGCTTCGGCGCCGATCCGCCCACCCCGGACTGGGGCCTGATGGTCGCCGAGAACCGCACCGCCATCACCGTCGTCCCGATGGCGAGCCTCGCACCGATCATCGCCCTGGCCACGCTCGTGGTGGGGCTCAATCTCGCGGCCGACGGCCTCTCCAAGGCGTGGGGCGTCGACCGGATCAGGGAGGGGTCCTGATGACCGCGATCGTTTCGGTGGACGCGCTGTCCGTGGCCTACCGTTCGAGCGGGCGCGACGTGCCCGTGGTGCGAGAGGTGTCCCTGGACGTGCTGCCCGGGCAGACCCACGCGCTCGTCGGCGAGTCGGGCAGCGGCAAGTCGACCGTCGCGGCGACGCTGCTGGGGCACCTGCGGCACGGCTCGCGCGTGACGGACGGTTCGGTGCGCGTCGGCGGGGCCGACGTATTCGCCCTGCCCGCACGGGAGTTGAGGCGGCTGCGGGGCGGGACCGTCGCCATGGTCGCGCAGAACGCGGGGCACGCGCTCACCCCCTCCATGCGGATCGGACGGCAGATCGCCGAGGCGGGCGGGGACGTCCCCGTCGTGGACCTCCTCGAACAGGTCCGGCTGCCCCGCCCCGCCGAACTCGCCCGCCGCTACCCGCACGAACTCTCCGGCGGCCAGCAGCAGCGCGTCGCCATCGCCATGGCCATCGCCGCCCGCCCGAAGGTCCTCGCCCTCGACGAGCCGACGACCGGGCTCGACGTCATCACCCAACGTGGTGTCCTCGACCTGATCGGGGCGCTCCGCGACGAACTCGGCCTCGCTGCCGTGCTGGTGAGCCATGACCTCGGCGTCGTCGCGCACATGGCTGACGAGGTGACCGTGCTGCGGTCTGGGCGGGTGGTGGAGGCGGCACCGACTAGTCGGTTGTTCGCGGCGCCCCAAGACCCGTACACCAGACGGCTGTTGGCGAGTGTGCCGCGGCTCGATGACGAGGGGCTGGCTCTTGTGGGTGCGGCGGGGGAGCGGGAGGTACGGCCGAGGGCCGTTGTGTCCGACAAGGCGCCCGTCGCCGTCTCCGCGCGGGACGTCACGATCGACTACGGGTCCGCGCGTGCCGTGAACGGTGTCTCCTTCGACGTCCGGCGCGGTGAAGTCCTAGCCCTCGTGGGGGAGTCGGGCAGCGGCAAGTCCACGCTTGCCTGGGCTCTCGCGGGGCTGCGGACTCCGTCCGGCGGCACGATGACCCATGGGTCGGGCGACCACGAGCTGGGCGACCCCAAGTCCAGTGATCGTGAGTCGGGTGACCTGGCCCGGCCCGCCGGGAAGCGGCCGTTGTCGCTCCGGCGGCGTGTTCAGCTCGTCTTCCAGAACGCCGATACGTCGTTGAATCCGCGTCGTTCGGTGGGTGATGCCGTCCGGCGGCCGTTGCGGTTCTTCGGGACGGTGGATTCTCGGGCGGAGGCCGTCGATCGGGCTCGGCAGCTCATCTCCGACGTGCGTCTCGAGCCTGCTCTCGCCGAGCGGCTGCCCGCGCAGCTCTCCGGTGGGCAGCGGCAGCGGATCGGGATCGCGCGGGCGCTTGCGGGCGAGCCGGACGTGCTGATCGCGGACGAGATCACGACCGCGTTGGACGTGTCGGTTCAGGCCGATGTGCTGCGGCTGCTCGATGATCTGCGGCGGGAGCGGGAGTTGGCCTGTCTGTTCATCAGCCATGACCTCGCGGTAGTGCGGGGGCTTGCCGACCGCGTTGTCGTGTTGCGGCACGGGGTTGTGGTGGAGGAGGGGCCCACGGACGCGGTGTTCTCCGCGCCTGGGCATCCGTACACGCGGCAGTTGATGGCTGCCGTGCTTGAGCCTTCGCCGGGGGCGGGTTTTGTTGTCGACGAGGTCGAGGACTGGGTTGACGCCGCGGGGTCGGACGATCTGTGGGTCGACCGGGGGGATGGGCATCGGGTTCGGCGGTGGGAGGGGGTGGGGTAGGGGATTTCGCCCCCGCCGCCCCTACCCGTTCCCTTCCCTACTCGGGGGCTCCGCCCCCGAACCCCCGCTCCTCAAACGCCGGAGGGGCTGGATTTTCGCGGCCGGGCCGACATTTTCAGCCTGTCCGGCGTTTGAGGACGAGGCCGTTCAGGCCGATGCGGGGGTCTGGGGGCGGCAGCCCTCAGGGACGGGAACGGGTAGGGGCGGCGGGGGCGAAAACACACCACCCACCACCCGCCGCAAGCCGTACACCCAAGGAGCCCCGTGAAATACCGCGAGCACTTCGACCGGCAGGTCACCCGTGAGGACGTCTGGATCCCCACCCGGGACGGGCGAACGCACCTGCACGCCCGCATCTGGCGCCCCAACGACGCCGAGGCAGAACCCGTGCCCGCCCTCCTCGAATACCTCCCGTACCGCAAGACCGACTGGACCGCCCCCCGCGACGCCCAACGCCACCCCTGGTACGCCGGCCACGGCTACGCGTCCGTACGCGTGGACATCCGAGGCCACGGCGACAGCGAGGGAACGCCCGGCGACGAGTACGACGCCCAGGAACTCGCGGACGGCGTGGACGTCGTCAACTGGCTTGCCGAGCAGCCCTGGTGTACCGGCAAGGTCGGCATGTTCGGCATCTCGTGGGGCGGTTTCAACTCGCTCCAGATCGCCGCCCTGGCCCCAGAGCCGCTGAAGGCGATCGTCACGGTCTGCTCGACGGACGACCGCTACGACAACGACGTGCACTACACGGGCGGCGCGGTCCTGGGCATCGACATGCTCGCCTGGGCGGGCACGATGCTGGCGTTCGCGGCCCGTCCGCCGGACCCGACGAGTGTCGGTGAGGACCGCTGGCTGCCGATGTGGCGCGAGCGCCTCGAAGCGCTCGACCCCTTCCTGAACACCTGGCTGGCACACCAGCAACGCGACGACTACTGGCGGCACGGCAGTGTCTGCGAGGACTACTCGGCGATCGACGCGGCGGTCCTGGCCGTCGGCGGCTGGAACGACCCCTACCGCGACACCGTGCTGCGGCTCGTGGAGCACCTGCCCGACGACCGCGTACGGGGGATCGTCGGGCCCTGGTCGCATCAGTACCCGGATCGCGGGCTGCCGCCCGGTCCGGCCATCGGGTTCCTCCAGGAGACCCTCCGCTGGTGGGACCAGCACCTGAAGGGCGAGGACACCGGCGTCATGCGCGAGCCGAAACTACGTGCCTGGCTGAACGACCCTGTCCCGCCCGCCACTTCGTACGACGAGATGCCCGGACGCTGGGTGGGTGACCACAACTGGCCCTCGCCCTCGGTCAGTTGGGATGCGCGGCTGCTCGGGGACGGCGACACCCCCGTCCTTGTACGCTCGCCGCAGCACACCGGTCTCGACGCCGGGCGCTTCTTCCCGTTCGGCAACGCGAGCGATCTGCCGCCCGATCAGCGGGAGGAGGACGGCCGTTCGGTCTGCTTCGACTCGGCGCCGCTGGACGGGAGGGTGGAGATCCTGGGGCGTCCGCGTGTCCGGCTCCGTCTGGACAGCGCGACACCGCGCGCCCATGTCGTCGTCCGCGTGTGCGACGTCGCGCCCGACGGCTCGTCCACCCTCGTCACGCGTGGCGTCCTCAACCTGCTGAGCAGGCACGGGCGCGACCGGGCCGTGGAGTGGACCCCGGGCACGTACGAGACCGTGGAGTTCGAGCTCAACGGCATCGGGTACGCCTTCCCGCCCGGTCACCGCATCAGGGTCGCGGTCTCGGACACGTACTGGCCCTGGGTGTGGCCGCACGGCGAGCGCGGCCAGCTGACCGTGCTGCCCGCCGGGAGCGCGCTGCTCCTGCCCGTACGGGATCCCGCGTCCGACGAGGACGAGGGCAGCGCGCCCATCCGGTTCGAAGAACCCGAGCAGGCCCCGCCGTTGCCCGTCACCTATGAGCGGTCCGCCGAGGCGACACCGGAGCGGCTGGTCATCTGTGACGTCGCGAAGGGCGAGTGGACGCTGGAGGTCGACCCCAACTACGGCGGATCGCGGGTCTACCCGGACGGGCTGCGCTACGAGGAGAGCGCCCGAGAGACGTACCGGATACGGGCCGACGATCCACTGTCGGCGCGGGCCGTCTCCGAGTGGACGATCCGGCTGCGGCGCGGCGACGACTGGGACGCTGAGATCATGACGCGTACGGAGCTGCGGGCCACGGCCACGGAGTTCATCATGGACAGTCGCATGGAGACACGGGCGGACGGAGAGACAGTGGTCAAGCGCGCATGGCACCGCACCACCCCGAGGACGTCGGCGTGAACGCCGCGAAGACGCCCCGCCGTGCCGTCGCCGCCGCCGACCGCACCCGCCAGCCCACCGAGGTCCGCCGCCGGCTCATCGTGGAGGCCGCCGTCCCGCTCATCGCGGAGCGCGGGTACGCCTCGGTGGGGGTTCGGGATGTCGCCGCCGCGGCCGGGGTGTCGGTGGGGACGGTCACGTACCACTTCGGCAGTGTGCAGGAGATCCTCTCCGAGGCGATGGTGCTGCACATCGAGCGCTACTACGCGGCGCTGAACGAGGCCGCCGAGCAGGCGGCGGGCAGCGGTGAGGCCCTGCGGCTGCTGATCGACGCGCTGTTCACGGAGGACACCGACCGGCACTGGCGGATGTGGTTCGACTACTGGAGCGCGGGCGACCGCGACCAGGACCCCGAGCAGGCCTTCGCGAGCGGCCAGGCCAAGCGGTACGAGGACTGGCACAGCCAGATCCGTGCCCTGGTCGAACGAGGCGTCGCCGACGGGGAGTTCGTCTGCGCGGACCCGGCCGGTTTCACCGTTCGCTTCGCCGCACTCTCCGACGGACTGGCCCTCCAGCGGCTGCGGCAGTCGCCGGCGCTGAGCACACAGGACGCCCGTCGGCACCTGTACCGGCTGGTCGAGTCCGAGCTGCGGACGGACGGCCGGTAGGCGCTTCGTGAGTATCTGATCCTGGTCCGCGTCAGGGGAGGCGGCCGCAGGTCAGGCGGTGTCCCGGCTACCCGGCGGGAACTCGTTCCCGTCGCGGTCGGAGACCGTCGCGAACCAGGACGTGGCCCAGACGGTCACACAGTCGGCCTCGTGGACCGTCACGAACGGCTGGTCGTTCCACGTCCCGTACGAGGTGACGGTCACGGCCTCGCCGGGCTTCAGCCAGTAGTCCTGCCCGAACGGCTCCAGCCACAGCTGCAGTTGCTCCGCGCCGCTGTTCCGCACCAGCATCGGCACCGGGTTCCCCAGCCGCTGGATCGCCTCGAAGCCGAAGTCCCCGGCGTCGGGCATGTTCGTCGTCAGCGGTTCGACGAGCCGGTCGATGCCGTTGTCCCCCCGCGGGGTCGCGTCCTGTTCCTCCACGTGATCATTGTCGCCCGCGTCCGAGGTCGGGAACAGCCCCGTCGCGGTGCCGACCTCGTCACAGCGGGGCGCGGTACGCCTCGAAGACCGTGAGCCGGGAAGTGATCGTGTGTGATGCCGTGGTCAGCGCCACCAGCATCCGGGCGATGTTGCTGCCCGCCGTGGGAGCGATCACCGACAGGGCACCCACATAGGGCTGGTCGGTGCCCCGCACGGGTACCGCGACGGCGAGGTAGCCCTGGCGGTGCTCCTCGATCTCCGTCGCGTAGCCCTGCTCCCTGATGCGGGCCAGCTCGTCGGGGAGCTGGGCGGCGGTCAGGGTGCGGGGCGTGCGGCGGAGCATCAGCGGCACGACCGAGGGCAGCGGGTACTGGTCCGGGAGCATGGCGAGGGTCAGCTTTCCGGCGGCGGTGCTGTGCAGGTGCATGTGCCGCCCGGTCAGGCTGGACCTGGCCCGGTTGCGGTGCCCGCCGACGTTCTCGATGCACAGCAGTTCCGACGCGTTCGGCACGGACAGCGTGATGGCGTTGTCGAGGCTCTGCGCGAGGTTCTCGATGACGGGCCGCGCCGCTTCGCGCAGGGTCCGCTGACGGGGTGCGCGCAGGCCGATCTCGTACAGCTGCAGCCCGAGGCGGTAGTGGGAGCCCTCGCGCTCCAGGAGTTCGCCGGCCACCAGTTCCTGGCAGAGGCGGTGGACGGTGGCCTTCGCGACCCCGGTGCGGGCCGTCAGCTCGGTGAGGCTGAGCGAGAAGTCGGTGTCCCGGAAGGCGCCCAGGATGAGCCCGACCTTGCCGAGGACCGTCTTGGGAGGCTCGCCGTCTCCTCCGGCCACGTCCGCGTGTTCACGGTGGGCGCTCGCGGTTGTCACGATGTGTCCTCCTCACCTCGGTGGCGCGTTCCCCGGCAGGGGTGTCCACCAGAACGAGGAAATGAAATATAGGCGCTCCTCAATTTCCTGGCGATGTACTCGCTGTGACGTTTTCGAGGGCGGGGTGGGGTGCCTGGGGGTGCCGGAGCGGGACGACGCCCACGCAGCGGCCGTCCCGGTCCAGGAGCCGCCCCATGTGCTTGACCGTGCGCAGCACCACCGAGCGGTCGCTGATGGTGAGGCGGGGCAGCCGCCGCGAGAGGTGGGCCTCGAAGGCGTGCACGTCGTGGAGATCGCGCAGCCACACGTCGATCACCAGGTTGTGCGGGCCGGTCGTGATGGCGCACGAGCGGACCTCGCGCACCCCGGACAGCACCTGGCTGGTCTCCTCCACGTACTGCCCCGGGACCGAGGCGAAGTACACGGCGGACAGCGGCCACCCCGACAGCGGCCGGGCCAGATCGCAGCGCAGGATCAGCCGGGCGGCGAGCAGCGACTGCAGCCTGCGGCGCACGGTGGTGAGGCTCGTGTCCGTCGCCGTCGACAGGTCGCTCAGCGACATGCGCCCGTCCGTGCCCAGCAGCTCCATCAGACGTGTGTCCAGGTCGTCCCAACGGCTCTCGGCCGCCTGCGCGGGCAGCACGGACGGCGGCACGGCCGCCTCGACCCGCGCGCTCTGGACCTCGTCCAGGCTGCGCAGCCGCCAGCGGCTCCCCTCGGTGGGGACGCCCGTCGACACATGCGTACGTGTCGCCCGTACGCCCGGTGTCCGCTGGAACAGCAGTGTCGAGACGCGCGCCAGCTCGTCCAGGCTGCGGGCCTGCACTGCCACCACCAGGTCCCGGCCGCCCGCCGTGAGCTTGATGTTCGCCACCGACGGGTCCCGGGCGAAGGCCATCGCCACGTCCTCGGCGACGCCCGGTTCGGTGTCCACCTCCACCACGCCGGTCACCACGATCCGCGAGTTGGACAGCCGCGGATAGGCGGTCACCCAGGCCAGGCCCGCCTCCTCCAGCCGGTGCCAGCGCCGCGCGGCCGTGACCGGGTTGACCCCCAGCACCTCGCCGACGAGCGTCCACGGGGCCCTCGGATGGATCTGCAGGACGTGCACGACGCCCCGGTCGAGTTCGTCGAGTTCGTCGAGTTCCATGGAGACCCCCGCCGAGGTGTCCGCCGCAGCATCCCGCGCGGCAGAATCCTGCACACCCAGGGGCGGCGCTTCTCTGCGCACGCCGAGGGAATCCGGCGAGATATCTGCACCGTGACACCGCGTTTTTCTGTGCATTCCACACTCCCTTCGCCTGCATCCACTACGGAGGAGTGACCGCACCCCATGACGCCTGCCATCACCCCGGAGACGACTCGGACCGCCCTGCGGATCCACCACGCCCGGCTCATCGACGGCACCGGCACGGCCCCCGTGGACGACGCCGTCGTCACCATCGATGCCCAGGGCACCATCACCTACGCCGGACCGGCCGCGACCGAGCCCCCGGCCGCCACCGACTCGTCGGTGCGTGTCGTCGACGCCGGTGGACGCACCGTACTGCCCGGGTTCTTCGACTGCCACGTCCACCTCGCCTACGCGCAGGGCTCGCCGCCCAGCCGCCGCGCGGAGCTCGACCCGGTCCTGGTCACCCTGGACACGGCCGCCCGGCTGCGCCAGACCCTCGACGCCGGAATCACCACCGCTCGCGATCTGGGCGGTCTGTCGGCGGGCTACCGCACGGCCGTCGAGACCGGACGGACGGTGGGCCCGCGCCTGCACACGGCCGTCCGCATCATCAGCCACACCGGCGGCCACGCCGACGTGCGCATGCCCGACGGCACGGACCTGAGCGCCGGGATGTCCGAGATCGCCGACAGCACCGACGCGGCCAGGCTCGCGGTGCGCCGGGTCCTGCGCGACGGCGCCGACCTGGTGAAGGTCTGCGCCACGGGCGGCATGGGCAGCCCCTACGACGACCCCGACGACGAAGGCCTGCTGGAGGAGGAGATCCGGGCGGTCGTGGACGAGGCCCGGCGGCACGGCGGCAAGCCGGTCGCGGCCCACGCCCAGGGCAACGCGGGCATCCTCACCGCGATCCGCGGCGGAGTCACCAGCATCGAGCACGGCTACGGTCTGGACGACCGGGCGCTGGACATGGCGGGCGAACGCGGCGTCTTCGTCGTACCGACGCTGTCCACCGTGTACGCGGGCATCAACAAGGACACGATGCCGGACTACCACTACCAGAAGAAGGTCCGCTGGTCCGGCACCACGAAGGAGAACATCGCACGGGCCATCGAGTACGGTGCCCGCATCGCGCTGGGCACCGACGCGGCGGTCGGCCCGCACGGCGTGAACCTGATGGAACTCAGCTATCTGGTGGACCTCGGCATGGACCCCATGGCCGCCATCGTCGCCGGCACCCGCACCTCCGCCGAGCTGCTCGGCATCGCCGACCGGCTCGGCACCCTCACCGCCGGCCGCACCGCCGACCTGGTCCTCTGCGACGGCGACCCGCTCCAGGACATCGGCGTCCTCGGAGACCCGGCCAACATCGTGTGCGTCGTCCAGGACGGCGTCGTCCGCAAGGACCTGCTGAACCTCCCGGCCCCGGCCAACGACACCCTGCCCACCGGAAGGCGGCCCTGATGTCCTCACAGACCGACCTCCCCGCGCCACCCACCAAATCCCCCGAGACCGGCAGAGCCACCCCGCTCGACCGGGTGCTCTCGCTCATCGAGCGGGCCGGCAACGCCCTGCCCAACCCGGTCGTGCTGTTCTCGGTGCTGTTCGTGCTCCTCGCGGTCGCCTCCACCGCGCTCGACCTGGGCGGCGTGTCCGTCAAGGTCCCCGGCGGCGACGAGACCAAGCACATCACCGGCCTCCTCACCGGCGACGGTGTGAAATGGCTGGTCGAGAACCTCATCGTCAACTTCGCCACCTTCCCGCCGATCGGCGCCGTACTGGTGCTGATCATGGTGGTGGGCCTCTGCGAGAAGACGGGCCTGCTGGAGACCCTGATGCGGGGCACCCTGGCCAGGGTGCCCCGCGCGGTCCTGCCGTACGCGGTGGCGCTCATCGCCAGCCAGGCGCACATGATGAGCGACGTCGCCGCCATCGTGCTGCCCCCGCTCGCCGCCCTGGTCTTCAAGAGCGCCGGACGCCACCCCGTCGCGGGCCTCATCGGCGGCTTCGCCTGTGTGACCGCCGGCTACGCGGCCGGGTTCACCGTCGGTTCCCTCGACGCCCTGTACGTCGGCATCACCCAGCAGGCCGCCGCGGTGCTCCCGGCCGCCGACGGCCTCGACATCCATCTCCTCATCAACTACTTCTTCACGGCCGCGAGCAGCCTCGCACTGGCCGCGGTGGGCGGATTCCTCATCAGCCGCGTCCTCGAACCCCGGCTCGGCGCCTACGAGCCCGCCGGCGAGGAACCCGAGGACCGCGACCTCACCCTCACACCGGTCCAGCGGCGGGCCCTGCTGCGCACCGCGCTGGTCGTCCTCGTCTACCTGGCCGGCGTACTCGCCCTGTGGCTGCCGGAAGGTGCGCCGCTGCGCGGTGAGGGCGGGGCCTTCGTGCCCTCGCCGCTGCTCTCCGGCATCGTCCCCGTCCTGTTCGGCGCCTTCCTGCTGGCCGGACTGACGTACGGCTTCAGCGTGAAGCAGCTGACCAGCGCCGAGGACGTGACCACGGCCGTCACCGAGTCGGTGCGGACCATGTCCGGCTACCTCGTGATGATGTTCGTCGCCGCCCAGGTCATCGCCCTGTTCACCTGGTCGAACGTCGGTGTGCTGCTGGCCGTGAAGGCCGCCGCGCTCTTCGACTCGACGGGCGTGACCGGCTTCTGGGCGATCCTGGTGTTCGTCCTGCTGGTCTCCTGCCTCAACCTGTTCATCCTCTCCGGCTCGGCCCTGTGGTCCCTGGTCGGCCCGGTCTTCGTCCCCGCGTTCATGCTGATGGGGATGAGTCCGGCGCTCACCCAGGCCGCCTTCCGGATCGGTGACTCGGCGACCGGCGTGATCACCCCGATGAATCCCTATGTGTTCCTGATCCTGGCGATGCTCCGCCAGTACGAGCCCGACGCGAAGCTCGGCACGCTCATCTCCCGGCTCGCCATCTTCGTGGTGCCGTTCATGCTGGTGTGGCTGGCGATCCTGGGCGTCTTCTACGGCTTCGACCTGCCGCTCGGACCCGGCGCCGGCATCGGTCTGAAGTGACCCCCGCACACGGCAGGCCGACTCCACCGGTGGGATCCGGTGGAGTCGGCCATGTGCCGTCGGCTCGCGTGGCGCGGCACAGAAGGTCGGCGACGGCACAGAAGGTTCTCGTACGCCGCCCGCGCCGCCTCGTCTCAGCCGCGAGCCGTCCACTCCAGCACGACCTTCGCGAACTCCTCGGGCAGCTGCTCGGGGACGGGGACATGGCCGCCGGACAGGACCCGGGTCTCGCAGCCGAGCGCCGCGGCGAACTTCGCCAGCCCGGGCATCGAGTAGTGGTCGCCCGGGGCACAGACGGCGAGCGTACGGGCCGTGATGTCCGGCAGCCGCCGATCCATGCCATACCGCCGGACCGCCTCGTGCCCCTCCTCCACCCGGTCGAGCACGGTCAGCGCGTCGACCATGAACCGGTTGAGGGCGGCCTCCTGGCCCACCTCGTAGAAGCCTCGGCGCCGGTTCCACAGCTCCAGCAGGTGTGAGCCGTCCGGCATGGGGACGACGTGGTCGACGGGCTTGCGCTCGGTGGCCGTACGACGCTTCTCGTCGTCGATGAAGGCCGTGGCCGAGAGCAGCAGGCTGGACACGCGGTCCTGGTAGCGGGCGGCGAGTTCGACCGCGACGACCCCGCCCGTGTGGTGTCCGACCAGATGGAAGCGTTCCAGTCCCAGGGCTTCGATCAGTGCGCCGGCGGCGTCGGCGAAAAGCTCGATGGAGTGCGGTCCCGCCGGTTTCGCGGAGGCGCCGAAGCCCAGGGTGTCCATGGCGATCGCCCGGTGCGCCGTGCCGACCAGGGGCAGCACATCGAGGTACTCGGTCCAGGAGCGCGGGGTCTGGTGGAGCAGCAGGACGGGCTCGCCGGTGCCGCACTCCACATAGTGCAACTGCCCGAAGGGGCTGGGTACGTAGCCTCGTCGCAGGGTGTCCGTCATCGGGGGTCCGCCTTTCCAGGAGTGGAGGGGGAGAGGGCCGGCAGTACTGACTTGCCGATGGCCTCCATGAGTTCGGTGGGCGGGTCGTACGAGCCGACGTGCTGGAGCAGGACACCGGTGACTCCGTCGGTGTGCAGGTCGCGGAGGCGTTCCGCGATCCGGGCCGGGGTGCCGAAGAGGCAGAACTCCTCGGCGAAGCGGAGCGCGTTCTCGTCGCTGATCCAGGCCGAGCAGATCTCGACGGCCTCGGGCCAGTCCTCGGCGTGCACCAGGTCCGGGTAGATCCCCTTCACCTCGGTCGGTACGTCGACGTCGATCCCCGCCAGGGCGAGGAAGGACGCGCCGCCGTTCTGGGCGATCGACGCGCAGATCGGCTTGAGCAGCCGTGCCTCGGCCGCCACGTCGTCGGTCACCGCGCAGAACGCGGAAACGGTCAGCGGTATCGCGTCGGCCGCGCGGCCCGCCGTCTCGGCGCCTTCCCGGACCCGGGCGGTGGCGGTCGCGAGAGTGGCCGGCGAGACACCGCTGAGGAGGATGACACCGTCGGCGATCTCACCGGCGAGCCGCAGGTTCCTGGGCCCGCTCGCGGCGAGGTGGAGCGGCACGCCGGGCACGGGGTCGCGCAGCCGCGAGCGGACCTTGCCCTCGAACTCCCACTCCTCGCCGTCCAGCAGGGCGCGCAGCAGGCCGAGGCCCTCGCGCATCGCCGCCGAGGTCGTCTGCCGAAGGCCTACAGGGCCGACCGAGCTGTTGCCTACGCCGAGGCCGAGCTTGAACCTGCCGGGCGCGAGTTCGGCCACGCTGCGGGCGGCCGACGCGACTACGGCTGGGTGCCTCGTCGCCAGGTTGGTGACCGCCGTCCCGAGGCCGATGTGCTCGGTGCCCAGAGCGGCGGCGGTCAGTGTGGTGAACACGTCGCGCCACAGTAGTTGTGAGTCGGGGAACCAGGCGTCGTGGAAGCCGAGGGATTCCGCGTGGCGGACTGTTTCGACGACGCGGTCTGCTCGGTCGCACGGGGGGATGCGGATGCCTATGCGCAGCGGGGGCCGTTCGGGGCCCGCTGTGTCCTGCGGCGGCGTCGGCTGCGCCGGGCGCTCCGCCGGCGGGGTTGTTCCATGGCTGCAGGTCGGCTGTGGCTGGGCGCGCAGTTCCCCGCGCCCCTGAAGGGGCGCTGTCACTGCTGCTGCCCCCTTGCCGCCAGGTCCAAGGCCACGTCCGTGATCATGTCCTCCTGGCCGCCGACCATCCGGCGGCGGCCCACCTCGACGAGGATGGCTCGCGTGTCCAGGCCGTGGCGGGCGGCCGCGGTCTCGGCGTGGCGCAGGAAGCTGGAGTACACGCCCGCGTAGCCGAGGCTGAGGGTCTCGCGGTCGACGCGTACCGGCCGGTCCTGGAGCGGGCGGACGAGATCGTCGGCCGCGTCCATGAGCGGGAAGAGGTCGCAACCGTGCTCCCAGCCCATCAGGTCGGCCACCGCGACGAACGCCTCCAGGGGGCAGTTGCCCGCCCCGGCACCCTGTCCGGCCAGCGAGGCGTCGACGCGGGTGACGCCGTGCTCCACGGCGACCACGCTGTTGGCCACGCCGAGGCCGAGGTTGTGGTGGGCGTGGATGCCCAACTCGGTGTCGGGGGACAGGACGTCCCGGTAGGCGCGGAAGCGGTCGCGGACGCCGTCCATCGTCAGGCGGCCGCCGGAGTCGGTGACGTACACACAGTGCGCGCCGTACGACTCCATCAGCTTGGCCTGGCGGGCCAGTTCGGCCGGTTCAGCCATGTGGGACATCATCAGGAATCCGGCGACGTCCATGCCCAGCTCGCGCGCGGCGGCGATGTGCTGGGCGGAGATGTCGGCCTCGGTGCAGTGGGTGGCGACCCGCACCGAGCGGATGCCCAGGGAGTGGGCCTGTTTGAGGTCGTGGACGGTGCCGATGCCGGGCAGCAGGAGGGTGGTCGGGACCGCCCGGTGTACGGCGCCGACGACCGCCTCGATCCACTCCCAGTCGGTGTGCGCGCCCACTCCGTAGGTGATGCTGGAGCCCGCGAGTCCGTCGCCGTGGGAGACCTCGATCGCCGTGACTCCGGCCAGGTCGAGGGCTGCGGCGATGGTACGGGCCTGGTCGACGGTGTAGCGGTGGCGGATGGCGTGCATGCCGTCCCGCAGGGTCACGTCCTGCACATACAGAGCGGTCACTTGGTTGCCTCCGCACTCTGGTGGGCGGCCAGGCGTTCCGCGGTGCGCAGCGCGGCCGAGGTCATGATGTCGAGGTTGCCGGCGTAGGCGGGCAGGTAGTGGGCGGCGCCCTCGACCTCCAGAAACACCGACACCTTCAGTGGTGTGGCGCCGGCGGGCACCAGGGCCCGCAGCGGGTCGTCCGTGCCGACCTGCTCGAACTGCACCTTCTGCTTCAGGCGGTAGCCCGGCACATAGGCCTGAACGCGTCCGACCATCTCCTCGACCGACGCGGTCACCGCCTGCTCGTCGCATGCGGAGACCAGGCAGTGCACGGTGTCGCGCATGATCAGCGGCGGTTCGGCCGGGTTGAGCACGATGATCGCCTTGCCGCGGGTCGCGCCGCCGACCTTCTCGATCGCGGAGGCGGTGGTCTCGGTGAACTCGTCGATGTTGGCCCGGGTGCCGGGACCCGCGGAGGGGGACGCGATGGAGGCGACGATCTCCCCGTAGTGCACGGGGGTCACGGCCGAGACGGCGGCGACGATCGGGATCGTGGCCTGTCCGCCGCAGGTGACCATGTTGACGTTCGTGCTGGCGAGATGGGCGTCGGCGTTGACCGGCGGCACCACGTACGGGCCGAGCGCGGCCGGCGTGAGGTCGACGACCGTGCGGCCGAGACCCCGCAGCACCTGGTCGTGGCGGCGGTGGGCGCCCGCCGAGGTGGCGTCGAAGACGATCCGGACGTCGGCGAACTCGTCGAGGGTGATCAGGCCGTCGACGCCCTCGTGCGTGGTGGCGACCTTCAGCCGGCGGGCGCGGGCCAGGCCGTCCGACTCCGGGTCGATGCCCGCCATCGCGGCGATCTCCAGGGCCTCGGACAACCGCAGCACCTTGATCATGAGATCGGTGCCGATGTTCCCGGAGCCGATGACGGCCACCTTCGTACGGGTGCTCATGACCTGTCTCCCTCCGTCGCGAACTCCACTGCGATCCGGCCGAGTTGGCTGATGCGTGCCTCGAAGCGGTCACCCGGGGCGGCGACCGCCATCGGGCCGAGAGCTCCGGTGAGCACGACGTCCCCGGCCCGCAGCGGATCGCCCATGCCGGCCAGGGTGGAGGCGAGCCAGGCCGCCGCGTTGAGCGGGCTGCCCAGACAGTCGGCGCCGGTGCCTTCGGATACCACCTCGCCGCCCCGGGTCATCGTCATCCGCACGCCCCGCAGGTCAAGTCCGGTGAGCGGTACGGGAGTTCCCCCGAGGACGAACAGGCCGCTGGAGGCGTTGTCCCCGACCGTGTCCACCAGGCTGATGTCCCAGCCGGCGATCCGGCTGTCCACGATCTCCAGGGCGGGCAGCGCGAAGTCCGTGGCCCGCAGCACGTCGACCACCGTGCAGTCCCGGTGCGGGAGATCGGCCTTGAGGACGAGGGCCACCTCCGCCTCCACCTTCGGCTGGATCAGCCGCCCGGCCGGGACCGAACCGTCCCCCGCCACCGTCATGTCGGCGAAAAGCGTCCCGAAGTCCGGCTGGTCCACGCCGAGTTGGGCCTGCACGGCGGGCGAGGTCAGGCCGATCTTGCGTCCCACGATCCGCCGTCCGGCCGCCAGGCCGCGCTCGACGTTCACGCGCTGCACCGCATAGGCGGACTCCACGCCGGTGACGTACGTGCGTATCGGAGCGCACGGCGTGTTCGTCCGGGCGGCGTCCCGCAGCTCGTCGGCCGCCTTGACCACCTCCGCGGCGCTCATTCCGCACCGCCCGCCGTGGAGGTGACGAACAGCGTGTCGACGCCCACGGGACCGAGTCCGGTCGCCCCACCGGGCGTACCCAGCGCGGCCGTACGCCCCGGCAGCGGCTCCTCGAAGAAGCGGCGGTTGTCGGCGCGGAACTCGGGGTCGGCGAGGCGGTCGACGGCGATGGCCTGTTCCGGGCAGGCGGTCTCGCAGGCGCCGCAGTCGATGCACTCCACCGGGTTGATGTAGAGCTTGCGCTCGCCCTCGTAGATGCAGTCGACCGGACACTCCTCCATGCAGGACCGGTCCATGATGTCGACACAGGCCGACCCGATGACGTACGCCATGTCAGTTCTCCTTGTCCGTGGAGTGCCCGGGGAACAGGGCCGCCTCCGGATCGATGACGGTGGCCGCGTTGTTGACCGCGGTGGCGACCTCGCCGAAGCCCACGGCGATCAGGCGCACCTTGCCCGGGTAGTCGGTGATGTCACCCGCGGCGAACACGCGGGGCAGGTTGGTGGCCATCCGGGTGTCCACGGCGATCCGTCTCGCCCGGAGTTCCAGGCCCCAGTCCTTGAGCGGGCCCAGGTCGGCGATGAAGCCGAGAGCGGCGACGACGGTGTGTGCCGGCAGCAGCCGGGTGTCCTTGGTGGTGCGGTGCCGGACCTCGATCCGCTCGACCCGGGATGCCCCGTGCAGGGCGCTCACCTCGGAGTCGGTGATGATCTCGATGCCCAGGGCCCGTACCTTGTCCACCGTCGCCCGATGGGCCCGGAAGCGCTCCGTGCGGTGGACGAGCCGGACCGAGCGGGCGATCGGGGCCAGTGTCGCCGCCCAGTCGAAGGCGCTGTCTCCGCCTCCGACGACCACGACGTCCTGGTCGGTGTGCTCGACCGGGTCCGGCACGAAGTAGACCTGGCCGCGGCCGAGATAGCCCTCACCCGCGGGAAGCTGCCTGGGGGTGAAGGTCCCGACTCCGCCGGTGATCACAACTGCCCCGGCCCGCACGGCAGTTCCCTTGTCACTGTGCACGACCGGCCGGCCGTCGGCCGCGTGGGAGATGTGGAGTGCCCGGTGTCCCAGGAGGTAGCGGGGACCGTACGGCTGTGCCTGGGCGACCAGGCCCTCGACCAGGTCGCGGCCGCGTACCGCCGGGAAGCCGGCGATGTCGAAGATGGGCTTCTCGGGGTACATCGCGCTGATCTGGCCGCCGCACTGGGGGAGGACGTCCATGACCGTGACGCCGAGGCCGCGGAAGCCCGCGCAGTAGGCGCCGTACAGGCCCGACGGGCCGGCGCCGATGATCAGGATGTCGGTATCGATCACCGACGACGCGTCCGGGGCGACCGGCTCATCAGTAGAAACGCTCATGGTGCAGGAGCGTATGGACGGCCCGACCGCCGCCCAACGGAACCGGTCCGCCTGACGGGACGCACCGCTCAAGCAGGGCGTGCCCCCACCGCGACTTCAGCGTCCACCGCGCACCGTCGCCGCAGGAACACGGGTGCTGACACCACCAGTTCCCGGCGGGCGCGTCGAGGGCGAGGCGGCCGCCATCACACCGCGCAGGCGTACGGCCCGGCCGATTGGTGGTACGTCGAGGGCCGGCCGCGCGAGCAAGCCGTCGCCACGCTGCCGGCGGTCGCGTCGGTGCCTTCTCCATCACCGCGAAGAGCGATGAGCGATCAGTGATCAGTGAGCGGACGCGCTCCGGGCGTCGCGCGTCATCTCCTCATCTGCACAGCGGTCCGCTCAGCGGACTGCTGCTGTTTGGGGCCGGACCGGTTTACCGAATAATGAGGCTACTCGGTTCCAGGGGCTCCGCTGAGAGGCGGCTTCATGCGTAATATCGCCGCGAGAGTACCGATCGCAATCGTCGGGCCCCGCACATTACTCAGGCCGACCTCCACAAGAGTCGACTGAAAAGCACAATTTCCGTACTGGGTGCAGCACCACGAACACCGGCCCAGTCGGCGGTTACCCGAAGTGCCGTGTCCATGCCACCCGTCGGCGGCGGCAATCCCAGAAGTACGGATCGGGTGTTCTGCATTCAGCCGGGACATGCCTGCGGCTTTCCGAACACCCACCCCTCGGAGACCGTCAAGCCGCCCCAGATCGCGCGGACCACACCATGGAGCATCCACCGTGACGGTGGCCTCTTTCCCCCACGCCCGGTGAACCCCGTGTACCCATTCGACGCCTCAACAGCGGAGGTTCAGATGACACACTCGCGCCCTACTCTCACAGCTATGGTCGGCGCCGCCGGGCTGGCGCTCCTGACCACCGCATGCGGCGGCGGAAACGACGCTTCGTCCGGCACCGCGACGGCTCAGAACTCGACCACCCTGACGGTTGCCTCGGCCATCGCGCCCAACAGTCTCAACCCGGCTCTGGGCGGTTCCGCCGACCCGCAGCAGTACTTCTTCGAGCTGGCTTACGACACGCTGATCCGCCAGGACCCGAGCGGGAAGTACACGCCCGCCCTCGCGACCAAATGGGGTTTCGTCGGCTCCGACAGCAAGACCTTCGACATCACCCTGCGGTCCGGCGTGAAATTCAACGACGGCTCCGCACTCACCGCCGAAGGCGTGAAGAAATCCCTTCAGTACTACGCCAAGGCCGGCGGCCCACTGGCGGCCAACCTGGCCCCCGTGTCATCGATCGACGTCGTTTCCGCTCTGAAACTCCGCATCCACCTCAAGACGTCCGATCCGCTGCTGCCGTTCTATCTCTCCAGACCGACGACCGGGGAGATCATCAGCCCCATCGGCCTCAACAAGAAGGACGAACTCGGGACCACCACGCACGGAGCCGGGCCGTACATGATCGACGCGTCGGCGACCGTCTCCGGCCAGACCTATACCTACGTCCCCAACCCCACGTACTACGACAAGTCGCGAGTGCACTGGAAGAAAGTCGTCGTCAAGGTCATCAAGGACGAGAACACCACGCTCAGTGCCTTCCGCTCCGGGGAGGTCGACTACGCCCTAGGTGAATCCACGACCGCGAAAGCTGCGAAGTCCGCCGGACTGCAAGTCCTGTCGAACCCCTACTCGATCATGCAGCTCATGATTCAGGACCGGGCGGGCACCATGGTCAAGGCCCTGGGTGACCTGCGCGTACGGCAGGCCATGATGTACGGGATCAACCGTGACTCGATCGCCAAGGCCCTGTACGGCTCGTACGCCAAGGGCTGGGACTATCCCGTTCTCCCGAACACGAGCGGCTACACCGAGGGCAGCGCAGGAAAGTACCCCTACGACGTCGACAAGGCCAAGAAGCTCCTGGCGGAGGCGGGTTACCCCAATGGCTTCACCCTGCCCATCACCGTGAACCTCACGGGCGTCGGCGAGTCCCAGGCCGCGGAAGCCTTCGCCGCGGAGATGGCGAACATCGGGATCGACGTCAAGATCACCGTCCCGGCGAACGTGAACGAGCTCTTCTCCACGTACTCGAAGTACGCGGGCATGATGTTCGACTACGGCGCCGGTATCGCCCCGCCGTACGCCCAGGGCAACGATCTCCTGTTCAGCTGGGGCAACCCGCTGAAGGTCAGCGACAAGCAGCTCGACACGCTCTACGGCCAGGCGGCTTCGGCACCGACCGCGGAGCAGCAGGAGCAGGGGTGGCAGAAGTTCGAACAGCGCCTGTCCGACCTGTCGTGGACGATACCGATGGTCTCCATGGAGAAGATCGTCTATGTGCGGCCCGGCCTGAAGGGTGTCGACCTCTCGACCACCAACCTCACGCCGGACCTGACGAACTTCTACGCCGCCAAGTGACCCTGCGGAGAAAGGCACCACGTCATGTGGCGAACCAGCGGAATGCGGATCGTGCAGGCTGTGCCCCTGCTTCTCTTCGTCTCGGCGCTCACCTTCTTCCTCCAGCTGTTCATTCCGGGTGACGCCGCCCGGTCCATCGGAGGGCTGACCGCCTCACCCGAGTCGATCGCCGAACTGCGCCACACCCTCCACCTCGACCAGCCGGTCTGGGAGCGCTACTGGGCCTGGCTGGGCGACGCGGTGCACGGCAACCTCGGGCGGTCGATCAGCAACAACGAGGCGGTCGCCGGCACGCTCAACACCCGCCTCGGCGTGACGCTCTCCCTGGTGATCGCGACCACCCTGCTCGCGCTGCTCATCGGAGTCGTGCTGGGTATGACAAGCGCTCGCGGCGGCCGCACCACGCGGCTCGCCGCGGACTCCGCGTCCATCGCCGGCATGACCATCCCCGCCTTCTGGGTCGGTCTGCTGGGCATCTGGATCTTCAACACCCAGTTCGGCCTGCTGCCCGCGAACGGATACGTGTTCTTCGGGACGTCCGCCGGCGGCTGGGTGCGCTCGCTGCTGCTGCCGGTGGCCGCCCTGGCCTTCGCCCTGGTCACGGTGATCGCCAAGCAGACGCGGGAGCAGTTCGCCGACGTGCTGAACCGGGACTTCGTGCGGAACCTGCGGGCCAACGGCGTCAGCGAGCGGTCGATCCTGTTCAAGCACTCTCTGCGGCACATCTCCGTCACTGTCCTGACCGTGGCGGGCAACAACCTCATCGGCCTCCTCGGATCGGCCGTGGTGATCGAGGAACTCTTCGGCCTGCCCGGTCTGGGCAGCGCAGCGGTCACGGCCGCGTCCAGCGGTGACATTCCGGTAATCCAGGGAGTAGCGGTGTACTTCACCCTCATCGTGGTCGGACTGAACCTCCTGCTCGACCTCGCCATCGGCTGGCTCAACCCACAGGCGGTGGCCGCATGAGCACACAGGAGACACAGGAGACATCAGAGGCATCGGAGATATCGATGGCGAAACCCGGGCGCCCTGAACCTGGGCATTCCGAGCAGGTGGAGAATGCTCCGGTCTCCCCGGTCTCCCCGGTCTCCCCGGCTTCCCCGGCCTCCGCCCCGGCGCGCCCACCGCATGTGTCCCTCCCGCGCCGTGTCCTGCGCCGACCGCGCATCGTGGTTCCGGCCGTGATCCTGGTCCTGGAGCTGATCGCGTCGTTCGGCGCCCGGTGGCTCGCGCCGTACCCGCCGCAGCAGGCGGACTTCGGCGCGGCGCTGACCGGGCCGAGCGCGCGGCATCTGCTCGGCACCGACCGGCTCGGCCGCGACGTGCTGTCGCGTCTGATGTACGGCGGCTCGGACATGTTCCGGGAGATCGCGATCGCCGTGGGGATCACCCTGGTGATCGCGGTTCCCCTCGGCCTGGTCGCCGGCCTGCGCCGGGGCCGTGTCGACGCGGTGCTGATGCGGCTGGCCGACGTGGTGATGTCGATCCCCGGCGTCATTCTGCTGCTGATCGTGCTGGCCCTGTTCTCGCAGAGCATGACCGCGGCCATGGTCGTGATCGGCCTGCTGTCGATCCCCGGCATGATGCGGGTCGTCCGGTCGGCGTCGCTGACGGTCGGCCGGGAGACCTATGTCGCCGCGGCTCAGGTGTCCGGGCTCAGCACCTGGCGGGTGGCCCGCCGGCACGTGCTGCCGCGGATCACCGGCCTGATCCTGGTGAACGCGGCGCTGGCGTGCGCGAACACCCTGCTCATCGCGGCCGGCCTGAACGCCATCGGCCTCGGTGTCAAGCCGCCCGCTCCTTCCTGGGGCGGCATGATGGCCGACGCCGCGCAGACGCTGAACGACAGCCTCTGGCTGGCCATCCCGACCGGCGGTCTCGTCGCCGTCACGGCCGCGGCGCTGATCGTCCTCGGCGACGGCCTGCGCGACATGCTCGCCGAGCGCTGGTCCGGCGCGTCACACGCGACGCCGACCCGGCGCCGCAGGACATCCGCCCCGGCGGTGGCCGCCGCGAAGGTACTGGAGTCCGACGACGCCTGGCTGCTGGCGGAGCCGGATCCGGTCGTACGGCTCACCAGGGTGACCGTCACCGCGGACACCGCGCAGGGTGAGGCCGATCTGATCAGCGACGTGAGCCTGTCCGTGGGGCAGGGCCGCAGTGTGGGACTGGTCGGCGAATCCGGGTGCGGCAAATCCATGACAGGGCTGGCGGTGCTCGGCCTGCTGCCGACCGGGGCCCGCGTCTCCTCGGGCACGGTCGAGATCGACGGCACCGACGTCGGCTCGTTCCGGGCAGCTCAGTGGCGTGCACTGCGCGGCGGCACCATCGCCTTCATCTCGCAGGAGCCCATGGTCGGCCTCGACCCTCTGTTCACCATCGGCAACCTGCTGCGCGAGGCCGTGCGCACCCACGAGAAGCTCTCCCGCAAGGAAGCCACGCTCCGGGCCCGTGAACTCCTCGCCCAGGTGCAACTCCCCGATCCGGACCGGGTCCTGAAGCTGCGCCCGTCGCAGATCTCGGGCGGCATGGCGCAGCGCGTCTCCATCGCCGTGGCGCTGGCCGGGCGCCCGCGTATCCTCGTCGCCGACGAACCGACCACCGCGCTCGACGTCACCGTCCAGCGCGAGATCGTCCAGCTGCTGCGCACGATCCAGCGGGACACGGGCATGGCCCTGCTGATGATCAGCCACGACTGGGACGTCATCGCGGAGGCATGCGACACCGCCCTGGTCATGTACGCGGGCCAGGTGGTGGAAGCTGGTCCGACGGACCGCGTCATGACCGCGCCGACGCACCCGTACACGCGCAAGCTGCTCGCGGCGAACCCGCGGCTGGCGACGGTGGGCGAGCCCATCCCGACCATCCCCGGCACTGTGCCGCCCCCGGGGCAGTGGCCCGTCGGCTGTCACTTCGCCGACCGGTGTCCCGATCGTGTCTCCCAGTGCACAGAGGCGCCGATCGTCCTCGTGCAGCCCGATGACCTGGGTGTCGCCCGCTGCATCCTGGCAGGGGAAGAGCTGGAGGTGTCTTCGTGAGCACGACCGAACGGCCGCTGCTCGACATCCGCGATCTGTCGGTGTCCTACCACCGTCGTGGCAAGGGCACTCCGGCCATCCGGGACGTGTCCCTGGACATCCGGCCGGGCGAGACCGTCGCTCTGGTCGGGGAGTCCGGTTCCGGCAAGTCCACCTTGGGCCGTGCCGTGCTCGGTCTGACGGCCGCCACGCGGGGCACGATCCTGTTCGACGGCCAGGACATCACCCATGCCGTCGGTGCCCGGCGCAGGGAGCTGAGCAAGAGCATCCAGGCCGTCTTCCAGGACCCCAACGGTTCTCTCAACCCGGCGCTGACCGTGGGCCAGACCCTGGCCGAACCGCTTCTGGTGCATTCGCGGGACGAACGGTCCGTGGTCCTTGAGCGGGTACGGGAGGTGCTGGCGCTGGTGGGGCTGCCGGCCGAGGCCGCCGACCGATACCCGCGCCAGTTCTCCGGAGGCCAACGGCAGCGGATCGCGATCGCCCGGGCCCTGGTGATGTCGCCGAAACTCATCGTGTGCGACGAGCCGGTCAGCGCGCTCGACCTGTCGGTCCAGGCACAGGTCCTGAACCTCTTCACCGATCTCCAACGGGAGACCGGCGTCAGCTACCTCTTCATCTCCCACGACCTCGCCGTAGTACGGCATCTCGCCCAGCGGATCGTCGTCCTGTACCGCGGTGACGTCGTGGAGAGGGGCACGACCGAGGACGTCTACGCCGCCCCGGAGCATCCCTACACACAACGGCTACTGGCGGCGGCCGGGGTCGACAGCGCCCCGACTCCCGCCGCCCGCTGACGCGCGCGGTCCCCAACTCCCGTACACGGAGGTCCACATGCAGCAGTTCGACGGCCGTTTCGGCGTCACCAAGCCCCCGGAGAAGTCCGGTTTCAGCGCGGAACGGCTGGGGCGGATCGCCGAGTTCTTCGACCGGCAGACGGAACTCGGGGTCATCCCGGGCTGGTCGGCGCTCGTGGCCCGCCATGGAGAACCCGTCTACGCGGCGGGCGGCGGCCTCCGGGACCTCGAACTCGGACTGCCGGTCGAGCCCACAACCCTGTGGCGCCTCTACTCCATGACGAAACCGGTGACGTCGGTCGCTGCCATGATGCTGGTGGAGCGGGGTCTGCTCGGACTCGACGACCCGGTCAGCGCGTACATCCCCGAGTTCGCGGACATGGCGGTGTACGACGGCGGGTCGCCGGGGAGCGTACGGGTCCGCCCGGCAGCTCACCCGGTGACCGTGGGCCACCTGCTCACGCACACCGCCGGGCTGACCCTCGGGCTGGCCCACATGGACCCGGTGGACGCGCTGTACCGCCAGGCGGGCCATGACGTGCTTCCGCTGCCGGGTACGACCCTCCAGCAGATGTGTGCCGATGTGGGCGGCCTGCCACTGCTGTTCGAACCGGGCACCGCGTGGAACTACTCCCTCGGCGTCGACGTACTGGGCCGGATCATCGAGGTCTGCAGCGGCGAGACCCTCGACAGGTTCATCGAGATGAATGTGCTCGGCCCGCTGAAGATGACCGACACGGCCTTCTCGCTCGCGCCCGAGCGCGTGACGGACCTGGCGGAGGTCTACAGCCCGGAACCCGAGTCGGGCCGGCTCGCCGTGAACCAGGAACTGCACCGCACCTTCCGGGAGCCGGCCCAGTTCCCGTCCGGCAGCGGTGTCCCCGGACTGGTGTCGACCCTGGAGGACTACCACCGGTTCGCGACCATGCTCGTACGCGGCGGTGAACTGGACGGCGAGCGGCTGCTCGGCCCCCGGACGCTCGCGCTCATGACGACGAACCACCTGCCCGGGGACGCCGATCTGAACTCCTTCGGGCGGTACCCCGACGACGAGCATCGCGGCTGTGGGTTCGGGCTGGGCTTCTATGTCGTCACGGATCCCGTGGTCGCGGGTTCGTTCGGCAACAAGGGGGAGTTCGGCTGGTCCGGTGCGGCGAACACCCACTTCTTCGTGGACCCGGTCGACAGTGTCACGGCCGTGTTCTGCACCCAGGTCGTCACATGGGGCAAGCACCGAACGCCCGTCCGCCGTCAACTGCGAAACCTCGTGTACCAGGCCATGACCATGTGAGAGGTCGTCGAGTTGCGCAAGATCATCGACCAGCACGGCACGTGAGGTCGATCTGCCCTGTGACACAGGGGGCGCCGTCGTCCCGGAGCACGGAGACGTCGAGCGTCACCCGCATCCCTGAGTCGCAGGGCGCCACCGTACGCACGGTGGCGTTCCAGGTGAGCGGTTCGCCGGCCACGGCGGTCGCGACGTTGCGCCAGCTCACCGACTCCAGGCAGGCGTCGGGCCCGGCCCACTCCAGCGCGTACCGGGTGAGCGTCTGACCGTGCAGCGTCGACTGCACGACCACGTCGGAGAAGCCCTCGGACGCGGCGAACCCGGCGTCGTAGTGGATGCGGTGGGAGTTCCACGACACGGCGCTGAACCGGAACAGCTGCAGCCTGCTGTGGGAGTACCGGCGCGGTGGGCAGACATCGCCGACGGCGGCAGGAGTGTTCACGCGGTGGCTCTCTTCGGGAGGGCGGCCAGGACGACGACCGTCTCGTCCACGGCGGTCAGTTCGGTCCCGTCCGGCGAGGTGTAGCGGGTGGTGAGGCCGAGGAGTACGAAGTCGCCGGACCGGCCGTGCTTCCGCTCGGCCGAGGTGACCGCACGCGACGCTGTGACCCGGGTGCCCGCGAGCGGGGCCCGGGTCAGGCGCACCGCCTGTCCGCCGTGCACCTGGCGCACCGGGAGGCCCTGGGTGCAGGGTGACTCCCTGACGGCCAGGCCGTCCGGCCGCAGCTCCTCCTCGGCGGGCCCGTCCTCCCAGCTCATGGTCGCCGCGAGGAAGAGTGCCGGAGCCTCGACCGGTTGCCCGGACGCCTCCCGGTCCCGCGCCCGCCGCAGATAGCCGAGGTCGTCGACCGCCGCCGCGTACCGGCAGAAGTCCTTGACGGTCACCGTGCCGCAGTCCTCGTCCTCCCACCGGCCGATCAGGCCACGGGCCCGGGACAGCACGTCGTCCAACACGCTCACAGGGCCGCCCGCAACGCCCGGCCGATGCCCAGACCCGCCGCGCGCAGCGCGCTCGCGTGCGCCGCGGCGTCCACCCGGTAGGTGGGAGCGGTGATGGACAGCGCGCCCGCCGGAGCGTCCTGACGGCCGAAGACCGGTACGGCCATGCTCATGTAGCCGAGCCGGATCTCCTCCGCCTCGGTGGCGATGCCCTGCTCCCGGATCCGCTCCAGCTGACCGCGCAGCAGACCGGGTGAGGTGATGGTGTGGCGCGTGAACGGTTTCAGCCCGTTCCTGACCACCTCACCGAACAGGGTGGCGGGGGAGAAGGCGAGGATCGCCTTGCCGGTGGCGGTGCAGTACAGCGGAAGCCGGCCTGCCACCCGGGACTCCTCGCTCAGCCCCCGGTGGGGCAGGATCTTCTCCAGATAGACGACGTCGAGCCCGTCGTGGATCGCGAAGTGGATGGTCTCCCGCGTGGCCAGCAGAAGGTCCTCCATGTACGGCTGGGCCACCTCGCGCAGGATCCGCTGCCGGTGCACCCGCTGCCCGATCTCGAACAGCCTCAGCCCGAGCCGGTAGTTGCACCCCGCTCTCTCCAACAGCCCCCAGACGACCAGCTCCTGACAGAGCCGGTGCACGGTGGCCTTCGCCACGCCCGTACGACGCACCAGGTCGGCGAGGGAGAGGGAACTGTCGTCGACGGTGAACGCCTCGAGGATGGGCCGGACCTTGCCGAGGACGGAGTTCATCGGGTCGGGAAAGGGAGAGACAGGCGCATCCGCGGACGCGGAGGGCGATTCGGCGTGGTCGATCGGGATGACGGTCATGGCAGGCACCTCACGACGATTTGGAGAGAAACGCCAGGCTGAGCGGGTTGTAGAGATCGGCCTTCTCGTGCTGCGGCCAGTGCCCGCACTCATTGAAGACCTCAAGGCGGGACCCGGGAATCGCGGCGGCGATCGCCTCGGCCTCCGGGACGTCGCCGAGCGGGTTCTTGTTGCCCCAGACCACCAGGGTCGGGGCCTTGATCCGCGCCATGCGGTCGGGGCGGAGCAGATTGCGCTCGCGGGCCTCGACCTCCTGCAACGCCAGCAGGTTGTGCAGGTTCTTCTGGAAGTCGGGGTGGTGGTAGATCTCGTAGCGGACCTGCGTCAGCTCGTCCCCCAACTCCTCGTCCCACTCGGCCCACAGCAGCCGCAGCCGGTCCCGGGTGTAGGAGATCTCCTCGTTGACGGCGGCGGCCCGGGTGGAGGTCTTCAGCCGCTCCATCACCGCCGGGTTGACCTTCGTGCCGCCCATGCACAGCAGTTGCAGGGAGGCGACCCGCTCCGGGTACTCGCTAGCCGCCCAAGAGCCCACCCAGCCGCCCAGCGACTCGCCGACCAGGTGCGCGCGTTCGGCGCCCACCGCGTCCAGGTAGGCCATCAAGTGCTCGACGTAGGTGGGTATTTCACCCGGGCGGTCCGGCTTGCCGGTGTAGCCGTGGCCGAGCATGTCGATGGCGTGGCAGCGGTAGCCGGCCGAGGCGTGCGCCGGGATGTTGCGGACGAACGCCTCCAGATGGCCGGTCGTGCCGTGCAGGAAGACGACGTGCTCGCCGTCCTCGGGGCCGGCCTGGAGGGCGCGGGTGGTGACGTCGCCGGTCTCGACGTACGCGTGGCGGTAGTCGATGCCCGACAGTTCGGTCCAGATACTCATGACTGCCCTTCCTGGGGGTGTGCGGGGTCGAGGACGGCGACGGCCATCCCGGTGAGCCACTCGGGCATCGGCTCGTACGCCAGCCGGCGGCCGGGCACGTGGTCGAGCACGGCCGACATCAGCAGCCAGGTACGCAGCTCCTGCGCCCCGTTGCCCGCGACCTTCTCCAGCTCCTCGGTGGAGTACGCGGTGATGTTCCGTATCTCGCCGCGCGAGACGAGGGACAGGAACTCCTCGTCGAACTCGGGGTTGAGCGAGGCCTCGGCGGCCCGGATGATCTCGCGGCGCCTGACGTCGTAGTCCTGCCAGTTCTCCCGGCCGTTCAGCCAGGCGCCGACCATGAACTCCTCGTCGTCGCCCTGCGGTTCACGCCAGTCGGGCCAGGGCAGCCGGTGCGAGAGCCCGCCCGAGCCGACCACGGCGACGCGCCGGTCGCCGGGGAAGGCCAGTACGGCGTCCCGGATCGCCCGGCCCAGTTCCTCGCAGCGCGTGAGCGTGGGCAGGGGAGGGGCGAAGACGTTCACGACGATCGGTACGAGGTCCACGTCCAGGCCCTCCAGGAGGTACTGGATGGCGTGCGACTGGCCGTGGTCGATCTGGAGGCGGGCGGAGAAGGCGGGGTCGAAACCGCCTTCCTCGACAAGGGAGTTGGCGAGGTGCCGGGCGAGTGGGATGTCGACCGGCTGCGGGCCCTTCGGAGTACCGGACTCGCCGCTGGCCACGCACTCGCCGACGCCGATGGTGAAGCTGGGGATCAGGTCGAGCCAGAAGCCCCGGAAGTGGTTGGAGCCGACGAGGATCACCGTGTCGGGACGGGCCGCGGCGAGCGCCTCGCGCGCCTCGGCGAGCGCGTCCCGGAACCGCTCGGCACGGTCCTTGAGGAAGGTCTCCTCCCAGTGGGTGTTCATCAGCGTGCTGTGCGACGCGCCCACACCCAGGACGATCTCGGTCATGCCGGTTCTCCTTCGGACTCCGGCTCCAGTTCGGCGCGGGAGCGGGTGACGGTGTCGACGGCTGTACGGACCAGATGGCGCGTGAGCCGCTCCATGGCCCGTACGGAGACGGTGTTCATGCCGCGGGCGAAGTCGATGTCGAACGGCGTCTCCGCCTCGCTCACCTTCGGCATGCCGACACGGACCGTGGGGATGCCGCGTCCGCGCAGGATGTTGGCGTCGGTGGCGCCGCTGTTGCCGAGGATCGCCTCGTGTCCGCGGCCCTCGAACGCCGCCCAGGCGGCCGTGGCACTGCGGGTGATCCAGTTGTCCGGTGCCGTACGTGTCCCGGGGATGGCCAGGACCATCTCGGCCGTGACATCGAGGCCGGGCAGCTTGTCGCGGATCGCGTCGAGCGCGGCGGCGAACTCCCGCTTGGCGCGCATCGGCGTGGTGTCGGGGCCGATGCGCAGGTCCACCATGAGGGTGCAGGCGGCCGGGGTGACCGCCGCCATCCGGGGCCAGCCGCCGCGCACCGACGAGACGATGCCCTGCGGGGCGACCGTGCCGACGGTGTGCCGCTCGGCGTACTCGACGAACCACTCCTCCAGGTGCCGGACGACCTCTCCGGCGCGGGCGATGGCGTTGTCGTAGGGCAGCCGGTGGCGCGAGCCGACATAGGTGTGTGTGCCGCGGACCGTGACCTCGAACCAGACGAGGCCCACCTCGTCCCACGAGACCGTCCAGCCGGGCTTGGCGATGACCGCGTAGTCGGTCCACAGGCCCTGCTCCAGGAGGAACGAACAGCCCGCGCCCTGGCCGGTGTTGCGCCTGACGCTGCCCGGCCGGGCGTTGGTGGGCATGCCGCCCGCGCCGAACGCCGCCACCAGATCGCCCGTGAGCGGGATTCCGGCCAGCGCGATCGCCTCGGCGGCCATCATCACGCAGGCGGCGTGCCCCTTCGGGTTGGAGGCCCCCAGACCGACGACCAGGTCGTCGTACACGGTGGCCCTCGGGCGCATGTCGTCCCGCAGCTCCGGCCCGATCCAGGGGAGATCCTCGTTCTCCTCGCCCACGGTCAGGGTGTCGATGGGCGCGTACAGCATCAGGTCCGGGCCGGTGCCGTCGCCGTCGAGCCGGGCCCAGGCGTTGGCCTGCCGGTCGTCGAGGGGCTGGACCGCGGCCCGGCAGCCGGCCGCTTTCAGCGTGTCGGCGATGTACGTGGCGAGCGGGGCCTCGTCACCGGTCGGGGACGGGATGTCGACGAGCCCGGTGATCAGGTCGCGCAGCCGGTCGGCGGTGACGTGTTTCCAGGCCTCGGCGGCCCAGGCGGCCCGCTTGTCGTCCAGGCCCGCCAACTCGCCCGCGGCGCTCACTGGTTGATCCTGTGGACCTGGGTCATGGTGGTGCGCTCGAAGCGCTTTTTCGCGAGCGGGAGCCCGATCGCGATCCCGGCGCCGATCAGCAGAGTGAGCAGTGTGCGGCCCATGGTCAGGCCTCCTTACCGTCGGTGCCCGTCGCGGCCAGCTTCTTGCCGTACTCCTCCTCGCTGAGATTCCGCCAGGCGGTCAGCGAGATGTCGGGCCGGTAGAGCTTCTCCGGGGGCGCGTCCGTGATGTCGACCATCCAGGCGTCCTGGCCGGAGAACTGGCCGTGGAACAGCCAGCGGATCGCGCCCAGGTACTTGCCGTAGAAGCGCAGGGTGTCCCAGCCCTCGGTGAAGTTGACCATCACGCCGACATAGCGGTGGTTGTCCTCGTCGACCGGGACGTAGAACTCGTAGTGGATGAAGTTCGGGTAGGCGATGCGCAGTACACCGGGCATCGACAGGGACGCGAAGCCGGGGAACTCCTGGGCCTCGATCGTCGGGTTGATCTTGTCGGCCTTGCCGGTGTTGCCGATGTTGAAGGTTTCCTTCGGCGGCTGGAACTTCCACCAGCGTTTGTTGGTCCAGCGGCCGACTCCCGGGAACTCCGCCTCCCAGTAGACCTCGTCCTGCACGCGGAAGATCCAGCGGCCCTTGGGCACGATCCGTGTGATGTTCCAGGTCGGCATGGGTTTGAACAGCCGCCACAGGGCCGTGCGGTGCAGGTACTTGGCGTGTCCCTCGTCGAAGCCGTTCTCGCAGGCGAAGCGCCAGTTGCCGCTGCGCGGGTCGATCCGGCCGCCCATCACGAAGGCGTTGGAGACGAGCTCCTCCGGCAGCTGCGAGTCGATCGGGTGCGGCTCCTCGTCGGCGAGGGGGATGTACACCCACACCATGCCGAGCCGCTCCTCGACGGAGTACGTACGGACCGACACCTTGCCGGTCAGCCGGCAGCCGGGCCCGTCGGTGATGACCGCGGCCAGCTTCCCGGTCGGCAGATCGAAGGTCCAGCCGTGGTACGGGCAGCTCACCGTGCCGGGGAACTGCTGGTCGCCCTCGGACAGCGGCACCCCGCGGTGCGGGCAGCGGTTGTGCAGCGCGTACGCCGTGCCGCCGTCCCGGATCAGGGTGATCTTCTCGCCGCAGATGGTGAACGGGAGCGGTTTGTCCGTGATCTGGCTGGACCAGGTGACCGGATACCAGTAGCCGCGGAAACCCGCTCCGGCCGCGTCGTAGTGGGGCCACGACTTCCAGTCCTGCCGGCCGGGCTCCGCGGGTCTGCGGCGGCTCCGGACAGGGGGTGGTGCGTCGGGCGAGTCCTCGACCGTCATCGTGCGTGTCCTCCTGCTGCCGGGTGAACGGTGATTGCGAGCATGCGGTCGACGAGGGATCCGTCCAAGGGACCTGTCTCGCTGAGCAGACCGCACCGATCCGGGCAGTGGGGCCGGGCCGCGGACCCGGCCGTGACCTGCGAGTCCCGCTCAGCGGACCTTCGTCGATGCGTCCTCGGCATCCCGCGTTCTACGGTGCGCCAATTCCAGGGCCCCACTCCGACGACTTGCCGCAACCCCTGAGGTGCCCCATGCAGACACCGTTCAGCACCCGACGCTTCCTCGCAGGCCCCGCAGCTCTCACCGCCGCGCTGCTCGCGCTCACCGCGTGCGGCGCCGGCACCACCGACTCGACCGCCGCCGGCAACGACGCCGCGGGTCCCACGATCCGCATCGGCGTCGGCATCGACGCCTCGTACGCGCCCTTCTTCCTCGCCGACGCCGAAGGGCTGTGGGCCAAGCACGGCGTCGACGTGCAGCTCGTGCAGTTCGGGCAGGGCAGCGAGGGCGTCAACAACCTGGTCGCCGGGCAGGTGCAGATGTCCGGGAACTCGGACACCACCACCATCAGCATGCTCCAGCAGTCCCCCGACCTGCGGTCCCTGCTGGTGTACGAACAGTCCGGGAAGTATCTGAAGGTCGTGCTCGGGCCGAAGGTCACGTCCCCCTCGAAGATCCGCAAGATGGCCATCGCCCCGGGACTGTCCGAGATGGCGGCGACCCGGTTCCTGGAGTCGAAGAACATCGACCCGAAGTCGGTCGAGTTCGTCACCGCCGACCCGCCGGAGATCCCCGCCCTGATGCAGAAGGGCGACGTCGACGCGTACGTGCTGTGGGAGCCGTGGCCCACCAAGGGCGTCGAGCAGGGCGGCAAGGTCCTGGAGAACACCGGCGCCTACGGGCTGACGTACGCCCAGTGGCTGCTCACCAAGTCCGACTGGCTGAAGTCCAACACCGACACCGCCGTCAAGGTCGCCGAGGCTCTGGAGGAGGCGGCACGGCTGACCGAGTCCGATCCGCAGACGGCGGCCGAGGCGACCGAGAAGGCCGTGAAGGTCCCGGCGGCGCAGACCGTGACCGCGATCAAGGAGATCGACTTCGGTGTACGTGATTTCACCGACGCGGACCTCAAGGGGTACCAGAACACGGCCCAGTTCGTCCTCGACAGCGGCAATGTCAAGGCGAAACCCGATGTCACGGCGGTCGTCCAGCGCGGCTGGTTCACCGACAACGTGAAGGGATCCTGATGACGAAGGCCATCGAGACCGACCGCCCCGAAGCCGGTCTCGGCGACGGACGCGGCGCGGCCCTGTGCGCCGAGGGCGTCGGCATCCGCTTCGGCTCCTTCGAGGCCGTCCGGGACATCTCCCTGGACATCGACGCCGGTGAGTTCCTCTGTCTGCTCGGTCCGAGTGGCTGCGGCAAGTCCACCCTGCTGTCCGCCATGGCAGGCTTCACCACCGTGGACTCGGGCAGCCTCACGGTCGGCGGCGCGCCCGTCTCCGGCCCCGATCCCGACCTCGGCATGGTCTTCCAGAGCAGCGAGGCCCTCTTCGACTGGATGACGGTCCGACAGAACGTGGTGTTCGGGCCGAGGATGCGCGGCCGCTCCCGCGCGGTGCAGGCGCGGCTGGCCGACGAGTACCTCGGCCTGGTCGGGCTGCGGCACTGCGCGGACCGGTTTCCGGGCCAGTTGAGCGGCGGCATGCGCCAACGCGTGCAGATCGCCCGGGTGTTGGCCAACGAACCGAACGTCGTACTGATGGACGAGCCGTTCGGCGCGCTCGACGCGCAGACCCGGCAGGTCATGCAGGAGGAGACCGACCGCATCTGGCGCGCCTCGGGTTGCACCGTCGTCTTCGTCACCCACGACATCGACGAGGCGATCCTGCTGGCCGACCGCATCGCGGTGATGACCGCGGGCCCGGCGGCTTCCGTCAAGTCCGTCTATCCGGTGGACCTTCCCAGGCCCCGGGAGGAGTCCGACCCGGCCGCCCTGGAGCTGCGCCGCGCCCTGCGGCAGGACATCGGCGAAGAGGTACGCAAAGCCCTGCGCGACCAGGGCCTCGACCCGGAGGGGGACGCACGATGACCGTCGTTGCGGCGGGCGCCACCGCCACGGGTACTGATCGCCGCGCGATCCGGACGGGCGTACGGACACTGCGCACCGCCGGCGTCTACATCCTGTCCGTCCTCGCCGGCGTCGGCATCTGGCAACTGCTGGCGATGCGGTACGGCCCCTCGCTGGTCGCCTCCCCGAGCCAGACCCTGTCCGCCGCCCGGGAGCTGGCGAGCGACGGCACCCTCACCAACTCGATCATCGCCTCCAGCCGCCGCATCCTGATCGGCTGGGGACTCGGCGTGCTGGTCGGGGTCCCGGTCGGCCTGCTGGTGGGCCAGATCAAGGTCGTACGCCAACTCCTCGACCCGTACATCGAGTTCTTCCGTTTCATCCCGCCCATCGCCTTCGTGACCCTTGCCGTGGTGTGGCTCGGCATCGGGGAGTCGTCGAAGGTCGTCCTGATCTTCTACACGGCCGTCTTCATCGTCACCCTCAACACCAGCGCCGGGGTGATGGCGGTGAACGAGTCGAAGCTGCGGGCGGCGGCCAGTCTGGGCGCGAGCCGCCGGCAGATCCTTCTGGGGATCGTGCTGCCGTCGACGGTTCCGCACATCGTCACCGGGGCGCGCCTGGCCATGGGCAACAGCTTCCTGACCATCGTCTCCGCCGAGATCGTCGCCGCCCAGGTCGGGCTCGGTTCGCTGATCTGGACCTCCCGCAACTACGGGCGGATCGACTGGGTCTTCGTCGGCATCATCACCCTGGGCATCCTGGGGTTCGTGTTCGACCGGGTGCTGCGGATCGTGGCGTCCCGGGTCCTGCTGCGATACGGAGTGAAACTGTGAGTTCCGGGACATCCCGTGCCCTCCTGCTCGACCGGTTCGGCTCGCTGCCGCGCCCGGTGGAGCGGCCCGTTCCGGAGCCGCAGCCCGGCCACACCCTCGTACGGATGCGGGCGGCGCAGGTGGCCCACCTCGATCTCAACGTCGTGGACGGCAAGTTCGGGATCCTGCCCGACCTTCCGGCGGTCCCCGGTACCACCGGCTGCGGAATCGTGCTCGCCTCGGACACCCACCCCGAGGGCAGCCTGGTCCGGCTCGGCGGCAAGGGCCTGGGGATGCGGCGGGACGGCTGCTGGGCGGAGCACGCGCTGGTGCCGGACGCGGCGGTGCAGGCGGTTCCGGAAGGCACCGACCCGGCGCTGGCATGCAGCTACTTCTCCCCGGCGGGCACGGCCTGGGCGGCCGTCCATGTGGTCGCCGACGTCCAGCCGGGGGAGCGGGTGCTGGTGACCGGAGCGGCGGGCGCGGTCGGATCCCTGACCGTGCAGGTCGCCGCGCGGGCCGGGGCCGAGGTGATCGGCGTGGTCGGCCGCCCCGGCAAACTCGACCACGTCCCGGCCGCCGCCAAGCCCCTGCTGGCAGCGGACCTGTCGGCCGAGTCGGTGGGCGGCCCGGTCGACGTCGTCATCGACACGGTGGGCGGCCCGGTCCTGCGGGACGCCCTGCCCCTGATACGCCCCCGCGGCCGTGCCGCCCTGGTCGGCTACACCGCGGGCCGTGAGTTCACCGTGGACCTCGCGGACTTTCTCCTCGCGGACGTCTCCCTGCTGCCGGTCAACCTGATGACCCGGGGCAGTGAGGTCAAGGCGGACGCGGAACGGCTGCTCGGCGAACTGCGCACGGGGGAACTGACCCTGCCGATAGAGCGGTACGGCCTCGACGGGCTGGAGGAGGCGGTGGGCCGGCTTCGCAGCGGGGAGGCGATCGGCAAGGTGGTGCTGGAGCTGGGCTGACCCCGGCCCGAGGGCGCTGCCGGCCTTCCAGGGCGGGCAGCGCCCTCGGGCCGGACCTGTGCGAGACGCGGCCGACGGAGTCGATGAGACCGATGTTCACGGCGTCGGGCCGGTGGTGTTTGCCCCGTACGTCCCAGGGCTCGATGTCCTCCAGGAGCTCGGGCACTTCGGCGTGCGAGGTCGTCGTCCGGGAATCGTGTCAGAGGGGTACGACATCGCCGTCCTGCGGCGGGATCACCACCGCATGGCCCCGGCAGCACACCACACCCTCCGGCCCGCAGCGCTCCACCAGGTCGAGGGTGATCTCCCCGCCGGCGGGGTCCACCGACCGCACTTCGCCCGTCACCACCAGGCGATCACCGGCGTACGCGGGCGTCCGGTTCTGCCAGCTCACCTCCCGTACCCGGCCGCCCGGGCCCACGAACTCGGCCGCGGCGCGGTGGAAGAGACAGCCGTGCAGCTGCGCCATGACGACCGGCCCGGCCAGCCCCTCGGAGCGGGCGAACTCGGTGTCGTAGTGGATGCGATGGGCGTTGCGGGTGACCGCACCGAACCGCAGCAGGGTGACGGCGTCCGGCGTCAGCTCGACCGGCTGTACGGACTGGACCTGATCGGTCATCGCACGATGAACCTTTCTGTGACCTCGACCAACGTGCCCTCCTCCGTGCCGTACACCTTCTCGACCGTCAGCAGCAGGAACCCCGTGCTCTTGCGCTCGACGGCCGTCACGGCCCGCCGCATTTCGATCCGGTCGCCGACCCGCACCTCGCCCAGCCAGCGCACATGCTGGCCGCCCGCCATGAGGCGGACGTCGAGGCCGTCGGTGCCGGGGACCTCGTCCCGGTACATGCCGTCCGGCCGGAACTCCGCCGGATCCGCGCCGGGAGCAGCGCGCAGCAGACTCACCGCGTACATCGGATGGACGATGAAGTCGGCCCGGCCGGGATCGATCAGCCGCAGGTCGCTCTCCCCGGCCGCCCGCGCGAACTCGGCCGCGTCCTCGGCCCGTACGACCCCGAGCGGCCGCCGTTCCCAGAGACCGATCAACGCCCGGGCCCGTTCCTCGGCCGACTCCCACGCGGACATCCGCGGCCTCCCCTCACTCGGTCGTGCCCGGGGGACGGTAGACGTACGTGGCGCACGACGGCCATGGACCCGGCCCGCTCAGCGGACCGATCCGCTTGGGCGGGTCAGCACCGCTGTCACAGCATCGGGGGATGGACCTCATGGACATCCAGGCGCCCCCGGAGGGCACCTACGCGGAAGCGGACGGCGTCAAGTACCACTACGTCGAGCTGGGGGAGGGCAGTCCCACCGTCTTCCTGCACGGCGGCGGCCCCGGGTGCACCGGCTGGTCCGACTTCGGGCAGGTGGCACCTCTGTTCGCCGCGGACCGCCGGTGCCTCCTCGTCGACATCCTGCAGTACGGGAAATCCGCGAAGCCCGTCATCGAGGGCCCCATGTGGGACTACCACGCGGCAAAGACCGTGGCACTCCTCGACACCCTCGGCGTGGAGCGCGCCGACTTCGTCTGCAACTCGTGGGGCGGCACGATCGCGCTCAACCTGGCTGCCAAGTACCCCGAGCGCGTACGGTCGTTGGTGATCACCGGCAGCATGCCCGTCTTCCACGGCCCGCTCGCCCCACTCCCGGAAGGCGGCCGTCGCGGACGCAACGCCCGCGACGTGTACTACGGCGGCTCGGGCCCGTCCTGGGAGAAGATGCGCGAGCTGATCGCGCGTCTGGAGTGGTACGACGCCGACGCCGTCCCCGACGGCACGGTGACGCTCCGCTTTGAGCAGAGCCTGGACCCCGAGGAGACCGCGCTGGCCGGCGCCTCCGACAACCCGCGCGGCGACTGGCAGGACCTCACCGTCGAACTCGGCCTCATCGCCGCGCCGACGCTCTTCCTGTGGGGCATGTACGACGCGTTCCTGACCCCGGACTACCCGCTGATGCTGGCCCGCATGGTCCCCAGGGGCAATCTGCACATCATGAGCGAGGCCTCCCACCATCCGCAGGAGGAACGGCCGTACGACTACCACAGCGTGGTCACGGGCTTCCTGAACCAGCGTTGAGTTCCGCTCGGAAGCAGTGATCAATCTGCGGGCCGGTGGGGGTTGATCGCGCAGTTCCCCGCGCCCCTTTCGGGGCGCGGTACTGCACCGGGGTCCACACAGGCCGCTTGTATCCGACAGACCCTCCCGGAGGAAACGTGACCGAGCCGGCTCCGCGTGTTGTTGAACTGTCCAGCCCGTTCGCCCGTTTCGCGGGCCGGCTGCTCGTCGGGCTCGGTCACGAGGTCGTGTTGGTCGAGCCCCCGGAAGGCGACGAGACCCGCCGGGAACAGGGCGGTGACGCGTTCGTCCACTGGCACGCCGGGAAGCGCTCGGTGACCGTCGACCTCGCCGCGCCCGACGGAACCGCACAGCTGCGCCGACTGCTGCGGGGCGCCGACATCCTGCTCGACGGCACCCCGCACGGCGCGGAGGCGGCCGCCGGGGGACTCGATCACCTCGTACACGTACGCGTCACCCCGTTCGGGCTGGTGGGGCCCCGCAGTGACTGGCAGGGCACCGACCTCGTGGTGGCCGCCCTCGGCGGGATGCTCGCGCAGGTCGGCGCCCCCGACGGTCCGCCGCTGCGCCTCCCGGAGAACCAGGCAGAGCAGCTCGCGGGCGTCAACGCGGCGATCGCCGCCCTGCTCGGCCTGCGCGCACGGCGCCGCGGACCGGGGCAGCTCATCGACGTCTCCGCGCAGGCGTGCGTGGCAGCGGCCCTGGAGGCCGGAACCCTCGCCTACCTGCACGAGGACCGGGTCCCGCCGCGCCCGGGCAGCGTGCATCCGCTGGTCCCGCACGGGCTGTTCCGCGCGGTCGACGGGCACCTCGGCGGAGGGCTCGGCGGCAGCCCCCGCATGTGGGACGCGCTGCTCGACTGGCTGCGCGAGGAGAACGCGGACGCCGACCTCGCCGAGCCGCGCTGGCAGGACCCGGTCGAACGCAAGAAACACCAGGACCACGTCTTCAAGGTCGTCCAGGACTTCGTGGGCACCCGGCCGAAGGCCGAGTTCGCCCGGCAGGCCCAGGCCAGGAAGCTGCCCTGGGCCGCCGTCGACCTGCCCCACGAACTGCCGGACAACCCGCAGCTCGCCGCCCGCGACTTCTTCACCCGGGTCACGACACCCGAGGGGGAGCGGACCGACCTCGGTTTCCCCTTCGCGTTTCCCGAAGGCCGCCGCAGGACGGAACTCGTCGTGCCAGGCTTGGGCGACGACCAGAGCCTGCTCGACGATCCGCTCCGCGCGACATGTACGACACCGGCGCACGACGAGCCCGTACGGCGGCCCGCCCTGGACGGCGTCCGCGTCCTGGACCTGACCTGGGTGCTCGCCGGCCCGTACTGCACCAAGATCCTGGCCGACCACGGCGCAGAAGTGATCAAAGTCGAGTCCGCGGGCCGACCGGACCCCACGCGGTTCGCACCCTTCATGCACCTGTCCCGGGGCCCTCACACGGACCCGAACACCAACGGCTACTTCAACGAGGTCAACCGGAACAAGCGGAGTATCGCCCTGGACACCCGCACCGAGGAGGGTGTCGCCGTACTCCGCGACCTCATCGCCCAAAGCGACGTCCTCGTCGAGAACTTCAGCTCCACGGTCATGACCAAGCTCGGCCTGGGACACGAGGCGCTGCGCGCGATCAACCCGGACATCGTGTACGTCAGCATGTCGGGCTTGGGGCACACCGGTCCGCGCAACGGCTGGGTGTCGTACGCGGACACCGTGTCGGCGAGTTCGGGGCTGACCGGACTGACCGGCTGGGGACCGGACGACGTGGTCGGGGTGATCTACGGCCACGGAGACATCGTGGCGGGCCTCCAGGCGGCGCTGGCCACGATCGCCGCGCTGGAACACCGCGCCGGAACCGGACGCGGCCAGCACATCGACCTGTCCCAACTGGAGGCGATCACGGCCCACATGGGCACCAGCCTCCTGCGCGGGACGACGGCGGGGCCGGCCGGAAACAGCCACCCGACATGGAGCCCGCAGGGCGTGTACCGGTCCCTGGGCGCCGACCGCTGGCTGGCCGTCAGCGTGCGCGACGACACCGAATGGGCGGCCCTCTGCGAGGTCATCGGCCGCCCCGAACTCGCCACCGACGAGAGGACCCGTACCGCCGAGGCACGAAGGCGTGAATCCGCACTGGTCGACGCCGCGCTCGGCACCTGGGCCCGCACGATGTCCGCCGACGCCGCCGCCGAACTGCTCCAGACGCGCGGCATCCCCGCCGGAGCCGTACAGGACGGCCGCGAACTCGTCGAACACGACCCGCAGTTGCGGGCCCGCGGCTTCTACGTCTACAAGGAGCATCCGGTCGCGGGAGCCTTCCTCCACGAGGGTGTGCCGATCACCCTCACGCGCACACCTGGCGGCATCCGCGAGCCCGCGCCCGTACTCGGCGCCGACACCGACGCGGTACTGCGCGACGTGGCGGGACTGTCCCCGGAACGGATCCAACATCTGCGCGCCAACGGTGTGTTGAGGTGATTGAGCAATCGGGAGTCGAGGCGAACGGACACCCCGGTGCCGTGGTGGACGCCATGACCGTGCCGGGCCTCCTGGCCTCAGCCGCCGAGGAGTTCGGCGACCGGGTCTTCCTGCGTGTGGGAGACGTGACCCGGACGTACCGGCAGTCCCTCGGGGCGGCGGCGGAGACGGCGGGAGCCCTCGTGGCACGCGGCTGCCGGCCGGGCGACCGCGTCGCCGTCATGGCAGGCAACCGGATCGAGTTCGTCGACCTGATCCTCGGCTGCGCCTGGCTCGGCGCGGTCCTGATACCGCTGAACACCGGCCTGCGTGGCCAGGGCCTGAGGCACGTCCTGCGCGAGGCGGAACCGTCGTTCCTGCTCGCGGAGGCCGGGCCGGCGGACCGGGCCGTGGAGGCCGGCTTCCGCGGCACGCTGTGGGTGCTGGGGGAGGAGGCCGTCCCGGTGCCGGGCGAGGCCCCCGCGGTCCTGCCGACACCTGCCCGCCCGGACGACACCGCATTCGTCCTGTTCACCTCGGGAACCACCGGGACCCCGCGCGGCGTGCGCTGTCCCCACGCCCAGACCGTCTGGTGGGGCCGCAACGTCGCGGACTCGCTGCGCCTCACCGCCGACGATGTGCTCCACACGTGCCTCCCGCTGTTCCACACCAACGCCCTCAACACGCTCGCGCACGCCATGACCGTGGGCGCCACCTGCGTCATCGGGGAGCGGTTCTCCGCCACGCGGTACTGGGACCAGGTGACCGAGGCCGGGGCCACCGCCGTGTACCTGCTCGGCGCGATGGCGCCCATGCTGCTGGCGCAGCCGCCCGGCAGGCACGACCGCGGGCACCGTGCCTGGCGCGGCCTGTCACCGGCCACTCCCGTCTCCGCCTGGCAGCCGTTCCGCGAGCGCTTCGGCGTCACCCTCGTCGACGGTTTCGGCTCCACGGAGACGAACCTCGTCATCGGCTCGACCCCGGAAGCCCAGCGCCCCGGCCGCATGGGCACATTGCGCGACGGTTTCTCCGCCCGCGTGGTCGACGAACACCTCGCTCCCGTCCCGGACGGCACAGCCGGAGAGCTGGTCGTCCGCAGCCATCGGCGATTCGCCTTCTCCACCGGCTACTTGGGCGACCGCGACCGACATCCCGACTCCTGGCGACGTACGGGCGATCGGGTGATCCGCGAGCCCGACGGCTCGTACCGCTTCGTCGACCGGGTCAAGGATGTCATCCGCCGCCGCGGCGAGAACATCTCCTCGTACGAGGTGGAGTCGGCCGTCCGTTCGCATCCCGCGGTCGCCGATGTGGCGGCCTTCCCGGTGGCTTCGGAACTGGCGGAGGACGAGGTCATGGTGGCGGTGCTCCCGCGACCGGGAAGCGTCCTGGACCCTCACGACCTGGTACGTCACTGCCGGCGTGAGCTGCCCACCTTCGCCGTGCCCCGCTTCATCGAGACCGTCCCGGAACTGCCGCTCACCGAGACCGGCAAGGTCCGCAAGACCGTACTGCGCGAACGGGGCGTCACCGCCGCCACCTGGGACCGGACCGCAGGGGTCAGTCCAGTTGTGCGGCCACGGCCCGGGTGATCGCCCGGGTGATGCGCAGGATGCCGGGGGAGCGGACCGGGCAGGGCCTGGGCGTCGTGGTGGTGGGGACCAGACAGAAGTGCAGGTAGTCGTCGTCGATGTGCAGGGCGGTCCGGCCGCTGCCCGGCTGGGTGCAGTACGCCGTGTGCTCGCGTTCGTACGCGGTGCACGGAAGGTACTGGCTCCACGTGTAGCGGGCCGAGGCCGGGCTCACCGCCTTGCCGGCGTCCGCGAGCAGGTCCCCGGAGGCGGCGGCCTGCCGCTCGTAGACGGCGTTGACGCGGCGGACCCGGTCGGGCGTCATGGGGTCCGGACCCTGGAGCACCCAGACGACCTTCGGCCGGTCCCCGCCCGCCGCGCCCGCGATCTGGTCGGTCAGTCGCCGAGCGTCGGCGGTGTACCGCGCGAAGTACTTGTCCCGCGCCTTGTCATGGGTGATGCCGTCCATGCACGGCGTGTAGCCCCACGCGTTGCCCCAGAACTGCAGCACCACGAAGTCCGGCCGCAGCGTACGCACCAGTGCGGCGGCCTTGTCCTTCGGCGGTACGAGCGAGTCCTTGCCCGTGCCTTCCAGGTAGTCGCAGAGAGTGGTGCCCGAGTACGGGGCGCTGGTGTAGCGGGCCTTCAACTCGTCGCGCATCAGGCCGCCGAGGACCTTCTGGTTCTCCATGGCGAGGGAGTCGCCGAGGTAGAGGACGGTGGGGCGGGCGCGCTGTGAGGGTGCCCCGGCCCCGGCGCTGGCTCCGGTGCCGGCCTCGGTGTTGGGCTCGGTCTCGGTGTCGGTCTCCGCTCCGGGGGTGGCGGCCGGCCGCTGATGCGTCGTCGAGGATGCCTTGGGCGCCGAGGGGACGGGCGGCGCCGCGGACTCGGGGCCGGACGAGGGGTCCCCGCACGCGCCGAGCAGCAGTAACCCGGCCAGTACCCCGACCATCCACGGCTTGCGCATACGGCAACTCCCGCCCCGGCCACCGAAAACGGCCCCCAGACAAGCACAGCGGGACCCAAGGGGGAAGAGCCGTTCAGGCCTGTGCCCTCGGAGCAGTACCCGTCACAAAGAGCTGACCGCACGCTCCAGGGCATCGGCCACCCGGTCCGTATCGGCCTCTGTCGTACGCCAGTTGCTGAACGCGGCCCGCATCGCGTGTGTCCCCTCGTAGAAGGTCGGCGTCATGAACGCCTCGCCGGATTCGGCGACGGCCCGGCCCAGCGCGTGCACCCGCTCCCGGGTGGGGTCCCCGTCGAGCGTGAAACAGACGACGTTCAGGCGGACCGGCGCCAGCAGCCGCAGGCCCGGTGCGTCGGTGATCCGGTCACCCAGGCGCCGGGCGAGCGCGATGTTCCGTTCCACGATCTCCCGGTGTCCTTCACGGCCGTACGCGGCGAGTGAGAACCAGGCCGGGAGCGCGCGAAGCCGGCGTGAGTTCTCGGGTGTCAGGTGGACGAAGTCGGGCTCCCCGGTGGGCAGTCCGAGATACGGCGACGCGTTGTGGAAGACCCGCACCTGGAGATCCCGGTGGCGGGTGAACTGCACGGCCGCGTCGTAGGGGACGTTGAGCCACTTGTGAAGGTCGACGCAGACCGAGTCGGCGGCGTCGAGGCCCTCGGTCAGATGCGCGTGCTCCGGGGACAGCGCGGCGAAACCGCCGAAGGCGGCGTCCACGTGCAGCCAGAAGCCGTACCGCTCCTTGAGCCCCGCGATCGCCCGCAGGTCATCGAAGTCCACCGTGTTCACGGTCCCGGCATTGGCCACGACGACGGCAGGCCGCCCGTCCAGCTCGTCGAGCGCCTCGGCCAGCCGCGCCACGTCGACGGCTTCCCGCCCACCGGGCAGCACCGGCACCGTACGCAGCCGGTCACGGCCGATGCCCAGGACGGACAGGGCCTTGGGAATGCTGGAGTGCGGGCTGCCGGACAGCACGTCGACCGGTCCGAGCGCGGCGACACCCGCCTCGGACACGGAAACGCCCAGACGCTCGCCCAGCCACTCCCGCGCGAGGGCCAGCCCGACGGTGTTCGAGACGGTCGCACCGGTCACGAACGCGCCGCTGTGCGCCTCGCCCAGACCGAACAGTTCGCGCAGCCAGCCCAGCGTCTCGTGCTCCAGCGCGGTCGCCGACGAATCGCCGGAGCCGGTGGCGTTCTGGTCGTACGCGCTGGTCAGCCAGTCCCCGGTGAGAGCGGCCGGGGTCGCGCCCCCGGTCACGAAACCGAGATAGCGAGGGCCCGCGGAGGCGGAGAACCCCGGCGCCCACCGCTCGGCGAACCGCGCGAGAGCGCCCTCGGCACCCGCGCCCCCGGCCGGCAGCGGCTCGGCGTCCGGAGCCTTGCCCAGGTGGGCCACGGGCCGCGCTTCGAGCCCCGACACCTCACGGGCGGCGAAGTCACGGGCGGACTGGAGGAGTTCGGGGAGCCGGGAGAGATCGTCGGCGAGTACGCGGTCCATGAGCGGCAGCGTAGGCAGGCCACCCCACGGAAATCCCGGTCCAGTCGGGGGAAACTGGCCCTTTGCCGGCTCTTGCCGACCTCTTGTCGGCCTTTTGTCGGACCCTCGTCCCCTTGTCGGACCCTCTTCACCGTGAACGCCGCAGCGCGCCCCGCTGCCGGGTGCCCCGGTCGGGCGGGGCCAGGACCTTCTCCGCCGCGGCGATGAACTGTCTGCGGGCGTCGATGAGGTCACTGTCCGCCTGACCGTTCCGCACGAGGCGGTCGTCGAGATCCAGCCGCATGCGCCAGACGTCCGCGTGCCGGACGGCCGCCGCGTGGACGGTGTCGGCCAGCTCGCCCATCGGCGCGGGGCCGGTGATGGCGACGTTCGTGGCCGCCCGACTCAGCGCGCCCAGGGCGGCCACGGTCGGCTCCCACAGCCCTCGATGCTCGTCCTCGCTCCGCCATTCCAGAGCCACGCGGGCCTCGATGACCGCGTTGATGTTCTGCCGGAACGCCTCACACTCGTCGAGCACGGCCGCGAAGGCGGCACGCCGCTCGTCACGCAGACGGTGCCGGACCTGGAAGGTCTCCTGCTCCTGTGCCTGCCGACGCGAGGACCTGGCATGGAGCAGCGGTCCGGTCAGCCCGGCGGCCAAGGTCCCCCCGATACCGAGGGCGGTCGCCCAGATGACCGTGTTGGCTTGGTCCATGCCGCACATCATGCCGCCGCCACACCCGACAATGGCCGAACTTGACCGATTGATACGGCAGTTGAGCGTCCACGGGGTCGGTCACGCACCCGGTGCCGCGGGAGCCGACGCACGGAAAGAGCTGGCGACGACCCCTGCGGGCGTCGGCCGGGTGGAGCTCCACCGTCCAGGTGTGGCGCCCACCACAAGGGGTTCCGGGCGCGGCTCCCCGTACGGGACCGAGCCCGAAGGCGCCGCTACGAATCGGCCCGCCGTCACGTCTCGGCGCGGTGCCCGCACGAGCCCGGACCGGTAGGCGAAGACGACCAGCTGAGCCCCGTCCCGTCGTCGGCGCCAACCCTCCCGGCTACTCACGATCAAGTACGCCACGGCGCGGAATGTCATCGTTTCGTCTCAGCCCGGCCGCCCCCACAACCCATTCCGCCCCGAGTGGGTCTAGCTGGCAGAGATTGACCGGAACGAACGAGAAGGGCCTGATCATGGGGGACATAGGCAGACGGGCAGCCGTCGTACTGGGGGTCACCGGACTGATGGCGCCGCTGGCCGTCGCGCTCGGCGCGGCTCCGGCCCAGGCGGCGAGCTGCACCACGCAGACCGGCCCGTACCAGAAGAAGGTCGAGAAGTTCCTCGGCCGGCCGGTGGACGGCAGGCAGTCGGCCGCCGACTGCAAGGCGATCAAAGCCTTCCAGACCAAGCACGGCATCACCCCGAACATCGGCTACGCCGGCTCCGTCACCTGGGGCGTGATGGATCTGATGAACAAGCAGAAGGCCGTCGGGAAGAACCCCAACAGGGACGGCAAATGCCCGGTCAACAAGGGCCGCATCGCCTGTGTGAACCTCACGCTCCAGCTCAGCTGGATCCAGGACGGCAGGACCCTCGTGTACGGCCCGGTGCCGGTCCGCACCGGCCGCAACGGGTACGAGACCCGCACCGGTCTGAAGAAGATCTACTGGCGGAACATCGACCACGTCTCGACGATCTACGACGTGCCCATGCCCTACAGCCAGTTCTTCGACGGCGGCCAGGCCTTCCACTCGGTCGGCGTGAGCATGTGGAACCCGCCCGGCTCGCACGGCTGCGTCAACATGACGAAGACGGACGCCAAGAAGTACTGGTCGCTCCTGAAGAAGAACGACGACGTCTACGTGTACGGCCACAAGCCCGGCACCTGACCGCACATGCCCGCGTCCCGCCCCGCCGGCGAGGCGGGACGGGACGCGGACTCCCCCGGTGTGATGGTGGTTCGGCGGAGCTGTCGGCGGTCAGAGGAGGACGTTGACCGTGCCGACGTTCACGTAGCCGCCGAGCGACGCGGGCGCGCCGGCGGCGTTGCGGTAGGTGAGGGAGGCGACGAGCGCGTAGGTACGCCCGGCCTGCAGTGTCGTGAGGACGATGTCCTGCTGGTATCCGGAGGTGCCGTTCAGCGGGACGGACTGCGGCGGCGTCGGGTGGTTGAAGTCGTGCGAGCCGCCGATCTCGTCGACGCTGACGTGCAGGTTCCAGCTGCCGGCGATCAGCGGAACGAGGAACCCGGTGAGGTTCCAGTCGACCCGTACGGTGACCGGCGTGCCCTTGGCGACGACGTCGGCCGGGTTGCCCCCGGGGTCCAGGACGATCGCGCTGATGCGCCCGTCGAGTGCGGTGGTCGGTACGGGGAGGGTCTGGAAGGTTCCAGTTGCCATGTGTGGTGACTCCTTGAAGAGGACTGGCTGGTGGTTGACGGCTCCCACCGTGCGGCGCCCGGTTCGGCGGGCGCGCGGGGCGGCAGTCCTGTCCGGACCGGGCGGGAATCCCCCGCGGCGTGGGACACGTCGGCGGGGTTCCGGGCTCAGCAGGTCCGGCCGGGCGCCAGGGGGAGCGTGACGGTCACCTCGGTCCCGCGTCCCGGCGCCGTACGGATGGCCAGGGTGCCGCCCAGATCCGCGGCACGGCGGCGCATGGACATCAGACCTGTTCCTGTCGGCGGTGACGTGATGCCCTGGCCGTCGTCGGCGATGCTGATCCGCAGCGAGCGGTCCCGGGCCGCCAGGGTGACGCGGGCGTGCCGGGCGTGCGCGTGGCGCACGACGTTGGTCATCGCCTCCGTGGCGATCCGGTACACGGCGGCCTCCAGTGCCGGAGGCAGCAACGGCAGCTCCGACGCCACGATCTCGACCGCCGTCGTCGGCCGCGCGAAACGGGCGTGGTGACGCAGCGCTTCGACAAGTCCCCGCATCTCGACGGCCGCAGGGGGTAGTTCGTCGACGAGGCGACGGATCTCCGCCGTGGCGTTCAGGACTTCGGCACGGATGCGGTCCAGCAGGTCGTGCTCGGTCTCCAGCCCTCGCTCGCCGAGCAGATCCGACAGCGCCTGGGCACACAGGCCGATGCCGGACAGCAGGGGCCCGAGCCCGTCGTGGAGATCGTGGCGCAGCCTGGCACGCTCCACCTCGACGGCCTGCCTGAGGCGTGCTTCGGTCTCCGATTCCGGGTCCGCGGGTTGTGGCTGCGGCACGGCCCCGGCCGGAGGGCTGAGAACAGGGGTGGCACGGTACGACCGAGGGTCCTGCCGCGTGCCGAGCAGCAAGGCGCCCACCGAGACGGTGCCGTAGAGGGCGAGGGCCGTCCCGGCCTGTTCCAGGAAGAAGCCGCAGAGGGCGAGTTGGAAGGCCAGGCAGATCTGCACGACCATCGCCGGCGGGGTCCCCGGCGCGCGCCGGACGTCGGTCCCCGACGGGCGCGGGGGTGCGGGGCGGCCGGTGGTCCGTGCTTTTCCCTTCATCTGCTCTGTCCTCTCGTGGTCGCTGCGGTCGCTGTGGTCGCTGTGCTTGCTGCGCGCGGAACCGTGCGCGGAGGGATCGGGCGGTGCCCGTTGCGGCCGGGGCGGGGGATTCCTGGCGCGGCCGGGTGACTCGGGCGGCGTGGTGTGCCGCGGGTGCGGTATCCCGAGTGGGGCTCGACGGGTGGAGCCGTCAGCCGGTGGGGTCGCCGCCCTCGGGCAGCCACGGACTCCTCCGCGGGTAGGCGACCAGGACCTGTCGCAGGGCCCAGCGCATCCGGGGCACGGCGGTCTCGGGGCGCTCGCCATAGGCCCAGGCGAGGGCACACGCGCAGCCGCGGCTGCCGCCGAGGAGGGCGATCGCCTGCCGGATGGCCGCGGCGATCTCGGAACGGGTCGGTTCGGAGTCCGTGACCAGGTCGCTGCTGAACAACGCCTCGGCCCGGGCTGCGGTCAGGAGGTCGGTCATGTGGTCCTCGTCGGTGGTCGTCGGAGTGGGGGCCGAAGCGGGGAGCCACGTCCTGGCCGCCGCTCCGGTTCGCACACATCCTGTGAGGCGCGGTTGCAGCCGCCGCTGCAGGAGCCGTTGCACTCCAGGTCGTGCGGCGAGGAGGCCATGCCGGTGCCGGTTCGGCGCTAGCTTGGACAGCAGGCGGAGGGCGGTCGCTGTCCTTGCTGCTTGGGGTGGGGCTCGTGATGACTGGGCGAGAGCCGTTCACTGAACTGCGTTTCCAACTCCTGGGACCGCTGCGGGCATGGTGCGGCGAGACCGAGTTGGACCTGGGGCAGATGCAGCAGCGCGTGGTGCTCGCCGTGCTGCTCCTGCACGCCGACAGCCCGGTCGGGCGGGACCGGCTCGTCGACGCGGTCTGGGGTCGGGCGGCACCGGCCCGGGCGGCCAACCTGCTGCAACGGCACGTCTCTGGACTGCGTCGGGTGCTGGAGCCCGACCGCATGCCCCGGGCGCCCTCAGGTCTGCTGGCCTGGACCGACGCCGGCTATCTGCTGACCCTCGGATCGGGACGGCTCGACGTGCGGGTGTTCGACCAGCTGATCGACACGGCACACGCCGCCCGGGCCCGCGGCGACCTGCACACGGCCGGGGAGAGCCTGCACACCGCCCTGCGGCTGTGGCACGGCCGGGTCTGCGAGGGCATGGCCAGTCCGCTGCTGGACGCGGAGCGGGACCGGCTCGCCGAGCGGCGCCTCAGCGTGCTGGAGGAGCGCATCGAGGCGGACCTGCTGCTCGGGGACGACTTCGACCTCGTGGGCGAGATACGGCAGCTCACCGTCGACCACCCGCTGCGGGAAGGGCTGCACGGTCTGCTCATGCTGGCCCTGCACCGCTCCGGGCGGCAGGCGGAGGCACTGGCCGCCTACCGCCAGGCCCGTCGTCGGCTGCGTGACGAGCTGGGCATCGAGCCGGGGCAGCGGCTGCAGCGCCTGCACGCGAGGATCCTGGCCGGCGATCCGGACCTCGACGCGCGCCCGGACAAGGATACGAAGGCGATGGCTCGGGTCGTCGTCACGGACCGGACGGCGACGGATGCCGACCCCCCGACGACGGTGACCCCCGCCCAACTGCCCCATCCCGTGGCCGGATTCGTGGGACGGCACGAGGCGCTCGCCCAACTGGACTCCCTCCTGCCGGAGACCGGCACAGGCGTCACGGGCGTCACGGGCGGCACAGGCGGCGGGGGAAGCGGGAGCGGCGCGGTGGTGATCACTGCCATCCGGGGCACGGCCGGAGTCGGCAAGACCACTCTGGCCGTGCACTGGGCGCACCGGGTCCGGGACCGCTTCCCCGACGGGCAGCTCTACGTCAACCTCCGCGGCTACGACCCGAGCGGCCGTGCCATGCGGCCGGCCGAGGCGATCCGCGGCTTCCTGGACGCCCTCGACGTGCCGCCCAAGCGGATCCCCATCGATCTGCAGGGCCAAGTCGGCCTGTACCGGAGCCTGTTGGCGAACCGGCGCATGCTTGTCGTCCTCGACAACGCCCAGGACGCGGACCAGGTGCGTCCGCTGCTGCCCGGCTCGCCGGACTGCTTCAGCGTCATCACGAGCCGCAACCGGCTCACCGGCCTGCTGATCACCGACGGAGCCCAGCCGGTCGCCCTCGACCTGATGTCCGGTGCGGAAGCGGCGGACGTACTGGGCCGCCGCATCGGACCGCACCGCCTCGCCGCGGAACCCGGCGCGCTGCGGGACATCATCTCCTCCTGCGCGCGCCTCCCGCTCGCTCTGGCCATCGTGGCCGCGCACGCGGCCACCCACCCGCAACAGCCCCTGGCGGCCCTGGCCAAGGAACTCCGCGTCGCGGGCGGGGCGCTGGACCTGCTCGACGGCGGCGACGCGTCCACAGACGTCCGCAAGGTGTTCTCCTGGTCCTATCAGCGGCTCACGGAACCCGCCGCCCGGCTGTTCCGGCTGCTGGGACTGCACCCGGGTCCCGACATCAGCGCATCCGCGGTCGCCGGTCTCGCCGGACTGCCGCCGGGCCAGGTCCGGCCGCTGCTCACCGAACTGACGAACAGTCACCTGCTCACCGAGACCGAGGCCGGCCGTTATGCCTTCCACGACCTGTTGCGTGTCTACGCCGGTGAACTCGCCCTGACCCACGAGGCTCCCGCGGACCGGCAGTCGGCGGTCCACCGGATGCTCGACCACTACCTGCACAGCGCCTACAACGCGGGCCTGCACCTGAACCCGCACCGGGACGACCCCATCACTCTCACACCTCCGCAACCTCCGGTCACCGGGGAGGAGTTCACCGGGCACAACGAGGCGCTGTCCTGGTTCCTCGGCGAGCACGCGGTGCTCCTCGCGGTGCAGCAGCAGGCCCTGAGCGGCCGACTGGACGCCCACGCCTGGCAGTTGGCGTGGACCCTGCGGCCCTACCTCGACCGCCGCGGGCACTGGCACGACTCCGTGACCCTGTACCGGCGCGCGCTGGAGGCCGCACGGCGTGAAGGGAGTACCCACGGTCAGGCGGTGACCCACGGATGTCTGGCCTATGCGTACATGAGGCTCAGCCGGTATGAGGACGTCGCCACCCACATGCGGCAGGCCCTGGACCTGTTCGAGGCGCTCGGCGATCCCCTCGGGCAAGCGCACGCGCATCGGACGTTCACGTGGCTGGGGGACCAGAAGGGACAGTACGTCGAGGCCCTCGACCACGCCTGGCAGGCGGTGGCCCTGTTCGAGGCCGCCGGACACCGCACCGGGCAGGCCAGGGCCCTGAACGCGGTCGGCTGGTTCTGCTCCCAACTCGGCAGGCACGAGGAGGCACTTGCCCACTGCGAGTGGGCCCTGCGGCTGCTCGAACAGGCGGGAGACCGCTTCGACCAGGCCGACACCTGGGACAGCCTCGGCCATGTGCACCAGCGCCTCCACCAGCACGAGCAGGCCGCCGGAAGCTATCGCCAGGCCCTGGCCATCTACCGGGAGATCGGCGACCGCTACAACGAGGCCGACACCCTGTCCTCCCTCGGTGACCTGCACCAGGCGGCCGGTGATCCCGGCTCGGCCCGGGCGGCCTGGCAGCGCGCGGCCGTGCTGCTGGAGGAGCTCGGGCATCGCAAGGCCGCCGAGGTACGCGCCCGTCTGCGCGCCGATCCGGAGCCCAATCGTCAGGAAAATGGCGGTACTTGACGAAGGGGTGTCCCGTCGTCAGACTCCCCGGCATTCGGTGCAGAGCCGCCTTCGACAGGTCTGTGAACGGGGGTCATTCCGTGAGCAAGGAACAGGTTGACTGGCAGGAAGTCGAGCATCTCGCGAACAAACTGGGCTCCTTGGGGAGGGAGTTCACCGAGTCGGACAGAAGGGCGCTGACCATGGTCTTCGACGTGGCAGGCACACTGCTCGTCGACGAGAACCGCGCGGTGCTCGCGGACGCCGGGAACGGGGTTTTCGCGGGCGACAGGGATGCGGTGCTTGCGGACGCGCGGCGCGCGGTGTTCGCCGACGCGTCGTTCACCTTCGTCCCGGGTTCCGACCCGAAACGGAACTCCAAGGCGTTCAAGGTCAGCGAACTGTACGAGGGAGAGCCGGCTCCGGAGCCCAAGGACACGCGCGCCGAAGAGAAGCTGCCGCGAGCAGAACCCGCCGAGGAGTGACGCCACACAGTTCCACCCATCGACGCCATGACACAGGGGGAGGGGGCCGGCGATGTCGAGTGCATGTGATCCGCGGCGCGACGCCTGGCCCGTGCTCCTGGTGTGCATGCCGTTCATGGACGACAGGCGGCCCTCCCTCCAGATCGGGCTGCTGAGCGCCATCGCGCGGGCGCACGGTTTCCCGGCGCGTACCCTGCACGCGAACCTCGATTTCGCCGCAGGACTCGGTGTGGATGAGTATCGGGCGCTGGCCGACCGGTCCGGCCATCTGGTAGGGGACTGGCTGTTCTCGCTGGACGCCTTCGGATCCGCCGCGCCCGATCCGCAGGACTGGTTCCTCGATGTGTACGCCGACGAGATCGCGCGGGCCCAAGGCACATCCCCCGCACGCCTGAGGGACCGCCTCCTGCAGATCAGGCACCACGACGTCCCCGCCTATCTCGAAGCGCTCGTCGACGCGTACCCGTGGGACGAGTTCCGTCTTGTGGGCTTCACCTCGACGTTCCAGCAGAACACGGCCTCCATCGCGCTGGCCCGACGGCTGAAGGAGCGGCATCCGGAGCTCTTCACCCTGTTCGGCGGGGCCAACTTCGACTCCTGCATGGGCGTGGAGCTGGTAAGTACCGTCGAGTGCATCGACGCGGCGGTGATCGGCGAGGCCGACACGGCGTTCCCCCTGCTGCTGCACGCCCTGGCCGACGACGGCGACCTCGGCGCCGTGCCCGGGCTGGCACGCAGGGTGGACGGCAAGGTGGTGACCGGGCCGCAGGCGCCGCTCGTCCAGCGGCTCGACGACCTGCCGATACCCGACTACGACGAGTACTTCCAGCGCGCCGAAAACCTCGGGCTCCTGCCCCGAACGGCGTCCCGCGCGGTGTATCTCCCCCTGGAGACCGCCCGTGGCTGCTGGTGGGGCATGAAACACCACTGCACGTTCTGCGGTCTGAACGCGGAGTCCATGCACTTCCGGTCCAAGTCGGCCGAGCGCGTCCTGGACGAGTTCGCGCACCAGGCGCGCAGATACCGCAGCTTCCGGTTCGAGGCCGTCGACAACATCGTCGACATGCGGTACTTCCGGACGCTCTTTCCTGCCCTGGTCGACAGCGACGCACGCTACGAGATCTTCTACGAGGTCAAGGCGAACCTCTCCCGTGCGCAGCTCAAACTCCTTGCGGAGGCCGGGGTGTCGCAGATCCAGCCCGGCATCGAGTCGCTGAGTTCCCGGGTGCTGCGGCTGATGCGCAAAGGTGTGACCGCCGCACAGAACATCAACCTCCTTCGCTGGGCGCAGCACTACGGAATCGACGTCTCCTGGAACCTGCTCTGGGGTTTTCCGGGCGAGACGCGCCAGGACTGTTCCGAACAGACCGCCGCAGTGCCGCACTTGCGGCACCTCAAGCCGCCGGACAGCGCCGGCCGCCTCACGATGGAGCGCTTCAGCCCGCTCTTCTCGGACGGGGAGAAGCTGCTGCGCGACCTGCGGCCCGTGGCCGCCTACACCCACGTCTACCCCGTGGACGTCGACCTCGACAAGGTCGCCTACTTCTTCAGCTGTGACATCGAGGGGGCACTCCCGGAGGACGACTACACGGCCCTGCGCAGGGCCATCGCCGACTGGGAGAGCGCCTGGCAGAGCGACGACAGGCCGGTACTGGAGTACCGGCAGGCCCCGCACTACGTCCAGATCCACGACAGGAGACGGAAGGAGACCGAAGGCACCTACTTCCTTGAGGGTCCGGCGGCCGACCTCTACCTCGCCTGCTGCGATCGCCCTGTCACGGCGGGCGCGGTGCGGGAGAGGCTGGGGCTGCGGGGATCCGTCGAGGGGGTGCAGCGCGTACTCAATGAATTCTCGGAGGCCGGGCTCGTGTTCGTGGACGGCCCGCTGACCGTGGCGCTGGCGGTTCCAGCGACCCGGCCCTGATGTATCGGGGGTAAGTGTCCGTGGCCTACCAAATCAACGACCGACTGCCGCATCTGGTGTACGCCCAGGCGTCACCCCATTCGCAAGGGGGCACATCCCTCTTCGACGCGGGCTCCATCGGAGCCCACAACGCACAGGACTTCGTCTCGCAGACACAGGTGATCCAGGACGCTGTCGAAGAACTCCAGCGTGTGGGATTCACCGTCCTCGACCGTGGAGAGGCGACGATCAACATCGCCGGTCCACCGGCCCTGTACGAGAGCTACTTCGAGACGTCCCTGGTCACGGAGGAACGGGAGGTCATCCAGCCGGGGGCGGTGGAGATGCGTGACACCCGGACGTTCCTCGACAGCGCCAGGGCCGACCGGCCCGGACTCATCACGCCGCGGCCCCGGGGAGCGGCCGCCCAGTTCCTGGAAGGCGTGGCATTGGAGCAGCCCGCCACCAGGCTGTCCGGCCCCGGCAGTCCTCCGGAGCTCGGCTACTGGCACCTGACGCTCGGCGACGTGGCCCAGCATCTGGGCGCGCGAGCCGCGCGTGACGAGGAGATCACCGGCGCCGGGGTCCGTCTCACCATGGTGGACACCGGGTGGGAACGTGTCCCGTACTTCGTGGACGAGGGTCTGAACGGCACTGTCGTCCTGGGCCCGGGGACCGCGGACCCCGGAGTCGACGAGGACGGGCACGGCACCTGTGAGTCGGCCAACGCGTTCGCGGTGGCGCCCGGTATCGACTTCACCATGGTCAAGGCCCGGGACACCAACGTGATCGGGGCCTTCGACACGGCCAGGCGCCAGTCGCAGAGGCCCGACATCATCAGCATGAGCCTGGCGTACCAGGCCAAGAGCCCCTTCCTGGACGCCATCAATGTCGTCCTGGCGGAGTCGGTGTCGCTCGCGGTGGAGGCCGGTATCGTCGTGGTGTGCGCCGCGGGCAACGGCCATCACGCCTATCCGGCCCAGCACCCGGACGTCATCGCCGCAGGCGGGGTGTATCTGGACGAGCACGGGAACCTGGAGGCGTCCAACTACGCGAGTGGGTTCACCAGCGCCGTGTATCCGGGGCGCGACGTTCCCGACGTGTGTGGTCTGGTCGGGATGCTGCCAGGAGGGGCGTACATCCTGCTGCCGGCCCCTCCGGGCTCCGCCATCGATCAGCGGCGCGCGAAGGAACCGTATCCGAAGGGGGACGGGACCTCGCCCGGTGACGGATGGGTGGTCCTGAGCGGCACCTCCGCCGCCGCCCCCCAAGTAGCCGGTGTCTGCGCCCTGTTGTTGGAGGCCGATCCCAATCTGTCACTGGCAGGAGTCCGTGCGGCGCTCCAGAACAGTGCTCTCGACGTCACCAGTGGAAGGAGCAACAAGGACACCGGTGGCATTGCCGGCCGCGGACCGGACAACGCGACGGGATACGGGCTCGTACGGGCGGCGGACGCAGTGCGTCTGGTGAGGAAGAGCCCGACGAGCCCGATGAGCCCGATGAGCCCGATGAGCCCGACGGGTCCGACGGGTCCGACGGGATGAGACGTGCCGCGGGGGGGGGGGGGGCGCGGGGCCCCCCCCCCCGGCGGCCCCCCCCCCCCCCCCCCCCCCCCCCCCCCCCCCGCCGCCCCGCACTCCGGCCGGCCCCGACGGCCCAGTGCGTTCACTCGACCCCTGCCAGCTCCTCGGCACCGTCGGAGGGACGACCTCCTTGCGCACCGCGCCGCAACTCCATCCTGACCGCCTGCAAGGCGTCGAAGAGTTCCTGGGTGCGGGCGGCGTACCAGTGGGCGAGCAGGCAGACCAGCCAGGCGAGCACACCGAGCAGGAGAGGCACGTACACGTTCTCCGGCAACGGCTCGCTGCGCCAGTGGTGCACCAGCACCGCGTTGGTGGTGAGCACCGCGGCGGTGTACAGGGCGCTCGTCGTGATCAGGGCCGGCCTGGCCACGTGGTGCAGCCGGTGCGCCATGGCGACAGCGACCGCGAAGACGCCGGGCAGCAGGACCGGGAGACTGCGCAGCGCGATGGCGCGGTAGACCTCCGACGGGTCGTCGGGGTATTCGCCGCTCCAGTACCCCAGGCTGCCCAGCCCCAGCCAGGTGGTGAGCAGATAGAGCAGCCAGAACGCCGCGACACCCAGCACCGTCGTCAGGACGACGGTGGTACGGCTCGGCACGACCCCGGGCCGTGGTCCGAGGACGGGGACCGGCCCGCCCGGGGGACCGGCAGCCCGCCGGCAGTCCGCGGTGGTGGAGCGTTGCAGCAGTGGCAGACCGGCCATGATCAACGTGGCCACGCCGGCCGTGAGTTGGGCGACCTGTTCGGCGTTGTGCGTGTGCAGCAGCAGTCCGATGGTGGCGGCGAGAAGAGGAGGGACGGAGGCGATCACGGTCGACAGCCGCGAGGCGCCGGTGGAGTGGTGGTGGTTCGACGACATGGGACTCCCTCTGTGCGGGTGACGGGACGGTTCCCGCGAACATGACACCGAGGCGGTCGCATGCCGCGGCCGCGATGCCGGTGCGGGGAAGGGAAACCATGCTCGCGCGGAACCGCCGTCCCGGCGCGGGGTGCGGGTCCCGTCGCCACCGGGCGGATCGACCGGCGGGACCGGGACCGGAAGCATGGCCACCGGGACACCACAGGCGCGACGCTGCACAGACGAGAGAACGCCCAGCGAGCCAGATGGAGGAGCGGTGAGCAACGGGTCCCGCGCTGTCCGCGTGGTCATCGCCGACGACCACCCCATGTACCGCTACGGCCTGGCCGCCGCACTGGCTTCGAGCGGGGACGTCGAGGTCGTCGCCGAGGCCGCGAACGGCGACGATCTGCTGGCGGCCGTCGACCGTACGGCACCCGACGTCGTCGTGACCGACCTGGCCATGCCCGGCCTCGACGGCACCGCCGCCACGCGCGCGCTGCTGGCGCGTCACCCCGCGCTGGGAGTCCTGGTGCTGACCATGCACGAGGGCGACCAGGCACTGTTCGGCGCGCTCCGCTCCGGGGCCCGCGGCTACCTACTCAAGGACACCGACTCCGCGGAGATCGTCCGGGCCGTCCTCACCGTGGCCGCCGGAGACGCGGTCTACGGCGGAGCGGTGGCCCGGCGGATCGTGGACTTCTTCACCGGGGCGCACCGCGAGTACGCGGCGAAGGTCTTCCCCGGACTGACCGAGCGCGAACGAGAGGTGCTGGATCTCGTCGCGCTCGGCTGCGGCAACCACCAGATCGCCGGACGGCTGTTCCTGTCGGAGAAGACCGTCCGCAACCACGTGTCGTCGATTCTGTACAAGCTCCAGGTCTCCGACCGCGCCGCCGCCGTCGCCCGGGCACGCGACGCGGGCATGGGCGACCACGGCCGCGCCCCGAAAGAGGGCGGGGCGACGGGAGTCGACGGTTGATCAGCTCGGGTCTCCGAAGTCCGGGATCTCCAGCCTCGCCCCACCCTGCCGCGCGGAGTCGTGCGCGACGATGCCCGGCAGGGTGTAGCGGGCGGCCACCCACGCGTTCACCGACGGCAGTGTGCGCGTGTTCACCGCGGTGACGAAGTCGTCCACCAGGAAGTGGTGGCTCCCTTCGTGCCCGTTGTGCAGGTTGTCGAACTCCCGGGGCAGTCGCGCCCGGTCGTGCACCGGCGCCGAGCCTGAGGTGAAGGCAGCCCGCAGGTCCGGCGCGATGTGCTGGAGGGACGGGTCGTCCGGAGCCATGGTGGGCTTGGGCTCGAGGAGTTCACTGATGTCCTTGACCCCCTTCTTGTCCTGCCAGAAGGCCACCGTCGCCAGCTGCTCCATGCTGGCGTCCGTCCCGAAGAACCGGAAACGCGACTCCCGGATGTGCGAGGGATAGCCCACCCGCCGGAACTCGTTCGTACGGAACGAGCCGCCGCCCGCGACCTCGAACAGCGCGGTCGCGTTCGAGAAGTCGTTGCCGAACTGGCTGACGTCCTCGTCGAAGACCCCGTCCCCGCGATCGTCCTTGACCCCGATCGCGGACACACTCACCGCGTGCGTCTGCCAGGCACCGAGGACCCCGCCCACCGAGTGCGTGGGGTAGAGCAGCGGGGGATAGCTGGCGGTCTCCTTCCAGTTCTCGCCGCCGCTGTACTGGTAGGCCTCGTAGAACCCGAGGTCCATGTCGTGCACATAGTCGCCCTCGGCGTAGAAGAGCCGTCCGAAAGCCCCGTCGGCGATCTGGTTGCGGGCGTGCACGGTCGCCGGGTTGTACTGGCTGGTCTCGCCCATCATGTACGTCAGTCCGGTGGCCCGTACCGCGTCGATGATCGCCGCGATCTCCTCGCGGGTGATCGCCATGGGCACCGCCGAGTAGACGTGCTTGCCGGCGTTCAGCCCCTGGAGCACCAGCGGGCCGTGGGTCCAGCGCTGGGTGAAGATCGCGACGGCGTCGACGGCCTTCGACTCCAGCATCGCCTCGTACGAGGGGAAGGTTCCCGTCAGGCCCTCGGCGGCGGCCAGTTGCTCCGCTCGCTCGGGCAGGAGATCCGTGACGTGGACCTCGCCGACGCCCGGGTGGGCAAGAAACAGCTTCGCGAACTGACCGGAGAACTGGCCGGCGCCGACGATGCCGAGGGAGAACGTCATGAAGATGCCCTTCGGTGACACGGGTGACAGGGAGGGGAGTTACTGCGAAAGGAGCGAGTTGATCTGGCTGTTGGTCTCGTCGAGCCCGCTCACCGGCGCGTCGTTGCCGAAGATGTCCTGCATGGCGGGCTTCATCAACGCGAGCACGTCCGCCGCGTAGTCGGTGATCGGGTAGGAGAAGGTCGTGAAGGTCTTCTTCTCGTCCACCGGACGGGTGAAGGCCGTGACGTCGATGCCCTTCTTCTTGTAGGCGGCGACGGCCGCGTCCGTACCGCCGGGGGTCGCCGGGAAGACGATGCCGAACTTGCCGACGGTCGTCTGGCACTCGTCGGAGGCCAGATACGCCACCCATTTCTCGGCGCCCTCCTTGTTGGGGGCGTTCTTGGTGATGGAGTCCGCGAGGCCGTTCATCATGGTGGCCCGTTTGCCGGTCGGGCCGGTCGGCGTGAGGGCGGTGCCGATGTCCATGCCCTTGAAGGCGTCGTAGCTGGAGATCATCCAGGCACCGTCGAACGCCGTCGCCGCCTTGCCCGCGGCCACCTGTGTGTTGGCCTGGTTGGACTGGGAGTTCCAGTCGGTGAAGGGGACCATGTAGCCCTTCTTCGCCAGGCCGAAGTACCACTTCATGACCGACTGGAAGGTCTTGCTGTCGTAGTTGTAGTGGTCGCCCCAGCGCTTCTGGTTCGTGTAGGTCCAGCCCGCGGAGGCGGCGAAGTTGCTCCACTGCGTCTGGCCGTCGCCGTCGCCGCCGCCGTTGGTGGCCAGGCCGTACACCTTGACGTTGTTCTTGTCGAAGCCCCGCTCGTCGCCCCGTTTGCCGTTCTTGTCGATGGTGAGATGGGCGATGGTCTTCTCGAACGTACCGCCGTCCTTCGGGTTCCAGTCGAGGCCGTTCAGCGTCTTCGCGTCGACGCCCGCCTGCTCGGTCATCTTCTTGTTGTAGAAGAGGGCGACGGTGTCCCAGTCCTTCGGGGAGCCGTAGCGGTGGCCGTCCTGTCCGATCCAGTTGGCGGCGAGGCCCGGCTGGTAGTCGGCGTCCTTGATGCCCTTGGTCGAGGGAAGTTCGTCGAGCGGCTCCAGCACCTTCAGGTCGGCGAACTGCCCGAACTTCACGATGTGGTCGGTGAAGACGTCGGGCTCCGTGCCCGCGATGAAGCTCGCGGTGAGTTTGGTCCAGTAGTCGTCCCAGCCCATCTGTGTGATCTTCACGTTCAGGCCGGGGTTCTGCTTCTTGAAGTCCTTGGCGCAGGCCTCGTACGCGGGCAGCTGGTTGGCGTCCCACAGCCAGTACGTCACGGTGTTCGACGACGATCCGGTGGAGTCGCCATTCGCGCACCCCGCCAGGGACAGTGCCATCGCTCCGGTCAGTGCGACGAGCGTTCGGAATCGCATCGGGTGCCTCCTACTTGATTCCGGTGAAGCTGATGGAGCTGACGATCCGGCGCGCGAAGAACGCGAAGAGCGCGAGCATCGGGAGCGCCGCGATGAGGGTCGCCGCCATGAGCCCCGACCAGTCGATGCCGGTCTGAGGGCTCTGTGCCCGGAAGATCGCCAGGGCGACTGTGAGCACGCGGGAGCTGTCGCTGTACGACACCATCAGCGGCCAGAAGTAGTCGTTCCAGGACGTGATGTACGTCAGCACGGACAGCGTGATCACCGGGGTGGCCGCCATCGGCAGCAGCACCCGGAAGAAGATCCGGACTTTCCCGGCGCCGTCGAGCAGGGCCGCCTCCTCGACCTCGCGCGGAATGTTCATGAAGAACTGGCGCAGGAAGAACACCGCGAAGGGCGTCATGAACATGGTGGGCAGGGCGATGCCCAACAGCGAGTCGATCAGACCGAGTTGCTTGATGAGGACGAAGTTCGGCAGCAGGGTGAAGATCGTCGGCACCATCAGTCCGCCCAGGAAGAGGGCGAAGACCTTGTCCCGGCCGCGCCACCGCAGCCGGGCGAAGGCGTACGCGGCCATCGCGGAGAACAACATCTGGCAGCCGGTGATCAGTGTGGAGACGATCACCGAGTTGAGCAGATAGCGCCAGAAGTCGAGCCCGCCACCCGCGCCGCCCTGCGCGATCGCCTCCTTCGTGGACTGCAGGCCGAGGGCTCGGGCGAAGCCGCCGCTCGTCGGGTCGACCGGCAGGGGCGAGGCCGGGTCGGCCGAGATCCCGGCGTTGGTGGAGAGCGCGGTGCGCAGGATCCAGTAGAACGGCAGCAGGGTGATCAGCATGATCGCCCCCATCACCGTCCAGGCCACGACCCGCCCGAAGGAGGGTCTGCGCCTGGTGCGTCGTACGGTCGTCGTCGTGGTCGGCGGTGGTGTTGTCACGGCAGCCATGTCGGTGTCTCCTTCCGCTCAGCCGAGGTCGGTCTGTCCGGCCCGGGTGAGCCGGTACTGGAGGATGGTGATCGCGCTGAGCACGACCAGGAGTGCCACGGACATCGCGGAGGCGTAGCCGAACTGGAAGCGGCCGAACGCCGAGCCGTAGATGTAGAACTGGAGCACGTTGGTGGCGTTCGCCGGACCGCCGTTGGTCGTCACCGCGACGGTGTCGAAGACCTGGAACGAACCGATCACGGTCATGATCAGGACCACCGCGAGCACCGGCCGCAGCAGCGGCATGGTGATGCGCGAGAACATCCGCCACTCGCTCGCGCCGTCGACCCTCGCCGCCTCGTACATGTCGTTCGGGATGGCCTGGAGCCCGGCGAAGAGCAGCAGCGCGGTGTAGCCGACGTGCCGCCAGACGTTGATCAGCGCGATGGTCGGGATCGCCCAGGTCTCGTCCGCGAGGAACGGGATGCGGTCGAAGCCCAGGCCCGCGATGATCTCGTTGCCGATGCCGAGCTGGGTGTCGAGCATCCACAGCCAGACGATGCCGGCGACGACGTTCGACATCAGATACGGCGTCAGCACTATGCCCCGCAGCACCGCCGACTGCGTGAGCCGCTGGAGGAGGACGGCGATGGCCAGTGCGGAGACCGTCTGCACGCCGATGTTGATGAACACGTACTCGACCGTGACCTTCAACGAGTCCCAGAAGATGGGGTCGTTGACCATGCGCCGGTAGTTGTCGAGCCCCACCCACTCCGCCGGGGTCAGCAGATTGAAGCGGGTGAAGCTCAGATAGATGCCCCGCAGCGTCGGCCACAGCAGGAAGACCAGGAAGCCCAGCATGGCCGGAGCGATGAACAGGGCCGCGAGGGCGCCGTCACCACGTCCGCCACCGTCGCGTTCTCGTTTCTCGCGGGCTCTCGGCTTCGGCTGTGTCCCCTCGATGTCGCGCAATGGCAGACGCGACGGAGGGCTGGAGGCGACGGTCATCAGGAGACTCCCTCGTCTGCGGCTCGTCCTCGGGCCACTTACTTTTGGTCCGAAAGAATCCAGCCGTCAAGAGGTGTGCACGCATCTTTTCCCGGGGAGGTTCGACGACATAGGGTGGTGTCATTACTTCTGCGTCGAAAGAAACAATGTGGGGGTTCGTTCATGACCGCACGTGCCGCCAGCTGGCTGCCGCTCAGTCCCGGTGAGCGTGCCGTCGCCATCGAGGTGCTGACGCACGGCCCTCTGTCGCGCAGCGACATCGCCCGTCGGCTCGACCTCTCAGCAGGCAGTCTCACCCGGCTGACGAAGCCGCTCATAGAGTCGGGACTGCTGATCGAGGTCCCCGAGGGCGCCGCGCTGCTCGAGGTGCGCCAGGGCCGCCCGTCCCAGCCGCTCGACATCGTCGCCGAGTCCCGCACCTTCGCCGGGTTCAAGATCACCCAGGACATGGTCTACGGCGTCGTCACCACCCTCAAGAGCGATATCGTCGCCCGCCGCGACCTGCCCATCACCAGCCATGACCCGGCCCACGTCGTGGACGTGCTGGGGGAGCTGACCGGCGCGTTCGCACGTGACTTCCCCGGCCTCGCCGGTATCGGTATCGGCCTCGGCGGACGTTCCTCGGACCGGTCCGTAGTCGACGAGTCGGCCTTTCTCGGCTGGCGCGAGGTCCCCCTGGCCCGACTCGCCGAGGAGCGCACAGGGCTGCCCGCCGTCGTCGACAACGATGTGTCCGCACTCGTCGAGGCCGAGCGGTGGTTCGGCGCCGGCCGCGGCCTGGAGCGGTTCGCGGTGCTCACGATCGGCGCGGGCGTCGGCTACGGACTGGTGAGCGGCGGCAAGAGGGTCGGAACTCCCGAGGACGGACTGGGTGTCGGCCGCGCCTGGATCGTGAACCCCCACGGCCCGCTCACCCCCGACGGGGAGCGCGGCAGCGCCGTTTCCCTGCTGGGCATTCCCAGCATCCGTTACCAGATCCGGGCCGCCACCGGCCGTGACTTCTCGTATGAGGAGATCCTCGCCCTGGCCGCCGAGGGTGAGCCCATGGCCGCCCGCGTCATCGGCGAGGCGGCCCGCGCCCTGGGCACCCTGATCGCGCAGATCTCCAACTTCGCCATGCCCCAGAAGATCGTCCTCGCCGGCGAGGGTGTGGGCCTGGTCGACGTTGCCGGCCCGGACATCGAGGCGGCCATCCTCGCCAACCGCCACCCGCAGGCGGAGCCGGTCAATCTGGAGACCAAGGTGTCCGACTTCCACGACTGGGCGCGGGGCGGCGCTGTCCTGGCGATCCAGGTGCTCGTCCTCGGCGCGGGGGCGGCCTGACCTGGCTGTGGAACGGCTGCCGGACCCGGCTGTGGAACGGCTGCCGGACCTGGCTATCGGGTGGCCGCCGGACATGGCCATGCGGGGGCTACCGGTAAGTAGTCCTGCTGACAGTGACTCCTCACATGGTCTTCACGCGGGGGCCCGTATGATTCACGGCATGTCCACCACCCACCGCCGCGCGTCGATCGCGCCGAAGCGATCGGCCGCCGAGGTCAACGAGGAGATCCGAGCCCTGTGGCTGCGGAGCGGTGGGACGCTGAGCGGCGAGCAGCGGCGGGAGTACCAGCGGCTCGTCCTGGAGTGGGCGGCGGCCTCTCCGCGCGCCCATTCGCACACGGACTCCGGCCATTCGCATACGGACTCGTCGAAGGCCGCCTGACCGGCCTGACCTGCCTGACCGGGCGAGCCGCCTCCCTGGCGCCTGGCGTCAGCCCTTCATCGCCCCCTGGAGCAGCCCCGCGATGAAGCTGCGCTGGAAGATCACGAAGAGGATCAGGATCGGCAGCATCACGATGATCGTCCCCGCCGCCAGCGTGGGGATGTCCGTGCTGTTCTGACCGACGAAGAAACCGAGGCCCGCGGGCGCCGTGTGCTTGGTGGTGTCCTGGATGAGCACCAGCACCAGCAGGAACTGGTTCCACGACCACATGAACACCAGCAGCCCGAGTGTCATCAGGGACGGCCTGGCCAGTGGAAGCAGGATCCTCAGGAGGATCGTGGCCGACGAGGCACCGTCGATCCGGGCCGCCTCCACCAGCGACGGCGGGGTCGACTGGAAGTGGGTGCGCATCCAGAACACGCTGAACGGCATGAACAGCGCGATCTCCACCAGGATCACACCCAGGTACGAGTTGGTCAGGCCGAGACCCCGCAGGTCGAAGTAGAGCGGGACCACGATCAGTTCGACCGGGATGGTGAGTCCGGCGATGAAGAAGGCCGCGACCGCGTTGCCGCCCGGGAGTTTCATCGTGCCGAGCGCGTAGCCCGCCAGCGCCGCCAGGACCAGGGAGGCGGGGACCACACCGACCGCGATGGTGAGGCTGTGCTGGATCAGGTCGGAGAACCCGGCCACCGACCACGCCTGTTCGTAGTTGTCCCAGCTCCACCGCTCCGGCCAGGTCAGTCCCACCACTGGCGTGCCCGCGGGCTGCAGGGAGGCGAGGAAGACACTGAGGAACGGGATCACGACGGCGATCGCCATGACCGTCAGCAGCGCGTAACCCGACCAGCGTTCCTGGCGCGTGGCGGTGTTCATGACTCCGACCTCGACAGACGGTTGATGAGATAGACGATCCCGAGTATCAGACAGCCGAGGACGACGGCCAGGGCCGCGGCGAGCCCCACCTTGCCCTCGGAGAACGCCAGTCGGTACACGAGCAGGCCCGGAACGGTCGTCTGTTCGCCGGGGCCGCCGTTCGTCGTCACGTACACGATGTCGAAGCTGGCGAGCGCGGCCACCGTGGTCACGGTCATCGCGACGGCGAGTTCGCCGCGCAGATGCGGCAGGGTGACGGAGACGAACTCCCGGACAGGTCCTGCCCCGTCGAGCCGGGCCGCCTCGTACAGGCTGGGATCCACCTTCTGTACGCCGCTGAGGAAGAGCATCATGCACAGCCCGCTCAGCACCCAGGTGCCGACGAGGCCCACGGCGATCAGCGCGGCGCCGAAGTCGCCGAGCCACGCCCGGGTCACCCCGTCCAGACCGACCGCGCGGAACGTCTGGTTCACCAGCCCGTCGTCCCCGTACAGCCAGCGCCAGGTCACGCCGACGGCGACGAGCGGGACGACCTGCGGCAGCATGAACAGAAAGCGGTACGCCCCCATGCCGGGCCGCCGGAAACGGGCCAGCAGACCGGTCATCGCCAGGCCGACCACGATGGGAATGAAGGAGAAGAACACCACCAGCACCAGGGCGTTGAGCACGGATCGGCGCAGGATGGAGTCCTGGAAGATCTCCTGGTAGTTGCCGAGGCCGACCCAGTCGCCCAGCGTCACGCCGTCCCACTCGAACAGCGAGAGGTACGCCGTGTGCAGGGCGGGCAGCACCGCGAAGCAGAAGTAGACGGCGAACGCGGGCAGCACGTACACATAGCCGCGATACGAGCCGCGCCGGCGGGCGCCCGGGGACTGGGCCCGGACCTCCGGCGGCTGGACCCGGAGGTCCGGGGGCTGTTGGACCGGCGGCCTACTCGGCATGATGTTCCTCCCACTCGTCCTGAAGTGAGTCGAGGTAGTCCGAGGGATCTATGCGGTTCGCGATGAGTTTCTGGACGCCGGAGCGCAGCCGGTCGAGCATGGCGGGGGCGGCGAAGTCGGGGAACGTCGTGATCCCGTCGTCGGCGACCGCCCTGCGGTGGCCCTCCGCGATGTCGGCGAGCACGCCTTCCGGCTTCTTCACGGCGTCGGGGTTGGGTGGCATGAAGCCGTTGTCGCTGATGATCTGGCCGGCCTCGGGAGTGGTCAGGAAGTCGAGGAACGCGCCTGCCGCCTCGGGGTGTTCGGTCCTGGACGAGACGGCGTAGGAGACGCTGAAGCCCGAGGCCACGGTGGGGGCGGAGGCCTGTTCGCCCGGCATCGGGAAGAAGCCGACGTTGTCTCCCATGACGGTCGCCAACTGCCCTGCCGCCCAGTTGCCGTTGATGAGGAAGACACTGTCGCCCTTGGCGAACTGGGCGGTGGAGTCCACCTGAGCGGTGCCGTTGGCGGAGTCGTTGTAGTAGCCCTTGCGGCCCCAGTCGATGACCATCTTGCTGGCCGTGACCGCGGCCGGCGTTTCGATGGTCGCGCCCTTGGTGCCGTTCACCCAGTCCCAGTAATCATCCGTCGGCATCAACTGGTTGAGCAGCGCGGCCCACAGGTGCAGGCCGCCGGAGTCGAGCGCGCCGACGCCGAGCGGTGTCAGGTCCGCGTCCTTGGCCGCGGCGAGCTGGTCCTCGAACTCCGCCACCGTCTTGGGCGGACCGTCGATGCCGGCCTTCTTCGCGAGCTCTTTGTTGTAGTAGATGCCGGTCATCGACAGACCGGCCGGGACCCCGAACAGGGCGCGCCCGCCGGTGGCCTCGCTGGTCTGCCCCGCCGTCAACTGGTCGAGGCTGACCGGGGGAATGGCCTCGTCCCAGCCGTACGCCTCCCGATAGGGCGCAAGGTCGAGGATGTGGCCGTCCGCCGCGAGATCGGTCATCCCGACCGCGTACTGCGCGATGTCGGGGGCGGTGTCCGAGGTCATCGTGAGCTTCAGGTTCTGCACGTAGTCCGAGAACGTCTTGTACTGCGGCTCGACACTGATGTTCGGGTGGTCCTTCTCGAACGCGGCGATCAGCGCGTCGACCATCAACGGGGCGTCGGCGAACTGCAGACGCAGGGTGGTGTCCCCGTCCGGCACGGCGGTCGACGACGGCACACTGCGCGGACCGGGCACCGCAGCTGCGCTCCCGGGGGTCAGGGCGTCGCAGGCGGTGAGCGGCAACACGAGGGCGGCGGCACAGACCGTCGCCGCGACGCGGCGGCGCAGCACCCGGTGCGTCCTCTCCATCATCGGCCTCCTTGCGTAGTCTCGGCGTCTCGGCGTCTCGGCGTGGTCTCGGTGTTCGGATCGGTGTGTCAGCCCCGCGGACAGCGGTCCCTGACCTTCTCCAGTAGGGCGCTGTTGTGGCGCTCGGCGTCACCGCCGGTGTTCTGACTGACGATCAACGGCGGTGCCTGGCCGTGGAGTTCGATGAGCAGCTCGGCTGCCCGACAGGTCAGGGCGTTGACGATCGCCGCCCCGACGACAGTCGACAGGGCGCCCACGGTGTGGTCTCCCAGGGGCACCACCGCGTCACCCGGGCGGCCGTGCGTGTCGATGACGATGTCGGCCACGTCGAGCAGGCGCCGCCCGTCGACATGCCGGGACTCGGCGCCCATCGAGTGGGCCCGGCTGGTGACGGCGACGACCGTCGCCCCCAACGCGCGGGCGCCCAGGGCGAATTCGACCGGTACGGCGTTGATGCCGGAGTTGGAGACGACGACCACCACCTCGCCGTCCCGGATGTCCGCCGTGCTCAGGATCGCCGCCGCGTAGCCGCCGACGCGCTCGGCCGCACCCGCGTGCCGAGGGGCGGCTGGGGACAACGCCGGGTCGGCGATCACGTTGACCGGCGCGAGGCCGCCCGCACGCAACAGCGGCTCGATCGCGACGAGTTGGGAGTGGCCGCTGCCGAAGTAGTGGACGACACCTCCGGCGGCGATGCTGTCCGCGATGGCAGCGGCGGCGCGCTCGATCGCGGGCCGCTCGGCGTCGGTCAGCGCGGTGAGGTTCTCCTGGAGAGCGGCGAAGTAGGCGAGATCGGCGTTCATCGTGTCGAGACCACCTGGGGTGTCGAGCGGGAGCCGTTTGCATGGCTGCGAGGCCGTCTGCGTGGCTGCGGGAGCCGTCCGCGTGGCTGTGGACCGTACCAGAGGGCCGTGCGACTGCCCAGCCCTCCGGACAAGTGTGCTGTCACAACAGCTTTGTTCCTTGACCACCCCGCACACCCGTCCTAACCTGAGCCGCATGTGGTACGGACCACAGGCATCGGAGAATCAGTCCGCCCGACAACTTCTCCAGCGGCTCCTCGGGGACAGGGCCGCGGAGTTCACCGCCGACGTCGTGCCCGTAGGGGACGGGCACGACGTCGGCAGGCCCGACTGGTTCGAGGTCGACGCCGGGCCGGGCGGTGTGACGCTGCGCGGGTCCAGCGGTGTGGCGGTCGCCTCGGCGCTGCGCTGGTATCTGCGCACCGCCTGCCGGACGCAGATCACCTGGGACTCCCCCGTGCCCCGGCTGCCGGACCGCCTGCCCAGCACCGGCACGGCCGCCCGGACGACCTCCCCCTACCTCCACCGCTACCACTTCAACGTCTGCACCTTCGGCTACACCACGGCGTTCTGGGACTGGGACCGCTGGGAGCGCCACATCGACTGGATGGCGCTGCACGGCGTGACCACACCGCTCGCGATGACCGGCGCGGAGGCCGCCTGGCAACAAGCCCTCCTGCGCACCGGCCTCGACGACGAGACCGCCCGGCGCTTCCTCGGCGGCCCGGCCCACCTCCCGTGGAACTGGCTCGCCTCACTGGACAGTTGGGGCGGGCCACTGCCGCAGAGCTGGATCGACGGCCACGCGGACCTGGGCCGCCGCATCCTGGACCGGGAGCGCGCGCTCGGCATGCGCCCGATCCTCCAGGGCTTCTCCGGCCATGTGCCCCGCGAACTCATCACGGGCCGGGGCGCCCGGTCGACGACCCTTCCCTGGTGGGACTTCGAGGTCGGCATCCTGGACCCCCGCGACCCGCTGTTCGAGGAGTTCGGCACCGCGCTGCTGACCGAGCAGACCCGCCTCTTCGGCACCGACCACCTCTACGCGGCCGACCCCTTCATCGAGACGATCCCGCCGGTGACCGACCCCGCCGACATCGCCCGGGTCGCGCGCGCCGTGCACGGCGCCATGACCGCGGTGGACGGCGAGGCCACCTGGGTGCTCCAGGCATGGCCCTTCTCCTACCGCTCCGACTACTGGACACCGGACCGGACCCGGGCCTTCCTCGACGCCATCCCGGACGACCGCATGCTCATCCTGGACCTGTGGGCGGAGCACAAGCCGGTCTGGCGGCAGACCGACGGCCACCGGGGAAAACCCTGGGTGTGGTGCATGCTCCACAGCCTGGGCGGGCGGCCCGGGCTCTACGGGAAACTGGACGAGATCGCCGCCGGTCCCGCCGAGGCGAGCGCCGACGCACGCGGCGGTTCGCTCTCCGGAGTCGGCGCGAGCATGGAGGCCTTCGGCGGCGACCCCGTCCTGTACGAACTGCTGGCCGACGTTGCCTGGAACGGCTCGGTCAAGGACGTACGAGCATGGCTGGAAGACTGGGCGGAGGCCCGGTACGGACGCCGAACCCCCGGTCTGCTCCGCGCCTGGGAACTGCTCCACGCCACCGTCTACGACGCGGACGGCCCAGGACCACCGGGCTCCGTCGTCGTCTGCCGGCCCACACTGCAGGGGGACCTGCGCCCCGAGCCGCCGGTGCACCTGGCGGCGCCGCCCTCGCCGTCCGTGCCACCCGGTCTGGCCGAGGCGTGGACGCTCCTGGCCGGTGAGACGACGGAGGAGGACAGCGCGGGCCCGCTCGGCCGGGACCTGTGCGACGTCACCGCGCAGGTGCTCACCCACGTGGCGTGCGACCAGCAGCGCAGGGCGGCGGACGCGGCCCTGGCGCGCGACGCCGACCGCTTCCGAGCCGCCGCCGACGAACTGCTCACCACCATCGAGGACCTGGACACACTGCTGGCCACCCGTCCCGAACACCGGCTGGACACCTGGCTCGCCGAAGCCGACAGCTGGGCGTCCACCCCCGCCGAGGCCGAGCTGTACGAGGCCAACGCGCGACGGATCCTCACGGTCTGGGGGCACTCCCACAGCGAGCTGCACGACTACTCGGGCCGGCACTGGGCCGGCCTGGTCCGTTCGTTCTACCTCCCGCGCTGGCGACGCTGGTACGAGCACATCGAGCGGGCACTCGACACCGGATCCCCTTACCGCGCCCAGGAGTTCGAGGCCTCCCTGATCGAATGGGAGGAGCGCTGGACCACTGAACGGAGTGAGCAGGCGACGCCCGGCCCGGACACCGCCGCCGCGACCCTTGCCGTGGTGCGTACGCTGATGCCCCGTTACCGCGCCTCTCGGGGCTAGCGGACACGTGCGAACCGCGGAGTGATCGTGATGCTCAAGGACAGGCGCTGATTGTGACGCTCGAAGACAGGCGCAGGGACGACGGCCCGGACGCGGACTCCTACAAGACGGAGTCCTTCAAGCACGAGGCGCTGCGTCGGCTGCTCCAGGCCGACATCGCCCGGATGCGGCCCGACGAGGCCTTGCCCACCGAACGGCAGCTCGCCGAACGCTACGACGTCAGCAGAGCGACCGCCCGGCGCGCGCTCCAGGCACTGCGCGAGGACGGCCTCATCCGCAGCGTGCGCGGTGTGGGCACCTTCGTCTCGCACCCCCAGATCACCAAGACGTCGACGCTGACCTCGTTCTCCGAGGACCTGCGCTCGCGCGGCTACCACCCCAGCGCCGAACTCCTCGCCGCCGAGGTCGTCGAGGCCGACCTGCACCACGCCACGGCCCTCGGCGTCGATCCCGGCACCGCCCTGCACCGCATCGAACGGCTGCGTCTCGGCGACGACTTCCCCATCTGCCTGGAGACCGTCCACCTCTCCGCCGAACGCTTCCCGAGCCTGGACGAGTCCCTCCTCAAGGGCTCACTGTCCGAAGCGCTGCAGAACACCCACGGAGTGAGGGTGGTCCGTGCGACCCAGCAGATCCGGGCGGTGAACGTGACCGGCCGCCAGGCCCGCCTCCTCGGCGTCAAGGAGGGCTCAGCCGCCCTGCTCGTACGACGCACGGCGTTCGACGACACGGGGCATGTCGTGGAGTACGGCGAGTCGTTGTGCCGGGGTGATCTGTACGAGTTCTCGCTGGTGGTGACGAAGTAGCCCCTGCTCGCTCCGGGAGCTCTGTTTGGGCTCAGTGGGCTCCGCGTCGGCTCTGCTGTTGGCGAATCTGCTGCGGGCCGAGATTCCTTCCGCGCCGCCGTGGTCCGGCCGAGGGTGGAGACACAGCGGTGATCCCGGCCGCGTCACCACAAGGAGGAGCGATGGCACGATTCAGCAGCACCCTGGAACCGAGGGCCGAGGAGGGGGACACCCCGCCGTCCCGGTTCGACGACCACCTCGCCGCCCAACTCCTCAACCAGCGCATCGTGTTCCTCGGCACACAGGTCGACGAGGTCTCCGCCAACCGGGTCTGCGCCCAGCTGCTCCTGCTCTCCGCGGAGGACTCGCGCACCGACATCGGCCTCTACATCAACAGCCCGGGCGGATCGGTGCACGCGGGCCTGGCGATCTACGACACGATGCGGCTCATCCCGAACGACGTGTCGACCCTCGCCATGGGCTTCGCCGCGAGCATGGGGCAGTTCCTGCTCACCGTCGGCACCCCGGGCAAGCGCTACTCGCTCCCGAACGCGCGGATCATGATGCACCAGCCCTCGGCAGGCATCGGTGGCACGACCGCCGACATCGCCATCCAGGCCGAGAACCTCCAGTTCACCAAGGAGACGATCGAGCGGATCACCGCCGAACACACCGGCCAGAGCGTGGAGACGATCGGGCGCGACGGCGACCGCGACCGCTGGTTCACCGCCGAACAGGCCAGGGAGTACGGCATGGTCGACCGGGTCGTTGAGTCACTCGACGACGTCCGCCCGGCCTCCTCGAAGCGACGGATGGGACTCTGACATGAGCCAGTACACGATCCCGAACGTGGTCGAGCGCACCCCGCAGGGCGAGCGCGCGTACGACATCTACAGCCGGCTGCTGTCCGAGCGGATCATCTTCCTCGGCACCGAGATCGACGACGGCGTCGCCAACGTCGTCATCGCGCAACTGCTCCACCTGGAGTCGTCCGCTCCCGAGCGCGAGATCGCGATCTACCTCAACTCGCCCGGCGGATCGTTCACTTCACTGATGGCGATCTACGACACGATGGGTTACGTGGGCGCGCCCATCTCGACGTTCTGCGTCGGTCAGGCCGCCTCGACCGCCGCGGTGCTCCTGGCCGGGGGAGACCCCGGCCGGCGCTTCATCCTGGAACACGCGCGGGTGCTGCTCGGCCAGCCCGCGAGCGGCGGCGCGCGGGGCACGGTCTCCGACCTGAGCCTCCAGGCCAAGGAGATGATCCGCATCCGCTCCCAGGTCGAGGAGGTCCTGTCCCTGCACACCCACCATCCCGTCGAGACCCTGCGCGCCGACATGGACCGCGACAAGATCTTCACCGCGCGGGAGGCGGTGGCGTACGGACTGGCCGACGAGGTGCTCAGCCGACGGCTGGTGCCCGCGGCGGCCTGACGGGTGACGGGGCCGCCGCCGCGGAGCCTCAGCGGACTCAGGGTCTCGGGTATCTGTGCTTCTGGGCCTCAGGCGGCGAGGCGGATGTCGCCCAGCCGGGACCGCGCCTCGGTGCGCCGGGGCGCGGTGCGGGACCCGGACCCGAGGGGCTGGGACGTCAGGGGCCGGGACCTGAGGGGCTGGGCCGGTCGCGCGAGCCTGCGGTGCGCCAGGGCGAGCAGATCGGCGAGGCCGAGCCCGAGCGCGTGCGCGGCGGCCGCGAGGACCTCGGACGAGGCCTCCTTGCGGCCCCGCTCCAGCTCGGAGAGGTACGGCATCGAGATCCGGGCCGCGTCGGCCACGTCCTTGAGCGTCCGCTCCTGGGCGAGCCGCTCGCGCCGCAGGACGTCTCCCACGACGTCACGCCACAACGGCTCCTTGGGGGCAGGCTCCTCCGGCTTCGCCGGCGCGGCCGGTACGGGTCGCAGGGGAATGACACGGGCTTCGTCGGACGCGTGGCTGCTCACCTCTCCACCCTAGAAAGCGCGGCGCGATTCGGCGAGGTCATCGCGTTCTGCCCTCGGCGAAGCCCCGGCCCTCACCGTTCCAGGAGCCGCTGCCGCCACCAGGCCCCGGGCGGCTGCCACTGAGGAGTCCCACGCCTCAGCGGTTCGGGAAGGGTCCGCCGCGCCAACTCCTCGTCGGCGCGGGCGAGTCGGCGCCTGAGATCCGCGCGGGCGCCCGGCGGCAGCCGGTACAGGGCGTCCTCCAGCGTGTCCCTGGCTTCGAGCGGACAGCAGCAGGGGCAGTTCACGTCGATCAGCCACGCGGCGAGGTCCTGCCAGGGCAAGCGAAGGGCGGACTCGTACGTGGCGAGCGAGTCGGCGACGGCGTCGCGCCACAGATGCTCCGCCTCGATCCGGCGGACGGCCGCGCGGGTGCGCGCGGAGACACCACCGATCCGGCGGACGGTCACATGTCTGGAGGGCCGCCACCGCTCGGCGCGGACGGCACCGGGCCGCCTACGCGGCACGGTCCTTTCGGGTCGACGTCATGCGGGCATCGTGCACGATCACATCGCCGGACGCGACCGGATTCTCCGGCGCGGGGTCACCGCCCTGGTGAACTCCCGCCCGCGTCCCCGGTGTTCAGTGAGGATGCGGCTCGTCGCGGTGCACCGGGCCGTGTGGGGCCTCGCAGTGCGAGCCGTCGTCGGAGGCGGCCCCGGTGCGGACCTCCAGAACCTCGGCCGGGGCGTGGTCGACCTGGAGGGTGGTGTGAGTGATCTCGTGGTCGCTCTGCAGGATCTTCTCCAGGTCCCGGCGCACCGTGTGGCAGTCCGCGACGGGCTCGACCAGGATGTGCGCGGACAACGCCGGCTGCCCCGACGTGATGGTCCACACGTGCAGGTCGTGCACCTCGGAGACCGAGGGGTGCGCGACCAGCTGGTCACCGATGTCGTCCGGATCGAGGTGCGCGGGCGCCGCCTCCAGGAAGATCCGCCCCGACTCCCGTACGAGCCCGTAGCCCGCCTTGAACATGAGGACCACCACGACCAGCGTGGCGATGGCGTCGGCCCGCGCGAAGCCCGTCAGCAGCACGATGAGACCGGCGATCGCGGTACCGATGAACGCGAACAGGTCGTTGAGTATGTGCTGGTAGGCCCCCTCGACATTGAGCGAGGAGCGGTTGGCCTTCGAGATGCACCAGGCCGCCGCGATGTTCACCACGATCCCCGCCAGGGCCGTGCCGAACACCAGCCCGCCCTCCACCTCGGGCGGATCGATCAGCCGCCGTACCGCCTCGTACGCCAGCCAGGCGCCGAGCAGCAGCAGCGTGAGCCCGTTCGCCTGGGCGGAGAGGATCTCGGCGCGCTTGAGGCCGTACGTGAAGCCGCCGCGGGCCGGCCGCGCGGCCAGCCGCATCGCGATGAGCGCCAGCACGATCGACACGGCGTCGGTCAGCATGTGCGCCGCGTCGGAGATCAGGGCGAGCGACTGGGCGAGGATGCCGATGACGACCTCGGCCGCCATGAACGTGGTGATCAGCGTCAGCGCGATCGCGAGCCAGCGGCGGTCCGCGTCCGCCGACACACCGTGCGAGTGCCCCGCGTGCCCGTCCGACCCGTGGTGGTCGTGGTGCGCGCTGGTCATGTGTGTCCCCCTCGATACGGTGTCCGACCTCCGCAGTGAAGCGCACCTCGCGGAGATCGGCAAAGGCTGCACCGGTGACCGTTGTCATCATCGTTAACAGGCCTCTGACCTGCGGCGAAGAATTCTCGGCGGGACGGGGTCAGGCGCCGAAGAGCTGTGTCCAGTACGTGCCCGCCGAGCCGCCGCCCGCGAAGCCGACGCCTATGTGGGTGAAGGCCGGCTTGAGGATGTTGGCGCGGTGGCCGGGGCTGTCCATCCAGCCCTGGACGACCTCGGCGGCGGAGCGCTGGCCGCACGCGATGTTCTCGCCGATGGTGCGTCGGGTGCTGCCCGCGGCCGCGGCCCGGTGCCAGGGCTCGCTGCCGTCGGGGGAGGTGTGGGAGTAGAACGCGCGGGCCACCATGTCCGCGCTGTGCGCCTGCGCCGCGTTGGTGAGCAGGGAGTCCACGGCCAGCGGTCGCAGACCGGCCCTGGCCCGCTCGGCGTTGGTGAGCGTCACGACCTCCGCGGCCGTCTGCGCCAGCCCGCCGTGGGTGAGGGGCCGGGCCCACAGCGCCGTCCAGTAGAGGGTGCCGGAGCGGCCGTCGGGCACGTACGCCACACCGGCCTCGGTGAACGCCGGGTCGTGGATCGTGCGCCGGGACTGCTCTGAGGACAGGCAGTACTCCACGAACTCCGCGGCGTCGCGCGGGCCGGAGACCAGGTGTTCGCCCACCGTGAGATACGCGTAGCCGCTCGCGGTGAGGCGCTGGTAGACCGAGAGCCCGTCCGCGCCCTCGGAGCCCAGGCTGCCCCGCGCGGCCATGCCGGCGGCATGCGTGTGCGCCGCGGCGGTGAGGCGGGCGTCGAGGGACACCGGCGAGGCGCCGACGGTGGCGCGGGCGGAGTTCACGAGACCGAGGAACTCGTTGGGGGCGGGCCCCGCGACGCCGGGAGCGGCGGCAGAGGGCCCTCCGGCCGAAGCGCTGCCGGCATTCCAGGCGGTGCTCCCGGCGGGCGTGCGTCCGGTGCTCCCGGCCGGGGGACGAGCCGGGCTTCCGGCCGTGGGACGACTCGTGCTGCCCGTCGGAGTGCGACCGGAGCTCCCGGCCGGGGCGCGACCCGACCCCCGGAGCCGACCGAGCCCCGCACGCGCGGCGTTCAGGGCCGTCGCGACACCGGCGCCCCTGGCTCCCGGGACGCCGGAACTCCCGGGAGAGGTACGGCCGTTCGCCCCCGCGTCGGCGTCCTCGCTCACCTCGACCCCGAAGTCCCGGGCTATCCCGGCGAGTCCGTCCGCGTACCCCTGGCCCAGGGCGCGCAGCTTCCACGCGGTCCCGCGGCGGTAGATCTCGGCGAGCAGCAGCACCGTCTCCTGCTGGGGGCGGGGCGGGGTGAAGCGGGCGAGCACACCGCCGCCAGGGCCGGTCACGCGCAGGGTCGGAGCGGGGAGCCGGCCCAGTGCGGTGCCGGGCTCGGCGGGGCTGACGACGACGGTGACACGGCTCGCCCCGGTCCGCAGCGCGGGCGGGTCCACGGTGAGCGTCTCGCCGTGCAGCCGCGCACCGGGCGCGGTCGGCTGGTTGTAGAACACGAAGTCGCCGTCGCCGCGCACCTTGCCGCTGTCGTCCGTAATGAGCGCGGACACGTCGAACGGGCCGGGCACATGAAGGGTCAGGATGCCGCCGGGCAGGGGCAGATTGCCGCCGGGAACCAACTCGCTCATCGTGCCGCCTGTCGGGGTGCTGGTCACTGTGCCCGCCCCGAGGGGCGCTGCACGGACAACGTCCCACGGGTGCGCGCGGGTTCCTGAGCCCCGGCCCCCTGTTCTTCAGCCCCGGCCCCCCGGCTTCGTCAGCCTGCCGCCCGGGCCAGCAGGCCGGACAGCAGGACCTCGAGCGACTCCCGCAGGGTCGTGGTGAAGTCGAGGCGCAGGACCGCCAGTTCGGGGTCGGACTCGTAGACCGCGAGCACGGCGGGCGACGGGTGCGCGTGCGGCCAGGCGGCCGTGACCACCATCAGCATGCCGACGACGAACCGTACGGCGTCCCGCTCGTCGAGTTCGGGTACGTGGGTGCGGACCCGCTCCGCCAGGGCGAAGGCGTTGTCGATGGAGGAGCGCTTGTACTGGGCGGCGACCTCCGTCGACACGTTCCGCTCCAGTACCGCGCCCTGCGCGCTGATCAGGTCACAGAGCACCGGACGCTCGGCGAGTGCGTCGGTCAGGGCCGCGGCGAGCCGGTCGGCCCGCTCGGTCACCGGGGCGTCGGCGTCGACGGCCTCGGGAAGCGCGGTGTCGAGATGCACCAGCAGTTCCCGCGACGCGGCACCGAGCAGTTCCAGGAGGACGGCCTCGCGGGACTCGAAGTAGCGCAGCACGTTCGACTTCGCGAGCCCCACCCGGCGGCTCAGTTCGTTGAGGCTCACCTGTGCCACGGGCATCTCGCCGAGCATCGCGGCCGTGGTGTCCAGGATCGCCTCGCGGCGCACGGCGCGCTGCTCCTCGCTGCGGGCGCGCTGGAAGGTGTTTGCCATGGCCGCAGTCTACAGACCCCCGGTCTGTTGTTATCGGACCGGCGGTCTGCTAGCTTGAAACGCAACAGACCGGCGGTCTCCTATTTCTTGGAGTGCCGCGCGAACACCGAAGGAGTCACCGTGGCCACCTCGTACGTCGTCCCCGATCAGACAGGGAAATTCGCCGTCGTCACCGGCGCCAACAGCGGTACGGGCAAGGAGACGGCACGCCGTCTCGCGGAGGCCGGCGCCCGTGTCGTCATGGCCGTGCGGACCGTCGCCAAGGGCGAGCGGGCCCGCGCCGAGATCCTGGCCCGGCACCCGCACGCACAGCTGGAGGTACGGCGCGTCGACCTGGCGGACCTGGCCTCCGTCGAGGCCTTCGCCGACGGGATCCTGGCCGACGGCACCCCGCTCGACCTGCTCGTGAACAACGCCGGAGTGATGGCTCCGCCCACCCGGATGACCACCGCCGACGGCTTCGAACTGCAGATGGGCAGCAACTACCTCGGCCCGTTCGCCCTCACGATCCGACTGCTGCCCGCCCTGCTCGCCGCACCGGCGCCGCGCGTGACGACCATGAGCAGCATTGTCACGACCTACGGCCGTATCTCGTTCGGCGACCTCCAGTGGGAGCGCCGCCGCTACAGCCCGATGCTGTCGTACGCCCAGTCCAAGCTCGCCGATCTGATGATGGCCCGACAGCTGGCGGCCGTCGCCGCCGAGCGCGACTGGAACCTGCTGAGCACGGCCGCGCACCCCGGCTACACCGTGACCAACCTCCAGACCGCCGGTGCCAGCATCGGCAGCGACACGCCGAGGCACGCGCGGTTCACCACTGTCGGCATCCTGCCCAAGCAGCAGGTCGAGGAGGGCGCCGAACCGCTGCTGTACGCCGCCACGAGTCCCGAGGCGACGGCGGGCGGGTACTACGGCCCGGGTGGCAGGTTCGGACTGGTCGGCCCGACCGCCACCGCCCGCATCACGCGCCGCGCCCTGAACACCGAGGCGAACCGCCGCCTGTGGACCGAGGCCGAACGCCTCACCGGAGTCGCCCTCACCGCGGCCGTCGCCTGAACGGGTCCGCCGTACGGGGGCTGAGTCCGAGGAATCCGGGACCGGGTGCCAGACTGCCCCCATGGATGAGCGCGAATTCGGCAGGTCAGGACAGCACGCATCGGTCGTGGGACTCGGCACATGGCAACTCGGCGCCGACTGGGGCGACGTGGACGACAAGGAAGCCCTCGCGGTCCTGGAGGCCGCCGCCGAGTCGGGCGTGACGTTCTTCGACACGGCCGACGTGTACGGGGACGGGCGCAGCGAGGAGACCATCGCCACCTTCGTGCAGAGCAGGCCCGACCTGCATGTGCTGGTCGCGACCAAGATGGGCCGCCGGGTCGACCAGGTCCCCGAGAACTACGTACTCGACAACTTCCGTGCCTGGAACGACCGTTCGCGCCGCAACCTCGGTGTCGACCGCATCGACCTGGTGCAGTTGCACTGCCCGCCGACCTCCGTCTACTCGTCGGACGAGGTGTTCGACGCCCTCGACACCCTGGTCGAGGAGGAGCGGATCGCCGCGTACGGCGTGAGCGTCGAGACCTGTGACGAGGCGCTGACCGCGATCGCCCGGCCGGGTGTGGCCAGCGTCCAGATCATCCTCAACCCGTTCCGCATGAAGCCCCTCCAGCGGGTCCTGCCCGCGGCGCGGGAGGCCGGCGTCGGCATCATCGCCCGCGTGCCCCTCGCCTCCGGGCTGCTCTCCGGCAAGTACACGAAGGACACGGTCTTCGCGGAGAACGACCACCGTACGTTCAACCGCCATGGTGAGGCCTTCGACCAGGGCGAGACGTTCTCCGGTGTCGACTACGCCACGGGGGTCGAGGCGGCGGCCGAGTTCTCCGCGCTCGCTCCCGAGGGCGTCACTCCGGCCCAGCTGGCGCTGGCCTGGATCGTTCAGCAGCCCGGCGTCACCACGGTCATCCCCGGTGCCCGTTCGCCCGAGCAGGCCCGCGCGAACGCGGAGGCCGGCAAGCTGTCGCCGCTTTCCGCGGAGACGCTGGCCGCGATCTCGGGCCTGTACGACAGGCGCATCAAGGAGCAGGTGGAAGCCCGCTGGTAGTTGTCGGCTGCGGGCCGGTGGGGGCTTGTCGCGCAGTTCCCCGCGCCCCTAAAAGCCAAAGCCTTCGGGTCCCCGCGCCCTGAAAGGGGCGCGGGGACCCGCGCGCTCGGCCATGGACGGCCCGCAGCTTCAGAACAACCGGTCGCCCCCTGCAGGGAACCGGAGCCCGCGGCTCTCGGCTCCCTCGGCCACCTCGGAGGAACCGGCCGGTTCTGTGGTGTGGGTGCTCATGCCGCGTATGCCCGAACCCTCACATTGATGTCAAGGTCAAGCGGCGAAGGGCGAGGTCGGTCTGATACGGATCGGAGAGCTGCCGGAGCGCGCCAGCAGATCCGAGGACTGCTCGACGCCGGACTGCCGACCCGGATCATCAAGCAGATCCTGCCCTGCCTCGACGGGCCCGGCACCATCCATTTCCCCGATCCGACTCCGGAGATGCTGACCACGCTGGAGATCGAACTCGACCGCATGACCCGGCGCATCGACTGCCTCGCCCGCAACCGGGACGCGATCGCCGCGTACCTCGAAGTGGTACGCGGCGACGGTCGGTCCGTGGACGACGGGCGGCCGTCCGTAGACGTCTGATCGGGTCAGGCGGCCCGTTCCCGGGCCCGCTGGGCCGCCTCGCGTACGGAACCGCGGTGCACGGGGCCGTGACCGGGCAGCAGGACGTCACCCGAGAGCGCCTCGAAGGCGTCCAGCGAGGACAGTGCGCCGGGGAGGTCCCGGTGGAACATCGTGGGCAGCAACTGCGGGCCGCTCACGCGTGAGGTGGGGTGTCCGCTGACCAGCCCGTCGCCCGATATGACGACGCCCGCGTCCGGCAGATGGAAGGCGCAGTGGCCCGCCGTGTGGCCGGGGGTGTGCACGGGAACGGGGCGGCCGGGCAGGTCGAGAGCGCCCTCACCGGGGAACGGCCGCGGCTCGGTCACCGGGATGTGGGCGGTGCCGCCGGAGCGCAGCGCGTGCACGGCCCACGGCACCACACCGGGCCGCCAGGCGTTCCGCAGCACCTTGCCGATGTTCACCTGATGGAGGAAGTCCCGGCGCGCGTGCGGGACTTCGGCCTCGTGGGTGTAGACCGGCGTGCCGTACGTGTGACTGAGGTACTCGGCCGAGCCGATGTGGTCGTTGTGGGCGTGCGTGACGAGTACGGCCGCGACCGCTTCGGGCGAACTGCCCACGGCCGACAGGGAGGCGAGGAGGCTCTCGCGGTCTCCGGGGTAGCCCGTGTCCACCAGGGTGACGGCGTCCCCCTCCGTGAGAATCACCCAGTTGGTGTTGCTGCCGTGTACCAGATGGATGCCGTCGGCGACTTGATGGATGTCTGCCTGCATGATCGTCCCGACCTAGAGGTCCCTGCCTGACGGACACAGCCAAGCAGATCCGCGGGCACCTCAGCGCAGGGGGTCGGACGAAGCGCGCATCGACCGCAGCGCCAGGAGCAGTACACCGATGTCGTCGAAATAGGCGGGGTCGGGCATGAGGTCGGTCGGCAGCACGACATAGGCGACCGCTCCCCAGAAGACCCAGCGGGGACCGGTCGGCAGCCCGGCGCGGCGGAGGTCCCGCCGCGTACGGACCAGTCGGACCAGCAGGACGACCGCCGCCCCGAGGGCCACCGCGAGCACGGCCGCGACGGCGAGAACCAGAATCCATGTGTTGGTGTCCATCAGCCCTTCCCCGGCTCGTCCGCTGCTCCTCTTCGAATGCCCAGGTTCGCCCGCTTCACCACCGGCGAGCCGGTCCGACACGCGGCGCGGGACGTCGGCGTGCCCCCGGTCGCACCCCTACTCTGTGCTGTCGATTGATCACCTTGAGCGAACAGTGGGGTGTGCGTGTGAAGATCGCCTGCGTCGGCGGTGGGCCCGCCGGCCTGTACTTCTCGATCCTGATGAAGCTTCAGGACCCGGACCACGACATCACGGTCCATGAACGGAACCCGGCCGGTTCCACCTACGGATGGGGGGTGACGTACTGGGGGAGCCTGCTCGACAAACTGCACGAGGGCGACCCGGAGTCGGCGCGCGCCGTCAAGGAGAACTCGGTCCGCTGGAGCGACGGGGTCGCGCACGTCGGCGACCGTACGACGACGCACCACGGCGACGAGGGCTTCGGCATCGGCCGCAGGCAGCTGCTGGACCTTCTCGCCGAGCGGGCCCGCTCCCTGGGCGTACGCGTCCAGTACGAGAACGAGATCGCCGACGGGGACCGACTGCCCGACGCCGACCTGGTCGTCGCCTGCGACGGCGTCCACAGCGGGGTGCGCGAGCGGCACTCGGGCCACTTCGGCACGGAGGTCGGGCTCGGCCGGAACAAGTACATCTGGCTGGGCACCACGAAGGTCTTCGACGCGTTCACCTTCGCCTTCGTGGACACACCGCACGGCTGGATCTGGTGCTACGCCTACGGGTTCAGCGCGGACCACAGCACCTGTGTCGTCGAGTGCTCCCCGGAGACCTGGACGGGCCTCGGCCTCGACCGGGCGGACGAGACCGAGGGCCTCGTCCGCCTGGAAGAGCTCTTCGTCAAGCTGCTGGACGGGCACCGGCTGATCGGCCGGGCGAACACCGGCGGCAGCGCGCAGTGGCTGAACTTCCGCACCCTCACCAACCGCGCCTGGTCCCACGGCAACGTCGTCCTGCTGGGCGACGCCGCCCACACCACGCACTACTCCATCGGCGCGGGCACCACCCTCGCCCTGGAGGACGCCATCGCACTCGCACACTCCCTGCGCGCGGAGCCCGAACTCGCCCCCGCCCTTGCCGCGTACGAGAAGGAGCGCAAGGCCGCGCTGCTCTCCGTGCAGAGCGCGGCCCGGCACAGCGCCCAGTGGTACGAGAGCCTGCCGCGCTACATCGGCCTGCCTCCGGCCCAGATGTTCGCGCTCCTGGGTCAACGGCACTCCCCGCTGCTCCCGTACATTCCCCCGCAGCTCTACTACCGGATCGACCGGGCGGCAGGACAGCTCGAAGCGCTGCGCAGACTCAAGCGGTGGCTGGGCCCGAAGGTCGCGCGGACCCTGCACGCCAAGCGGGGCTGACGTCTCGTCAACGTCCCACCCTTTTGGCGAGAATGGCGGTGTTGCTCACGCGCCGGGAGATGCGCGAGCGTTCCGAGTCATGGACCGTGACCGGAGCAACGCCGCCTTCAATCCTGGCTTCTCCCTCCCTCTCTCCCCTTCCCGTCGTCAACTCCTCGCGGCCGCGGGCGCCGCCGGTGCCGTCACCGCCATGGGTGTCGCGCCGGCCGCCGCGCAGCCGCCCCGCGAGCTCTCGCTGTCCTTCACGGCGGCCACCAACGGCTCGGCGACCCTCGCGCCCGGCGGGGGCCGGCTGATCGCCGAGGTCCAGAACGTGCTCTGGTCCCTCCCGCGCACCGGTGGCAAGGCCGTACCGCTCACCCCGGCGGACCTCGAACCGAACCGTCCCGTGCACGCCCCCGACGGCAAGCTCATCGCCTTCTGCGCCTACCGGGGCGGCGGCTTCCACATCTGGACGATGCGGCCCGACGGCTCGGACGTACGGCAGCGCACCGACGGGCCCTGGGACGACCGGGGACCGGCTTGGTCGCCCGACGGCACCCGGATCGCCTTCGCCTCCGAGCGCGGCGGCGACCAGGTGACCGGCAGTCCGTACCGCATCCATGTACTGGACCTGCGTTCCGGTGACATCGCCCGGGTGACCGGTCTGCCGGGGCAGGAGGGTCCTGCGCAGGACGGGGCGTGGGAGGACTTCGACCCCACGTGGTCGCCGGACGGGAAGCGGATCCTCTTCGTCCGGGCGAAGGGCGTCACCACCGCCAACGGCCTCGGGCTCGACGCCCGGACCGTCGCCGCCGTCCCCGCGTCGGGCGCGGGCCCGGTCGTCGTGGAGCACACCGAGACCGCGGCCGCCCAGATCGTGGCCCCCGTCCTCGCGGCGGACGGCCGCCGCCTGGCGTATCTGCGGACCACCGCGTCACCCAACGGCTCGTGCACGCTGGTCGTCGACGGTGAACCCGTCGCGGTCGCCGGGGACATCGCGCCGGTGCCTCCCCGCTGGACACCCGAGGGCGAGCTGCTGCTCACCGTGGACGGCAGCTTCACCGTCGTGCGACCGGAGAAGCCGGCCGAGGCGGACGCGATCCCCTTCGAGGGCGTACTGCCCGTGGACCGGCCGCGCTATCAGGTCAAGGAGTACGACCTGGGTGAGGCGGGACGGGCGCGGCCGGTGCGGGGCATCCACCTGCCCGCGCTCTCGCCCGACGGGCGGCAGGTCGCCTTCGCCGCCCTCAACTCGCTCTGGGTGGCCGACAGTTCGGGAGGCCGGGCGCCGGAGCGGCTGCGCCGGTCGGCACCCACCGGCTACCTGCTGGGCCCCTCGTGGGCGCGCGACGGACGCTCACTGCTGTACGCGGACGACCGCGACGGGCTGCTCGGCGTGTACCGGCGAGATCTGGCCACCGGCGAGGAGACCGCGCTCGCCACCGGGGGCCGGGTGCATCCGGCGCTCTCGCCCGACGGGAAACGGCTTGCCTGCCTCGACATGAGCGGGCGGCTCGTCGTCCGGGACCTCGCGGCCGGTGCGGAACAGGTGCTGGCGACGCCGCTCGGCGCGGGCGGTCTGCCCGGCCGGCCCAGTTGGTCGCCGGACGGCCGCTACCTCGCCCTCTGCGACCGCAACCGCCTCAACCTCCGTTTCCGGGAGGGCTACAACCTCGTCCGCGTCGTCGACACCACGACCGGTACGGACCGGCTGCACGCGGTCGCGCCGCATGTCTCGCTCTCCGACCGGTACGACTCGGGGCCCGTCTGGTCGCCCGACGGGCGCTGGATGGCGGTGATCGTCGAGTCCGCGCTGTGCCTGCTGCCCGTCGCACCCGACGGCACCCCGCGCGGTGCCCTGCGCACCCTCACGACCGAACCGGCCGACCACCCGTCCTGGTCCGGCGACTCGAAGACCCTGCTGTACCTGTCCGGCACTCGGCTGCGGCTCATCGGCGTCGACGGCGGCCCGGCCCGTACCGTCCGCGTGCCGCTCGACCAGCGCCGCCCGGCACCGGCCGACACGGTGGTGCACGCCGGTCAACTGTGGGACGGTACCGGCGAGTCCGTACGGGACGACGTCGACATCGTCGTGCGTGGCGGCCGCGTCACCGCCGTCGAACCGCACCGCCGACGCACGGCCCTGCGCCTGATCGACGCCTCGGAGCGGACCGTCGTGCCGGGGCTGTGGGACACGCACACCCACCCGTGGCAGGTCACCTACGGCGGCCGGCAGACCGTCGGCCAGCTCACCTACGGCATCACGACCGCCGTGTCCCTCGGCGGGTTCGCCTACGAACAGGCCCGGATCCGCGAGGCAGTGACGGCGGGTCAGCTCGCCGGGCCCCGGCTGCTGACCACCGGCGAACTGCTCGACGGCTCCCGGGTCGCGTACAGCATGGGGCGTGCCCACCGGACCAGGGACGGGCTGCGGCGCTCACTGGAACGGGGTGCCGCGCTGGACTGGGACTTCGTGAAAACCTATGTACGGGCGCCGAGTTGGGTGATGGAGGAGGCGGCCCGGTTCGGACACGAGCGGCTCGGCGTGCGCTCGGGCAGCCATCTGCTCTCGCCCGGCGTGCAACTGGGACAGGATCTGACGACCCATCTGCAGGCCACCCAGCGCTACGAGTCCGGACACGCGATCACCGCTTCCGGGCGCGCCTACCAGGACCTGCTGGAGATCTACACGGCACGCGGCGTCAACTTCGGCCTGATCGCCACACCGTTCACCTCCGCGCCGCTCCTCGGCGCGGACCCCGGGCTCGCCGACGACCCCCGGGTCACCGCCGTGATGCCGCCCTGGGACGCCGCCCTGGTCCGGCAGGGGGCGGGCGTGCCGCCGACCCCGGCCCAACTGGCCACGCTGCGCACGGAGACCGACATCTACCGGCGGATCCTGGCCGCCGGAGGCATCGTCGCCCTCGGCACCGACCAGCCGCTCGTCGCCGTCGGCCTCTCCCTCCACATCGGACTGCGCGCACTGCACCGGGGCGGCCTGTCCCCGGCGGCGGCCCTGCGCACCGTGACCGTGCTGCCCGCCCGACTCTTCGGTGTCGAGGACGACCTCGGCACGGTCGAGCCCGGCAAACTCGCCGACCTGACCATCGTGGACGGCGACCCGTTCGAGGACTTCGACACGCTCGTACGAACCGTCTCCGTACTCCGGGGCGGGGTGCCGTACACGACCGACGACCTCGTCGCCGCGTACGAGCCGGTCCCCGAACGCGCGGCACGCCACGCGGCGGGCGAAGACGACTGGCTGGACGTCGGACGCCTGATGCGCCGGGACGGATGCTGCGACCCGGGCCTCTGAGCGACGCGGTGGACCCGCCCGGGCCGTGAGGCCGAGGGCGGGCCCGCTGTCGTCGGGTTGCGGCGGTCAGGCCGTGTCGAAGGTGTAGTGCCTCGTGTGGTCCAGCAGGTCGGCGGGTGTGGAGTCGTTCCACGGCTTCATGGTCTCGCCGCGGTCGACGACGTCCGGTGTGCCCGCGAGGGGCAGGTAGCCGGAGGCCGGGTGTCTGCGCTGCCACTCGGCCCACAGCTTGTCCACGTACGCGTGGTGCAGCCAGAAGACCGGGTCGTTCGGGGAGACACCGGTGGCCATCTGCCCGCCCACCCACACATGGACGCGGTTGTGGAGGTTGACGCCCCGCCACCCCTCCAGGTGGTTGCGGAAGCCGTCGGAGGCGCTGTTCCACGGTGCCATGTCGTAGGTGGACATGGCGAGTACGGACTCGACCTCGGCGGGGGTGGGCAGTTGACGGCCGCTGCCGCCGAGCGAGCGGCGCAGATACGTGCGCGTGTCGACGCGTACGGATATGGGCCAGTCGCCGGTGGACGCGGCGAACGGACCGTCCGTGACCCGTCCGTCGACGGAGCGGCCCGTGCCACCGAGGAAGTCCGGCCCCCACAGGGCGGCCCGGGTCGTGCGGTCGGCGCTCCAGTCCCAGTACGGCAGCGCCACGGAGGCGTCCACCGACTGCAGCGCCCGCTCGAACTCCAGGAGGAATCTGCGGTGCCAGGGCAGGAACGAGGGTGAACGGTGGCCGACCCGTTCGCCGCTGTCCGTGTCGCCGAGGATGAACGCGTTGTGGGTCGTGACGAAGCCGTCGTACCGGCCGGTGCGCTTCAGCTCGATCAGCGCGGCGACCAGCCTGCGCTTCTCGTCGGCGGTCAGGTTCGCCTGGTTCTTGCGTACGGTCATTGCGGTGAACTCCATTGCTCTGTAGGTCAGTTGAAAGGGACGAGGGGCGCGCCCTGGAGCTCCTCGACGGCGGCGCGGGCCGCCGTGCGCGGGTTCGGCACCGGGTCGTAGTGGCTCACGACGCTGATCCAGGTGCCGTCGGCGTTGCGCATCACGTGCAGCTCGACGCCGTCCACGAACACCGCGTAACCCGCGCCGTGGTGATGGCCTCCGCCGGACGGACGGCCCTGTATTCGACGGCCTCGGTAGACCTCGTCGAAGTCGAAGGGCGCGGGGGAGGGTGCGGGGGTGGGCCCGCCGTGGTGGTCCGCGGCGGAGGCCGGCGAAGGAGAGAGCGCGGTGAACGCGCCGGCGGTGACGGCCAGTCCGGCCGCGCCTCGCAGTGCGAGACGGCGAGTGGGATCGGGCATGCGGATACGTCCTTGTGCTCGGTCCGGGGGCAGGCGCTGTCGCATATGCCGCCGGAATTGGGCCGGTTGACGATTCGTATGCCTATCGGGCCCTTGGGGGAGCGGGGAAACCGTGGCGACCTGGTTGGCTGCGATACGGACAATTCGCTACATGTCATACAAGATTGAACAAGGGTGATCTTGCTGTGGAGAGGGCCGGCGGAGGCCCCTGCCAGGGAACTTCGTTTCTCTGCGCGGCTCGTGGCGGTGATCTTCCGGGTTCCCTTGCGTCCCGTGGTGTCGATCACGCCTGGAAACTGACGTGAATGCCCACCTTCGGTCCGCCTACGATCCGTGCCATGAGCGACCACCGGCCCCAGCTCGATCAGGTCCTCCGCCTGGTGCGCGACGTACTCGGCGCGGAAGTGGCGGGCGTCTTTCTGCACGGCTCGGCCGTCCTCGGCGGCCTGCGGCCCGACAGTGACCTCGACGTGTTCGTCGTCGCCCGGCGACGCATGACGGATCGCGAGCGACGGGACCTGCTCGATGGGCTGCTCTGGATCTCCGGCCGCGGCGCCCGGAGCGGAGAGCCGGGTCGGCCGGTCGAGCTGATCGTCGTCGCCCAAGGGGACGTCCGGCCCTGGCGGTATCCGCCGCGCTGCGAGTTCCTCTACGGCGAGTGGCTGCGCGAGGAGTTCGAGCGGGGAGAGGTGCCCGCCCCGGCGGTCATGCCCGATCTGGCGCCGCTGATCACGATGATCCTCCTCGGGGACACCCCGCTCTTCGGGCCGCCGCCCGCGCGGCTCCTCGACCCCGTGCCGCACGACGACCTCCGGCGTGCGATCGTCGCCGGGGTGCCGGAACTGCTGGCCGACCTCGCGTCGGACACCCGCAACGTCCTGCTGACGCTCGCCCGCGTCTGGACGACCCTCGCGACCGGCACCGTCACCTCGAAGGACGCGGCGGCCTCCTGGGCGCTCGACCGCCTCCCGGACCGGCACCGGCCCGTACTGGCCCGTGCGCGCTCCCTCTACCTCGGCGGCCAGGACAGCCTCATGGAGCCCTCCGATTCCGAAGTACCCGGAAGCGAGTCGTGGGACGGTCGGATGCCGGCGGTCCGTGCACACGTCGATGTCGTTGTCCGCGCGATCGAGCAACTGGCCGAGCGGGACGACTACTAGGAACCGGATCGTCCACATAAGGCCGTAAGTGGCGATCGCCCTGGCCAGGCCGATCGTGCGCCGTCGCAACTAATGTGATGAAAGAGCGCCACGGGGGGCGTACGCCGGGATACGCTCCCCGCGCACCCACGTTCGAGTCCGCGCCCGTGGAGGCCGGTCACCCCGGCTTGTCGTGTGCGGGTTCAGCGGAGCCCAAACGCGAGAGACATACCGTCCGGTCTGACGCTCCACCCTCACCGCGACCCGGTGAGTCCAGCCGATTCCGGAAGGCTCCACGCGCCCGGGCACCGGCCGACCCTCGGCGTCCGCCACCGGTACCAGTACGAGCCCTTCCGGTGCGGCGCCCCGAACCCCCTTGTCAAGGCAGCCTCGGCGCGACCTCGGCACCGAACGACGCACAACGGACTCCGCCCTGGAACCGTGCGCTGCGGACGTCTCCCTCACGATCTGCCGTTCCGGCCGGGCGTGGACGACGGCCGTCGGCCGCCCGGCGCACACGCGGTCGCCGAGTCCCACCGACTGCCTGTCACCCAGTGAGGAACAATGAGCATGCGCGCCCGCACGACCGTAGCTGCGGCCATATCCACGGTCCTGACCCTCTCTCTCGCCTCATGCGGTGAAGGTTCCGACGCCGGCAGCGGTGACGGGACCGCATCCGTGGGGATCGCCATGCCCACGAAGACGTCGCAGCGGTGGATCGACGATGGCCGGAACATGGTCGACGAGCTCAAGGGGTTCGGATACAACACCACCTTGAAGTACGCCGACAACGACCCGAAGAACCAGGTCGCGCAGGTGGAGGCCATGATCGACGACGGCGTGGACGCCCTCGTCATCGCCTCGGTCGACGGGCGTGCCTTCACCGACGTCCTGAGCAAGGCCAAGGACTCCGGTATCCCCGTGATCTCCTACGACCGGCTGATCCTCGGCAGCGACGCCGTCAACTACTACGCGTCCTTCGACAACGTGAAGGTCGGCTCGCAGCAGGCCGACTTCATCGTGGAGTCGCTGGGGCTCGTCAACGGCAGCCGCAAGGGCCCGTTCACCATCGAGCTCTTCGCGGGTTCGCCCGACGACAACAACACGCGCTACTTCTACGACGCCTCGATGGAAGTGCTGGAGCCCTACATCCAGAACGGCGACCTGATCGTCAGATCCGGGGAGACGGATCTCGACCAGGTCACCACCCTCCGCTGGGACGGCCCCACGGCGGAGAAGCGCATGAACAAGATCCTCGACTCGAAGTACAACGGCCAGACCATCGACGCGGTCCTCTCGCCGTACGACGGAATGTCCATCGGCATCCTCAACGCGCTGAAGGAGCACGGGTACGGAGGTGCGGGGAAGCCGCTGCCCATCGTCACCGGCCAGGACGCCGAGGCGCCCTCCATCAAGTCGATCGTGGACGGCGAGCAGACCCAGACCGTCTACAAGGACACCCGCGAGCTGGCACTGGTCACCTCCTACATGGTCAACTCCGTCGTCCACGATAAGAAGCCGGCGGTCAACGACACCAGGACGTACGACAACGGCAAGAAGGTCGTGCCCGCGTACCTCCTTGAGCCCGTGAGCGTCGACAAGGGCAACTACGAGCAGGTGCTCATCGACTCGGGCTACATGAAGAAGAGCGACCTGAAGTGAACCGTGAACGCCTGTGGGGCGGGGAGATCTCTCCCCGCCCCACAGGCGTTCGTATGCGGGTTGCCGGTCCGCGTCAGTTGACGAAGACCGCCGGGCTGCCGGTCTGCGTCGTGTCGGTGACCGGGGCGTACTTGGCGGTGAAGTAGCCGTTGCTGAAGCACAGCGACGAGCCGGAGAACTTCGTGAACTGCTGCTTGCTGAACGAGATGCTGTTGTCGGCGTTGTCGGCCGTGCCGGACAGGCTGGGTGCCTGGTAGACGCAGGTGATGCTGCCAAGGAGCGTACGCAGCACGACGGTTGTCTGGATGGTTGAGCCGGCGGCCGGTGTGATGGTGACCGAGCCGTCGGAGCCCACGGCCGAGGTGTAGGGCAGGTTGTCGACCTTGATGCTGGTGACGCCGAGTACGCCGACGACGTTGCTGGTGCAACTGCTGCTGTCGAAGGTGTGCTCGGTGACCGACTCGGTGGCCGTGCCGGGCGCGGCCGGGTTGTCGACGACCGAGGCGACGAACTTCGACGACGTGCAGGAGAGACCGCTCGTGCCGGTGCTGCTGGAGTAGAGCGTGGCACTGGTGCCGGCGGCCAGCGAGGAGTTGAGTACGGCGCCGGCCGCGACGGCGGTACCGCCTGCGCCACCGGTGGTCAGGACCGAGCCGTCGGCCGCGGAGGCCGGGCCGGCCGCCGAGAGGGCGAGCGCCGTGACGGCGGCGGACAGTGCGAGGGAGGTCCGAGTACGCATGCGGGTGTGCCTCATTCCGAGAGAGGGGTGGGGGAGCTGGGCCGCCGCCGGTCCGTCGCGCCTTCTCCGTACGCGACGGACCGGCGGTGGCTGCCGGGAGATTGGCCGGAGGCGTCGATGGACGGCCTCCGGCACGGGACCGGCGGCAGGGCGACCGGGCGCGGTCCAGGAGGGGGGAAAGCGACCGTGCCGGTGCCATGGAGGAGTGGATGCGGACCGCACGTGCGGTCGGCCGGTCGTGTGTCGGGTCTGTCGACCATGTGACCGGCCTGCCGACCGTGTGACGGGATGGAGCCCGGGAGTCGACGTGCGCCGCGGGACGGATCCGGCGCCACGGATCCGTGCTAACCAGGGAGAGTTGTAGACCTGAGTGATGTTCAACGTCAAGGTGCAGCAGGGAAGTTGACGGAAGTTCAATGCCTGCGCGGAGTGCGGCAGTTGGCGTCGGACAGGCGCCGAAGGAGGACTCTCCACGGCTTGGTCACATCTCCGACTTCCTTTTTCCACAAGGTGCTTGACCCTCATTGCTTACCGGGGGTAACTTCCGTCGCGGTTACTGCTGCGTAACGAGAAAGCCCTTGCGCCCACCGGGAGGTGTGAGGAGGCGTACGCGGTAGGCGCTGTCCGCGCCAGGACAACGTGCCACTGAAGCCCTACCCGCACTGATACACGCCCCTGGGAGCAGAAAATGGCCTCGTCCTCGGACGCCACCTCGTCAGCCGGTTCCACCCCCGAGCCCTCCGAAGTGCCGGAAAGCGGTTCCATCTCGGAGAGCGCAGAAGGCTCCGAGAGACGCGGGCGGGTCCGTCTGCGCCGCGCCGCGGTGATGGCGGTGCCTGCCACCGCGGTCGCGGCCGGCCTGATGATCATGACTGCCCAGGGGGCCCTGGGCGTGCAGTTCGCGATCTCCGGCATGCCGTTCACCGTCACCGCCACGGAGCTCAACGGTGAGGGCTTCGCGCAGTACGGCGGACTTGACCAGATGGCCGAGGGCAGCCCCAACGAGGGTGATACCGGTGGCCAGGTCCTCGTGGTGGTCTCCGCGATCAAGAAGGCGACCCTCACCAAACTCTGTCAGAGCGTGGACCTCGGCGGTACGAACCTGCTCATCAGGGCCGGCGAGGGCAGCCAGAAGGTGTCCGCGGTCAACCTCACCACCGACTCCACCGAGCTCTCGGGCGACGCGTCCTTCGACAACATCGAGATCGGCAACGACGCCAGCACGCTCGACAAGTCCCACTCGCAGGGTCCGAAGGGCGTCTTCAGCCAGCAGGCCGACACCGTCCGCATCGCCAACCTGCGGCAGACGAACTACGCCACCACCGCGGCGGTCTTCAAGCTCCCCGGTCTGAAGCTGAGCTTCAGCGACAAGGGCTGCTGATGGTCGCCTTCCGGCGCTGGCGCGCGGCCCGTCCTTTCTGGGGCGGGCTGCTGCTCGCCCTGGGCGGAGCCGAGATCCTGATCACGGAGAAGGCGTCACTGAAGGTCGTCATGCACATCGGCATGCAGGGCCTGGCCGGCTACCTCCTGCCGACCCTCATGCTGATTCTCGGCCTGCTGATCCTCTTCAACCCCGCCCAGCGCCTCTTCTACTCGATCCTCGGTGCCCTGCTCTCCCTGGGGACCTGGGTCACCTCGAACCTGGGCGGCTTCTTCATCGGGCTGGTCCTCGGCGTCGTCGGCAGCTGCCTGGCCTTCGGCTGGCTGCCGGACCAGGAACCACGGCGCGCCCGGTCGTGGCGGCGCCGTCGGCAGGAGCCGGTCCCTCATCCGTAGTGCGTCGGGGCGTCGTGAGTGCGTCGGGGCGCCGTGGCGGTCGGCGCCCCCGCGGAGGGTCACTGCACGCCGTGCGGGCGGAACTGGACACTGATCCGGGGACCCGCCGCCCGGGCGCTCTTGGGGATCGCGTGTTCCCAGGTGCGCTGGCAGGAGCCGCCCATCACGATCAGGTCGCCGTGTCCGAGAGGGCGCCGCACCGGGGTGCCGCCCCGTCTTGGCCGTAGCAGCAGGTCGCGCGGAGCGCCCACGGACAGGATGGCGACCATCGTGTCCTCGCGAGCGCCCCGGCCGATCCGGTCCCCGTGCCAGGCCACGCTGTCCCGGCCGTCGCGGTAGAAGCAGAGCCCGGCGGTGGTGAACGGTTCCCCCAGCTCGTCGGCGTAGTGCGCGGACAGGGCCTCCCGGGCCTCGTCCAGGACGGGGTCCGGCAGCGCGTCGTCGGCACCGTAGAACGCGAGCAGCCGCGGCACGTCCACCATGTGCTCGTACATCTGCCGCCGCTCGGCCCGCCAGGGCACCTCGGCGGCCAGCCGCGCGAACAGCGCGTCCGCCCCGTGCAGCCAGCCCGGCAGCAGATCGATCCACGCCCCGTCGCCGAGCACGGTCCGGCGCAGCCCGTCGAGCGGGCCGAGGCGGACCTCGTCGGTCTGGTCGAACAGTGAACCCTGGAGGTGCGTGGACATGCTTCCAGGGTACCCATGTATTCGAATGTGTGTGCTATCGCGGTCCGTGGCTGCGGGATCGCGGAAGAGCACCGACAACTTTCGGAAGCCATGTCGAATGCGCCGGGTCCCGATCGACGCAAGGGTGTAGGCAGCACCTCCAGGACTCAGGAGCACCCATCGTGACCGTAACCGCGGATATGGCTATCTCCCTCGACGGCTACATCGCCGGCGCCAATGTCGCCATCGACAACCCGGGAGGCGACGGCGCCGAGCCGCTCTTTGAGTGGATCCACAACCTGGCGAGCTGGCGCGAGCGCCAGGGCATGACGGGCGGGGAGGAGAACCGCGACTCCGAGCTGATGCGCGAGTGGTTCGACGCCACCGGAGCGGTGGTCATGGGCCGGATGATGTACGACACCGGCGAGGAGTTCTGGGGCGACAACCCACCCTTCCGGGCCCCGGTCTTCGTCCTCACCCACCGGCCCCGGCCGACCCTCGTCAAAGAGGGCGGCACCACCTTCACTTTCGTCACCGACGGTATCCACAGCGCGCTCGACCGGGCGAAGGCCGCCGCGGGGGACCGGAACGTCGACATCGCGGGCGGGGCGAGCACGGTGCAGCAGTACCTGCGGGAAGGGCTCATCGACGAGTTGCAGCTGCACGTGGTGCCCGCGCTCCTCGGGGAGGGGTTGAGGCTCTTCGAGGGACTGGGCGCCGGGCGGCGCCTTGAGCCGGTCGGCGTGGTCGGCACCCCTCTGGCCACTCATCTGAAGTACCGCTTCGTGAAGTGACCGGGCCCCGACAGTCGACGCACGGCGATCGAACCCAACACCTCTCCGGTGTCTGCCGGTTGGGCCGGAACGGCGTCGGCTGTCGGGGCCCGCGACCGGTTCATTTCGCCGCGGGAGGAGACGTGACCAGCGCCGGCATACCCTGCGAATGACATCGATGGATCCGTTCCGCGACGAAGCCCGCAGCCGTGGTTTACCCGAGGACGAGGTCGAGCGGTGGCTCGACACCGCCCGTCGTTGCGCGATGCTGGGCCTCGCCGGTGAGGCGCCGCTCGCCGGCCCGCTTGCCGGACGGCTGGGTGGGTTGCCGCCCATGCCCAATGACGAGCCCGCGCCGGACCTGCCGTTCCTCGCCGCGGTCGACCTCGCGGCCGTCCCACCGGGCGCGACGGACCTCCCGCTGCCCGAGGACGGCACGTTGCTCTTCTTCGCGGACACGGAGGACCCGTGGAGCGGCGACGACTGGCACCGGCTCGTCTACGTCCCGGTCGGCACGCCCGTCTCCGAACGCGCTTCGAGCTGCGAGTGGCTGCCGGAGGTCCGCCCGGCCCGGGATCTGCATCTGACGATCACGCCCTCGCTGCCCAACCGCGGTTCGGACACCGAGGAGTTCCCGCACGGCAGCGAGCTGGGATCCGTGTGGTGGAAGACCTGCGGCGAGATGACGACGGACGGACTGGTACAGATGGGCGGCTTCCCGTGGGTCTGGAACGCCGATCCCATCACGGATCACGACCACGGCCCGGGTGACTGGGTGCTGCTCGCGGAGGTCGGGGGCGAGGGTGTGACCGAGGGTGACCTGGGCGTCGTCCACTGGGTGATTCGCCGGGACGACCTGGCCGGCCGCCACTTCGACCGGGCCCGGGCCCACTTCGACATGGTCGGCTGACGCGGCCTCGGACGATGCGTAGTCCTCCCGGTCCGCAGAGCCCCAAGTGCCCTTCCCACGTACCGGAATTGAGGGCCTCGGAGGCGCCCTGAACGGGGTCGTACGCGGCTTCGGTGGGCCCTCGGACGCGTTCTGGGCGCGGTGCGCGGGCCCCGGGTCGACCACTTCCGGGCGGGCCCTCACCCGCCCGTCCACGGTCTCGGCGAAACCGCTCTGACCTGGTGTTTTCCTGGATTTCTCCTAGCCTGGGGAGGCCTACTGGACGCCATGGGAGGGGTCTTTGTGAGTGAGGAAGGCACGGGGTACGACGCTGCCCGGATCGAGGTGCTGGAGGGGCGGGAAGCCGTTCGGAAACGGCCCGGGATGTGGGTCGGCTCGACCGGCGAACGCGGCCTGCATCAACTGGTGTTCGACGTCGTCGGCCGAGCGGTGAACCAGGTCCTGGCCCGCGGCGGCGGCTCCGTCGCCGTCACGCTCACGCCCGACGGCGGCGTACGGGTCACCGACGACGGGACGGGGGGTCCCTTCGAGGCCGTCGGAAACACCTTGGGCCCGGATCTCGAAGCGCTGCTGACCGGCTTTCCCGCCGGGCCCGAGCCCAGTGGCCGACACATCGCGGAAGTGGGCCATCTCGGTGGGGGGCTCTTCGTCGCCAACGCCCTGTCGAGCCGGCTGACGGCCGAGGTGCCGTCCGAGGGGGGCCGCCGGATCCACGAGTACGCGAGAGGCGTCGAGGTCACCCCGTCCGCCACCACGGGGTCCGCGACCGGAAGCGGAACGACCGTCGCCTTCTGGCCCGACAGCGAGATCTTCCAGACGACGAGATGCTCGTTCGCCGTGCTGGCCGAGCGATTCCGGCAGGTGGCCTTCCTCAACCGGGGCCTGGGGATCTCGCTGACCGACGAACGTCCTACGGGCGGCGAGGCCCGGGCGGTCTCGTTCCGGTTCCCGGAGGGAGTACGGGACTTCGTGGCCGCCCTCCACGCGGAGACGGGGGCGGCCGTCCACCCGGACGTCATCGGTTTCGAACGGGAGGACCCGCGGATGGCGGGGGCGATGGAGGTGGCCCTCCTGTGGTGCGGCTCGCGCGAGGAGCGGATGCGCAGCTTCGCCAACAGCCGGGCCACTCACCAGGGCGGTACGCACGTGGAGGGCTTCCGCGACGGAGTGGCGGCCGCGGTCACCGCGTACGCACGGGCACACGGGTTGCCGGCGGCGGAACCTGATCCCGGCGCCGACCGGATCTGCAGGAGCCTCACGGCAGTCGTGTCGGTGAAGCTCGACCGTCCCGAATACCTCGGCGCCACGCGCGGGCTGCTGGGCAACACCGACGTGCGGGGCTGTGTTGAGGAGGGCGTCCGGGAACACCTCGGCGACTGGTTCGAGGAGAATCCGGAGCGGGCCGCGGAGTTCGTCGGCCGAATCGTCCGGGGCGTCCAGCAGGATTGAGCAGCAGCGGACGGCCCGTCGAAGCCGCGCGAAAGCGTTGCCGGTCTCGGTGGACGTGACCGGCACGGACGTGCGGACACGACCGGCCGGGCCGGCTCATCCCAAGGTCAGCAGGACGACGGCGCCGCCTGCGCCGAGCAGTCCGGAGACCTGCCATCGGCTGACCTTCTCGTTCAGCAGCGCAAGCCCCAGCACCGTCGGTATCGCCGGGTACAGCGATGCCAGGACGACGGCAAGGGCCAGCATCTGCTGCTGAGCCGCCCACAGATAGAGCACCAGGCCGAGGGCCGCGCCCGCGCCGATCACGACGGCCTGGGCCAGGGGCCAGGGCGCCTGGCGGAACCGCGAGCGGTACCGCCAGGCGCTCGGCAGCAGCAGGACGACGGCCGTCACGCGCCCGGCGACCACGGGCCACACCCCGCTCCCTGGATCGGCCTGCGCCAGCCCGATGTACTGCACCGCCACCCCCGCGCTTGCGAGCAGACCGTCCACGGTCGCCCGTGCCGTACCAGTACCGCGGTCGCCCCCACCGGAGACGCACCACAGCGCGGGCACTGTCACGCAGATGCCCAGCCAGGCCAGGGGAGTCGGCCGGTCGCCCAGAAAGCAGACGCCGCACAGCACGGACAGCGCCACCCCGGTCACGGCGCTCACCGGAACCACGATGCTCATGGCGCCGCGGCTCAGACCGCGGTTGAGGAAATGCATGGCCGCACCGCTGCCCACCCCGGACAGCGCTCCCCACAGCACATCGGCGGACCGTACGGCGTCCGCGGGCAGCGCCGAGGCCAACATGAGCGCCAGCAGCAGCCCGCCGATCTGCCCGAGAAAAGTGACCACGGCGAAGTGAATGCGGCGGGACAGCAGTCCACCGGCGAAGTCGACAATGCCGTAGCAGGTTGCCGAGGCCAGCGCGAGAAGGGCACCCATCCGCGCCGGGTGCCCCGGCCGGCGTACGCCGATGCCTCGTGAGCCGCTCGCGCCTCAGACGTGCCGTCGCCCTGCGGTCGGAGCGGCTGCGGATGTCACTCCCGGCCGGTGTCGATGACGCAGAAGCGGTTTCCGTCGGGGTCGGCCAGCACCACGAAGTCCGGGTCGTCGGGATACCGGTCCCAGTCGACCCGCTGGGCACCGAGGGAGACCAATCGCTCGACCTCGGCGGCCTGATCCGCCGCGTCTCCGGCGTAGAGGTCCAGATGGACCCGCGGATAGTCCTGGACCGGCGTCTCGCTCAGACCGAGCGACAGTTGGGGGCCCGTGGCCCCTTGCGCGGGCACCAGCACCACCCAGTCGTCCTCCGGCTCGTCGCGCGGGACGTACCCGAGAGCCTCCGTCCAGAATGCTGTCGCACGCGGGACATCCCCTACACCCAACACCACGGATCCGATCTTCAGCATGCGCCGAGTGAAGCAGATGCCCGCCGGTGTGAGGGCTCCTTTTTTGGTGTCCTGCCGCGGGGACCCCTGCGGGTGCGGGTGCGGGTGCGGGTGCGGGTTCGGTCCCGGTCCGGGTCCGGGTGTGCGTTGCGCGTCGTTCGCGTCAGGTTCGGCCGGGGCCTCCGCTGTCGTAGCCTCCGCCGTTGTTCTCGTTCGAGGTCGGAGGCTTCTGCTTCGTCGCGCGGCGGGTCGGGCTGTTTCCGTGGCCGGGGAGCCGGTGCGAGGTCAGCCGATGGTTGCCGCGGGGCATCTCGGCGGGGTCGCGCCGTTCGCGGACCTCGCCCACGGGGCCGGAGTCGGGCAGCCGGGGCTGTTCCTCGGGGCGGGGCGGGCCGGGCTCCTGGGCTCGGATCCGACGGCCCCACCACACGGCCCAGATCAGGGCGCCGACGATGACGACGCCCACCAGGAACGGCACCACTCCGCCCACCACCGCGCCGGAGAGGGCCAGTTGTGTCGTGTCGTTGTCCATCCCCGGCGAGTACCCGGCGCCGCCGACCGAAACAGGGTCTCGACCACCCGAGGCCCGGACGCGAGGGTCGCATGCCCTCCCGAATCGGGTTTTGATATCCGCGCGCAAATTCACGGGAGCGTGTTTTCCGGCGAATCCGTCGGCACCCCCGCCGAAATTCGTCGCCCCCGATTCGATTCACGTCGCTGCTTCGCGACTTTGCCACTTCGTCACTTTGCGCGACCGGTCGGTTATTGATTGTCGCGGCGGGCTCTCGATATTCGGTGCTTCGTTTTGGAATGACCGAATTTGGGAAGTTGGTCTATTAGTGCTTCGGACAGGAGGCACGTCCGTGGGAGCTGGCTCCGCCAGATCGCGGGTGTGTCCAGAGCAGTCCGTGCGCGCCTCACTCCCATGGTGACTGTCCCGTCAGCACCCTCTGAGGGAGATGCGACGCGCCATGCGAATCACCGTCAGAACGAAGCAGCACCCGCACGACGACGCCCCCGACTCGGCCGCGGACTTCGTACGCCTGGCCGCCCTGCCCGACGGGCCCGAGCGGCAAGCCCTGCGTGACGAGCTGGTGCGGGCCTGGCTGCCCATGGCGAACCGCATCGCCCTGCGCTACCGGGGGCGAGGTGAGTCCGTCGAGGATCTCGGTCAGGTGGCGGCTCTCGGCCTCGTCAAGGCCGTCGACCGGTACGCTCCCGAGCGCGGCAACGCCTTCGAGAGCTATGCGATCCCGACCATCACCGGCGAGATCAAGCGCCACTTCCGCGACCACATGTGGGTCCTCCATGTGCCGCGGCGGGTCCAGGACCTGCGCAACCGGGTCCGCGCCGCCGTCAAGGAGCTGTCACAGACGGCGCCGGGCGGCAACCCCACCATCGCCGAGATCGCCGCGTACGCGCACATGACCGAGGACGACGTGCGCGCCGGATTCGAGGCCCTCGACAGCTTCACCGCTCTCTCCCTGGACGCCGAACTGCCCGGCAGCGACGACGGCTACGCGCTGGGGGACGCCCTGGGGGAGTCCGACTCCGGGTTCGACCTCGTGATCGACCGCGAGGCCGTGAAGCCGTGTCTGGCGGCGCTCCCCGAACGCGAGCGGACCATCCTGTACCTGCGCTTCTTCCGGGGCATGACCCAGAGCCGCATCGCGGAGCAGCTCGGCATCTCGCAGATGCACGTCTCCCGGCTGCTCAACGGCTGCTGCGCCAAGGTGCGCGACGAGGCCCTGGCGGAGGCCGTGGCGGCTGACGGAGAGGGTGAGTCAACCGCCCGTCACGGGACTTCCCGGGCCGGGCGGCTGAGTGGCGAGCTCACTGCCGAACCCTCCCGGGAGCGGTTTGCCAGTGAACTGCCACCTCTCGAACTAACCAGTGCGCGCTGACTAAAACACCCTCATCGCAGTGGCGGAGAATCTTCCGGAAGCGATGTGGGTCCATAGCGGTCGAGAGTGTCTTCCAGCGTGGCTCGGACATCCGGCGGGAGATCCCCCTTCTGTCCCCAGACGAGGATCATCTCCGCGACATTCCGCAGTTTGATGTTGGTGTGCTGGGACACTTCCCGAAGTACGGCCCAACCGTCGTCGGGCGTCACCCGGCCGAGTGCCACCATCATGCCGATCGCCTGGTCCACGACGGCATGAGAGGTCACGGCCTCCTTCAACTGGCCGATCTCCTCCTGCAGTTCGGCGATCCGGGGCGCGTCCTCGTCGGGCGCGGCCCGGTCGGGGAGGTCGCGCCCCGGCTCCTCCGCCTTCGAGCCGGCGTCCGAGGTCATCCGTTCCCCTCCGAGGTCGGAACACGTGCAAGGTCTATGTCGTCGCTTCTCTGTGTGACTGCGTCGCTCCAGTCCATCGTCACCACTCGACCGGGCGCATGCCAGCGCGGCACCTACCCAGCATTCACCTGAATACACATGGTGATGAGGCGCTCACGGATTGCGAAGGGCGAGTGCCGGGCGCAGGGTGGTTACGCCAGTCCAACCCTCATCGAAGGACGGAAGACCATGGGTAAGTCAAAGGGCAAGGCCAAGCAGATGAAGGGCAAGATGAAGGAGACCGCCGGCCGGGCCATGGGCGACATGCCCATGGAGACCGAGGGCCGGGGCGAGCAGATGACGGGCCGGGCCCAGGAGCTCGCCGCGAAGGCCTCCGAGCGCGCCAAGAAGTCCGGGCGGTAGACGGACCCCACGCGTTGGTACGCCCCCGGACGGCCGCACAGGGCTCAGGCCCCTGCGCCCGGCGGGGGCGTCCCGTGTTCCGACGCCCCCGGTCGCTCAGGCGGAAGGCCGCTCGCGCACGATGTCCCGTGCCGCTTTGTCGTCACGCACGCCGAGGAACCGCGGGTGCCGCAGCATGCCGTCCCGGGTCCACTCCGTGAACGCGATCTGCGCGACCAGCCTCGGCTCCACCCAGTGCGCGCCCGACTCACGCACCCGGTCGCTGAACGGCGACGCGGGGACGCGGAGTTCGTCGAGGACTCCACGCAGCCCGACGAGCGTACGACGGTCGAAGCCCGTGCCCACCTTGCCCGAGTACCGCAGCCGGTCCGCTTCGTAGTGGCCGAGCAGCAGCGCGCCGAACCCGGCCCGGGTGCCGCCTCCTTCGGTGAAGCCGCCGACCACGAACTCCTGCGCCCGGGAACACTTCAGCTTGAGCCAGTCCGGCGAACGGCGGGGCTGGTAAAGGCTCTTCGCCCGTTTCGCGATCAGTCCCTCCCAGCCCCGGGCACACGCGTCGGCCAGCAACTCGGCCCCACCATCGTTGCGATGCATCGTCATGCGCAGCGGCGCACGGTAGGTCAGGGTCCGTCGGAGCAGCGACTTGCGCGTACGCAACGGCACCCGAGTCAGGTCCGCGCCCTCCAGACGGAGCACATCGAACACGTAGTACGTCACGGCGACGCCGCTCGCCTCGATGTCCCGGCGCCGGGTGAGCCCCATGCGCTGCTGGAGGCGGGAGAAGTCGGTACGGCCGCGGGAGAACGCGACGATCTCGCCGTCGACGGTGAAGTCCGTGCACGACTGCGCGGCGAGCGCCTCGACGATCTCGGGGTAGGTGTCGTTGAGGCGATTGCCGGCGCGGGAGAGGAGCAGCGTCCGCCCGTTCTCCCGGACCGCCAGGACCCTGACCCCGTCCAGCTTCCGTTCGAAAAGCCACTCGCCGGGGAAGTCGCGACGGTCGCTCAGCGTGGCGAGCATCGGCCGCGAGGCCAGTTCCACACCGGGAGGCGCCTCACGGAGCAGCCGTCTGTGGTGGTCGGGCAACGAGCCCAGGAGGTCGGTCATCGCCGCTCACCTCTCCCACGACCCGCCGCTCTCTCCCGCGACCTGCCGCAGGGCGCGGCCGCCGCGCGCCGACCAACCCATTCTCCTTCCCCCGGTCGGCGGCGGCCATCGGGAGCTCCGGAGGTCTGACCTGGCCCTTTGCTCCGTACGGATCCGGCCGGCTCAGGATCCCGTGAGGCTGACGCCGAAGACGTCCAGCACGCCGTAGACACCGAGGAACACGATCGCCGCGCTGCTGACGGCGAGCGCCACGGTCAGCCATGGGCTGCCCCGGAAGCGCTTATCGACACCCGTGGACCGAAGACGCCATGCCGCGATCACCACGGCGAGCAGGAAGATTCCGCCGCCGATGCCACCGATCTGCACCATCAGCACCGGCGACTGCACGAATAGGAAGAAGGACGCCCAGATCGCCGGCAGGCACCAGGTCAGGATCTGGATCGTGCGCCGCCGTACGCGGACGTCGTGCCAGTCGATGATCCCGAGAAGCCCGAGCGTGTTGGTCCACAGCCGCGGCACGCTGGCCGTCGATCCGACGAGCGTCGAGAAGAGCACGGTGAACGCGCCGATGAGGAAGAGGTACTCGGCCCAGGGGCCCATCGTGTCGGTGTAGATGCGGGACAGGGTGGTGATCATCGAGTTGCCCTCAGGCACCAGATTCTGCGGATGCAGCACGGCCGCCCCGATGACGTAGAACGAGAGGGTGCAGAGCGTGCAGACCAGCCATCCGGCGGCGACGTCCAGCCGCATCACCTTCAGCCACCCCTCGGCCCGCCGCGCACGCTCCTCGGTCCCGTCGTCCGGACCCGTCCAGCGGGCGTAGCCCTTCTCGATGCACCAGTAGGTGTACGTGGTCATCTCGTCGGCGCCGACACCGGTGATCCCGAACATGGCCAGTGCCACCCCGGCCGTGCCCGCGGGTATCAGGAAGCTGAGGCCTTCGCCCAACTCGCCGGTCCCGTAACCGAATTCGGTCAGCGGAAGCCCGAGTGCCAGCGCCACGGTCGCCACGGTGAAGACGACCACGGACGCCACGCAGAGCTGCTCGACGATGTTGTACTTGCCCGTCCTGAGCAGCACCACGGCGAGGGCGGTGACGAGCACCGTCCACACCGCGAGCGAACGGTAGCTCAGTGCCTCGCCGGTGATCGGCCACATCACGGAGCAGGCGGCCGCCGTGCCGCCGATGATGCCGCCCCGCTGGAACATCTTGGCGAAGTCCATCCCGATCCAGAGCCAGTTGATCCAGCTCACGGGGCCGATCCGCGGGCCGACCTCGCGGTAACCCTCCAGCGCGGTACGGCCGTTGAGGATCGTCCAGCGGGCCAGCTCCATCTGCACCCACACCTTCACCCCGGTGCTGATGACGACCAGCCACAGCAGCACGAACCCGGCGCGCGCGCCGAGCGAGGTGGTCACGATGAGTTCGCCGGAGCCGACCACGGCGGCCGACAGGACGAAACCGGGGCCGAGATGGCGCAGCCGCCCGGTGAAGGTGGTCGGCGCCTCGCGGACGTCCTCGGCGCGCAGGGCGTACGGGTCGGGTTCGGTCGGGACGGCGGCGGATGCCGTCCGGGCAGTCGTTTCAGGCATGGCGGGGTCCTTCGAGGTGTCCGGCGTCGTTGCCCGGACTCGGGGACGGGGGAGGGGAGGGTTCTGCGGGGCTTCGGGGAGGGCGGACGGTTCAGGGGAGGGCGGACGGTTCAGTGGGCCGCGCGCAGCGGTTGCCGGCCCGCGAGGACCCGTACGACGTCTTCGGCGATCATCGCGCCCATCGTGCGGTTGGCCTCGTGGCTGCATGCCGCCATGTGCGAGGTGAGCAGGACGTTCGGGGCGGTGCGCAGTGGGCTGTCGCCGAGCGGCTCGTGTGCGAAGGCGTCGAGCGCGGCTCCGCCCAGGTGGCCCTCGACGAGGAGCGCCGCGAGTGCCTCCTCGTCGACGAGCCCGCCCCGGGCGGCGTTCACCAGCAACGCGCCCGGCTTCATGGCGGCGAGCCGGCGGTGGTCCAGGAGCGGGCCCGCGCCGGACGTCGCGGGCAGATGCAGGCTGACGATGTCCGCACGGGCCAGGCAGTCGTCCAGCGGGGCGGGCGTGGCGTCGAGCGCGCGGATGTCCGCGTCGTCGACGTACGGATCGTGCGCGAGGACGGTCATGCCGAAGGCGAGGGCGTAGGTGGTGAGCAGGCGCCCGATGCGGCCGAAGCCCACCACGGCCAGGGTCTTTCCGGCGAGTTCGGGCCCGAACAGCTTGGGCCACTGACCCTGCGCCACACGCTGGTGGGACGCGGTGATGCGGCGGTTGGCGTCCATGATGAGCCCGAAGGTGAACTCGGCGACCGCACGGGAGTTGCTGCCGGGCGCGCACACCACGGGGATGCCTCGGGCCCGAGCGGCGGCCACGTCGATGGTGTCGACGCCGACACCGTGCTTCGCGATGACCTTGAGCCGGTCTGCCGAGTCGATGACGTCGGCGGTGACGGCGTCCATGCCGACCACCAGTGCGTCGACCCCGCCGATCCGCTCGCGCAGTTCGCTGCCCGGCAGCGCGGTGTTGTCGTACGGGCGCACCGGGCCCGCGCCCGCCTGTTCCAGGATCCGCCAGGGCTCGGGGGAGTGGCGGGAGAAGGTGGGCGTGGTGATGAGGGTCGTCGTCATACGGGGAGCCCCCGGTCCGCCCAAGTGCCGTGCGGCACGCTCCGGTGCACGGCGCCGTCCGCGAGCGTCGGTCGCGACCTCATCGGACGAGCCCCGAGGCGCGTGCCGAGGTCAGGTGCTGACTCGCGGCCTGCTCCAGATGGACGAGATCACAGGCGACGGTGACATACGTGAAGCCCTCGGCGAGGCGCTTGGCGGCGCTGGCGCCGTCCGCGTTGTGGACGCCGACGGCGATCCCCGCGGCCGCGGCGGCCTCCCGCACCCTGACCAGCGCGGCCTCGAACTCGTCCGCGACCGCCGGGTCGGTGGAGGTGGTACCGCCGAGCGCGATGCGCAGGTCGGAGGGGCCGATGTAGACCCCGTCGAGTCCGTCGGTCGCGCAGATCTCGTCCACGTTGGCGAGGCCCTGGGCGGTCTCGATCATCGCGAGGACCACGGTCTGCGCGTGGGCGTCGGCGGGGTTGGGTCCGATGCGCAGGCCCGAGCGCATGGGTCCGTACGAGCGCTTGCCGAGTGGTGGATAGCGCACGGCGGCCACCGCGTCGGCGGCGTCCCGCGCGTTGTCGACGAGCGGGACGATGACACCGGCCGCGCCCGCGTCCAGCGCCTTGCCGATCGGCATCGGGTCATTGGCCTCGACCCGGACCAGACCGACCGCGGTCGACCCCTTGGTGTCGATCGCCGTCAGCGAGGCCAGCACGCCCGCGTACTCCAACAGCCCGTGCTGGGCGTCCAGCGCCACATAGTCGTAGCCGAGACGGGCGATGCGCTCGGTCGAGACCGGCGAATCGAGGACGGACCAGTAGCCGACCAGCGGTTCACGGGCACGCAGGGCGGCCGCGAAAGCGGCAGGGGTTCCGGGGGAGGGGGTGGACATGGGGGCTCCTTGAGGGTTCGTACAGTTCAAGCGACTTTGGATGACTGACGGATGGTTGGCCGGTCTAGGTGGGTGGGGGGCTGCGGAGGGGCGCCCCGTAAGGGGCGCGGGGAACTGCGCGACCAGCCACGAACGACCCGCACCGGAAGTGCTGCCTCGGTTACCGGTTGTACGCGGGCATCGGCCCCCGCAACCCCACCCCGACCTCGTCACAGGCCGCCATCACATCGGCCGGCAGCGGACCGGCCTGCGCGGCGGCGATGTTGGCGAGCAGATGCGACGTCTTCGACCCGCCGAGCAGCAACGCGTCGGTGGAGTCGCGGCTCAGGAGCCAGCGCAGGGCCAGGTCGGTGAGCGGCATGCACGCGGCGTCCGCGACGGCGGCGAGCCGGTCGACCGCGGAGAAGAGGCGCTCGTCCCAGTAGCGCTCCCGGTACATGGCGGCGACCCGGGAATCTCCGAACCGCCCTGATTCCGGGGCCTGTTCGAAGCGGTGCCGGCCGGTGAGCAGGCCTCCGCCGAGCGGGTTGTAGACCATCGTGCGCAGGCCGCTGACGGCGGCGTACTCGACGTACTCCTCCTCGATACGTCGCGCGAGCAGGTTGTGCAGCTGCTGGGCGACGACGGGACGCGGCGCGCCCACCTCCTCGGCGACGCGTACGAGTTCGGCGATCTGCCAGGCCGCGTAGTTGGAGACGCCGAGGGCACGGATCCTGCCCTCGGCGGCGAACTCGGCGACGGTGGCGAGGGTTTCGGCGAGCGGGGTCGCGCGGTCGGGCTGGTGGAGGTAGAGGAGGTCGACCGAGTCGGTGCCGAGCCGCTTGAGGCTGCCCTCCAGGGCGGCCCGCAGTCCGGCGGCGGAGAGCGGGGCGTGCTCCCCCTGGTCGGGGTGCGGGATCCCGGCCTTGGTCGCCAGGACGATCCGGTCGCGGCGGCCCGGCAGGAGCCCGGCGAGGATGCGTTCGCTCTCGCCGCCCGCGTAGCCGTTGGCCGTGTCGACGCCGGTGATCCCGGCGTCGAGCGCGGCATCGAGCATGGCCGCCGCTCCGGTGGCGTCCACCGTGTCGCCGAACGTCATGGTGCCGAGGACCAGCCGGGAGAGCGGGACAGTGGTGTTCGGCAGGGTGATGCCGGTGGTCACGAGCGGTTTCCTTCCGATGCGGGGGATGCGGGGGTGGTGGCAGACGTGACGGACTTGGCGGGCGTGGGAGAAGAGTGTGGCCTCCTCATCCGGGACGGTGACGGGCCGCCCTCCCGGTGGCGGACACCTTCCCGCAGCCGCAGGCTCCACGCGGCGGGCGCGGTCCTCTCGAACCGGTCGGCGTGAACGAGCCGGGGCCGCAGCCGCAGCCACAACCGCAGATCCGGGCCGACCCGGGAGAGCGCCTCGTGCACGGCACGCCGCACGGTCCGGCGGCTGGACGGTCCGGGCGGGGGAAGGAGGTGAGGAGTTGGGGTCATCGTCGACCTTCTCGGATTCTGGAGGGCGACCGGCTCTCGCTGACGTCGCCCGGACACCGGGCGACGAACAGGTGTCGCGCCGGAAAAGGTGGCACGACTGCGCGAAGTGCGCAAGACCTCTCGCGCACTTCACGCAAGCTGTGTCATCATCGGCGCCGAGGCCGTCCGCCTGTCCGGACCGTCCGAACAGGTACCCGTCGAAGGAGGTCCGCGTGTCCCGCACCACCCGCACGGTGCTCGCGCCCCGCGTGTTCGCCCTCGCGGACGACCTGTCCGGCGCCGCCGAGGTCGCCGCCGCGCTCGGTCTGCGCGGGCGGATCGTGCTGGGCCCCGCCGCGGCACCTCCGCGCGACGGCGAATCCGTCGTCCTGGACCTCGACACCCGGCAGCTGGCCCCGGAGGACGCGGCGAACGCGGTACGGGCCGCGCTGGCGTACGCCGACGGAGGCGTTGTCCTGAAGAAGATCGACTCGCTGCTGCGGGGCAACCTCGCAGCCGAGGCGGCCGCCTACGCGACCGGTGCCACGGGCGTCGTGATCGCACCCGCCCTGCCGGTGGCCGGCCGTACCGTCCGCGAGGGCGTCGTCAACCTGCACGGCACCGCCCTGCACAGGACGGACGCCTGGCGCGCGGAGTCGGGCGCGGCGCCCGTATCGGTGGGGGCCGCCCTGGGTGGCGTACCCACGCGGGTGGTGCCACTGGCGACGGTGCGCGCGCCCGAACCGGCGCTGCACGACCGGCTACGGGCGCTCGTCGCCGAGGGATACCACCCGGTGTGCGACGCGGAGACGGACACGGACCTCGACGCGATCGCCGAGGCGGCACTCCGACTCGGTCCGGGGATACGCCTGATGGGCACGGGCGGGCTCGCGGCGGCACTGGGACGCAGGCTCGCCCGGGCGGACCGGGCGGACCGGGCGGACCGGGCGGACCTGGCGGATCAGGCGGACCTGGCGGATCAGGCGGATCAGGCGGATCTGGCGGCCGGGGCCGGGCTCCCGGGAACGGACGGCGACCGATCCGCTGAAGCCGACCTGTGCCATCCCACCGGAACGGACACGCCCGGTCCCGCACGAGCCGACGACGTGTCACCGGCCCTCGATGGCACCCCCTCCAGACCCCTGCTGGTGGTGGTCGGCACCGCCGAACCCACCGCCGTTGCGCAGATCGCGCAACTCGTCGCGGCCGGTGCGCACCACGTACCGCTGCCCGCGCACACCCTCACCGATCACTCCTCCCGGCCACCCCTGAACATCCGTACAGAAGGCGGCCGAACGCCGGACGGAGTGACCGTTGTCAGCATCGACGGCACCCACGCCGTCTACCCCGGCGCGGCTCGCAGCCTCGCCGCCGGTCTGGCCCACGCGGTCGCCGAGGCCGCGCACGACAGCGACCTCGTCCTGACCGGCGGCGAGACCGCCCGCCGGGTCCTCGACGCACTCGGCATCCGCGAACTCCTGCCGCTCGACCAGATCCACCACGGCGCCGTCCGCTCCCGCACCGCCGACGGCCGTCGCGTCGTCACCCGACCCGGCAGCTACGGCGACACCGACTCACTGCTGCGCATCGCGCGCGCACTGCGCCCCGGCCTCGCGCCGCTCCCCGACCAGCCGCTTTCCGACCAGCCGCCCGTCGGCCGGCCGGTCGCCCCACCCGTCCCGTCCGCCCCGCTAGGAGAACCCACGTGAACGCAGCCCCCACCGCCGCGCCCGCCGAGCAGCCCGGCACCGCCGGACGTCCGCTCCCGATCATCGCGGTGACCATGGGCGACGGCGCCGGCATCGGACCGGAGGTCATCGTCCCGGCCCTGCTGAACGCCGACACCCTGCGCGGCTGCCGCCCCGTCGTCATCGGCGACGCCGAACGCCTCCGGGAGGCGGCCCGCATCCTCGGCGTCACCTGCGACATCGTGCCCGTCGACGCCCCCGCCCAGGCCGAGTTCACACCCGGCCGCATCAACGTCGTCGACCTCGGTCTGCTCCCCGCCGACCTCCCCTGGGGCGCCCTCTCGGCGAAGGCCGGCGACGCCGCGTACCAGTACATCCGGGTCGCCGCCGAACTCGCCCTGAACGGAGACGTCCACGGCATCTGCACCGCGCCCCTCAACAAGGAGGCCCTGCACGCCGCCGGGCACCTTTACCCCGGACACACCGAACTCCTCGCCCATCTCACCGGCGTCGAGGAGGTGTCGATGATGCTGTCGACTCCCAAGGTGAAGGTCATCCACGTCACCACGCACATCGGTCTGATCGACGCCGTCAACCGGATCGAGCCCGGACTCGTCGAGCGCACCGTGCGCCGCGGCCACGACGCGATGGTCCGCGCGGGCGTCGAGGCACCCGTGATCGGGGTGTGCGGAATCAACCCGCACGCGGGCGAGAACGGTCTGTTCGGCTACGGCGAGGAGGAGACGAAGATCGTCCCCGCCCTGGAGGTCCTGCGCGCCGACGGCATCGACGCCCGCGGTCCGCTCCCCGCCGACACGGCCTTCTACCTCGCAGGGCGCGGCGACTACGACCTCATCGTCGCCATGTACCACGACCAGGGCCACGGCCCGGTGAAGGTCCTCGGCATCGAGGCGGGCGTCAACCTCACCGTGGGCCTGCCGGTCATCCGCACCTCCGTCGACCACGGCACCGCCTTCGACATCGCCGGAACGGGCCGCGCCGAGGCCGGTAGCATGGTCGAGGCGCTGCGCCAGGCCGCCGAGATGTCATCCGCTCCGGCCGCCGCCCGCTGACCCCGGCCCGTCGGCACCATCGGCACCATCGGCACCACAGGACACCAGAGGACAGAGACTGATGTCTGCGATCGGCTCCAAGGCCCGGCGCGACCGGATCGTCCAACTCGCCACCACCACCGGCCTGACCAGCGTGGAGGAACTCTCCCAGCTGTTCGGCGTCACGGCCTCCACCATCCGCCGTGACCTCGCCAGGCTCACCACCGACGGACGGCTCGCCCGTACGTACGGCGGCGCGATGGCCCTGTCCGCGCACCCGGAGGCCTCGCTGCGCCAGCGCACCGGCGAGGCCTACGACGCCAAGCGTGCCATCGCGCGCTGGGCGGCGGCCCAGGTCCAGCCCGGCGAGACCCTGCTCCTCGACGCGGGCTCCACGGTCGGCGCGCTCGCACACGAACTGCGTACGGCCAAGGACGTGACCATCGCGACCACCGGACTGACGGCGCTTCAGGAACTCGCCGACGTCGAGACGGTGCACGTCGAGTGCCTCGGCGGCACCCTCAGACCGCTGAGCCAGGGCTTCGTCGGCCCGTTGACCGAGGCGGCCCTCGAACGGCTCACCTTCGACCGGGTCTTCCTCGGCACCGACGGCGTCTCGCCGGAGCACGGGATCTGCGAGGCCGACCTGCGTCAGACCCGCCTCAAGGAGCTCATGGCCCGCCGCGCCGACCACGTCTACGTACTCGCCCACTCGGCCAAGCTGGGCCGCCGCCCCTTCCACGCCTGGGCCACCCTCCCCGAGGGCTGGACCCTGGTCACGGACGGCACGGCCGACCCCGGCATCCTCGCCGAACTGCGCGCACGCGGAGTCACCACCGTCCTGGCCGAGCCCGTCGGCACCCTCTGACTGACCGGGTCGCTCCGGCCCCAGCGGCACGATCGCGCCGATTCCCGGCAGCCTCTTCCCACCGGGACGAATGGCAGCATGATGTTGGGAGACCGTGCCCGGCCCAGGACTCGGGGACGGGCCGGGCCTCTCATGCGGGAGGATCAGTGGACAAGGCGCAGACCACCGGCCACATACCCGAAGACGACGCCCACACGCGGGACTTGGCGGACTTACGGGACGAGGACTTCGACTACCTCGACGCCGGTGGGCACACCTACCTCGACCACACTGGAGCAGGGCTTCCGCCGACCTCGCTCGTGCGGGCGAGCGCCGCCCGCATCACCGGCGGACTCTTCGGCAACCCGCACTCCGAGAGCCCCGCCTCCCGCGCCTCGGGAGAACTGCTGTCCCAGGCCCGCCGCGCGGTCCTCCGCCACTTCAACGCGGACCCGGCCGAATACGCCGTGGTCTTCACCGCCAACGCGACCGGCGCGCTGCGACTGGTCGGCGAGGCGTACCCCTTCACCCGCCGCAGCAGGCTGGTGATGTCGCTGGACAACCACAACTCGGTGAACGGCCTGCGGGAGTACGCGCGTTCGCGCGGCGCGGCCACGGTGTACGTACCCGTGAGCGGCCCCGGGCTGCGGATGGACGAGCAGCGGCTGAGAGCCGCCCTGCCCGCGCGCGAACGCGGCCCCGGACTCGGACGCGGACTCGGACGCGGGCTCAGACTCGGCCCGGGCCCGCGGCGGGGCCGCGCCGGCGACCGCCCGCACGGCCTGCTCGCCTACCCGGCGCAGAGCAACTTCACCGGAGTCCAGCACCCGCTCACCTGGATCGCGGCGGCCCAGGCGCGCGGCTACGATGTCCTGCTCGACGCGGCGGCGTACGTACCCGCCAACACCCTTGACCTGAGCCGGTACCACCCCGACTTCACGGTCGTCAGCTGGTACAAGGTCTTCGGCCACCCCACCGGCGTCGGCAGCCTGATCGCTCGCCGGGACGCGCTCGCCAGGCTGCGACGCCCCTGGTTTTCCGGCGGCACCATCTACGCGGTGAGCGCGCAGGCGCAGTGGCACGTCCTCGCGGACGACGAGGCGGCCTTCGAGGACGGCACGGTCAACTTCCTGTCCGTTCCCGACGTGACGGCCGGGCTGGAGTGGATCGACAACATCGGCATGGATCGCGTGCACGCCCACGTCACCGCGCTGACCAGTCAACTCCTTGCGGGGCTAAGGCAGTTGCGGCACAGCGATGGTTCGCCGCTGGTCAGGATGTACGGTCCCGTCGACCTGGTGGCCCGCGGCGGAACGGTCGCGCTGAACCTGCTGGGTGCCGACGGCCGTGTCATCGACGAACGGGTCGTCACCCGCGACAGCGCCCGGCGCGGGATCTCGCTGCGCACCGGCTGCTTCTGCAATCCGGGCGCGGGCGAGGCGGCCTTCGCCCTGGCACCGCGACGGCTGCGCTCGGCCGCACGCCGCCAAGTCGCGTCCCTGGAGGAGTACTTGGAGCTGCTGCGTCTGCCGTCGGCGGGCGCCGTCCGGATCTCGCTCGGCCTGTCGTCACAGCCCAGGGACATCGAGACGTTCCTGACGTTCGTACGGGAGACCTACCGGGACCGGGTGCCAGGCGCCACCGGACTGGAGGCGAGGGCGGGCTGCTGAGCGATCGACAGGCGTCGGCTCATCTTCCCGCCCGCCCACGCACCACCCCGTTCCGGCACTTGCGCACCAGCACCGCCCACGTCGCCGCCAGGAACAGCAGGGTGAACCCGGCCAGGATCAGCCAGCCCCGGCTCGCGGGATGGGCGAACGAGTCACCGTACGAGTCCAGCAGGGGCGGTCCCAGCCGGGAGGCACCGTCGCGCCACAGGGACTCCAGGCCGATACCGCTGCCCAGCGCCTCGAACGCCCACCGGTTGGTCATCGCCCAGCTGATCGCCTCTCCGGCCGCCGTCATCCGGGGCACCGGCACGAACGCCCCCGAGAACAGCACCTGAGGGAAGCAGAGCAGCGGCAGCATCAGCGTCGCCTGCCCCGGGTCCGTCACGGCGGCGGAGGCGAGCAGCCCCAGGGCGAGGGCGGCCGCCGAGGCCAGCACGCTCGACACGAACAGCGAGACGTACGTGTCCCAGCCCGCCGCGGGCAGCCGGTCCAGGGCGCGCAGCACGGCGAGGAGCAGGGCGTCCGCAGACGCCAGCACCGGGAGCATGGTGGTGAGCTTGGACGCCACGTACGGGCCGATCCGCAGCCCGGCCAGCCATTCGCGGCGGAGCACGGGCAGTTCCGTGCAGATCTGCAACAGGCCGTAGGTCAACCCGAAGAAGAACGCGCCGAACGCGATCCAGAACATGATCATCGCGGTCGACCCCGGATCCGGGTCCGCCGGATCGAACGCGCCCGCGCGGAACAGCACCGCGAACATCGCCACGATCATCACGGGCGAACCGGCCAGCACAGCGACCGAGAGCCGGTTGTGCAGCAGCAGAGCCGTTCCGCGCCGGGTGAGGAGCGACCACTGGAGTACGGCGCCGACGCGAGGCCGTGACCCCGGCGGCTGAGGACGGACCGCGCCGTTCTCGGACTCCGCGGGCTCTCCAGGTCCAGGGGACACCGCGGGTTCGATGCGCGCGCCGCCGGACACCGCTTCGTACACCTCCTCGACCGTGCCGACCCCGAACTCCCGGCACAGGGCGCCCGGTTCACCCGTGTACGCGACCTGTCCGCCCGGGGCCAGGAACACGACGTCGTCGCCACGGAGGAGGTCCGCGAGGACATGGGTGGTCAGGACGATGGTGGTGCCGTGCTCGGCGAGGGCGCGCAGGGTCCGCAACAGGGCCGCCCCGGTGACGGGATCGAGCCCGGACGTGGGTTCGTCGAGGAAGAGCGCCCGCGGTCTGGTGAGCAACTCGGCGGCGATGCTTGCCCGTTTGCGTTCGCCACCGCTCAGTGCGCGGACGGGCGTACCGGCCCGGTGTGCCAGCCCCAGCGTGTCCAGGACCCGGTCGACGGCAGCGGTGACCGACTCGGCGGACGTCCCCGGTGGCATCCGCAAACCCGCCGCGTACACCAGAGTCCGGTGCAGTGGGAGGTCGCGGTGCAGGATGTCCTCCTGCGGCACGAACCCGAACTCCGGTCCGGGCGGGCCCGGTTGGGCCCCGTCGTGCAGTACGGAACCTTCGCCGGCCGACCGCAGTCCCGCGAGCGTTTCCAGCAGCACCGTCTTGCCCGCGCCGCTGCTCCCGGCGATCACGACGATCCGCCCGGGCGCGGCGATGAGGGACACGTCGTCGAGCACGCGCCCCGCCCCGCTCACCTCCTGGGTGAGCCGACGCGCCTGGATCCGCAGGCCGTCGACCGGAGCGGTGGAAGTGGCAACGGGCGGGCGGGGCCCTGTCGGTATCGGCATGGAGGCAGCATGCCAGGAGGCCATGGACTTCAAGCATGAGAGGGGATGGCGCCGGGCAAGTGCCGGTGCGATATCCGGTGATGGGGTGCATCCGTAGGGCCAAAGCGTCAAATCCCCCCTCTTCAAAGGATCCTTGCTTCTTTTATTGACGGCGGAAAAGAACGGACCTAGGTTCCGGGCATGCGCTCGACTCCTGGTACGGAGGCGTTCCCGGCACACACGCCGGCCGCTGCCCAGATCTTCACCACCGTGCTGTCCCACGGCCCGCTCACCCGGTCGGACATGGCCGTCCGGACCGGTCTTTCGGCGGCCGCGATCACGAAGGCGGTCCGGCCGCTGATCGAGGCCGGGTACCTGGTGGAGGACGCGGGAGACGAGGCACGCCCGTCCCTGGGGCGGCCCGCCAACCCCGTACGGGTGGACGGCGGACGGGCCCTGTTCATCGGCGTCAAGATCACCGGCGACGAGATCATCGCCGTGCTGACCGACCTGTGCTGCCGGATCCGCGTCGCCCGGCACGTACCCCTCGACGACCGCGAACCGAAGGCCGTGCTCGCCTCGGTCGCCGCCCTCGCGCAGGAACTCCTCGCGGAGGCCGACGGGTTCGGCGTCCAGGTCCAAGGGCTCGGCGTCGCCGTCTCCGGCGATGTGGACCGCGCCGCCGGAGAGGTGCGCTTCTCGCCCTTCCTGGAGTGGCGCGACCTTCCCCTCGCCGAACTCATGGAGACGACAACCGGACTGCCGGTCACCGTCGACAACGACGTCCGGGCCCTGACCGTCGCCCAGCAGTGGTTCGGCGCGGGCATCGGCCTCTCCGACTTCGCGGTGGTGACGGTCGGTGCGGGCATCGGCTGCGGCCTGGTCGTGCACGGCAAGGTCGTGTCGGGCGCGCACGGGGTGGCCGGCGAGATCGGGCACGTGGTCATCGACCCGACGGGACCCCCGTGCCACTGCGGAAACCACGGGTGCGCCGAGGCCATCGCCGCGGACCCCGCGATCGTCGCAGCGGTGCGCGAGGCGACCCGCCTGCCGGTGGCCGACGCCGCGCAGGCCGTCGACCTGGCCCGCCGGGGCGACCCAGGCGCCCGCGAGGTGTACGCGCGGGCCGGGGAGGCGATCGGCCGGGCCATCGCGACCGTCGCCAACCTCATGGGGCCCCAGCGCGTGATCATCTCCGGCGAGGGTCTCGCCGCGTACGACCTGTTCGCCGAGCAGATCCGCGATGCCTTCACCGCGTCGGCGTTCGGCACGGCCGCGCGATGCGACCTGCTGACACGTCCGTTGCCCTTCGACGAGTGGGCGCGCGGAGCCGCGGCCACCGCCATCCAGTCCTTCATCAGTGGTCCGACCCGCGGCCAGGGATGAGCCGCCCCACCTCCTGACGGATTCCTGATGGACTCCTGACGGGCCGTCAAGCTCCTTGGCCTCCAAGGAAGTTCCCGCCCCACCGGACCGACACATCACTGCCCCACCGCACCAACGCATCACCGCACCCGCGCAGAGCCGAACCCATCACTGGAGGTCCGACCCATGAGGTCATCCTCGTACTCTCCCGGTACCCCCGCCCGTCGCTCCACCAGAGCCGTGCTCGTCGTGGCCCTCACCGCGGCCATGGCGACGACCCTCCCGGCGGCCCAGGCCGCCACGCCCACCGCCACCACTCCCACCATCACATCCACGTCCATCGCCGACGCCGGTGCCGAGGCGGTCGCGGCCAAGCCCTACATGGGCTGGTCGAGTTGGAGCATGCAGTCCTCGAAGTACCCCGGCCTCAACCCCGACGGCGACTACAGCTACCTCACCGAGAAGAACGTCCTCAAGCAGGCGGACGCCCTCGCGGCCAAGCTCAAGCCGTACGGATACGAGTACGTCAACCTCGACGCCGGATGGTGGCGTGCCAAGGACTGGAAGCCCGGATTCGACGAGTACGCCCGTCAGAAGGCGGACCCGAACCGCTTCCCGCGCGGCATGAAGCCGATCGCCGACCACATCCACGGCAAGGGACTCAAGGCGGGCATCTACCTGCCCGTCGGCCTGGAGAAGGAGGCGTACGGGGAGGGCAAGACCCCCATCTGGAACGCCGAGGGCTGCACGACCGCCGACATCGTGTACAGCGACCTGCGCACCACCAACGGCTGGGACAGCGCCTACAAGCTCGACTTCTCCAACCCCTGCGCCCAGAAGTACGTCGACTCGCAGGCCCGGCTCTTCGCGGACTGGGGCTACGACTTCCTCAAGCTCGACGGGGTCGGACCGGGTTCCGGCAAGAACGGCGACCAGTACGACAACGTTGCCGACGTCGCCGCCTGGCAGAAGGCCATCGCCGCCACCGGCCGTCCGATCCACCTGGAGATCTCCTGGTCGCTCGACATCGGCCGGGTCGCCGACTGGAAGAAGTACTCCAACGGCTGGCGCATCGACACCGATGTCGAGTGCTACTGCAACACCCTTGTCAGCTGGGAGAACTCGGTCGACGACCGCTGGGATGACGCCCCCGGCTGGACCCGCCACGCAGGTGCCGGCGGCTGGAACGACCTGGACTCCCTGGACGTCGGCAACGGCCAGATGGACGGCCTCACCAAGGCCGAGCGGCAGAGCTACGCGACCCTGTGGGCCATCGCCAAGTCCCCGCTCTACACCGGTGACGACCTGACCAAACTCGACTCCTACGGCGTGTCGCTGCTGACCAACCGCGAGGTCATCGCCCTCAACCAGGGCAGCACACCGCCCGCCCGTCCGGTCACCCCGTCCGACCCGCAGCAGGTGTGGGCGGCCAAGAACGCCGACGGCAGCTACACCGTCGCCCTGTTCAACCTCGCCGACTCTCCCGCCCCCGTCACCGCCGACTGGTCGACCCTCGGCTTCACCGGCAAGGCCTCCGTACGGGACCTGTGGAACCGCGAGAACCTCGGCACGCACACGAACAAGGTGACGCAGGCCCTGCCCGCCCACGGCTCCCGCCTGTTCACCGTCACCCCGCGCGGCGCCGCGCTCTCCTCGACCGGCTACGAGGCCGAGTCGACCGCCAACGCCCTCAGCGGCAACGCCTCCGTCGCCGACTGCTCCGCCTGCTCGGGCGGCAAGAAGGTCGGCAACCTCTACGTCGGCGGCAAGCTCCGCTTCAACGACGTCGTCGTCGCCAAGGCCGGCACGTACATGGTGAAGGTCGCCTACGTCAGCGGTGACGCCCGCTCGATCGACGTCTCCGCGAACGGCAACGGCGCCAGGCACCACAAGTTCCCCTCCACCGGGGACTGGGGAACCGCCGAGACCGTCAGCGTGCCCGTCACCCTCAAGGCCGGCGCCAACACCATCACCTTCGACAGCGGCACCGGCTACGCCCCGGACATCGACCGCATCGACGTCCCGAAGTCGTCCTGACCGCCGTTCTCATCCCCTTGGAGCCGCACCATGGACAACAACCCGACCGAGCCCAGCAGACGAAGACTCCTCTCACTGGCCGCGGCGGCCGGCGTCGCCACCGCCCTCGGCGGCCTGCCCGCCTTCACCGCGTCGGCCGCACCTCAGCGCCCCGCCGAAGCCCCGTTCCCGAAGGGGAGTTCACGGAACCAGCTGTGGTGGCAGTCGCCCGGCGACGAGCACTCGATGATCGAACAGGGCCTGCCCGTCGGCAACGGCCGCCTCGGCGCCCTCGCGAGCAACGACCCCGGCCGTGAACTCCTCCTGATCACCGACGCCACCATGTGGACCGGCGGCCTCAACGACAAGCTCGACTCGGACGGCCAATTCCCCTACGACCGCGAGAACTTCGGGTCCTTCACGCTCCTGGCCCGCCTCACCGTCGACATCCCCGACCACGACCTGGGCGCCGTGAACGGCTACCGCCGCACCCTCGACCTTGCGCAGGGCGTGGTGACTGCGTCGTACGTCCGCTCCGGAGTGACGTACAAGCGGCAGATCTTCGCCAGCCGCCCGGACGACGCGATCGTCCTGCACTTCTCCCAGAGCGGCGGCGGCCGTTACACCGGCAGCATCTCCCTGGAGGGGACGCACGACGAGAGCGTGACGGGCACCTCCTTCGGGGCCGCCTTCCCGAACGGTCTGCGCTACGGCGCGGCCGTGAAGGCGTCGAGCAGCGGCGGCAGCGTCCGGGTGAACGGCCCGCGGATCGACTTCTCCGGCTGCAGGGAACTGACCGTCGTGGTGAGCGGCGGCACCAACTACGCGCCCGACGCCGCCAAGGGCTACCGCGATCCGTCTCTCGACCCCGAGCGGCTGGCCCGTACGAAGGTCCGTGACGCGGCGGACCACTCGGCGGACACCCTGCTGCGCACCCATGTAGCCGACCACCGCGAGCTGTTCGAGCAGTTGGACATCTCGCTCGGCACGTCGTCGGACGAGCAGCGCTCACTCGACACCTGGGACCGGCTCGGGGCGCGGGCCCGGGACGGCGAGCCCGATCCCGAACTGGAGGCCGCCTACCTGCAGTTCGGCCGCTATCTGATGATCTCCGGATCCCGCGGCAGCCTCCCGCTCAACCTCCAGGGGCTGTGGCTCGACGGCAACGACCCGGACTGGATGGGCGACTACCACACGGACATCAACATCCAGATGAACTACTGGATGGCCGACCGGGCCGGGCTGTCCCAGTGCTTCGACGCGCTCACCGACTACTGCCTCGCCCAGTTCCCGTCCTGGACGAAACTCACCAACGACCTCTACAACGACCCGCGCAACCGCTTCCGCAACTCCACCGGGAAGGTCGCCGGCTGGGCCGTCGCCTTCTCCACCAACATCCATGGCGGAAGCGGCTGGTGGTGGCATCCGGCGGGCAACGCCTGGCTGTGCACGACCCTGTGGGAGCACTACGAGTTCACCCGGTCGCGCTCCCATCTCGCGAGGATCTACCCGCTCCTCAAGGGTGCCTGCGAGTTCTGGGAGGCGCGACTGATCACGACGACGCTCCCCGGCACCTCGCAGGAAGTGCTCATCGACGACAAGGACTGGTCGCCCGAGCACGGCCCGCAGGACGCGAAGGGCATGACGTACGCGCAGGAACTGGTGTGGGTGCTGTTCGACCACTTCCTCACCGCGTCCAAGGAGTTGAAGAAGGACTCCGCCTACGCGAAGAAGATCGGTGGCCTCCAGAAGCGGCTTTACATGCCGAAGGTGAGCCCGAAGACGGGCTGGCTGGAGGAGTGGATGTCGCCCGACAACCTCGGCGAGACCACCCACCGCCACCTGTCCCCGCTGATCGGGCTCTTCCCCGGAGACCGGATCCGCCCCGACGACTCCACCCCGCCGGAGATCGTCGAGGGAGCCACGGCCCTGCTCGCCGCACGCGGCATGGAGAGCTTCGGCTGGGCCAACGCCTGGCGCAGTCTGTGCTGGGCCCGGCTCAAGGACGCGGACAAGGCCTACCAGCTGGTCGTCAACAACCTCCGCCCGTCGATCGACGGCGGCAACGGCACCGCCCCCAACCTCTTCGACATCTACGAAGTGGAGAAGGGCCGCGGCATCTTCCAGATCGAGGCCAACTTCGGTACACCCGCGGCGATGATCGAGATGCTCCTCTACTCCCGCCCGGGCCACCTGGAGCTGCTCCCGGCCCTGCCCGACGCCTGGGCGAAGTCCGGCTCCGTCACGGGAGTCGGCGTCCGCGGCGGCTTCACCGTCGACCTGCGCTGGCGCGACGGGAAGCCCACCGAGGCCCGGCTCCACAGCGTCGGCGGCCGGACCACGACGGTGGCGTACGGCAACACGTCCCGGACGGTGACGCTGAAGCCCGGCGGGTCCGTCACGCTGCGGGACTTCGCCCGATGACGGCCCGTTTCGCCCGAGCGGGCGGCCGTCTGGCCGTCCTGCTGTTGATCGCCGCGGGCGTCCACGTGACGCCCGCGGCGGCGCGGCCGGCCGACACACACGCGACCACGGCCGAAGCCGCCGCCGCGCAGCGGCACGACGTCGTCACCTGGGGCGCGAGCGCGGACCGCATCGGCGACGCCGTCAACGACCGCAGCTACCGCCTGATCGTGCGCACCAGCGTCGCCGGGGACGACCTGCGCATCCGGCTCTCCAACGCCTTCGGCGACCGGCCGCTGACCTTCGACAGCGTCTACGCCGGCATCCGGCAGGAGGGCGCCACCGTGGTCCGCGGCACCAACAAGCGGCTGACGTTCGGTGGCTCCCGCTCCGTCACGGTCCCGGCCGGCGCCACCGCGTACAGCGACCCGCTCCCCGGCAAGCTGCCCGCCGCGACCGACCTGGCCGTCAGTATCCACACCAGCGAGGCGAGCGGCACGGCCACCGGGCACTCCATGGCCATGCAGACCTCGTACGCAGCGGAGGGCGACCACACGGGCGAGGAGGCCGCGACCTCCTGGACCCAGCCGATCGGCTCGTGGTTCTACCTCGACGCCGTGTCCGTACGGACGAGTTCGGCCACCGGGGCCGTGGTCGCGCTCGGCGACTCCATCACGGACGGCTGGCAGTCCACGAGCGATCTGAACCGCCGCTGGCCCGACTACCTAGCCCGTCGGCTGAAGGCAACGACCGGTCAGGTCAAGGGAGTTGCCAACGAGGGAATCTCCGGAAACAAGGTCCTCACGGACGGCGCTGGGCAAAGCGCCCTCAACCGGCTGGACCGTGACGTCCTCTCCCTGCCGGGCGTCCGCACGGTGTTCCTCTTCGAGGGCGTCAACGACATCAAGGCCCACTCCGGTGTCACGGCCCAGGACATGATCAAGGGCTATCGCGAGATCATCGACCGCGCCCACAAAGCGGGGAAGTGCGTGGTCGGAGCCACCGTCGCGCCCTTCAAGGGCTGGTACGAGTGGGACACCGCCGCCGAGTCCGTACGCCAGGAGATCAACCAATTCATCCGGGACAGCGGGGAGTTCGACGCCGTCACCGACTTCGACCGCATCCTCCGCAGCCCCTACGACCACGAGCGCATCCTCCCCGTCTTCGACGGCGGCGACCGTCTGCACCCCAACGACAAGGGCATGCAGGCGATGGCCGACGCCGTCGACCTCAAGAGCCTCGACTGCTCCGCACGAGCAGCGCGCTGAGGCGAAACACCGAGGCATCACGCTGACGCATCGCCCGAACTCGCCCGTCTGACGAGCTGACAGCACCGCCGTGCGGGCCGGCGTAATGGCTCTGTAGCGTGGGCACATCAACCAACGCGACGGAGGCTGTCACATGACCCGCCCGATCACCGTGGGAGTAGACGGTTCCGCCGAATCCCTGGCCGCAGTGCACTGGGCGGCCAGGGAGGCGGTACGCCGTTCACTGGCGCTGCGTGTGGTGCACGCCTGGGAGAAGTCCGACGGCGAGGACCGGACCGGGGACGTGCGGGACGCGCTGGCCGAGACCGCACGCGAGGTCACCGACCGGCACGCGGACCTGCCGGTGACCACCGACCTTCTCGAAGGCGACCGGGTCGAGGCGCTGGTCGCCGCGGCGGCTGACGCCGAGACGCTGGTGCTCGGCACCCGCGGGCACGGGGCGATCGTCGGATTCCTGCTCGGCTCCGTCGGACAGCAGGTGGTCGCCGAGTCCGCGCGGCCCGTCGTCCTCGTACGCGCCGGGGATCTCGCCGAGTCCGAGGCGGCCGGGCGCGAGATCGTCGTCGGGCAGCAGGGCGGCCCGGACGACAGCGCGGCGGCACTGGAGTTCGCGTTCGAGACGGCCGCGGCACGCGGCGCCGGCGTGCGTGTCGTACGGGCCTGGAGCCTGCCCACCGTCTTCACCTTCAGCCCCGCCTCGCTGAAGCTCGCCGACGAGGCCGGGGGACTGGAGCAGTACGAGAACAAGGCGCTCGCGGAGGCGCTGCGGCCCTGGGAGGAGCGGTTCCCCCAGGTGCGAGTGACACAGCACGTCGAGATGGGCAGTGCGGGCGAGGTACTGCTCACGGCGGCGGCGCCGGCCCAGCTGCTGGTGGTGGGCCGGCGCGCGCACCGCTCCGCCGTCGGCGCACGGGTGGGTTCGGTGGCCCATGCGGCCATGCACCACGCGCCCTGCCCGGTGGCGGTCGTCCCGTCGGCCTGACCGTTCGTCTCAGACCGAGGCTGCGGGATCGTCCGTCGGCGGCGGCAGCGCGTCCCGCATCGGGGGCAGGATGTTCTTGACGTAGTCCTCGACCGCTGTGTCCAGGCCGATGTCGTGCTGGGCCCGCTCGGACAGATACCAGCGGTGTTCGAGGAGCCCGTGGTACAGCTCGGCCGGATCCATCGAGCCGCGCAGCTCGTGCGGTACGGCACGCACGGTCGGGCGGAAGACGTCCCGCACCCAGCGGTGGGCCAGCACCTCCGGGCGGGCGGCGAGCGGATCGCCGGGCGCGTAGTCGTCCTGGGTGGCCATCCAGGCCTCCAGGTCGTTCAGCAGCCGCCGCGCCTGGTTCTCCTCGGCGTCGAGCCCGGTCAGCCGCAGCAACTGGCGCTGGTGGTGGCCCGCGTCGACGACCTTCGGCACGAACGTGACCGTGTCACCGTTCGAGGAGTGCGCGATCTGCATCTCGGCGATGTCGAAACCGAGGTCGTTGAGGCGGCGGATGCGGCGGTCGATGTAGTGGTGCTTGCCCGCCGGGTACACGGACGTGCGGGTCAGCTCCTCCCACAGCCGGTGGTAGCGCGCGCAGATCTCCATACCGAACTCGATCGGGTCCACCGACGGGTGGAGGGCGCCGGACGCCTCCAGGTCCAGCAGCTCCCCGCTGATGTTCACGCGCGCGAGGTCCAGGTCGTACTCGCGCTGCCCCGGGCTGAGTTGCGGATGCAGCTCCCCGGTCTCGGCGTCGACGAGATACGCGGCGTACGCGCCCGCGTCCCGCCGGAACAGTGTGTTGGACAGCGAGCAGTCGCCCCAGGCGAACCCGGCGAGATGGAGCCGGACGAGCAGCACGGCCAGCGCGTCCATGAGCCGGTGCATGGTGGCGGGTCGCATCGTCGTCTCGAACATCGACCGGTAGGGCATCGAGCCGCCCAGATGGCGGGTGATCAGTACGGATTCCAGCGGCTCGCCGCCCTCGTCGGTGCGGCCGGTGACCACGGCGAGCGGGTCCACCGACGGGATGTTCAGCCGGTCGAGACTGCGCAGCAGCTCGTACTCCCGCAGGGCGGGCCGTTCGGCGAGTTCCTTGACCGCCACGACCTCCGTGCCGGCGCGCGCGTAGCGCACCACGTGCCGCGAGATGCCCCGAGGCAGTGGCACCAGGTAGTGCTCCGGCCACTCCTCCAGGGGCAGCTGCCACGGCAGGTCGAGCAGGAGCGCGGGATGCTCCGGGTTGGTGGCGCTGATCTGCAATGCCATCGCTCGCTTGCCCTGCCCTCACGGTCGGCCGTCATGTCGCAGGAGCATCTCCGCACCTGGACGTCCCTTTCGTCAACACGGTGGCCCGTTTCGTTCCTTAGCGGGAGATGTGCCCGCTCTTCGGGCCGGGCCGGCGGCTGAACAGGGCCCCGCGCGCGTTGAAGCGGCGAAGATCTGCAGCTCACCGCCTACGGCGGTGAGCTGCAGATCGCCAAAGGTGATGGACCCCGTGGCCCTACTACGCCGAAGGCAGGACCGACGAGAAGCTGTAGCGGGCCAGCTTCCAACGGCCTTCGCACTTCTGCAGCACGAACAACTCCTGGTTGCTACTCGGGATCTGCGCGCCATTGGCCAGGACAACTACGGAGCCATTGGAGGTGCTTCGCAGAAACGCCCATTCGGGAGACACGACGTGTACTTCGGCGACCTCGAAGGCGAGATCAAGGTCAATCGCCTGAAAGATACCCGTGTACGCCGCGCTCACGGCATCGGTGCCGATCGCGGCCGGAGCGTTCGGGGCCATCAACACGGCATCGGCGGTATACAGCCGCACCACGCCTGCGACATCACTGGCATTCAGCGCTCGCTCATAGCTCCTCAGTACCGCCACGATCTCGGCATGCTGCCGCGCATTGGACGATCGGGGCTGCTGTCGTGTCCGAGCCTCCGCGGGGGCGGAGACGAAGGCGCCGAGGGCGGTGGCGCCGAGGGCGGCGGCGCTGTTGCGCAGCAGGGTACGACGGTTGGACATGAACTGGTTCCTTCCAGGAGTGGTTACTGCCAGAAACGCCTGTCGAGTTCTGGCACGACAAAGGAGTGGTCAGGTCATCAGCCGAGGATCTGGACGTAGGTCCTGTCCGCCCGCAACTCGGTGAGCCCGCGAGGGCCGTTGAGGCCACCCAGGCCGCTTTGTCCGGAGTCGCCGCATCGGCAGTTCGTGCGGACACCGCACGGCGTGAAGCTCATTCCCACCCGGTCGCCGGGTGCGAGGTCGCCGACTCGTGGGTGCCGACGGCCTCGACGATGCCCACCCCCTCGTGTCCCAGGACGGCGGGGAGTTGGAAGGGGGCGCGCATCATTGCTCACCCTTCCGCGCCGTACGCGGTCAGCCGCACCCCGCGCGGCAGGTACGCGATCGGATAGAAGTCCGGGACCGTCCACTGGTTCGACAGCATCCCGGCGAAGCAGACGGTGCCGTGGACGCGCGTCGCGGACAGCGTGTCGGGCAGGGTCGGCGTACCGACGAGTTCCAGCGCGGCGTCGACCCCGCCCGGGACGATCCGGCGGACCTGCCCGGCCACGGCACCGTCGCCCAGGATCGGGTGACCGACCCCGTGCGCGGCGAGAATGTCGAGCCGGTCGCGCTGGCGGGTGGTGGCCGGCACCGTCGCGCCGAGGTCCTTGGCCAGGGCCCCGGTGGCGAACCCGAGGGCCGAGGTGCCGCCGCGGATGAGCAGGGTCTGCCCGGGCTGAAGGTCGAGCCCGGTGGTCAGTGATCCGTGGGCGGTCTGCAGGGTTTCCGGTACGGCGCCGAGCACCGACCAGGGCAGGTCCGACCGGAACGGCACGACCTGGCCCCGTGGCACGACCGTGTACTCGGCATATCCGCCGTTGTAGGCGCGGCCCATCCCGCCCATCATCGCGGCGACCTGCCGGCCGGGGCGCAGGTCGCTGCCGGGTGCGGCGTCGACGACACCGACGGCCTCGATGCCGGGCACGATCGGCAGCCGTACGCCCTCAGCCATGCCGAGACGCAGGTGCAGCTCGGAGCGGTTGAGCCCGAACACCCTGACCGCGATGCGGACCCACCCCGGGCGGGGATGCGGGAGGGGCAGGTCACGCAGTTGGAGGTTGTCGACCGGGCCGGGCTCGGTGAGCACGACCGCGCGCATCGTCGTCATGAAGGTGGCTCGCGATGGTGTGAGGTCAGCCGATGGCCGCGACGGGGTGGACGAGGTGCTTGGTCTCCTGGAATTCCTCCAGCCCGCGTACGCCGTTGAGCCGGCCCATGCCGGACTGCCTGAAGCCGCCTTCCTCGAACTGGTCGTGGACCACGGCCCAGGTGTTGGTCCAGACCGTGCCTGCCTTGATCTCGCGGCCGACGCGGAGCGGGCGGTCGACGTCGCGGGTCCAGATCGAGGCGGCCAGGCCGTACTCGGTCGCGTTGGCCCGCTGCACGGCCTGCGCCTCGGTGTCGAAGACCTCGAAGGTGGCGACCGGGCCGAACACCTCCTGCTGCACGATCGGCGCGGTGACATCCTCGACCTCGACCAGGGACGGATGGATGAACACCCCGTCCCGCGCGCCCCGGAGAAGGACGTCGGCGTAGCCGGCCGCATCGGCCACGAGCCCCTCGACGCGCTCGGCACTGCGCTCGTCGATCATGGCGCCCATCTCGCTCGCCGGGTCGTCGCCCGGCCCGACCTTCACGGCGGTGAGCGAGTTGACCATCCGGCGGCGGAGTTCGTCGGCTATGCCTCGCTGCGCCAGGATGCGGCTGCCGGTCATGCAGAACTGGCCGGCAAAGGTGGTGACGGCCTTGGTGAGCACCGGCACGACGACATCCAGGTCGGCGTCGTCGAACACCAGCATCGGGCTCTTGCCACCGAGTTCCAGCGACAGCGGCTTGAGCGTCGGCGCCGCCTGCTCCATGATCTTCCGGCCGACCGCGGTCGACCCGGTGTAGCTGACCACGTCCACGTCCGGCGAGGAGACCAGCAGGGGCGCACCGTCGTTGCCGGACTCGGTGAAGATGTTCAGCACACCGGCCGGCAGGCTGGTCGTCGCGGCGACAAGTTCGCTGAGCAGGCCGTTGACCAGGCCGGTCTGGCCCGGCAGCTTGACCACGACAGTGCAGCCGGCGGCCAGGGCCGGGGCGAACGACCGCACCGCCAGTACGACCGGCGAGTTCCACGGCGCGATGACGCCGGCGACCCCGGCCGCTTCGCGCAAGGTCATCGAGTACAGGCCCGGCTTCACCTCGGCGCTGCTCCCGTGGTCGGCCAGAGCCAGCGCGGCGTAGTAGCGCAACTTCGGGATCGTCAGGCTGATCTCGAACCCGGCCTCACCGAGGATCTTGCCGTTCTCGCGGGCCAGCAGACCGATGAATTCCTCCTGGCGCTGCTCGAGCAGGTCGGCCATCTCGAACAGGGCCTTGGCCCGCAGATCGCGGTTACGGGACCAGCCCGTGGTGTCGAAGGTGTGGCGGGCAGCGACGATCGCCGCCCTCGCCTCCTCGGCGCCACCGTCGGCGAACGTGCCCAGTATTTCGCCGGTGGCCGGACTACGGGACTCGGTGCGTCTGCCGGAATCGATCCACTCGCCGGCAATGTAGTGGCGGGCGTGCGGGAGCTCGGCGTCGTTGATCATCGATGTATCTCCTTTGACGGACGCGATCAGAGGGTGCCGGACGGCAGTGCCGTACAACGGACTGGCCTGGGTTCCACCACAGGTGGGCTCAGAAGACGATGACGGGCTTGATGACCTTGCCGCTCGCGGAATCCGCGAAGGCGGTGTTGATGTCGTCGAAGGCGTAGGTCTGGACGAGTTCGTCGAACGGGAAACGGCCCTGCTGCCACAGATCGACGAGCCGGGGGATGAACACCTGAGGCACGGCGCTGCCCTGAATCACGGTCTTGAAGGTCCATCCCTTGACCAAGGACTCACCGATCTCGAAGCCCACGTCTGTACCGGCAGGCGAAGCGCCGACAAGGGCCAGGGTGCCCCGGATCGCCAGGCTGGTCGCGGCCTGGCGCAGCACCGCGGGGACTGCGGTGGTGTCCAGGGCGTACTGGACACCGTCGCCACGAGTGATCTTCGCGATCGCTTCCACGACGTCGGTGGTCGCCGGGTTGACGGTGTGGGTGGCGCCGATCCGCTCGGCCACCTCGAGCCGGGATTCGTGCAGGTCGACACCGATCACGGTGGTGCAGCCCGCCACGCGCGCCGCCATGACGGCGGCGGCGCCGACCGCGCCGACACCGAAGACCACGAGCGAGCTGCCGGCCTCGGGGTGCAGTTCGTTCAGGACGGTGCCGGCGCCGGTCTGCATGCCGCAACCGAGCGGCGCCAGCGTCTGCAGCGGGACGTCCGGGCTGACTTTGACGACGGCGGTCTCGACGACGTTCGCGTGCGTGGCGAACGACGACTGGCCGAAGAAGTGGGACGAGACCGGCCCGTCCGCGGAGCTCAGTGAGGTCGAGCCGTCGCGGCGCCGACCGCCGAAGTCCTGCGCCATCAGGTCCTCGCAGTACGCCATGAGCCCGGCGCGACACGTGCGGCAGCGCCCGCAGTAGGCGGCCGACAGCACGACATGGTCGCCGGGCGCCACGGAGGTGACGCCGCCACCGACGGCCTCCACGACGCCGGCGCCCTCGTGGCCCAGCACGGCAGGAAGCGGCGTGGGCATGAAGCCGTTGCGCACATTGGCGTCCGTGTGGCAGACGCCGGTTGCCACCATACGTACCCGCACCTCGTCCGGGCAGAGATCGTCGAGCTGGAGCTGCTGGATGGCGAGCGGCCGACCGGTGCTCGGAGCGACGGCGGCCGTGATGGTTGTCGACATGATGTCTCCCTCTCCGTGAAGACCCCGTCGCCGGAACCTGATCGTCCGGCCTGGAGGCAAACCGGGCAACGCTAGAGCCAAGGCGAAAGCTGTGGCACCGGAATGCCGCTGCGGATGCGCAGCGCCGGGGACCGTTCTCCCCGGGTGAGCCATCGGGCGAGATCTGCCGCGGTGCCCAGCAGCTGTTGCTCACCGCCCCCGCCGGGCCGCGCCGGACGATCGGTGGCCTGGACGTCGAGGTCGAGGGATCGCGTGGCGCGCCGGCGCTCGAGCGCGTCGTCGATCAGCGCATCGAGGAAGGCCTCCGGAAAGTCCGTGAAGTCGCCGCCCGACGGGAGGTCGCGGGCGTGGATCCAGACTTCGCGGCTGCGCAGCCAGGGAATCGTGCTCGCCGGTACGGTGCGGCCTTGCGCCGTGACGACGGGAAACTGCCATCGGCCGCCGGAGATGCGGCTGAGCGCGCCGGTCAGCAGGTCCTGCTCTGTCACGACGAAGTCGCGCAACTGCCCGGCGGGCCACCGGGCGCCGACGTCGATCTCCTCCGCGCGGGCGGACGTGGTCGCGTACATCGGCGTCTGCTCACCGGTCGCCGCCCAGTGCGCCAGCCTGGCCAGGGCCCGGGCGTTGTGGCCGACGTGGGACAGCAGGTGCCGGCCGCTCCAGCCGGGCAGCCTGCTCGGCCCGTCGAGCTCCCGGTCGCTGATGTTCTTGAGGCACGACAGGAAATACTCGTGCCCCTCGGCCATCCACTGCGAAGAGGTCGAGGTCACGGGGTCGGCTCCCGACGTACCGGTGTTGTCAGCTCGCCGATGCCCTGCACGCGCGTCACGAGGGTCTGGCCGTCCTGCAGATAGCGCGGAGGCTTGCGGGCGTGACCCACTCCCCCGGTCGTGCCGGTCGCGATCAGGTCGCCGGGCTGCAGGGTCACGATGGTCGACACGTAACCGACCAGGTCCGGGGCGTCGAACACCAGGTCGCCGATGGTGGATTTCTGCACGACCTCGTCGTCGACGGTGCAGCTGATCTCGGCGTCGGACGGCAACTCGTCCGGGGTGACCATGCACGGGCCGAGCGGGGTCGTGGCCTCCCAGGTCTTGCCCTGCAGCCACTCGCGGGTGCGGAATTGCCAGTCGCGCAGGGTCACGTCGTTCAGCACGGTGTACCCCGCGATCGCTGCCTCGGCCTCCGCCCGGTCACCGCGCCGGATGCTGCGTCCGATGACCACCACGAGCTCGGCCTCCCAGTCCACCGCGTCGGACTCGGGCGGCAGCGTCAGCGTGTCGTTCGGACCGATCAGCGCTTCTGGGAACTTCGCGAACAGGGTGGGGACCTCCGGCAGGTCGCGTCCCATCTCGGTGATGTGGCTGCGGTAGTTCAGCCCGACGCAGACGATCTTTCCGGGACGTGTGACGACGGGGGCGAGCCGGGACGGCTCCACGGTGAACAGTGGTCCGTCCTTCGCGGCTGCAGCGGCGCGCCAGTCCGGCCGGCCGAGCAGCTCGCCGACGTCGCCGGGACCGATGTCGACGTAGCCGCCGTCCTCGACGCGTGCCGTGCGGAACCCGTTGTCGACGCGTACGGTCGCGAGCTTCATGCGGTTACTCCATCCTGGTGGGAGCGGTGCAGGCCGAGCCGCTCGAAGATCGGTGCGTCGGTGAAGCGGAAGAGGTCCATGCCGGTCCCGGTCTCGAAGGACAACGGCTGCCACGAGGGGACGACGAACAGGTCTCCGCGCTCGACGGTCCAGCTCGACTCGCCGACGGTCACCCGGCCGTTGCCATCGAAGACCTGGAAGACCGAGGAGCCGACCTCCCTGCGCCCGGCGGTCCCGGTGTCCGGGGCGAGCCGGTGGAATTCCGTACGCAGCGTCGGCAGGACATCGTCGCCGGTGGTGGGGTTCGTGTAGCGGACCGCGGCATGGCCGGCCTCGGCGGTCACGCGGTAACCGTCCGCCTCCAGCGCCAGTTGCTCGGTCAGGGCCCGATCGGTGTACTCCCAGCGATAGGCCAGCAGCGGGGTCGCCGGGCTCGGCCGCAGGTGCGTCAGCGGGCGCAGTCCGGGATGCCCCCACAGCCTCTCCGAGCGGGACCGCTCCGGCGTCTCACGGGTTTCCACCTCGTCCGTGCCGAACTCGAAGAAGGTGGCCTCGGTGTAGTGCTGGAACGGGATGTCGAGACCGTCGATCCAGGCCATGGCGTGGTGGCTCCGGTTGTGGTGGCCGTGCCAGTTCCAGCCGGCCTGCGGGAGGAAGTCGCCGCGCCGCATGGCAACCGGATCGCCGTTGACGACCGTCCACACCCCTTCGCCCTCGACCACGAAGCGGAACGCGTTCTGACTGTGCCGATGGACCGGGGCATCCTCGCCGGGGTTGAGGTACTGGATCGCCGCCCACAATGTCGAGGTGGCGAAGGGCCGGCCGCCGAGGCCCGGGTTGGCGAGGGCGATCGCGCGTCGTTCACCGCCGCGGCCGACCGGGACCAGCTCCCCGGCCTGCTCGGCCGCCGGGAGCAGGTCTTTCCAACGCCATCGATGGGGCACCGCGCTGGCTTCCGGGAACGGCGGCATCAGGTCGCCGATCTGCGTCCAGAGCGGGATCAGCAGTTGCTGCTCGAAGGTGCGGTAGAGGGCCTCCAGCGCCGGGGTCCGCTCGGGCTGGCCGGCGGCGTCTGCGGCCTGGTCGGGTGGTACGGACGTGCCTTGCGTCATGGGAACCTCCCCGTCGTGAGCCGGACCCTCTGCCGCTTGAGCCCAAGCGCGGGGAGAGCTGCCGCAAGTCTTACAAAGTTCTTTCCAGCAGGATAAATTTTTCTGCTATGAGGAATGAGCCGCCCTACCCGATCACCTCGGTCGACCACGCCCTGCATCTCGCGATCGTGTTGCAGCAGGAGGGTCCGCTGCGGGTCAGCGACGCCGCGGAACGGCTGGGGGTCTCCCCATCGACGGCGCACCGGCTGCTCGCCATGCTGGTCTACCGGGGCTTCGCCGAGCAGCGGCCCGACCGGCGCTACCAGTCCGGCGACGTGCTACGTCCGGCGATCGCCACCGAGGCGCCCGTGGCACTGCTGCGCCGAGTCGCCCGGCCGCACATGCAGGCGCTCGTCGACCGGGTGCAGGAGTCGGTCAACCTCATGGTGCTGGCGGGGACCGAGACTCGGTTCATCGCGTCCGCAGAGTGCGTGCGGACGTTGCGGGTGGGCAGCCGGGAGGGCCGGACGTTGCCGTCGCACCTCACCTCGGGCGGCACCACACTGCTCGCCGCCCTGCCGCAGGACGAGGTCACCGCGTTGTACGAAGGACGGGCCGATGTCGACCTCACCCGGTTGCGCCGCGAACTCACCATGGCTCGCAAGCGCGGCTTCGCGATCAACGCCGAGCGGACGGAGACCGGTCTCACCGCGATCGCGGTGCCCGTAGGAGGCCCGGTGGATCCGCCTATCGCCGCGGTCGCGCTCGCGTTGCCGAGCGCGCGCTTTCAGCGCGATCAGATTCCGGAGTGGGTGAGCGCCCTGTCCGACACGGCGGCCGCGATCAATCGCGGCACGGTCGAGGCACGCACGGGCGGATAGCCCGCCTGCGGCTGGAAAGGCCGCAGGCGTAGGACGTCACATCTCAGCCTTTGAGTCTGCCCGCGATCGCGACGACGCACTGCGCGAGGTGATCGAGGGCGGCGTACTCGTATGCGTCGTGCGTCAGTCGGCTTCAGTGGGGTCGTAAACCGTGCCGAGGAAGAATCCGTAGGCCCAGTGCCAGAGGAATATGGCAAAGATCATTTTGGACCCGAAGCCCGTGGAGAACACCCCGGCCCCGCTGTGCGGGAAGTACACGTAGGGCACCATGAAGCCAATGCTGACGACGGCGAGAATGGTCCCGTAAAGCATGCCCTTCACGACGTTGCCGACGTTGCTGTTGCGGAAAGGCAGTCTGGGATGAACGAGTAGCGCATACAGCAATGCAAAGACGAGGCCGTCGAAGCTGTGTACGACGAATCCAGCCCAGTATTGAGCGACGCTGTCCGCCTGGGGAAAGATCACTGCTCCGTTGACAGCAGGCCAGTTGAGGTCGGGTAGTCCGATTCCGTGGAACCAGATGCCGAACATTGTTGCCATGTGCGTGGCGACGGCGCCCGCGAGCAGGGCGCCTCCCACGGGGTGGCGGGTGAGCCATTGGCGCCAGGTGCCCAGGGCGTTGACGCCCTGGTGGGGACGCCAGTCAGCGCGTACGGTGGCGGCGGCGAGTGCAGGGTCGACCATGGTTTTGTTCCTCCACTGAGGCGTCGGGCGGGGCTGCTGTCCGCCAAGAGTGCGACCATTCCACTCGGCAGGAAAGTTTTTTCTGCTTTGAAGAAAGTAAGCGGCGCAGCGCCTGTCAGAGGAGTGCTTCCCGGGCGACGGCGCTGGCGGGCGGGAGCATCCCCACGCGCGCGGGGATGCTCCCGTGTCGGTCCGGTGAGGGTGTTGTTGGCGCGTTGTTTCCCGCGCAGGGTTTCCCGCGCACGCGGGGATTTCCTGACCGCTCGCAGGCGCTCGCTGGAAAGTTCGCGTAATTCCCCCCTCTCGTCTCGTCGGTGTCATTTGACGGAGGGCTTGCCGGGCTTGCTGGCGGGGCAGGGCTTTCGGCATGGTCGCGTGATGTCCGGTTCGTGATCACGTGAGGCCGAATAGTGCGAGCGGGCGTTTCGGGTGGCGGGAATTGGTGCGGAGTGCGGCGGCGATGTTGTGGGTGCCGACGATGTGTAGGGCGCCGATGGCGAGGTTGCGCCAGGTCGCCATGGTGCGGGGCGCGCTGCCGGTTCGAAGCTGTGAGGCGTCTTCGGCGAGCTCTCGCCGCGGCATCGGCGGCCTGGGCTCAAGGCGTGGCTCGGGGACGTGATGTGCAGCACGCCGGGGTGACGGCCGTGACGCCTGTGAGTGCGGTTCTGGCTGGGCACGGCTTGATCAGCGATCAAGACGGGTGAAATCCCTGGCCAGCGACCATTCCGCTCATTTGACACCTCGTCGCGCGCACAGATAGACAGCAGCCCTCGGAGGTCGAGAGGTGAACTGTGTACGAGCCGAATGTGGTCGGGGACTGGCAGGAGTACGACGATGAGCACGCCGGCCTGCGCATTCGCGTCCACGGCTTGGAGAAGGCGGAACCGCCGCGCGGGCGTGACGACGCGGCCGAGGGCCTGATCTACTTCCGATTCCGGGTGACCGTCGAAAACCGGACGACCGAGCATTTCGGCATTCATCTCGAAGACGGCCAGCTCGACATCCGTATCGGAACCGACGGCGAGAGCGCGTTTCTGGACTGGCGCAACTCGCAGTTCATCGAGGGCTTCGACGTCTATCCACTGCGGCGGGCCACCGCGGTCCTGTTCGCCGCGGCTCCTGAAAGCGGCCTCTCCCACGTGGACATCCAGGTCCAGTTGAAGGTCGACGACGAGTGGACCGAGCGCTACCTCTGGTCAGGCGGCATCGGCTTGCACGAGCCGGCGATCGGCGTCGGTGCCCGCCCGGAATCCGCCGCGGACGGTCTCGCCGCCCAGGTGATCAGCTTCCTGGAGAGGGAAGCGGGCCAGGGTCCGGCTTCCTGACGCCTGGAAAGGCAGAGCGCTTCTGGTCAGAGCCGCTCCGGTCGAGAATCAGCGGCCTCGCCCCGAGTCCAGGGCCTCGGAGGCCGCCGCCGCGACGGCCTCGGACACGGCGGCGAGCGCGGGGAAGTCGAGCTTCCACTGCTGCCAGTACAGGGGAACGTAGATCTTCGAGTCCGGCGCGAGATTGACGAGCCGTCCCGCGTCGAGCAGCGGCGCCGCCTGCACCTCGGGAGCCATGCCCCACCCCATTCCGGCCGCGACGGCGTCGACGAACCCCTCCGAGGTCGGCACGAGATGCCGCAGTGAACTCGCCGCGCCGCGACCGCGTTTGAGCCCCCGGACGAACGCGTCCTGGAGATCGTCACGTCGGTCGAAGGCCACCACGGGCGCGTCGCCGATCACATCCCGCAACGGCGTGTTCGGCCACCCGCCGAGGCGCCGCGGGGCGAAATCGGGGCCGGCCACCGGGACGTACCGCATACGCCCGAGACTCCGCACGGAACAACCCGTGACCGCCTCCGGCGACGAGGTCACCGCCGCCATCACCAGCCCCTCGCGCAGCAGCGCGGCCGTGTGGTCCTGGTCCTCGCGGCGCAACTCGTAGCAGAGGCCGAGTTCCTCCGGTACGCGGGCGAGCGCGGGCAGGAACCAGGTCGCCAGCGAGTCGGAGTTCACCGCGATCGACAGCCGCGTCGGCTCGTCGGCGCCCGACATGCCGAGCTCGGTCCTGGCCTCGTCCTCAAGCCGGGCCAGTTGGCGCGCGAACCGCACGACGACCTCGCCGGACTCGGTCGGCCGGACCGGCTTCGTGCGCATCAACAGGACGCGCCCCGTGCGCTGTTCGAGCGCCTTGACCCGCTGGCTCACCGCCGACGGCGTCACATGCAGCACCGTGGCCGCCGCGTCGAACGTGCCCTCGTCGACGACGGCCAGCAGGGTACGCACCTGGTCGAGGGGAAGCTCTGTCATCACGAGTGCTAATGATACGTAAGAATCTTTAGCTGTACTCTTGACGACCGCCTTCCTAGCGTGTCCCTGTGACCAGCACTCTGACCGCCGCTGCCGCCGGGTTCGGCACCGGCCTCTCCCTCATCGTCGCCATCGGCGCACAGAACGCCTTCGTCCTGCGGCAGGGCATCCGCAGGGACGCCGTGCTCGCGGTGGTGGGCATCTGCGCCCTGTCCGACGCGGCACTCATCGCGCTCGGCGTCGGCGGTGTCGGCGCGGTGGTGGTGGCCTGGCCGGAAGCGCTGACCGCGGTCGCGCTGATCGGCGGCGCCTTCCTCATCGCCTACGGCTATCTCGCCGTACGCAGGGTGTTCCGGCCCTCGGCGCTGATCGTGGAGACGGGGACGGCCGGCTCGCGACGGCGGGCCGTACTCACCTGTCTGGCGATGACCTGGCTCAACCCGCACGTCTACCTGGACACCGTGTTCCTGCTCGGCTCCATCGCGGCCGACCGCGGCCCGCTGCGCTGGACCTTCGGCCTCGGCGCAGTCCTCGCCAGCCTGGTCTGGTTCGCCGCGCTGGGCTTCGGCGCCCGGCTGCTCAGCCGCTTCCTGGCCCGGCCGTCGGCGTGGCGCGTACTGGACGCTCTGGTCGCCGCGATGATGATCGCGCTCGGTGCCACGCTGATCGCCGGGGCGTGAACGACCCCGGGGCCGGAGGCTGTTGGCGGTCCTGGCCGTCGCGGTCGCGGGCGTGGCGGTCGTGGTGGCTGTGGTGGCTGTGGTGGTCGTGGCGGTCTCCTCGGTGGACGACGGCGACGGCCAGGAGGCCGAGTGCCAGTCCCACCACCGTCTGCGTCCCGAAGGGTTCGCCGAACATCAGCGCACCCCACACGGCCGTGACGGGGGCCATCAGGAACATCAGGGTGTTGACCTTGGTCACCCCCGACCGCCGGAGGATCAGCCAGTACAGCCCGTACCCGCCGAAGGTGGAGAGCACCACGAGCCACACCACCGCGGTCCAGAAGGAGCCGCTCGCGGGTGGTGTCACCGCCCCCGTGGCCGCGGCAAGTGCCGTGAACACGACGGCACTTGTGACGGCGTGGACCGTCATCGACACCATCGGGCGGACGTCCGTACGGGACCGGCGGTCCAGGAAGGTCGCCGCCACCAGGGAGAGCATGCCGAGGAACGGCACGAGATACGCCCACCACGCGACGCCCGTCCCGGCGCCCGCGTCGGCCACGGTGACGACGGCGACACCGGTCACGCCCAGCCCCAGTCCGAGCCACTGCCTGCGCGACACCGGCAGGCCCAGCAGCGGCCCGGCCAGTGCTCCGGCCACCAGGGGCTGCGTGCCGTCGATCAGAGCCGTAGTGCCGCTGGAGACGCCCAGCTCTATCGCGTAGTAGACCGTCAGGAGATAGCCGCTCTGCGACAGCGCCCCCACGGCGGCCTGCCGGACGAGAACGCGGGGTGTGAGCCCACGCCACGAAGCCCGCGTCGCGGTCAGCGCGACGACGCCCAGGACGAGGGCCAGCGGCAGGAAGCGCCACATGAGGAGCGTGACGGCCGGGGCGCTGCCCGACCCGAGCTTGGCCCCGATGAAACCGGAGCTCCAGGCTCCGACGAACGCGATCGACAACAGGATGTTCACGACACCGCACACCTCCAAGGCCGGACGACCGACCGAAGTAGACCGATCTGTATACCTGGCATCGAGTATACAGATCGGTCTACTATGGAGAAATGAGCACCTCGAAGACGCAGAGCGCGCAGAGCCCGTCGAGTACGTCGAGTACGTCGACCACCTCGAACGGGCCGCGCCGAGTGCCGCTGACCCCCGGCGCCCGGCGGGCTCTGGAGGCGGCCGGGCGGCTGTTCTACGACCGCGGTATCCATGCCGTCGGCGTCGACCTCATCGCGGCCGAGGCCGGCGTCACGAAGAAGACGCTCTACGACCGGTTCGGCTCGAAGGAGCAGATCGTCGTCGAGTACCTCGCCGATCGCGACGAGCGCTGGCGGGCCTTCCTCGCACCCCGAGTCGACGCGGCCCGGACCCCGCACGACGGCGTCCTCGCCGTCTTCGAGGCCTCGCGCGCGTGGATGGACGCGTCCAGTCCGCGGGGTTGCAGCATGGTCAACGCCCACGCGGAGATCGACGACACGTCCCATCCGGCGTACGCGATCATCACCGGCCAGAAGCAGTGGATGCTCACCCTGTTCACCGACCTCGTACGCCCTCTCGCGCCCGCCTCGGCCGACTCCCTGGGCCGCACTCTGATGCTGCTCCACGAGGGCGCCCTCGTCGCCCACGGTCTCCGCATCTTTCCCGGCGCACTCGACCACGCCCGTGAGCAGGCGGCAGCGCTTCTGGTGACGGTCGAGGACGCGAGTACGACGGACTGACGCGACCGGCTGACACGCCTGGCTGTCCGCCTGCCGTCCGGTGTCGTCCCGTCCACGGATCGGTCCGCCGGGCGAAGGTGGCCCCGCATCGGCGATAGTGATCCTCGAATCGAAAGATGTATCGAGCAATCAGGTCGAAGCAATCAGGTCGAGGAACCAGGACGGGCGTGGACACGAGCAAGAGTGGTCCGGAAAACAGCGCGGAATCGGAGACCGGGGCGCGGGAGCCGGCCGACCCGGCGGAACCGGAGAGGCGCGGCGGCTGGCGCCTCTGGGCCATGGACACCCGGCCGCTGCGCCGACCCGCCTACCGCCGCCTCTGGTCCTCGACCATCGTCACGGCCGTGGGCAGCCAGCTCACCGCCGTCGCCGTACCCAAGCAGATCTACGACATCACCGGATCCTCGGCCTGGGTCGGCTACGCGAGCTTCGCGGGGCTCCTGCCCCTCGTCGTCTTCGCGCTGTGGGGCGGTGCGATCGCCGACAGCGTGGACCGGCGCAAGCTCCTCCTCGTCACGAACATCGGGATAGCCGTCACCTCCCTGCTCTTCTGGATACAGGCCGTCACCGGACTCGAGTCGGTCGGCGTCCTGATGGTGCTGCTCGCCGTCCAACAGGCGTTCTTCGGCCTCAACTCCCCGGCCCGCCAGGCGTCCATCGCCCGACTGGTCCCCAAGGACGAACTGGCCGCGGCGAACGCCCTCGGCTCGACCGTCATGCAGACCGGCCTCGTCGCCGGACCGTTGCTGGCCGGAGCCCTCATCCCCGTCGTGGGCCTCGCCGAGCTGTACCTGATCGACGCCCTGGCCCTGTGCGCCACGGTATGGGCGGTCTACCGGCTTCCCGCCCTGCCGCCCCTGGGCGCCACCACGGCGGCCGCCGGGCGGGCAGGGTTGCGGGGGATCGCGGAGGGCTTCCGCTACATCTCCCTCAACCAGGTGCTCCTGCTGTCCTTCCTCGCCGACATCATCGCCATGGTCTTCGGTATGCCGCGTGCCCTGTTCCCGCAGCTCGCCGCCCAGACGTACGCCCCGTACGGCGAGGGGCTCGCGCTGGGGCTTCTGTTCGCGGCGATTCCGATCGGTGCGGTGCTCGGTGGGCTGATGTCCGGGACGTTCTCGCGTGCGCGGCGGCACGGGCTCATGGTCATTGCCGCGGTGGTCGCCTGGGGTGTGGCCATCACGGGTTTTGGCCTGAGTTCCAATCTGTGGGTGGGTGTGGCGTTCCTCGCCGCCGCCGGGGTTGCCGACATGGTCTCCATGGTCTTCCGCGGGGCGATCCTTCTGTCGGCCGTGACCGACGAGCTGCGGGGCCGTATGCAGGGTGTCTTCACGGTCGTCGTCGCGGGGGGTCCGCGCCTTGCCGACGTCCTCCACGGGACGGCCGGCTCCGCCCTGGGTGCCCGTACGGCTGTCGCCGGTGGCGGGCTGTTGGTGGTCGTCATGATGCTGGTTCTGGCGGCGATGATGCCGGCGTTGCGGCGGTATCGGGGGAGTGTGTAGGCCTTTTTCGCCCCCGCCGCCCCTACCCATTCCCGTCCCTGACTCAGGGGCTTCGCCCCCGAACCCCCAAAAGATTGCGCAGTTCCCCGCGCCCCTAGGGTTTTTAGGGGCGCGGGGAACTGCGCGACAAGCCCCCACCGGCCCGCACCCGACAACAAACCCCCACGGGGTCTGGGGCGGAGCCCCAGGGGACGGGAATGGGTAGGGGCGGCGGGGGCGAGAAAAAGCTAAGCCGGGCGCAGCCACACCGTAGCCAGCGGAGGCAGTGTGAGTCGGATACTCGCCGGCCACCCCTGCTCCCCCTGGGCCTCAGCCTTGACGGGGCCGAGCCCCGTCACACCGCTGCCCCCGAAGCACACGGCATCGGTGTTCAGGACCTCCCCCCAGGCGGGCACGTCATCCGGAACCCCGAGCCGGTACTCGTGCCGGACAACCGGCGAGAAGTTGGACACGGCGAGCAACGGCGAGCCGTCCGCGTCGAACCGCAGGAACGCGAAGACGTTGTCCTCCGCCGCACCCCCCGCCACCCAGGCGAACCCGGAGGGATCGCAGTCCCGCTCCCAGAGCGCCCGCGTCACCCCGTACTGACGATTGAGCTCCCGGACGAGGTCCCGCACACCCTGGTGATCGGCGGCGGCCGTGTACGACGGGTCGAGGAGCCACCAGTCGGGCCCGTGCGCCTCGGACCACTCCGCACCCTGCGCGAACTCCTGCCCCATGAAGAGGAGTTGCTTGCCGGGGTGCGCCCACATGAAGCCGAGATACGCCCGGTGTGTGGCCCGCTGCTGCCACCAGTCGCCCGGCATCTTCGACACCAACGACTGCTTGCCGTGGACGACTTCGTCGTGGGAGATCGGCAGGACGTAGTTCTCGCTGTACGCGTACACCATCGAGAACGTCATCTCGTTGTGGTGGTACTTGCGATGGACGGGCTCGTGGGCGATGTACTCGAGCGAGTCGTGCATCCAGCCCATGTTCCACTTCAGACCGAACCCCAGACCACCACTGTCGGTGGGGCGGGTCACCCCCTCCCAGGCGGTCGACTCCTCGGCGATGGTCATGACACCCGGCACCCGCCGGTACACCGTCGCGTTCATCTCCTGGAGGAACGCGACCGCGGCGAGATCCTCGCGCCCGCCGTGGATGTTGGGCGTCCACTGCCCGGGCTCGCGGGAGTAGTCGAGGTAGAGCATGGACGCCACCGCGTCGACCCGCAGGCCGTCGATGTGGAACTCCTCGCACCAGTACACCGCGTTGGCGACCAGGAAGTTCCGCACCTCGGTGCGCCCGTAGTCGAACTCGTAGGTCCCCCAGTCGGGATGCTCGGCGCGGCGCGAGTCGCCCGGCTCGTACAGCGGCTCCCCGTCGAAGCGGGCCAGCGCCCAGTCGTCCTTCGGGAAGTGGGCGGGCACCCAGTCCATGATCACGCCGATCCCGGCCCGGTGCAGCGCGTCGACCAGGTACTTGAAGTCGTCCGGCGTGCCGAGCCGAGCCGTGGGCGCGTAGAAACCCGTGACCTGATAGCCCCATGAACCGCCGAAGGGGTGCTCCGCCACCGGCATCAGCTGAACATGGGTGAAGCCCAGGTCCTTGACGTACGCCGGGAGTTCCTCCGCCAGTTGACGATACGTCAGTCCAGGTCGCCAGGACGGCAGATGGATCTCGTAGACGGAGAACGGCGCCTCGTGCACGGCGATGTCCCCGCGGTGCGCCAGCCAGTCCTGGTCGCCCCACTCGTAGTGGGACGCCGTCACGATCGACGCCGTCGCGGGCGGCACCTCGGCCCGGCGTGCCATCGGGTCGGCCTTGAGGAACCGGTGGCCGTGCCGCGAGGTGATCTCGAACTTGTACCGCGCGCCCTCGCCGATGCCCGGCAGGAACAATTCCCACACCCCGGACGAGCCCAGGGACCGCATCGGGAACGCGGTCCCGTCCCAGTGGCTGAAGTCCCCGGCCACCCGGACGCCCCGCGCGTTCGGTGCCCAGACGGTGAAGCGGGTGCCGGCCACGCCCTGGTGGGCCATCGGCTCGGCACCGAGCGCCTTCCACAGCTGTTCGTGCCGCCCTTCGCCGAACAGATGCAGATCGAACTCACCGAGCGAGGGCAGGAACCGGTAGGGATCCTGCACCGCCAGCTCGCCACCGCCCTCGTATCTGACCAGCAAGGTGTACTCGGGAAGCGAATCGAGCGACAGCACACCCGAGAAGAGCCCGTCACCCTCGCTGTCCAGCTCGATGCGCCGCCCGTCCGCCAACGACACGGCCACGGCCGTCGCGAACGGCCGCAACGCGCGGAAGACGACCCCGTCCTGCACGGGATGGGCCCCCAGCAGCGCATGAGGATCGTGGTGGGCGCCCGACAGCAGACGCTCCCGGTCCGTCAGGTCCATGGGGAACGCCGGCGGCCGCACTGCGGGCCGGACGTCCTCGGTCACCGGAAGAGTCACGGCTGCGGTGATGTTGCGGGCCACGGGTTCAGCCTCCTTGAGCGCTGTGGAAGGACGGGACCGGCTTCTGCGAACCAGGGCCGGAGGATGCGGGGGCGAACTCCGCGAGGCGGGCGATCGCCGCCATCGGTACGGGCAGCCAGTCGGGCCGGTGCCGGGCCTCGTACAGCACCTCGTACACGGCCCGGTCCGTCTCGTACGCGCGCAGCAACTCCGGCTCGGCGCGCGGGTCCCAGCGTGCCTGGGCGGCATACCCCGCGCAGTACGCGTCCCGGCAGCGCCGTGCCCACTCCGGACGCCACGGGCGACGGCTGCGGGCGGCGTAGTCGAAGGAGCGGAGCATGCCCGCGACATCGCGTACGGGAGGCTGGGGGTGCCGTCGCTCGGCGATCGGGCGGGCCGGTTCGCCCTCGAAGTCGATGACGAACCACCGTTTCCCGGCCCGCAACACCTGACCGAGATGGAGATCGCCGTGGATCCGCTGCACCGGACGGCCCGAGTCGAGGGCGGCCAGCGCGTCGAAGGCACCCCGCAGTCCGTCCACGTACGGCAGGAGGTCCGGCACCGACCGGCTCGTGGCGTCCAGCCGCTCGTTCATCGAGGCGGCGAGCCGTCTGCTCCGGCGTCCGACCGGGGCGCCGAGGGCGAACGCGCCGGCCAGCGCCAGGTGCACCTCGGCCGTCGCCCGCCCCAGTTCGAACGCCTCGTCGGTGAAGTCCCTTCCCGCGGACAGTGATTCAAGGGCCAGGGTCCACCCGTCGGCGGCATCGCGCAGGAAGGGCTGCAGGACGCCGAGCGTCGCCGCCTGCGGCTGCGAGGTCCGGAACCATGCCACCGGTGCGGGTACGCGCGTGCAGCCCTGCCGGGCCAGCGCCCAGGGCACCTCGAGATCCGGGTTGATGCCGGGCTGGACGCGCCGGAAGATCTTCAGGATGTACGAATTCCCGTACACCAGCGAGGAGTTGGACTGCTCCGCGTCGAGGAGACGCGGAGTGAGACCGGCGGGGATCGCCACATGCGCCTCGCGCTCGAACCGCAGCGGGCCCACCGTCCCCGGAGTGCGCAGCCGCTCCAGGAGCAGGTCCGCCGACCGGGGCTCCTGAAGGGCGTCGTACACCATCATTCCGGCCAGCGGTCCCTCGCTCGCCCGGCCGATACGGGTGTGGGCCAGCCGCGGCGGCAGGACCTCCCGGACACCGAGAAGCAACTGGTAGCAGTCCCCGGGCAGATGGGCGGCGGTGTCGTGCCGCGTACTGACCAGGAGATGCAGGCATCCCGGATGCAGCTCGGTCGCCGACAGCAGCGCCAGCTCCGTGACCCGCCGGCCCTTGCCCGCGAACCAACGCTGCTCCGGCAACCACGTCCGCAGCAGTCCCGCGAGAGACGTCAGCAGAAGAGCCGGACTGTGACTGCTGGGGCGGGGTGATACGACCTTGCGCATGGCGACCCGTCCTTTCAGGCGCACACCATCAATCGCTGTTTGGTGTGGGGAGCTACCGCGCGGAGTCGGAACCAGTAGAAGCCGTGTCCGGCGAGGGTGAGGAGGTAGGGGAGTTCGCCGATGGCGGGGAAGCGGACGCCGCCGATGAGTTCGACGGGGTGGCGTCCGTTGAAGGCTTGCAGGTCGAGTTCGGTGGGCTGGGCGAAGCGGGAGAAGTTGTGGACGCACAGGACGAGGTCGTCGCCGTGTTCGCGGAGGAAGGCGATGACGGCGGGGTTGGAGGAGGGCAGTTCGGTGTAGGAGCCCAGGCCGAAGGCGGGGTTCTGCTTGCGGATCTCGATCATGCGCCGGGTCCAGTGCAGCAGCGACGACGGGGACGACATCGAGGCTTCGACGTTGGTGACCTGGTAGCCGTAGACCGGATCCATGATCGTCGGCAGGTACAGCCGTCCCGGGTCGCAGGAGGAGAAACCGGCGTTGCGGTCCGGGGTCCACTGCATGGGGGTGCGGACGGCGTCGCGGTCGCCGAGCCAGATGTTGTCGCCCATGCCGATCTCGTCGCCGTAGTACAGGATCGGGCTGCCGGGCAGGGACAGCAGCAGGGCGGTGAAGAGTTCGATCTGGTTGCGGTCGTTGTCCAGGAGGGTGGCCAGCCGCCGTCGGATGCCGATGTTGGCGCGCATGCGCGGGTCTTTGGCGTATTCCGCGTACATGTAGTCGCGTTCTTCGTCGGTGACCATTTCCAGGGTCAGCTCGTCGTGGTTGCGCAGGAAGATGCCCCACTGGCAGCCGGAGGGGATCGCCGGGGTTTTCGCGAGGATTTCCGAGACCGGGTAGCGGGATTCGCGGCGCACGGCCATGAAGATGCGGGGCATGACGGGGAAGTGGAACGCCATGTGGCATTCGTCGCCGCCGGCGCTGTAGTCGCCGAAGTAGTCGACGACGTCTTCGGGCCACTGGTTGGCCTCGGCGAGCAGGACGGTGTCGGGGTAGTGGGCGTCGATCTCGGCCCGCACCCGCTTGAGTACCTCGTGCGTGGCGGGCAGGTTTTCGCAGTCGGTGCCCTCTTCGGCGAAGAGGTAGGGGACGGCGTCGAGGCGGAAGCCGTCGATGCCCAGGTCGAGCCAGAACCGCAGCGCGGAGACGATCTCTTCCTGGACGGCGGGGTTTTCGAAGTTGAGGTCGGGTTGGTGGGAGAAGAAGCGGTGCCAGTAGTACTGCTTGCGGACGGGGTCGAAGGTCCAGTTGGAGGCTTCGGTGTCGACGAAGATGAT